>NZ_KE384251.1:308659-550266 GCF_000424825.1 Streptomyces sp. CNH287 | reverse complement strand
CCACCCCTCACCCACACGGCGTTTGACGCATTTGACGCACGCCACCCCCACCACCGTACCGCTGTGCGTAGCCACGCAGTTGCCTAGTGCAAGGAGAGCAGCTCTCCTTCCATCACCGCAGAGGGGCACCCATGGTGACCGCGACGACAGAGACCTCATCGGCAACACACACCACGCCACAACTCCTGTGGTTGGACCTGACGCGCAAGTGCCAGCTCAACTGCGTGCACTGCTACAACGCGTCGGGCCCGGACGGCACTCACGGCAGCATGACCCGCGAACACTGGATCAGTGTCCTGGACCAGTCCTCCGACTGCGGCGTCCGTGCCGTGCAACTGATCGGCGGAGAACCCACGTTGCATCCCGACGCGGCGGAACTGGTGCGTCACGCACTGTCCCTCGGTCTCGCGGTCGAGGTGTTCAGCAACCTGGTGCACGTCTCTGCCGAGTGGTGGGCGCTGCTGAGGCGAGAGGGTGTCACGCTCGCCACGTCCTACTACTCGGACCAGGCGGCGCAGCATGACACGATGACCGGCCGCCGCAGCCACGGTCGGACGAGGACGAACATCGAGAAGGCCGTACGGCTGGGCATCCCGCTGCGCGTCGGGATCATCGCCGTCGACGACGCGCAGCGCGTCAACGAGGCCCGCCGGGAGCTTGAGTCCATGGGGGTGGTCAGGATCGGCGTCGATCGCGTTCGCCCCTTCGGGCGGGGCGCGCACGACCGCACCCCGGACGCGGCCGGCCTCTGCGGCCGGTGCGGCACAGCTCGCGCGGCGATCGGCCCCGACGGCGAGGTGTCACCGTGTGTCTTCTCCGGCTGGATGGGCGTCGGGAACATTCAGGACACCCCGCTGGCCGATATCCTCAGTGGCGCCGCCATGGCCCAGGCCAACGCTTCGATTCGGCGGGTGCACCGCGCCAGCGACTGCGGCCCGGGTGGCAACGATGACGAATGCCGTCCGGGCTACCCCGGAACCGAATGCTCCCCGAGGAACTGAGAAATCATGACACGTGAACCTCCTGACCCTGGGATCTTGACGCTGATCCACTCGCACACAGGAGACCTGGCCGATATCCAGAGGACACCGCGCGGGTACGACTCGGACCTCACCGCCCTGGTGGAGTGCGAGAAGGGGCCGTTCTTCGTCAAGGCGATGCGGAACCGACCGGGTGGCCGACGGGAATCCCTCGTCCGGGAGAGACTGATCAACCCGTTCGTCCAGCCGGTTTCTCCCGTGCTCCGGTGGCACGTGGAGGGTGACGAATGGCTCGCTCTCGGATTCGACGTCGTGGACGGCAGGCGGTCGGACTTCACTCCGGGTTCGGCGGATCTCCCTGCCGTCATCGAACTCCTGGGCAGGATGGGAGAACTGGAGCTTCCCGAAGTCGCCCACGGCTGGCGGGAGAATCGCTGGGACCGCTTCGCCGCCGACGAGGCGGAGGCGGCGCTGTTCCGCGGTGACGCACTTCTTCACGCCGACATCAACCCGAGCAATCTGCTGATGGGGGCCGAGGAGAGCTGGGCCGTGGACTGGTCCTGGCCTACACGCGGCGCGGCGTTCATCGACTCCGGCCAACTCGTCATGCAACTCGTCTCCGGCGGATTCAGCGCGGAGGAGGCCGAGTCATGGGTGTCGGGGTGCGCGGGATGGGCGAACGCGGACCCGAAGGCGATCGATGCGTTCGCCGCCGCCTCCCTGCGCATGAACCGCGCCCGCGCCAAGCGGTTCCCCGACGAGACATGGCTGCCGGCCATGGTGGAGGCGGCACAGTCCTGGGTCGACCATCGGGGCGTGACAGGGGTTTGACAGCCGGTGCCCCCGTGCCTTGACGGCCCGTCCGCCGAGGCACGTCGGCGGACCGGCTACACGAGCAGCGCGGGCGGGACCATCGCACGCGCCCGCTCGTGCAGCGCGCGAGCGGCGGGAACCTTGCGATAGGGGCGAACGCGGGAGCACATGGCACGGACTCGTTCATCGACTCGCCCGGACTGCATTCCCGGGTAGTCGTCCAGGACGAGATTCCAGGAGTGGCACGCCTCCTCCAGGTGACCCACCTCCAACTGCCGTTCCGCCAGCATGGCGCGGAAGCGCAACTGCGAACGCCGACTGTCCGTTTCATCGCGCAGGCGGAAGTGAGACTGCATGGATTCCACGCTCCCCGACACGTCACCCGAGGCATAGCGAACCTGGGACACGCAGTAGGCCATTGTCGAGGGATTGAATCCACCCAGCGACCCCAATGGACTTTCGGCCTTCTCCAGGGCCGATTCGGCCACAGCGAGGCTTTGCAGCGCCTTCGCCTGTTCTCCGGCAACCGCAAAGGCGTGGGCCTGCTGAGCCGCGAGGAAGGCACGCATCCGAGGGCCGGTGGACGGGGCTGCGACGGCGGCGGCGTCTGCCAGCCGGGAGGCAGGGGCTCCATGCCCCAAGTCTGCGGCCTGGACCGACATGCCCCGGAGAATGTGGCAGTAGGTCAGGTGGTCCCCTCCGGCCCCCGCCAACTCCAGCCCCTTGACGTAGTACTGCTGCGCCAAGCCGTGCAGACCCTCGTCCACCGCCATCCACCCCGTGACGTAGCAGAGGAAGGATGCGGCGGACAGCATGGATTCCCGGACTTCGGACGCCGCGTCCACTCTCAGAAAGGGCGCAACCGTGTTGACGAGGAACGCGGCTGCCATGGGGCGCGCATAGCGGCCACCGAAGTCGTCATCGATCTGGGACAGGCGCTCCGTCATCGACTTCACGGCCTCGACTTCGGATGCGCCGATGCGTTGGGTGTGGCCTTTCTGGACCGCTTCCATCCGGCCCACGACATCCGGCCAGTTCGGCACCGCCAGAGCGACGGAGAAGAGGCCCACTCCCAGCACCCCGCGACGCGAGGGGTCCATGTCCCGGCGCCCCAGGTCGAGGATTCCCTCGGTCGTGGCCGCAGCCCCGGGCGCGAACGGCAGCGCAGGAAAGCCCGCCTCCACGTGCGTGACCGGACGGCGCAGCCTGCGGGCCAGCGCCTCCAGCACCAGCGGACGCACCTCCGCCTTCGGCAAGTGACCGCGCAACCACTGGTGCACCGACTGGCCGCTGTACGTCAGCGGCGTCCCGCGCTCGGTCCCCAACCGGTTCACCTGCTGCGCGAAACGGCCCAGCGTCCACCCCGCCTCACGGTGCAGCCGCTCCAGACCGGTGTTCGGCTCCATGGCCCCCACAGGACACCACCCCTCACCCACACGGCGTTTGACGCATTTGACGCACGCCACCCCCACCACCGTACCGCTGTGCGTAGCCACGCAGTTGCCTAGTGCAAGGAAGACCCCCGCGACGCGTGCGAGGCGTCCGGGGGCGTGGCCGATCACGGCAGAGAGACAGGTGACCGACATGAAGCACCGTATCCGGCAGGCAGCCGGGTGGCTGCGGGCCCGGGCAGGGAAGGCAGGGCCTGCCCGGCCCCACCGGGCAGGCCCGCCCGTGGTGCCGCCCCCGCTTCCCACCCCGCTGCGACCGCTGCCCTGCGACACCGCCATCGACGCCGACGCGCTGGCGCTCGTGCGCCCGTACGTGACCGCGTCGCGGGAGGTGGCGGTGGCGGTGGCGCCTCGACCGCTGCTGGTGCTGGTGATGGCGCCGCGCGGTGCGGACTTCCCGCTGTACTGGCTGCGTACGAGGCCCGTGGCGGTGGCCTCGTGACCGACGCGACCCGCGCGTGGCGGATCGACACGATCCCCGGCAGGCCCGTCCACCGTGTGCGCCAGTCCCCCGGCTACGTACTGCCGTTGTGGCTGCTGTGCGACGGCGAGCACGTCGCCGACCTCGGCCTGCGGCTGTCCTCGGCCGAAGCGGAGTTGCTGCACGCGCAGTTGTGCCATGCACTGAGCGCCGCACCCGCGCCCGCGCCCACGCCCCCGGCGGCGGAACCGCCCGCCTGCCGGACGGGAGCGGAGGGGTGAGCGGCCCGATGCGCGTCGGCGACAGGGTGCACTACCTCGGCGCCGAGCGCCGGGTGCGCGACATGCGGATGCTCTCCGGCGGGGACCGGCTGCTGTTCCTGGAGGGCGGGTACACCTGCCGCGTACCGGCAGGCGCGGGCGGCGGGCCGATGCCGGTGGGCGGTTGGCGTACGGAGCCCGACCAGAGCCCCGAGGCGCCGCCGGTCAGCTACGCGATGCGGTGCGACGTATGCCGCCGCGATTCCGGCGCTCATCCGGACCCGGCGGGCGCGCGGCGGTGGGTGGACCAGCACCTGAGCAGGCGGCCCGCCCACACCGTCTACCGCGAACTGATCACCCGCCCCTGGCGCGCCCGCCCGGCCGAAGGCCGGTCCGGCGGGTGAGGTGAGGCGGTGCCGCTGTCCCGATCACCGTCTCACCGGCGGGAGTTCGGGGCAGACCCGCTCGGCGATGAGCCGCTGGTAGTTCGGGCACCCGCTGACGTCCTCGTGCTCGCAGTTCAGGCCGCCCTCGACGAGCGCCAACGAGGCCTGGGCCGCTGCGATCCTCGACCGCAGCTCCTCGGCGGCGGGACGGAGGATCTCGTGCCGGCCGGAGCGGTCGACGGTGGCGGACAGGCTCCTGATGGTGTCCAGGCCGAGGCCGGCCTCCTTCAGGATGAGGATCGTCGCCACGCGGGTGAGGTCGTCCGCACCGTAGCGGCGGCGCCCGCCGGCGTCCCGTTCCGGGGCCAGCAGGCCCCTCGACTCCCAGTGCCGCAGCACGTGCGTGGCCAGGCCGAACCGTGCCGCGAGGGCGCCGATGCCCCAGGTTGCGGCGGCGCCGTCGCCGCCGTCCTCGCTTGACTTCATGCCGACATTAAGTCGCAGCATGACGTCCATGTCCAAGAACCAGGAAGCGGTGGAAGAGCACCGCGCCACCGGAGCCATGCTGGCCCTCCTCGACGCCGCGGACCGGATGCCGAGCGCCTCCCGGCTGCGGGCCCGCTCCTACGAACTGCTCTCTCCCGTCCCGGGCTCGACCGTCGTGGACGTCGGCTGCGGCGGCGGGCGAGCCGTCGCCGAGCTGGCCGGACGCGGCGTCCGCGCGGTCGGGGTGGACCCCAGCACGCAGATGCTGGCCGCGGCCCGGGAGCGGTGGCCGGAGGCGGAGTTCCGGGAGGCGGGGGCGGAGCATCTGCCGTTCGCCGACGGAAGCGTGCGCGGCTACCGTGCCGACAAGGTCTTCCACGCACTTCAGGAGCCGGGGCGCGCGGTGGCTGAGGCACAGCGGGTCCTCTGCCCAGGCGGCAGGATCGTCCTGGTCGGTCAGGACTGGGACGCCGTCATGATCGACTCGGACGACATGGCGCTCACCCGCACGATCGTGCACGCCCGCGCCGACCTCCTGCACATGCCCCGCGCCGGGCGCCAGTACCGGGACCTGCTGCTGGAGGGCGGCTTCGACGACGTCACGGTCGAGGTGCACACCAGCGTGTTCACCGACCCCTCGATGCTGTCGCTGCTCACCAGACTCGTCGAGCCTGCCTGCGCCGGCGGCGCCGTGAGCCGCGACCGGGCGGACGAGTGGCTCGCCGAACAGCGCCGACGCGCGGAAACCGGCCGCTTCCTCGTCGCCGTTCCGTTCTTTGTGACCGCTGCCTCCGCCCCCGCCCAGGCGTCCGCCCGCGCCTCGCGGCCCAGGTAGGCGGCCAGCCGACCTCGAGGCTCACTCCGCAGACGGAGTTCATGGTGCGCCACGGCCACCCGATGGCCGTGATGTGCCACGACTTCGCGGAGCAACGCGATCGCGCGGCAGGCGCCGGTCCAGGACATAGTGATTCGCATACGCTATCGTGCAACGCGTTGCAGTGGACGAGGAGCGAGGGGGATGCGTGATGCGCGATACACAGGGCCTCAACAGCCTAGTCGGCCGAGGGCGGCGAGGAACGGCGCGAGGCCGGACGAAGGTCGCCGCCGTCAGCGCCATTGCGATCGTAACTCTCCTTCTGAGCGGCTGCCGGGAGGGCGACTCAGGTGCGGCGCCGGACGGCGGGAAGCCGGCCGCCGAAAAGCTGGCCGCAGAACGGCCGGCCGCCGCAGGAGGCCCCAAGGGCCAGGGGCCGGAGCTGAAGGGCGCGAACGGCGCGGTGCTCACCATCGACTCCGTGCAGCGGCACGAGGGCGGTGTGGTGACCGTCCGCGGCGAGATGCGCAACGACGGCACGAAGGCGCTGAACACCAACCAGTGGAGCGGCGGCAACGATCTGACGCTGAAGAACGGCTACTCCTCCTCGGGTGCCACCCTGGCCGATCTCAAGGGCAAGAAGCGCTACTACCCGCTGCGCGACACCCAGGGCAACTGCCTGTGCAACCAGTTCCACACGGTCTTCCAGCCCGGCGACAAGGCACCGGTCTACGTCCAGTTCCCGGCGCCGCCGGAGGGCACCACACAGGTCGACTTCGCCATGCCGACCTTCGGCACCGCCCCCGTCCGGATCGCGGTCGCACGGTGAGGCCGCCGACGACGGCACGCGCCGTCGCCATCAGGCTCGCGGCCTGCGCGCTCGGCGCCGGGTGCCTGACGGCCTTCCTCGGCCTGTACGACGCCCCCGCGGCCCGTGCCGACCCAGCGACCAGCGCCGCACCCAGCGCCGCGCCCGAGCCGCCGCCCGTCCCCGTCGATCCGCGCGCCGAGGTGCTGGAGCTGAAGAGGGGCGCGAAGCTGGCCCCTCCCGTGGTGGTCGACATCCTCTCGGTGTCCGGCGACCTGTCCGGCGACTCGGAGCGCGAGGAATCGAACAAGGACATCAAGCTGACCCTCCAGGCCGAGGTCCTCTTCGCCAAGGACAGCGCTGAGCTGAGCGGCCGCGCCGACGCACGGATAGCCGAGGTCGCCAAGGAGATCAGGGAGAACGGCCCGCGAAAGGTCACCGTCCACGGCTTCACCGACGACCTGGGGACGTACGCCCACGGCAAGACCCTCTCCACGCAGCGCGCGGCGGCCGTACACCAGGCGCTCACCGCGGAGTTGGGCGCGTCCGGGATCGCCTACGAGGTGGCGGGCAAGAGCGAGGACAACCCCGTCGCGGACAACTCCACCGAGGAGGGCCGGAAGAAGAACCGCCGGGTGGAGATCTCGTTCGAGCGGGGGTAGACGAGCGTGCCGCCCGGTGCGCGGCGGGCGGCGGTGCTCGTCACCTCGCGGGCGCCTCCGGGCGGGCGGCGAGGTCCGCGGCGTCGGGCCAGGCGTAGCGAAGCTTGTTCGGGGCGCCGTTGAGGCGGCCGGGTACGCCGCCGGGAAGGGCGATCCGCGCCTTCTCCACGCACCTGCCGCCCCTCGCATCGTAGAAGCCCTGCGCGGCGGTGTTCTGCTCCTGGACCCACAGGTAGAGGGACGCGCTCGCCGCCTGCTCGACCACGGCGGCAGCTGCCCGGGTGAGCAGGACGCTGCCGAGGCCGGTGCGCTGCCGGCGGTGCGTGACGTGCAGGTTGTCGACGAGGCTGCCCCAGCGTTCGTCGGCGTCGAACACCACGTGGACGAAGCCCACCAGCTCCGCGCCGTCCTCGGCGACGAGGGTCATGGTGCGGACCGGGGCGCTCAGCCGCGAAGTCCACACCTCACGGCGGTCGGTGACCACGTCGCCGTCGAGGTAGGCGTCGGAGTAGGCGCCGCGGTAGTGGCGGCGCCAGCTGTCGGCGTGCAGCTGGGCGATCCGGGGGGCGTCGGACAGCTCCGCCGGGCGGAGCTGCCACGTCGCGGGCGCAAGCGTGTTCTCGGGTTCGGTCGCAGGCATTCAGTCACTCACCAGGGGCAGTAGTTCGGGGAGTTGGCCGTCGGAGGCAAGGGCCGCGGTGACGCGCTCGGGCGGCACCGGTCCATACGTGGTCGTACGCGGCCGGGACGGGCGGCCTGCGGCGTCCGCGATGGCCACCAGGTCCTGGACGGAGCGGTACGAGCCGTAACTCGACCCCGCCATCCGGGAGATGGTCTCCTCCATCAGCGTGCCGCCCAGGTCGTTCGCACCGGAGCGCAGCATCTCGGCGGCGCCGTCGGCACCGAGCTTGACCCAGCTGGTCTGGATGTTGGTGATGTGCGGGTGGAGCAGCAGCCGGGCCATCGCGGTGACCGCCCGGTTGTCCCGGGCGGTCGGGCCGGGCCGGGCGATACCCGCCAGGTAGACGGGCGCGTTGGTGTGGATGAACGGCAGCGTGACGAACTCCGTGAAACCGCCCGTCCGTTGCTGGATCTCGGCCAGCAGCCGCAGATGGCCGAGCCAGTGCCGGGGCTGGTCCACGTGCCCGTACATCATGGTGGAGGAGGACGGCAGGCCCGCCTCGTGCGCGGCGGTGACGACCTCGATCCAGGTGGCGGTGGGCAGCTTGCCCTTGGTGAGAATCCAGCGCACCTCGTCGTCCAGGATCTCGGCCGCCGTGCCGGGGATCGAGCCGAGCCCGGCCTCCTTCGCGGCGGCCAGCCACTCCGGTACGGACATCCCGGTGCGGGTGGCGCCGTTGACGACCTCCATGGGCGAGAACGCGTGCACGTGCATGCCGGGCACCCGCTCCTTCACCGCGCGCGCGATGTCGAAGTAGGCGGTGCCGGGCAGGTCGGGGTGGATGCCGCCCTGCATGCAGACCTCGACGGCGCCCACGTCCCACGCCTGCGCCGCCCGGTCGGCGACCTGGTCGAGGGAGAGGGTGTACGCGTCGGCGTCGGTGCGGCGCTGGGCGAAGGCGCAGAAGCGGCAGCCGGTGTAGCAGACGTTGGTGAAGTTGATGTTGCGCGTGACGATGTAGGTCACCTCGTCGCCCACCACGTCGCGGCGCAGTTCGTCGGCGATCCGGCAGAGCGCTTCCAGGGCGGGGCCGTCGGCGTGCAGCAGGGCGAGGGCCTGCGGGTCGGTGAGGCGGGTGGGGTCGTCGGCGGCGGCGGCCAGCGCGGCGCGTACGTCGGCGTCGAGGCGCTCGGGGGCCGTGGTGTCGGGGGTCATGCCCGGGTCCGGGGCCATTCCGGGGGCGGCGCGCTCGCGCAGCTCGGCCCAGTCGCCGTACACCTCGTCGAAGTCCTCGCGGCGGTCGGCGGTGCGGCCCTCGGTGTCGATGGTGCGGTGCAGGTCGGTGCGGCCGGTGCCGGTGCCGCTCGCGGTGAACGCCTCGTCGGGCTCCTGCCAGGGCAGGCCGCGTACGGGCGCGTCCTCGCGGGCGAGACCGGTGTCCGGGTCGGCGAGCGCGGTGACGTGCGGCAGCAGACGCGGGTCGAGCCAGGGCTCGCCGCGCTGGATGAACTCCGGGTAGATGGTGAGCCGTTCGCGCAGCGTGAACCCGGACTCGGCGGTGCGGGCCGCCAGTTCGTCGATCTGCGGCCACGGGCGTTCCGGGTTCACGTGGTCGGGGGTCAGTGGTGAGACGCCGCCCCAGTCGTCGATCCCGGCGTCGATGAGTCTGGTGTACTCCTCGTCCACGAGGTTGGGCGGCGCCTGGATACGCGCCTGCGGGCCGAGCAGGTGGCGGGCGACGGCGACGGTGGCGGCCAGTTCGTCCAGTTCCGCGTCCGGCATGGCGCGCATGGCGGTGTCCGGCTTGGCGCGGAAGTTCTGCACGATGACTTCCTGGATGCCGTGGTAGGCGCGCTGGGTGCGCCGGAGCGCGAAGAGCGCGTCGGCCCGCTCCTGGTAGTCCTCGCCGATGCCGATGAGGACTCCGGTGGTGAAGGGGACGTTGGAGCGGCCCGCGTCCTCCAGCACCCGCAGCCGCACAGCGGGCTCCTTGTCCGGCGAGCCGTGGTGCGGGCCGCCCGGCTCGCTCCACAGGCGCTCGGCGGTGGTCTCCAGCATCATGCCCATGGAGGGGGCGACGGGCTTGAGGCGCTGGAGGTCCGTCCAGCTCAGGACGCCGGGGTTGAGGTGCGGCAGCAGCCCGGTCTCCTCCAGCACCCGGATGGCCATGGCCCGTACGTAGGCGAGGGTGTCGTCGTAACCCTCGGCCTCCAGCCACTCGCGGGCCTCGGGCCAGCGGTCCTCGGGCTTGTCGCCGAGCGTGAAGAGCGCTTCCTTGCAGCCCAGTTCGGCGCCGCGCCGCGCGATGTCGAGCACCTCGTCGGGCGAGAGGAACATGCCGTGCCCGGCGCGGCGCAGCTTGCCCGGCACCGTGACGAACGTGCAGTAGTGACACTTGTCCCGGCACAGCCGCGTCAGCGGGATGAAGACCTTGCGGGAGTAGGTGATGACCCCGGCGCGGCCGACCGACGCCAGACCCGCGTCCCGTACCCGGCCCGCCGACGCGCTCAGGTCCGCGAGATCCGCGCCGCGGGCCTGGAGCAGTACGGCCGCCTCGCCCGTGTCGAGCGCGACGCCGTCCCGGGCGCGCCGCAGCGCGCGGCGCATGGCGCTGGCGGTGGGCGGCGCGGCATCCGGCCGGGCCCGCGAAGGTACTGGCGACTGCGCGTCCGTGGTCATCCCACGAGCGTACGGCGCGATCCGGGCCGACGGCGGCGAGAGACGGGTCACAGCCGCGCCCGCCACCCGCAGAGGCGGGAAGGTGGGGAGGCGGGAAGGTGGGGAGAAGCTGGGGAGCACAAGGACAGCGGTACGTCCCGCCCCGTTCCCCTCCAGGCCATCCGGGCGTAGAACCCTCAGCGGGAGACACATCCGATCCGAGGGGGACCCGAGCCGTATGGACCGGCGCAACGTACTGAAACTCTCCGCCGTCGCAGGAGCCGCGAGCGTGCTCACCCTCGACACCATGGCGTTCGCGAGCCCGAGGCAGCCCGACGGAGCCGGGGAATCCGGCGGCGAGGAGCGCAAGACGGTCCGGGGCACGCTGCCCACCGGCGCGCCGGACTACGTCTACCTCCCCGTCGAGGTGCCCGACGGCGTGCGCGAGATCGCCGTCTCGTACCGCTACGACAAGCCGCAGGTCCCGGCGGGCACGCCCGGCAACGCGCTGGACATCGGCATCTTCGACGAGCGCGGCACCCGGCTGGGCGGCCGGGGCTTCCGCGGCTGGTCGGGCGGCTTCCGCACCGAGTTCGCGCTCAGCGCGGAGCGGGCCACCCCCGGCTACCTGCCGGGCCCGGTGCGCCCCGGCACCTGGCACGTCGTGCTGGGCCCGTACACCGTCGCGCCGCAGGGCCTCTCCTACGAGGTCACCGTCACCCTGCGGTACGGGGCGCCCGGCAGCACCCCGCAGCCCTCCTACCCGCCGGAGCGGGTACGCGGGCGGGGCCGCGGCTGGTACCGGGGCGACTGCCACCTGCACACCGTGCACTCCGACGGCAAGCGCACCCCGGCCGAGGTCGCGGCGGCGGCCCGGGCGGCCGGGCTGGACTTCCTGGCCACCACCGAGCACAACACCACCTCCGGGCACGCCGCGTGGGAGGGCCTGTGGGGCGAGGACCTGCTCATCCTGTGCGGCGAGGAGGTCACCACCCGCAACGGCCACTACCTCGCGCTGGGCACGGACGCGGGCACCTTCGTCGACTGGCGCTACCGGGCCCGCGACGACGCGTACGAGCGCTACGCCCGGCTGATCCACCGCGCGGGCGGCCTGGTGGTGCCCGCACACCCGCACTGCCCGTTCGTCGGCTGCCAGTGGAAGTTCGGCTACGAGGACGCCGACGCCGTCGAGGTGTGGAACGGCCCCTGGACGGCGGACGACGAACTCTCCGTCGCCGCCTGGGACAACACCCTGGTCGCCGGCGACGGCTGGCTGCCCGCGATGGGCAGCAGCGACGCACACCGCGAGGGCCAGGACGTGGGGCTGCCGCAGACCGTCGTGCACGCCGACGACCTCTCGCGCCGGGCACTGCTGGAGGGCATCCGCCGGGGGCACAGCTACCTGGCCGAATCCTCCCGGGTGACGCTGGCCTTCTCGGCCATCGGGCCGCGCGGCGAGCACGCGGGGATCGGGGAGCGGCTGCGGGTCGCCCCGGACGCGGCGGTGACGGTGCGGCTGAAGGTCTCCGGCGCACCGCGCGACGCGACGGTCCGACTCCTCACCGACCAGGGGCAGTTGCACGCGGAACCGGTGGGGGGTGGCGGCTCGTCCACGGTGACCTGGCGCACGACGGCCTCCCTGGCGCGCTACGTACGCGCGGAGTTGCGGCACCCGGTGGCGGCGGACGACGCCTCGGGGCTGCCGGGGGCGATGGCCGCGATGACCAACCCGCTGTGGCTGGGCGGCCCCGCCTGACGGAACCGGCACCCGCGGCCGGGCCGCAGGGCCAGCTCGGGCGACGTCCGATCTCCACCTCACCTGCCCACACGGTGAGCCACTGACGGAGGGGAGCAAGCGAGTCGTGCTGGGTCGCGAGCGCGAAAGCCTCGTTCTTCTGGCGGTCCATCTCGCCCAGCCGGTGCGGCGCCACCCTGGCCAGGGCGAGGCGCAGAGCCTCAGGCGTGCGCTGAGGGCGCGGGAGCAGCACGTCAGACTGTCCAGGTCGCGGCTGTGGTGTGCTCATCATCGGCCTCCTCTGCCACAACCTACTGTCCGCTCGCCGCGTGAGGCGGGGTTCGCGTGCCGGTACCGCTCCGGAGTGGCGCGCACGCGGCTCCTACACTGGCGGGGGCGGTGGTGAGGGGCCTGCCACCGCTGCCTTGGTCTCTGTGCCGCATGTGCAGGAGGAACCACCTCATGAAGCTGACCGTTCTCGGTGCCACCGGTGGTACCGGCCGCCATCTCGTCACGCACGCCCTCGCGGACGGGCACCAGGTCACCGCGGCGGTGCGGGACCCGGCGAAGGTGGCGCTGGAGCACGAGCGGCTCACCGTGGTGCGTACGGACGCGCTCGACGCCGCCTCCGTGCGCGGTGCCGTCGAGGGTGCCGACGCGGTGCTCTCCGGCATCGGCCCGACCGGGCGGCGGGACCCGCTCAAGCCCGCCTCCGTCTCGGCCCGCGCGGCCGTGGAGGCGATGACCGCGCTGGGGGTGCGGCGGCTCCTGGTGATCAGCGCGGCCCCGCTCAACCGTACGGGCGCGGGCCAGCCGTGGTCCGCGCACCGCGTCTGGGGTCCGGTGCTGTGGAAGGTGTTCAAGGAGTGGTACTCGGACCTGGAGGTCATGGAGGCGGTCCTGGGCGAGAGCGGGCTGGACTGGACGTCGGTGCGCCCGCCGCAGCTCAAGGACAAGCCGGGCACCGGCGGTTACCGGCACAGCGTCGAGGCGGGCCCGCCCGGCAACACCATCCCCCGCGCGGACGTCGCCCGCGCCATGCTCGATCTGGTCGGGGACGAGGAGACGTACGGGAAGGCGGTCGGCGTCAGCAGCTGAGGGCCCGGCCCGCACGGGCGCACCCGCGCGCAACCGCCTCCCGCGTACGCTCACTTCGCACCTGCGACTGGTCCGCACGGGCCGCTTCCGTGACGCAATCCATGTAAGAAGTCTCACTCCGCGGGGTGTGATGCGGCGGTGACTGCGGCACCATGGTGATGTTGCTGCGGCTGGGGAGGCAGGGGTCCCCGGGCGCCGAACTGGCCTGCGCGGAAGTTGCCTTCACCGCGCCGCCACCCCTCACCCCACCCACGCACTGCCCAGCATCTGATGTCGGAAGCCGCACCCGGAAGCCGTCATACAGAGATCCAGTTGACCGAGGATTCAGATGACCGAGATACCGGTGGCTCTGACCGTACTCCTGGCTGTGGGTACGGTCGCCGCCGTAGGAATGGCGCCCTATCTGGCCCGTACCCGACGGCAGTTGCGCGGCATGCGCACCCGGGCCGTCGCAGCCGAGACCGACCTGGCGAACGTCACCCGGCACCGCGACGACCTGGCCGCGCGCATCCCGGCGGCCGAGGCCGAGGTACGCCACCTCGCCGCGGCCCGGCTGCCCGACCTGGCCACCGCGCTCGCCCACCCGCACATGACCGTGCGCGGTCCGGCCGACCCGCGGATCGCGGGCAGCACGCTCGACCAGGCACTCAGCGCGGTGCTGGAGACGGTCGGCGAGGCGATCGGCAAGGAGCGGATGCGCGTGGACGCCGCCGCCCAGGCCACCATGCGCGGCGCCTCGACCACCATCCAGGCGCTGCTCTACCAGTTGCAGACGCTGCTCCAGGAGATGCAGGAACGTCACGACGACCCGCTGCTGGCCCAGGACCTGCTGGCCGCGGACTTCCTCAACGAGCAGGCGCTGCGCCGTATCCAGACCACCGCCGTGGTCTGCGGCTCGTGGCCGGGCCTGACCCGTCAGGACTCCCATGTCGCCGACATCGTCATCGGCGCCACCTCCCGGCTCCAGGGCTACGAGCGCATCCAGGTCACCAGCCAGCTGCGCGACCCGGTGGGCGTCGTGGCGCGGGCGGTGGAGCCCGTCGCCGTCGCGCTGACCGAGCTGATGGCCAACGCGCTGCACTACTCGCACCCCGACCTGCCCGTCGCGGTGACCGTGCAGCAGGGCAACCGCGGCGCGACGGTCATCATCGACGACGCGGGCGTCGGCATGCACGAGGACGAGGTGCGCCGCGCCCGGCAGTTGATGTCCGGTCAGGACCTCGTACTGCTCACCGAGCTGGGCGACCCGGTACGCTCCGGCTTCGCCGCCATCGGCCAACTGGTGCGCCAGTACGGGTTCACCGTCCACGTGGAGACCTCCCCGTACGGCGGTGTCCGGGCGATCCTGCACATCCCGGGCGAGCCGCTGCTCACCCTGCTCGACGAGGAGAGGCACCCGCAGTCCCCCATGGCACCCCTGCCCGCCTCCGGCACTCCCGCACCCCGTGTCCCCAAGGCCGCCGGGCGGGCCGCACCGGCCACCGCACGAGCCGCCGCACCGGCCCCGGCCCCCGCCGCGGCCCCCGCGTCCGCCACCGGCGACGCGCCGCCCGCCCCGGCCCCTGCCGAGGAGAGCGCGCTCCCCCGGCGCCGCCGCCGTCAGGCCGAACCGCAGACCGCCGCCACCCCGCCCCCGGGCGGCACGGGCGCCCCTGGCGCGTCGCAGTCGGAAACAGAACCGGAGGCGGAGGCGGACGCCGAACGCAGCGCCGAACGATGGGGCGACTTCCAGCGGGGCACCGAGTCCGGCCGCGCCGCCGCGACGGGCGACACGGGCGACCACGCGCTCCCCGGCCGCCCCGGCGACAGCCCGGAGCAGCCCGCGGGCGGCACGCCCCCCGCCCCCGACGCCGCGTCCGAGGCCGCCGGCCCCTCCACCGCCCCCGAAGGGAACACCCCGTCATGACCCTGCCCACCCGCCGCCCGGTTCCCGAGGACATGTCCTGGGTGCTGGGACCGCTGCTGGAACTCCCCCATGTCGCCCACGCGGCCGTCATATCCGGCGACGGCTTCGTACAGGGCCGCTCCCCCGGTCTGGAACGGGAGGCGGCCGAGGGCGTGGCGGCCATGATGTCGGCCCTCCAGGGCGCCGCCCGTACCACCTCCCTGGCCTTCTCCGGCGAGCCGGACGTGCGGCTGCGGCAGACCGTCATCGAGTCCGACCGCGGCTGGGTCTTCGCGATCCCCGCGGGCGAGAACACCTGCCTCACCGTCTTCGCCACTCCCGACGTCAACATGCGCGTGGTCACGCACCAGATGCAGGTGCAGGTCGCCACCCTGGGAGAAAAGGCCATGGGCAGTCCTCCTCGCGACGACGTGCCCGCATGAGTTCCCCCCGGAACAGCAGGCGCCTGGTCCCGGCCTACCTGGCCACCTCCGGGCGCACGCGGCCCAGCCGCAACACACTCGACCGGCTCTCCCTGCTGCACAACCCCAGCGGTCCGGACCCCAGCGGTCCGGCGCTGGGCGGCCTGGACGGGCTGCGGCCGGAGGAGCGGCGGCTGCTGGAACTGCTGCGGCCGGGGGCTCTCTCGCTGGCCGAGGCCGCGGCCCATCTGCGGCTGCCGGTCAGCGTGGTGAAGGTGCTGGTGGCCGACCTGGTCGACGCCGGTCTCCTGCACGCCCGTCCGCCCGTTCCCGCACACCGACTTCCCGAACGTCAGCTCCTGGAGAAGGTTCTCGATGGACTCCGCACTCTCAAGTCCTCCTAGCGGCCCGGCCGCCGGTTATCTGGACGGCACTCACCAGACCCTGGTGAAGCTGCTCGTCGCCGGTCCGTTCGGCGTCGGCAAGACCACCTTCATCCGGTCGCTGTCCGAGACGCCCCCGCTGCACACGGAGGAGGTCATGACGCGCAGCGGCGCGCTGGTCGACGACCTCGCCGGGGTGCGGGAGAAGTCGGCCACCACCGTCGCCATCGACTTCGGCCGCCGTACGCTGCCCGGGGACCTGGTGCTGTACCTCTTCGGCACGCCCGGCCAGCGGCGCTTCCGCCCGCTGTGGCAGGACATCGCCCGCGGCGCGCTGGGCGCGCTGGTGCTGGCCGACACCCGGCGCCTGGCGGACTCCTTCGAGGTGATGGACATGGTCGAGGAGGCGGGGCTGCGCTACGCGGTGGCCGTCAACACCTTCCCCGACTCGCCGCCGCACACTGCCGACACCCTCCGCGACCACCTGGACCTGCACCCCGACACGCCCCTCGTGCACTGCGACGCCCGCGACCGCGACCAGTCCGCCGACGCGCTGATCGCCCTCGTCGGCCACGTACTCGCCCATACGCCCCTGGAGAACGAGTGACCGCGCCCCGCATGACCAGCACCCCACCCGCCCGCACCGGCTCGCTGCCCGTCGCCGCCCCCACGGCGCACGAGGTCACGCCGCTGTACGGCGCCGAGTTCGCCGCCGACCCCTACGGCGTCTACGACCGGCTGCGCGCGTACGGGCCGCTCGCCCCCGTGGAGATCGCCCCCGGCGTGGGCGCGATGCTGGTGACCGACTACCGGGCGGCGCTGGAGCTGCTCCACGACCCGGTGACCTGGAGCAAGGACTCGCGCGCCTGGCAGGAGACCGTCCCGCAGGACTCGCCGGTGCTGCCCATGATGGGCTGGCGTCCCAACGCGCTGGTCAACGACGGTGCCGTGCACCGCCGTTACCGCCAGGTGATCACCGAGAGCTTCTCCCTGATCACCCCGCACGAGCTGCGCGAGCACACCCGGCAGGTCTCCGAGACGCTGATCGCCCGGTTCGCCTCGAACGGCCGCGCCGACCTGATCGCCGCCTTCGCCAGCCAGGTGCCGGTGCTGGTCTTCAACCGCCTCTTCGGGATGCCCGACTCCTACAGCGACCAGCTGGTGACCGCGCTGTGCGGGATGCTGGACGCCAACACGCCGGAGGAGGCGACGGCGGCCAACGAGGCGTTCTCCGCGTACATCGGGGAGCTGATCGGCACCAAGTCCCGGGAGCGCGGCCCGGACCTCACCTCCTGGTACATGGACCACGCCGCCGGGCTGACCCCCGAGGAGCTGGCCTCCGAGATCGTGGTGACGATGGCCGCGGGCCACAACGCGACCACCAACCTGATCGGGAACGCGCTCGCCCGGATGCTCTCCGACGACCGCTACTACGGCACCCTCTCCAGCGGCGGCCTCACCCCGCGCGACGCCCTGCACGACGTGCTGCAGAACGACCCGCCGATGTCCAACCTCTCGCCGCACTTCCCCACCCGCGACGTGTTCTTCCACGGCACCTGGCTGCGGGCCGGCCAGCTGGTGCTCGTCTCGTACGCCGCCGCCAACACGCAGCGGGGCCGCACCGCACCCGGCGAGGCGGCCAGCGCGAGCGGCTCCGGCGGGGGCGCGCACCTGGCGTGGTCCGCCGGCCCGCACGCCTGTCCGGTGCAGAACCCGGCGCTGCTCATCGCCACCACCGCCATCGAACGCCTCACGGCCTGGCTCTCGGACATCGAGCTGACCGTCCCGCACGACCAGCTGGTCTGGCGCCACGGGCCCTTCCACCGGGGCCTCGTCGAACTCCCGTCCAGATTCACGCCGATCACCCCCGACCAGGCAGGAGCCACCCCATGGGGCAGCAGCCCTTCGTTCTCGACCCGCTCGGACGCGACGTCAACGGAGAGGCCGACCGCCTCCGCGAGCTAGGCCCCGCCACACGCGTCGAGCTGCCCGGCGGCATCGTCGCGTGGGCCGTCAGCGAGTTCGACCTCCTCAAGCAGCTGCTGGCGGACCCGCGCGTTTCGCGCGATCCGCGGCAGCACTGGCCCGCCTGGCAGCGCGGCGACTTCCACGACAGCTGGATTCAGCCGTGGATCGCCCCGGTCAACATGCTGACCTCCTACGGCCCCGAGCACCGCAGGCTGCGGAAGCTGATGGCCCCCGCCTTCACCGGCCGCCGTACCGAGGCGATGCGCCCGGAGGTGGAGCGCATCAACAAGCAGCTGCTGGACGCGCTCGCCCGCACCCCGCCCGGCGAGGCCGTCGACCTGCGCGCCCGGTACGCCTTCCCGCTGCCGATGCTGGTGATCTGCGGGCTGTTCGGCATCCCGGAGGAGTCGCGGGACGCGCTGTCCGACCTGGTCGAGCGGATCATGAACACCAACACCACGCCCGCCGAGGCGAACCGCACGATGGAGGACATCGCCTCCACCTTCACCGAGCTGATCGCCACCAAGCGCGAGCACCCCGGCGACGACCTGACGACCATGCTCGTGTCCACCCGGGACGAGGACGGCGACCGTCTCACCGAGGTCGAACTCCAGGCCACCCTGCTGCTGTTGATGAGCGCGGGCCACGAGACGACCGTCAACCTCATCGGCAACGCGGTGCACGCGCTGCTCACCCACCCCGAGCAGCTGCGGCTCGTGCTCGACGGCGAGGTGCCCTGGGACGACGTCATCGAGGAGACGCTGCGCTGGGCGCCCAGCGTCTCCAGCATCCCGCTGCGCTACGCCACCGAGGACATCGAGATCGGCGGCGGCGAGGGCGCCGGGGAGGGCCGGGGCGTCACGATCCGGCAGGGGGAACCGATTCTCGCCACGTTCGGCGCGGCCGGACGCGACCCACTCAAGCACGGTCCCGACGCCGCGGTCTTCGACATCCGGCGCAAGGACCGCGAGCACCTGGCCTTCGGGCACGGCGTCCACTTCTGCCTGGGCGCGCCGCTCGCCCGTATCGAGGCCCGTACGGCGCTGCCCGAACTCTTCGCGCGCTTCCCGGACATCCGTCTGGCGGCGGACGCCGGGGAGATCGCCCGCGTGCCGTCGTTCATCGCGAACGGGCCCGCGACGCTGCCGGTCAGGCTGACGCCGGCGGACTGATCCGCCCGGCGGTCCGGGACCGGAGCGCGGCCCGACATCTCAGAATCGGCCCGGCGCGCTCCGGTCCCGCCGCCGCCGACATAATTCCTCCACGCGGCCTCCGGCTTTTCGGCGTGGAAAGTACACAGGGCAGCTTGGACGGAGCCGCCTGCTGCCATTCGTTGGAGGGTTGGATCGCATGACCACGTCACGACTCGACCGGTCCGACGGCGGGTTATGCGGAATACGGGACACGGAAGCGCTCATCTGACGCCAAGTCAGTACTGCATGAGGCGGCACAAGTCGCAGAATAGCCACATCCACGCGACAACCCGGTGGATGCGGCCGGTACCGTGCTGACGCATGGGGCCGCTACAGGGCAGACTGACCGATGCGGAAGCGGAGCGCACAACGGCAGGGGGCACCATGGGCGCCGAGAGCCACACGGGACGCGACACCCAACAGCACGGTCAGCAGCTGCGCTTCACCGTGCTCGGTCCCATCCGGGCGTACCGCGGTGACAGCGCCCTGAGCACCGGATCACCCCAGCAGCAGGCGCTGCTGGCAGCGCTGCTGCTGCGCGGAGGCCACACGGCCACCGCCGAGGAGCTGATCGACGCCCTGTGGGGCGAGGAACCGCCGGACCAGGCCAAGGCCACCCTGCGCACCTACGCCTCCCGCATCCGCAAGGCGCTGGCGCACGACGCCGAGCTGCTGGTGAGCGAGTCGGGCGGGTACGCCCTGCGGATCGCCAGATCCGGCGCCGCCCTGGACACCGAGACGGCCACCGCGCTGGCCACCGACGCCGAGAAGTGCGCCGCGGCGGGCGACCGCGCCCGCGCCCGCGAGCTGTACGACCAGGCGCTGCGGCAGTGGGAGGGCGAGCCGCTGGCCAACGCCCCCGGCCCGTACGCCGAGACGCAGCGCGTGCGGCTGGGGGAATGGCGGCTCCAGCTCCTGGAGCACCGGCTCGACCTGGACCTCCAGGCGGGCGCGCACGCGGAGGCCGTCTCCGAGCTGACCGCGCTGACCGCCGCGCACCCGCTGCGCGAACGGCTGCGCGAGCTGCTGATGCTCGCCCTCTACCGCAGCGGGCGCCAGGCCGAGGCCCTCGCCGTCTACGCGGACACCCGCCGCCTCCTCTCCGACGAGCTGGGCGTCGACCCGCGCTCCGAGCTGTCCGAACTCCAGCAGCGCATCCTGGAGGCCGACGACGAGCTGTCGCTCTCCGCCGACGCCCCGGCCCGCGAGGGCCGCTCGGGCGCGACGCTGCGCCCGGCACAACTTCCGGCCACCGTGGCGGACTTCACCGGCCGCACCGGCTTCGTCACCGAGCTGGGCGAGCAGCTCGCCGCCGCCGAGGGCACGGTGATGGCCGTCTCGGCGGTCGCGGGCATCGGCGGCGTCGGCAAGACGACCCTGGCCGTGCACGTCGCGCACGCCGCCCGGGACCACTTCCCCGACGGACAGCTCTACGTCGACCTCCAGGGCGCGGGCCCGGCCGCCGCCGAACCGGAGGCCGTACTCGGCGCCTTCCTGCGCTCCTTGGGCACCCCGGACGCGGTCATCCCGGACGGCGTGCAGGAGCGCGCCGCGCTCTACCGCTCCCTGCTGGCCGGGCGGCGCGTGCTGGCCCTGCTGGACAACGCCCGCGACGCCGCCCAGGTCCGCCCGCTGCTGCCCGGTACGGCGGGCTGCGCCGCGCTGGTGACCAGCCGCTCCCGGATGGTCGACCTGGCGGGCGCGCACCTGGTCGACCTGGACGTGATGAGCCCGGAGGAGGCGATGACCCTCTTCACGCGCATCGTCGGGGAGGAGCGGGTCTCCGCGGAGCGCGAGGCGGCGATGGACGTCGTCGCCGCCTGCGGCTTCCTGCCGCTGGCCATCCGCATCTCCGCCGCCCGCCTCGCGGCCCGCCGCACCTGGACGGTCTCCATCCTGGCCAGCAAGCTCGGCGACGAGCGCCGCCGGCTGGACGAACTCCAGGCGGGCGACCAGGCGGTCAAGGCCACCTTCGAACTGGGCTACAGCCAGCTCGACAAGGACCAGGCCCGCGCCTTCCGCCTGCTGGGCCTCGCCGACGGCCCGGACATCTCCCTGCACGCCGCCGCCGCGATGCTCGACCGCAGCGCGGACGAGACCGAGGACCTGCTCGAATCCCTGGTCGACACCTCCCTCCTGGAGTCCGCCGCCCCGGGCCGCTACCGCTTCCACGACCTGCTGCGCCTCTTCGCCCGCGCCTGCGCCGAGCGCGACGAGCAGCCCCCGTCGGAACGCGACGCGGCGCTCTCCCGCCTGCTCGACTTCTACCTCGCCACGGCGACGAAGGTCTACGCCCTGGACCAGCCGGGCGAACGGCTGGCCAACCACCTGGAGCCGACCGCCTCGACGGGCCTGCACTTCACGGAGCGGAGCGCGGCGATCGGCTGGCTGCTCTCCGAGTCCTCCTGCTTCCTGGCCTGCGCCCGCCAGCTCGCCACCAGGACGGACTGCCTGCGCCGCGCCGCCGACCTTCTGATGGCCACCAGCGGCCTCGCCGAGTCGGGGGTGAACGTCCGCTCCTACGAGCAGGCCGCCCTCGCCCTGCTGACGGCCGCGCACCAGGCCGAGGAGCCGTACGCGGAGGCGCGTACCCGCTCCGTGCTCACCGGTGTCTACCTGGCGACGGGCCGCTTCGACCAGGCGGACGAGGAGGCCCGCCGGGCGGGCATCCTGGGCCACTCCGTCGAGGACCCGATCTCCGCCTCCTACTCCCTCAACGACCGGGGCATCGTCGCCAACTACCAGGCGCGGCACAAGGACGCACAGGAGTACCTCACCGAGGCCCTGCACGCCTTCCGGCGCCACAACAACCCCGTTTCCGAGTCGAGCGCGCTGTGCAACCTCTCCCGCGTGCACATGGCGCTTGGCCAGTACGACACGGCGATCGACCTGGCCAAGCGGAGCGTCGAGATCCACCATCTGTTCCCGCACGCGCTGCGGCTGGGCAACTGCCGTTACACGCTGGGCACCGCCCTGGTGCAGGCCGGGCGCGTCCCGGCCGGTCTCGACGAGCTGAACCAGGCGCTGGCCATCTTCCACGAGACCCGTCAGGGCCAGTGGGAGGGCGTCGCGCACTTCCGCATCGCCGAGGCCCACCTCGCCGCGGGCCGGCCCGGACAGGCCGCCGCACACGCGGAGCAGGCCCTCGCCCTGCGCGTGGTGGGCGGGGAGTGGCGGCGCGCCACGGTGCTGCTCGTCCTGGGCAAGTCCCTGAAGGCGCTGGGCCAGTCCGACCGCGCACGGGCCATCTGGGTGGACGCGCTGGCGGTGTTCGAGCAGGCCGGGACGCCGGAAGCCGACGAGGTGCGGGACCTGCTCATGCCCTCCGTAGCGGCCTGAGACGGCGACGGCAGCATTCGTTCATCGATCGTTTATCGCCGTCCGGCATTGTCTTCCTCATCGAACCGCCGCCTCGGGGGGCAAGCGGATCGATGGGGGAAGAAGGCCGCTGTCCCGTAAGGTTGAGCGGCTCTGAAGCGCCCGTCCGGCGGCCCACGGGGGAGCCGCCGGACGGGCCCTGTCACACCGTTCGACGACAAGGAGTCAGCCACCATGACCGCACACGAGGAGACGACGGCCACCGACGCGAAGCCGGACGAGAGCCGCCACGGCACCAGCGAGCCCGCGAAGATCGGCACCAAGAGCCGTCACGGCACGTCGATCCCGGCGAACCTGAACACCAAGAGCCGCCACGGTACGTCGATCCCGGCGAACCTCACCTCGGACGACGAGGCGGCGGAGGCGGGCGCCGAGAGCCGTCACGGCACCTCGGAGCCCGCCAAGTAGACCATCACCCAGGGGGGGTACTCGGGGTCCGGCGTCGGCGGCGGAGAGGGGGAGCCGCCGGAGCCGGGCCCCGATGGCTTTGAACGGGAATCTGTCCGAACTTCAGTGCTAAACGGTTGCTTCTCGGCACAGACTGTAAGTAACAAGTCCCTTCGGGCGACACTATGACGCCACGAGGGGAAGTCCAGCCCCGTACGGAGGAGTTGCCGTGTCCCGCGCCAAGAAGTACCTCGTGCTTGCCGCTGCCGCCGCAGGCATCATCGCCGGGGCGGCAGCGCCCGCCCTGGTGAGTCACCAGCAGACCGTCGCACAGGTGGACTCGCAGGAGTCCACCGACGTCCTGGCCAACCGCCACGGGTCCTCGATACCGCTTTCGAGCCCGGACGAGGGCAGCCGCCAAGGAGCCTGACACCCAGGCACATGGGAACGGGGCCGAGTCGCCGACTCGGCCCCGTTTCGCGTCTCCGGCCGCCGTTCCGGCGCGATCCGGACCCGCGGCGTCCGGCGGGCACACCTTCGCGGCACGGCACGGCGGTGCGGAGGGTGACCGGGGCGACGATGCTTTTCGGCCTTCTCCGGAACGGCCCCGCCGCACCCGCCGCCACACCCGCCGCCACGCGGCTTCCGCACACCGTCCGCGCGGCCGGGGCACAATGACGGGTTTTCACTCCCTGAAGCGTTACGGTGACCATTCGTGACGGGTGTCGGCTGTCACCGGGCGGGACGGCGGGTCCGGCGCAGCGCCCACACCGACGAATGGGAGGAGCCCGCATGCTCACGTCCGATCCCCGGATCACCCCGCAGCTGCCGCAGCTCACCGAGCGGGAAGGCGCCATGGCCTTCCGCGGCTACCCCTGCTCGTACCGGCTGCTGCCGCAACCCGAGGCGCTGACCGAGCCCTTCGTGCTGCTGGGCGGCGCGCTCCAGGACAAGTACGCCTGGGTGCCGGGGGAGAACACCTTCCGCACGGTGGCCGGCATCATGACGATCGACCTGCCCGGCTGGGGCGACGTGCCGGTGCTGCCCGCCGGGCGCGGCTTCGACTTCCTCGCCGACTCCCTGGCCTCCGCGATGGACCACGCGGGCATCGAGCGGGCCAACCTCGTCGGCGCGTGCTACGGCGCCCTCATCGCGTACGCCTTCGCCGAACGCTATCCCGAACGGGCGTCGCGCCTGGTCATGGTGTCCGCGCAGGACGGGCTCTCCCCGGAGGCGCGCACCGGCTTCCACCTGGCCGTCGACGCGCTGAAGGCCGACGACCTGGACACGTTCCTCGACATCGTCGTCGACCTCTACCTGCCGCCCTCCGCCCAGGCCGCGCACCGGCGCCGCACCGCCATCGCACGGGTCCTGCGCAGCCAGATGCGGCAGCTCTCCCCCCGCGCCTTCGACAACTACATCCAGGGCACCCTGCGGCTGCTCGAGTACCGGCCGCGCTTCGAACCGCTGCCGCTTCCGACGCTGGTCGTCAACGGCGAGGACGACACGTTCACACCGCCCAGCGGCGGATGGCGGCTCGCCCACCGGCTGGACGCCTCGTTCACGCTGATCGGCGGGGCGGGGCACATGCTGGGGCTGGAACGGCCGGTGGAGACCGCCGAGCGCATCAGCGCGTTCGTACGGGGCGACCGTACGGCCTGCCGCTCCCCGCGGAGCGAGCCCGGCATCGCGCCCCAGCGGACCTGAGACGCCCCCGGGAAGCGCTGCTCAGGGGGCGGGGCCGGGCTCCGGTGGCGTACGGGTTCCCGTCGGCGTAGCGTCAATTGCGAACGACGCTCGGTGCGCACCCTGACGGGAAGCGAGGCGACACCGATGTTCAGGAATCTGATCGGCTCCCTGCTGGCCCTCCTCGGAGCCGCGGCGGCTGTGTGGAGCCCCTTCCGGTCCTGGTACGGCGCGCGGGACGGTCAGGACTTCCGCTGGGGTGAGCTGTTCACGCCGGACGGCGTCAGCGGCACCGACGCGGGCTTGTGGAGCGGGCTCTTCCTGCCCATGGCCGTCGCCGCGCTGCTGACGCTCGTCGCCGTGCTGCTGCGCTCCCCGCTCCTGGCCGCCTTCTCCGGGATTCTGGTGCTGGGCTTCACCGTGCTGTGGATGGTCCGCCAGGGCCAGGCCGCCGGGAGCCTGACGGCGGGCGGCGCGAACGGCCTCGGCGCGGGGGTCGCGCTGGCGCTGGCGGGCGGGGTGGTCATCCTGCTCGGCGCCTCGGCCATGCGCGGTCGCCGCAGGCGGCGCGGACGGCACCGGGTGCCCGCCGAAGGCGAGGAGCGGGACGCGGCGCGCCCGGCGTACGGACACGAGGGCCAGGCCCGACCCTGGGGCACCGCTGCGGCCGGAGGCACGGCGGTCGGCGCGGGCACGGGCGCCGGGTTCGCGGGGAGCCCCCACGACGCGCGGACGGAGGCACGGGACGCCGGGACGACGGATCTCGGCCGCCCGGACGCGGGCACGGAACCCCTGCCGCGTACGGACCCCGACGCCGGGGCGGTGCCGCCCGCGACGGGGCCGGTCGGCGGCATGGGGTTCGACGACGGCCGGAACACGCCCAGGACGTGGACGGGCGGCGCACACGCGGCAACGTCCGCGACGGGCGGCACGGAGGGTGCGGACAGCGCCGACGCCGGCGAGGGGAAGAAGGAACCGCTGCCCCGGCGGCTGCTGCACCGGGTGCAGCACATCGGCCACGGCCCGGGACACGGCCACGACCACCGCGACCGCGACGCGGCCTGACCTGACCCGAACTGTCCTGCCCTCCCCTGCCCCGGCAGAGCGGACGCTCGTGGCGCGTCAGGCGGTGATCACCCGGCGCCCGGAACGCGAGCGCACTCAAGACAGCGGGCCATCCTCGCACCGAGGCGTACGAGGAGGCTTCCGACGACGCGGCAGGACGGGGCCCTCCCCGGGCCCGGCCTGGGGACCCGTGCCGTGCCGCACGTGGCCGTCCGGTGACAGGACCTACGTCCGGGACTGGCCGGTGCCCTTCGCCGCGTCCAGGGCGTAGACGCAGCGGTCCTTGCTGCACGCGTAGACGACGCCGCCCACCGCGACCGGGGACCCGGTGATCTCCCCGCCCGTCGCCAGCTTCCAGCGGAGCTGGCCGCCGACCGCGTCGAGGGTGTAGAGGCAGTGGTCGGCCGAGCCGAAGTGCACGCGCCCGCCGGCCACCACGGGAGCCCCTATGACGTCGCCGCCCGCCGCGAAGCGCCAGCGCGGGGTGCCGCTGACCGCGTCCAGCGTGTAGAGGGCGCCGCCGCTGCCCAGGTGGACGAGGCCGTCGGCCACGACCACGGGCTCGGTCGAGTGCCGGGACTCCGTCGCGATCCGCCAGCGGTCGTGGCCGTTCACCGCGTCCAGCGCGTAGACCGTGCCCAGGTAGTCGGCGAGGTAGATGCCGCCGCCCGCCACCGCCGCGCCGGGTACGAAGGCGGGGGCGGACAGGAAGGCGGCCGGGGCGTCGAAGCGCCAGCGCTCGGCACCGGTCGCCGCGTCCAGCGCGAAGACCCGCGACCCGGCGCAGACGTACACCGCGCCGTCGTCGGCGACCGTGAGCCGGACCGGGACGCCGCCCGTCGCGGAGGAGTCGCCGACCGGGTACGCCCAGCGCTCCGCGCCCGTACGCGCCTCCATGGCGTACAGCCGGCCGTCGCCCCAGGTGTAGACCGTGCCGTGGTGTATGACCGGGCCGGCCTCCGGCGTCTCGAAGTCGGCCTGCGCGCCGGACAGCTCCCACAGCCGCTCGCCGCTCGCCGCCTCCCAGGCTTGCACGCCGCCGCCCCGGGTGCCGGTGACGACGGTGCCCCGGTCGACCTTGAGGGAGTAGACCCAGCCGTCGGTGGCCAGCCGCCAGCGCTCCGAGCCGTCGGAGGCGTCCAGCGCGTACAGGCTGGGCCCGTCCGAGGCGTGCACCCGGCCGCCGGAGACGGCCATGGACCAGGCGACCTCGCGGGTCTTGAACTGGCGGCGGCCGGTGGCGACGTCCAGCGCGTGCACCTCGAAGGAGGTGACGTAGAGCAGCTCCCCGGCGACGACCGGGGTGCCCCAGACGTCGTTGGACATACGGAAGCGCCACGGCCGCCAGCGCGCCGGTGTCCCCGGATCGTGCGCCGAGGGGGCGGGCGGGGCCGGGGGCGGCGAGTGCGGTGGGGCGGCGGGGTGGCCCGCGGCAGCCGCATGCGGGTGCGGCGGGGCGGCGGCGCCGGACTGGGCGCCGTTGGGCGGGCGCACCCAGCCGGAGCCGGGGCCGCCCGAGCCGGGGCCGGGCTGCTGCCGCACGTCGTCCGTACGGCGCGGGCCGGGGCCGATGGGCACCTTGGCGCCCGGCAGGCGCACCGGGGCCCCGTCCGCTGCGGGCGTGCCTGGCGGCGCCGTGGGCGGGGAGGTGAGTGAGGCCGCCGCGTAGCTGCCCGCGCCGACCGCTGCGGGGCCGCCGGGGCCCGCGGGGATGCCGCGGCCCTCGGGGCGCCAGGCGGTGTCCCAGTCCGAGCCCTCGGCACTGCTGCCTGCGGGCGCGGCGTCGGGGGCGTACGGCGCCCGCGCGGAGAGGGCGGACGGCGGGGAGTGGGGCGCGGTCGGAATCCCGGCCAGGTCGGGCCCGGCGGCGGCGATCGAGCCGTGCCGGGAGGCGGGCCCGGCCCCGTGCACACCCGGGCCGCCGGAGCCCCCTGGGCCGCCGGAGCCGCCCGGCCCGCCCGAGCCGGGGGCGCCGGGGCCGCCGGAGCCGTGGCCGCCGGAGCCGCCGGGGTTCTGGAAGCGCGGCAAGCGCGCCCCGCGTTTGCGCTCGATCAGCGCCACCGCCCCGGCCGGGAGCCAGGCGGAGGCCGTACCGCTGTCGTCGCCGCCGGAGGAGAAGAGGTGCGGGGCGAGCTGCGTCTGGAGGTCGGCCGGGCTCGGCCGCTCCTCGGCCGCCATCCGCATGCACGACTCGATCAGCGGGCGCAGCTCCTCGGGCATCCCGGTCAGGTCGGGACCCTCGCGGAGCAGCATGAAGACCGTCTCGACGGGGTTGGCCCCGTGGAACGGCGCGTGCGCGGTGGCGGCGAAGACGAGGGTGGAGGCCAGCGAGAAGATGTCACTCGCACCGGTGACGCTGCGCGAATCCCGTGCCTGCTCGGGGGACATGTAGGCAGGGGTGCCGACGGCGACGTTGGTCATCGTCAGCCGGGTGTTCGAGACGCCGGAGGCGATGCCGAAGTCGATGACCCGCGGCCCGTCCTCCACGACGAGCACGTTGGAGGGCTTGAGGTCCCGGTGGACGAGGCCCGCGCCGTGGATCGACTCGAGCGCCTCGGCGACCCCGGCGGCCAGCCAGCGCACCGCCTGCACGGGCAGCGGCCCGCACTCATTGACTATCTCCTCGAGCGAGGGAGCGGGCACGTACGCGGTCGCCAGCCAGGGAACCGCGGCGCGGGCGTCGGCGTCCACGACAGCAGCGGTGTAGAAGCCGCTGACCGCCCGTGCGGCCTCGACCTCCCGCGTGAAGCGCACGCGGAACAGCTGATCCTCGGCGAGCTCGGTCCGCACCGTCTTGATCGCCACTCGGCGGCCGGAAGCCGAGCGCGCGAGATAGACCAGCCCCATGCCACCGGCACCGAGACGGCCGAGCACCTCGAACGGCCCGATCCGCCGCGGATCGTGCTGTGTCAGCTGCTCCACCACTTGCCTGCCACCTCCCCGTAGGGGCGCGTGCTTCCTACCCGCCCCGTGCAGCTTCTCACTGCCGCCTCGGACCCCGGGCCCGGAGACCGATTCTCCCTGGCTAAGGCGACGGTAGCGAACCCGGGGGCGACACGATCACGTCGCACTCCACCGAGATAACTGGATCGTTCGCCAGAAAGCGGACATGTCACTCTTGCCCCGGCTCCCGCTCCTCTCCTGGTCTGCCCGCCCCCGGCCGCCTCATACCCGCGCGGGGCATGGTGAGGGGTGGGACACACCCCGGATCGCGTCCCCGCAGCCGGTGGCCACCACCGTACGCACGGCCGCGCGCGGTAGGCGGGGCGCGTCGCCGACAGCCGTCGCCCGGCGGCCCGGAAAGGTGCCCCGACCAGGCACGGAGCGGCCCCGTGGACCCGTTTGCACGCGGTCGGATAGCGCGCGGATCACCCGTCGGTAAGCTGACGGCATGACAGGACAGGTGCGAACGGTCGACGGCCGCGTAGCCGGGCGCCGAGGTCAGGCGACCCGCCAGAAGCTGCTCGACTGCCTCGGCGAAATGCTCGACTCCTCGCCCTACCGCGATGTCAAGGTCATCGACGTCGCACGCAGGGCGGGCACGTCTCCCGCGACCTTCTACCAGTACTTCCCCGATGTCGAGGGCGCGGTGCTGGAGCTGGCCGAGTCCATGGCGAAGGAGGGCGCCGGCCTGACCCAGCTCGTCGCGGGCCGCTCGTGGACGGGCAAGGCGGGCCGACAGACGGCGGAGGAACTGGTCGACGGCTTCCTGTCGTTCTGGCGGAAGCACGACGCGATCCTGCGCGTGGTCGATCTCGGCGCGGCCGAGGGCGACAAGCGGTTCTACAAGATCCGGATGAAGATCCTGAACGCCGTCACGGGCTCGCTGACCGAGTCCGTCAAGGAACTCCAGGCCAAGGGCAAGGTGGACCGCGAGGTCAACGCGGCGGCGATGGCCGGTTCGCTGGCGGCGATGCTCGCCGCCGTGGCCGGGCATCAGAAGGGCTTCCAGAGCTGGGGCGTCAAGCAGGCCGAGCTGAAGCCGAACCTGGCGCTGCTCGTCCACCTCGGCGTGACGGGCAGGAAGCCCACCCGCTGACGGCCCCCGGCGGCGGAGCACCCGCCCCGCGCGCACCCGGCGTCGCGGCACCCGGCGCCCGGAGGCAAAGCACCCTGCGGCGCGGCACCCGCCCGCGGCGGCGCGCGCGGAAGCCCACCGAGCCGCGGCCCACACCCGCGGCCCGGTGGGCACAGGCCCGGTGGGCGCCCCTGTCAACACCCCCGGGCCCAACCCGTTCTCCACCTCGCACATGGCACACGCTGTACATGTGCGAGGCGGGGAACAGGGGTCAGACGCGCCGCCACAGAGCCGGCACGTTCGGCGGTTCCCAGCCCGCCGTCGCCTGGTGGCCCTGGAGGCACACGTACTCGCTGCCGCCGTAGGTGACGCGGTCGCCGGGCCGGTAGACGGCCGAGGCGCTCCAGCTGCCGCCGGGCGGTTCGCCCGGCCCGCCGCCGTCGTCCTGCTGGATGTTCAGCACGAAGTCGAAGGTGGCCTGCTTGCCTCCGCCGCCGTCGCGGACGTTCATCAGCAGCGCCGGGTGGAAGATCGGGTCGGTGTTGTTGCGCGGCTCACCGGGGAAGTAGAGCTGGGTGGTGAGCACCGGCTTGTTGGGCGCCTGCACCTTGACGTGCAGATGCCTCGTGCGGCCCGGGTAGAGCCCTGGTACGTGCGTGGTCAGCTTGAAGGCGCCGGTGGCGTCCGAGTACTGGTGTCCCCGGTAGCGGTAGCCGACGTTGTCGTACGCGCCCTGGGCGTCCGCCTGCCAGAAGTCCAGCAGGACGTCCGGGATCGCCTGGCAGCCCAGGCCGAAGACGAAGCCGGAGACGGTCAGCAGCGTGCCGTTTCCGGAACCGGTGAGCGAGGTGCGCGCCGGCGAGCCGGGGGTGAAGTACGGGCCCTCCGTCTGCGGCGGCGTGGGGTCGTCGCCGTCGTCGCACATGGGGGTCGGAGTGAGCGGCTTGCCGCTGGCTGCCTTGTCCCGGGCCAGGGCGGTGCCGCCGCCGAGGAGGGCCGCCGCCGGGCCGACGGCCAGGGCGGCCTTCAGCACGGTCTTTCGACTGATACCGCTGTCGGCGGGGGTGTTGCCGTCTGCGGGTGTGTCCGTGGAGTTGTCGCCGTCCACAGTGACTCTCCTTCGCGTCGGGGGGTGTCGAGACGCGGCCGGCCGGGCGTGGCCATGACGTTACGGAGCAGCCTCTGAGGCGTCGATGGACGCAGTGCGGCAGGCATGGTGATTCCGGCCAGAGGGCGGCGGGCCGGTACAGGTGGCCGACGGGCCGGGCGGCGTTTCCGGGGCGCCGCCGCCGGTGGTGACCGAAGCGGCCGAGGCGCCCTGGGTGATGCCGCTCTCGCGGCGGAACTCCCCTGGCGTGGCGCCGGTTTCGCGTCGGAAGAAGCGGCAGAAGTACGCGGCGTCGGCGAAGCCCACCTCGCGGGCCACCCGTCCCACGGTCAGGCTGGTGCTCGCCAGCAGCCGCTTGGCCTCCAGCACCTGGGCCTGCCGGATCAGCTGTCCGGGCGTGCGGCCGGTGGCCGCCTTGACCGACTCGTTCAGGTGGCTGACCGAGACGCCGAGTTCGGCGGCCCAGTCCCGTACGGTCTGCCCGGCCGCCGCGCCCGGGCCGGTCAGCAGCCGCGCGAAGCGCTGGGAGAGCACGGTGGCCGGGCCGGGCCGTACGGCGTCCGGCGGCGGCGCCTCCGCCTCGTCGACGGGCAGCCGGCTCGCCCGTACGACCAGGATGTGCAGGTACGCCTGGAGTACGGAGGCCATGCCGGGGCGGTGCTCGCCGAACTCGCGCAGCATGCCCGAGACCACCGGCTCGATCACGGCCGCGTCGTCGCGGTCGAGGCGGGGCCCGGTGCGTTCGCCCAGCATCCGCAGCATCTCGCGGTCACCGGGGTGGGCGAGCAGGAAGGCGTCGTCGAAGAGGATCACCCAGCCGTGCAGGTCGCTGACGCCCTCCCAGTAGTGCACCTGGCCGGGCGTGATGACGCATAACTGCGGGGGTTTCAGGGGGCGTCGGTGCAGGTCCACGACGTGGTTGCCGCGCCCGCTGGTGACCAGGACGACCTCGTGGAAGGTGTGCCGGTGCGGGAACGCGGCGCGCGAGAGCGGGCCGATCGAGTCGAAGGACCCGATGGCGAAGGGGAGTGCGTGCGGGGTGGGCACGTCGAGGCGGTGCAGCGGCACCACTACCCCATGGCTCTCTTCCACGGCCGAATTCATCCCGTCGTCACACGGCTTGCACGCTGAGGAGCCCCCAGGTTCACGCCTTCTACCCGCCAACCACAGGGGCCAGTCGCGTCACACGAGGATTGGTACGGACCGGAGGAAGTTCCTGTCGCATACGCCCCGAACGCACCGGTGCGCGGCGCCCGCGAAGCACCGCGCACCTCCAACTACCGCCGTGGCAACGGATTCTGCTACCGCGTCAGAAACGGCTGTACAGCAGCTTGTTGGGCGAACCGGCGCCCTGCCCGCTGACCTTGCCGTCGGTGGTGGCGGCCAGCAGCGCCTTGCTCACCTCGGCCGGCGTCTCGGTCGGGTGCGCGGCGAGCCGCAGGGCCGCGGCGCCGGTGACGTGCGGGGTCGCCATGGACGTACCGGTGAAGGTTGCGCTGGCCGTGTCCGAGGACACGCCCGCCGAGTCGATCTGGTAGCCCGGGGCGAACAGGTCCACGCACGTGCCGTAGTTGGACGACGACCAGCGCACGTCCGTGCCGGTCGTCGCCGCGACGGTGAGCACCGCGGGCGCACGGGCGGGCGACTGCTGGCAGGCGTCGGTGTTGTTGTTGCCCGCCGAGACGGCCACGGTCACCCCGGCCTCGACCATGCCGGTCACCGCCGCGTCCTTGGCGTCGGTGGCGGCGCCGCCGATGCTGACGTTGGCGACGGCGGGCTTGACGCGGTTCTTGGCCACCCAGTCGTAGCCCGCCAGGACGTCGGCGGTCGTACCGCTGTTCTCGCAGTTCAGTACACGCACCGCGACCAGCTTGACCGACTTGGCCATGCCGTACTTGGTGCCCCCGACGGTGCCCGCGACGTGCGTGCCGTGCCCGTGGCAGTCCTGGGCGGTGGCGTCGTCGTCGACGAAGTCGTAGCCGTACTTCGCGCGACCGCCGAAGTCGTCGTGGCCGATGCGCATGCCGGAGTCGACGACGTAGGCCGTCACGTTCGCGGCCTCCGTGTCGTAGGTGTAGGTGCCGCTGAGCCGCATGTCGCGCTGGTCGGTCCGGTCGATGCCCCAGGTCGGGTCGTTCTGCGTGCCGCCGCCGTGCTCGACGCGGTTGCGCTCGACGTACGCGACGGCCGGGTCGGCCGCGAGCCTGCGGGCCTCGCTCTCGTCCGCCGCGATACTGAAGCCCTTGAGTGCGGTGGTGTAGGTGCGCCGGACCTCGGCCCCGTCGGCGTCCGCCTGCTTCAGCAGCTCACCGGCCAGACCGCGGATCGACGGGGCGGACTTGAGGCGGGAGGCGTCGGCCGCGTCCTCGCCCGTACGCTTCATGACAACGATGTACTCGCCGCTGACCGCGCCGGAGTCGGCGGCCCCGCGGATCTGGCCCGGGGCGGACGCGCCGGTCCGGCCGGTCGCGTCCGACTCCAGCGCGCCCGCGCCGACGGCGGTGCCGCCGAGCAGGGCGAATGCCGCGGCCGTGGCGAGGACTATCCGAGACGTCTTCTTGGTTCTCTTCGCGTGCTGCAACGGAGCGAGCCCTTTCGGTCGGGCGTGCGATGGCCGCTCCGTTCTAGCCGTACACATGTGGCACTAAGCGCACATGTACGACATAGGAAGACTATTCAAGCCGGAGTTGTTGCCGCATCGTTATGAAGTGCCATGCGGGGGCTCGCTCTTGGGCACTGACGGGCCGTCAGCACGTCTCGTGCCGTCGCCCGGACGGTCAGGCGGGGACCCGCACCTCGTCGCGCATCACGCTCACCCGTCGAGGCGGCCGGACTGGAGCGCGGCGGCGCGGAGCACCGCGTCGAGGAGGCCGGGGAAGAGCGCGTCGAGATCGCCGCGCCGCAGGCCGTTCAGCTTGGCCGTGCCCCGGTAGATCTGCTGGATGACCCCGCTCTCGCGCAGCACCCGGAAGTGGTACGTACAGGTCGACTTGCTGACGGGCAGCCCGATCTCGGAGCAGCTCAGCTCCGCGTCGGAGCCCGCCAGGGCGCGGACGACGTGCAGGCGCATGGGGTCGGCGAGGGCGTGCAGAACGTGCTCGACGCGCAGGTCCGCGCGGTCCGGGTGTGCCAGCTCGCGGGTGGTGGTGCCCGCGGTGCTGTTCGCGGTCGGCATGGAGCCTCCTGGTGCGCTTCGACGGGCGTGCGGTACGGCCTGGGTCCGGGCAGCGCCTGAGCCCGTCCGTCCCGCACGGCTTCCATTGTACGAGGCTCGTTGTAGTTCGATGAATGGCGTAGTACTGTCACCGTCGTACTAACTCGCCGTACCAACGCCGGTCCCGTCCCGTCACCCAGGAGCCTCCGTGAGCGCCCTCTTCCAGCCCCTGACCCTCCGGTCGCTGACCATCCCGCACCGCGTGTGGATGTCGCCGATGTGCATGTACTCGGCCGCGCCGGACGGGCCCGAGCAGGCCGCCCCCGGCGCCTGGCACCTCCAGCACCTCGGGGCACGCGCCGCCGGAGGCACCGCCCTGGTCATGACGGAGGCCACCGCTGTCAGCCCCGAGGGCCGGATCAGCCCCTACGACCTCGGGCTGTGGAACGACACCCAGACCGAGGCGTTCCGCCAGATCGCCGCCTTCGTGAAGTCGCAGAACTCCGTCCCTGCGATCCAGCTCGCCCACGCCGGACGCAAGGCGTCGACCGAGCGCACCTGGGTGGCGCGCGGCGGCCCGATAGCTCCCGGCGAGGGTCACGGATGGACGCCCTCGGGCCCCAGCCCGCTCGCGTTCGACGAGGGCTTCACCACCCCGGCGCAGCTGACCGTCTCTCAGATCCAGTACATCGTGGCGCAGTTCGCGGAGTCGGCCCGGCGGGCCCTGGACGCAGGCTTCCAGGTGGCCGAGATCCACGGCGCACACGGCTACCTGATCAACGAGTTCCTCTCCCCGCACGCCAACCGCCGCACCGACGCGTACGGCGGCTCGTACGAGAACCGGGTCCGGTTCGCGCTGGAGGTCGTGGACGCCGTGCGCGCGGTGTGGCCGGACGAACTGCCGCTGTTCTTCCGCATCTCGGCCACCGACTGGCTCACCGAGAACCCGGACGACGAGCGCACCGGCTGGACCCTCGAGGACACCGTCCGCTTCGCCGCCACGCTGCTCGCGCACGGCGTCGACCTGCTGGACACCTCCACCGGAGGGAACGCGCCCGGCGCGCGGATCACCGTGGGTCCGGGCTACCAGGTGCCGTTCGCGGAGCGCGTCAAGCGCGAGACCGAACTGCCCGTCGGAGCCGTGGGGTTGATCACCGAGCCGCAGCAGGCGGAGAAGATCGTCGCGAACGGGCAGGCCGACGCGGTCTTCGTGGGCCGCGAGTTGCTGCGGGACCCGTACTTCGCGCAGCGCGCGGCGCGCGAACTCGGCGGCGCGGTCCACGTCCCGGAGCAGTACCACCGGGGCGTCCGAGTCGGCTGAGCCGCCGGCCGGGCCGCCACCCGGGCGGGCCCCGGTCAGGAGAGCGCGTACGGCGCCGGCGCCGGTTCGGACGCCGGGGCCGTGTGCGCGCCCACGCCCGTACGCCCGGGTGCGAGGTCCGGCCGGAGCACCAGGTCCCCGTCGTACGCGCCGCCCCGCTCGTGGTGGTACGGGATCGGCTCGGCCTCGGGCAGCGTCCGCAGCCGCTCGCGGAGGCGGGCCGCACCCTCGGCGGCGTCCTCGGCTGTGGCGCGGTCGGCGCCGTAGAGGACGAGCGGGGGCAGCGCGGCCATGCCGGTGTACCAGAACGTGCCGTGCAGCAGCGGGAAGAGGACCTCCTCGACCTGCCCGTGGATGCCGCGCGGCCCGAAGCTGGACTCGCGGGCGCCGACCGAGGTCACCACCAGCGCGCGCTTGCCCGCGAGCCCGCCGTCCCCGTAGCGCCTGGTCCCGCCGTGCTCGTCCTTGACGCCGAAGGCGAAGCCCTGCACGAGCACCCGGTCGAACCAGCCCTTGAGGATCGCGGGCGGCCCGAACCACCACAGGGGGAAGTGGAAGACGAGGGTGTCCGCCCAGCGGATCTTCTCCTGCTCGGCGAGGATGTCCTCACTCAGCGTGCCCGTCGTGTGCGCGTGCTCCTGCGCGTCGCCGACCAGCAGGCGCTCGGACGGCTCGCGCCGGAAGTCCGCCGCGTCGACGGTGGGCTTCCAGTCCATTGCGTACAGGTCGGAGACGCGGGTCTCGTGTCCTTGCTCCGCCAGGGCCTGCAGGCCGTCGGCCATGAGCGAGGCGTTCAGGGAGCGCTGTTCGGGGTGGGCGAATATCCAGAGAGTCTTCATGCCTTTGATCCTGCGGTCCGGGCGCCGCCGGAACCACTGGCCAAATGGACATGGTGTGAAAGAATTGGGCCATGACCGCCACCGCGACAGCCCCCGCCACCGCGCCCGCCGCCGCGTTCCGCCACCCCGGACGGCACCGGGTCGCCGTCCTGGTGCGCCACGGCGTGCTGCCGCTGGAGCTGGGCCTGGCGCACCAGATGTTCGGCGGCGCCGTCGCCCCGGACGGCGGCGAGCGGCTGTACGAGGTGGTGACCTGCGCGCTCACGCCCGGCGAGGTCCGCACCGACGTCGACTTCCCGATCCTCGTCGCGCACGGGCCGGAGGCGCTGGCGGCGGCCGACACCGTGATCATCCCGGCCTCGCACGAGGCGGACGAGACCGAGATCGAGGGCCGCCTGGGCCCCGCGCTCGCCGACGCGTTCGCCCGTATCCGGCCCGGCACCCGGATCGCCTCCATCTGCACCGGCGCCTTCGTCCTGGCCGCCGCAGGACTGCTGGACGGCAAGCGCGCCACCACGCACTGGAAGTCGGCGGCCCACTTCCGTGCCCTCTACCCGGCGGTCGAGCTCGACCCGGACGTCCTCTACACCGACGCGGGCGACATCCTGACCTCGGCGGGCGAGGCGGCCGGGATCGACCTGTGCCTGCACATGATCCGGCGCGACCACGGGGCGGCGGTCGCCAACGACGTCGCCCGCACCACCGTCGTACCGCCGCACCGGGACGGCGGCCAGGCGCAGTTCATCGCCCGCCCCGTCCCCGAGCCGGGGCGCCGCGCCAGCACCGGCGGGGCCCGCGCCTGGGCCCTGGAGCACCTCGAACGGTCCCTCACGCTCCCGGAGTTGGCCGCGCGCGAGGCGATGAGCGTACGCACGTTCACCCGCCGTTTCCGCGAGGAGGTCGGCCTGACGCCCGGCCAGTGGCTCGCCCAGCAGCGCGTACAGCGCGCCCGGCAGCTGCTGGAGGAGACGGACCTGCCCGTCGACCGGGTGGCCGCACAGGCGGGCTTCGGCACAGGCACCTCCCTGCGCCAGCACCTCCAGGCGGCCCTGGGGGTCTCCCCCAGCGCCTACCGCCGCACCTTCCGCGGCCCGGCGGGCCTGCCGTCCCCTCCCACCCCGGACACCCCCCTCCCGGCGATCTGACCGACGGCGGCGCCCCGCCGACGGGAACGATCGCCACCACTTCACGCCGGGAAGCCCGCGGCGACCATCCCCGTCACCGGGCCCCACGTACGTCACCCCGACGTGAATGCGTACCGCACCTCTTGTGAAGTGCCCCGCCTTGACCAGGACGGCAGCTTCGACGGCGCGCTCGTCGTCGCTGCGGCAGCCGCTTCACCAAGGTCGCATCAGAAGTGGCCGTCGGCGACCTGGAGGACGGTCAGGCCGATGGCCCGCCATGCCTGCACGACCTGGGTGCGGTCGTCGAGTACGCAGGTGACGTGGTAGACATCGCGCACGTGGGCGTCGAAGAGTTCGACCTTCACGATCGAGTCCTTGCGGAAGTCGCCGGTGGGCCGCATGAAGGGCCCGTCGTACGGGACGCCGACATGTTCGGTCAGCCAGGCCTCGGTGGCGGACCGGCAGCTGTCGGTGCGGCCGGAGAGGAACACGACGCGCTGGCCAGCCGCGTGCAGGGCCCGTACGACGCTGATCACCGGGGCGTTGGGGAGGTCCTGGTGCACCCGGGTCTCGTCGAAGGGGCTGCGGCCGTCCATCAAGGCGACGGTCCCGTCGACGTCCACGAGGACAGCCTGGGGGCTCTCCGGCTTCGGTTCGTAGCGCCGCCCCATCGGAACCGGCACGCGGTCCTCCTCCGGCAGGGGAAGCGGCGACGGCTTCCCCGCCAGGAAGCGCTGGTGCAGGCCGCGGATGGTGTCCTCGCCGACGGACGCCTCACGGGCCGCGTCGCGCTCCAGGCACGTCTCCAGCGGTACGTGGGTGAAGTCGTGCACCTGGAACCCGGCGCCGGCGCGGTGAGCGAGGCGGGCCAGGTCGCGGGCGACGCGCTGCGGCAGGTTGGTGTCGTCGCAGACCACGTCGTAGCTCCGGCGCAGCAGCGTGAGGATCGCCGCGTCCCGGACCGCCATCACGCGCTTCTCGGTGACGCCCTTGATGCGCTCGCCCGAGTCGAGCATGGCGCGCAGGTCGTCCCGGTTGACGCGCACCCGGCCCGCACTGTTCTCAGCGGTCCAGGTGCGCGCCCACGTGGTCTTGCCGCTGGCGGGCAGACCGCGGGTGAAGTGCAGCGTGGGCATCAGGAGTCGTCCCCGGTGGTGTTGGCGGGCCGGACGTCGGCCTCGGGCCGCAGCGTGTGGAAGACCCGGGCCGACGGGTCGCGGCCGTCCAGGAGCATGAACAGCCAGGCGCGCATCGGCGAGCGGCCGGCGAGCTGGGCGTACTCCTTGCGCGTCCATCCCTCTGGCAGCGACTCCCGGATGCGCCGGTGCTCGGCACGAGCCTCGGCGAGGATCGCGTCACGCTGCCGGATCAGGTCCGCGGCGACGCCCTTGACCCAGTCGTGGAACTCGTCGGGCAGCCCGTCGCAGCACTCGGCCACGGTGTCACCCGCGCCCAGCCGCTCCCAGACCGCACGGGCGTTGAGCCCGGTGATGATCCGGTGCAGGGCCACGTAGTCGTGCTGCTTGATCTTGACCATGGTGTTGTCGTGACCGGGAAGGCGCAGCACGTAGCCCTCGGCGCCAGGGCGCGGCGACGCGGCCAGGGCCTCGGCGAGCGTGCCGAAGTCGAAGGTGTCGACGCGGGGACCGTCCCACGGCAGGTCGTCGGCGGGCAGCGGGGCGCCGGTGGCGATGTCGACGCCGCCGAGGAGGACCAGGTCGTCCAGGGTTCCGTAGTCGCAGACGATGCGGTTCTCCGGGAAGATGATCTCGAAGAGGTAGGTGACGCCGGGCTTGATCGACACGGTGTCCGCGTAGCGTTCCTGCCAGACCCGCGTTGCGTGCACCGCCTGGCCGGAGGCGAACGAGCCCCGGGTCGCCAGCGCGTACCCGCCGTCGGGCAGCGGGTAGAGGATGCCGAGGGAGCCGTCCAGCTTGTCGGTCACCACGACCTCTTCGTCCAGGTCGAAGGTGCCCTCGGGGTGCTCCGAGTAGTTGAGGAACTTCGCGTACGGCCGGGCGATGACCCGTCCGTGGCGGTCGATGACCAGTCCGCGGCACTGCCGGGTGACCTCGTTCCACTCCCGCTCGAACTGGGCCTTCTCCGTGTAGTTGAGGATGCGCAGCGGCAGGGTGGGGTGAGTCTGCTCTCGGACGTAGCCGTCACCGAGGCTGCGCGCGAGAAGGGCAGGGTCGAGCAGGTCATCTATGTGCGGATGCATGGCCTCTCCTGAGCGGGGGCGGGATGACCGCATCATGGATGTGCGGCGGCTCTTGGCGCCAGCGGATTTCCCGGGGCGGGGGTGCCCAAGACCCTGCCTCCGGTGTCGAGATCATCTCCGCGCACGATCTGTGGGAATTCCGGCGGCATGCCGGGGCGTACGCGGGTGGACCTGCCGTGCACGCGGGTGGACCTGCCGTCAGGCCGCGGCCGTGACCTCCGGACGCCTGCGGATGACCAGAGCCATCAGGGCCGCCGTCGCGCACAGGGCGCCGGAGGCGATCCACGCCATGTCGTAGCTGCCGGTGCGGTCGCGCGCCACGCCCGCCAGGAAGGCGACGAGGGCGGCGCCGACCTGGTGCGAGGCCAGCACCCAGCCGAAGACGATCGCGCCGTCCTCACCGAAGTGCTCGCGGCACAGGGCGATGGTGGGCGGTACGGTCGCCACCCAGTCGAGGCCGTAGAAGACGACGAAGAAGAGCATCGTCGGCTGCACGGTGTCCGAGAAGAGCAGCGGCAGGAACAGCAGGGAGAGCCCGCGCAGCGCGTAGTAGACGGCGAGCAGCCGCCGGGCGTCGTAGCGGTCGGTGAACCAGCCGGAGGCGATGGTGCCGATCAGGTCGAAGACGCCGATGACCGCGAGCAGCGAGGCGGCGGCGGACACGCCCATGCCGTGGTCGTGCGCGGCGGGGACGAAGTGGACGCCGATGAGGCCGTTGGTGGAGGCCCCGCAGATCGCGAAGGTACCGGCCAGCAGCCAGAACACCTTGGTGTGCGCGGCCGACCACAGCGCCCCGAGCGTGCGGCGGGCGGCGCCGGTGGTGGAGACCTGCGGCGTCACGTAGTCCGGGCCCGCGCCGTACGGAAGCAGCCCGACGTCCTCCGGCCGGTCCCGCAGCAGCCACACGACCAGGGGGACGACCGCGAGCGCGGAGACGCACACGATCACGGACGCCGCCCGCCAGCCCGGCCCCTCGACGATGAGGGCGATCAGCGGCAGGAACAGCAGCTGACCGGCGGCACCGGCCGCGGTGAGCACGCCGACGACGAGGCCCCGGCGCTGGACGAACCAGCGGTTGGTGACGGTGGCCGCGAAGGCCAGCGCCATCGATCCGCTGCCGAGCCCGACCAGCACGCCCCAGCACAGGACCAGTTGCCAGGCGGAGGTCATGAACACGGTCAACCCGCTGCCCGCCGAGATGAGCACCAGCGCCCCGGAGACGACGCGGCGGATGCCGTAGCGCTCCATGAGGGCCGAGGCGAACGGCGCGGTGAGCCCGTAGAGCAGCACGTTGACCGAGACGGCGCCGGAGATCGTCCCGCGCGACCAGCCGAACTCGTCGTGCAGGGGGTCGATGAAGACGCTCGGTGTCGCACGGAAGCCGGCCGCGCCGATGAGCGCGACGAAGCAGACCGCCGCGACCCACCAGGCGCGGTGCACGCGGGAGCGGCGGCGCTTCGCGGGGAGTGCGGCGGCGGATTCGGACGGTGTGGCCCCGACATCGGAGCCGGGGGGCTGGGGAGGGAGTGTCTGGGTCACCTGGCAACCCTGGCTCCGGAGGGTTCGCCGGAACGAGTGGCCCGACGGCCATGATGTGCGAGGATCGGGCCATGAGTGTCTTCCGTCACCCTGGCCGCCACCGCGTCGCGGTCCTCGTCCGCCACGGGCTGCTGCCGATCGAACTGGGCATCCCGCACCGGATCATGGGCCACGCCGAGACCTCGGCGGGCGAGCCGCTCTACGAGGTGGTCACCTGCGCCGCGACGCCCGGCGAGATCCGTACGGACACGGACTTCACGGTCAACGTGGCGCACGGGCCGGAGGCGCTGGCGGAGGCCGACACCGTGATCGTCCCGGCGGCGCACGAGCGCGACGAGTCGTACACGCACGGGCGCCTGGGCCCCGTGCTCACCGAGGCGTTCGCCCGTATCCGGCCCGGCAGCCGGATCGCCTCCATCTGCACCGGCGCCTTCGTCCTGGCCGCCGCCGGACTGCTGGACGGCAAGCGCGCCACCACGCACTGGTCCTCCTGCGCGCGCTTCCAGTCACTGTTCCCCAGTGTCCAGGTCGAGCCGGACGTCCTCTACGTCACCGAAGGCCCGGTGCTGACCTCGGCCGGAGTCGCCTCCGGCATCGACCTGTGCCTGCACATGGTGCGCGAGGACTTCGGATCGGCGGTCGCGAACTCCATCGCGCGGCGCACCGTCGTACCGCCCTACCGGGACGGCGGCCAGGCGCAGTTCATCGAACGCCTGGTGCCCGAGCCCGGCATACACGGCACCGGCAGGGCCCGCGCCTGGGCCCTGGCACACCTCGAACGCCCTCTGACGCTGCGCGAGTTGGCCGCCCAGGAGGCGATGAGCGTACGCACCTTCACGCGCCGCTTCCGGGAGGAGGTCGGGATCAGCCCGCAGCAGTGGCTGACGCGGCAACGCGTCGAGCGGGCACGGCACTTGCTGGAGAGCAGCGACCTGCCCATCGACCGAGTGGCCGACGCGGCGGGGTTCGGATCAGCGGCGGCGCTGCGCATGCACCTCCAGGCGGCGCTGGGCGTCTCCCCCAGCGCGTACCGCCGCACCTTCCGCACGGGACCGGCGGAGCGGACGGCGGCGTAAGCCGTGGCCGTCATCCTCCACCAGGACGGCAGGGCCTTCGCCCAGCGGCGCGGCCCCGGTCGGCGCCTCTTCCCCGACTGCTGGGACGTCTTCGGGGGCCATGTCGAGCCCGGCGAGACGTTGTTGGGGGCGCTGGCCCGCGAGGTCGAGGAGTGGAGGTCGACGGAGACTTGGAGGAACCCGCCCTGGAATGGTCCAAGCACACCGCCTACGACTGGTTCGGCCCCGAGAACCTGCACCGCCTCAAGGAGAACCGGGCCCCGGGCGAGTACCTCGTCCACGACCTGATCGTGATGGCGCTGCGGGAGCGGCCGGACGGCTCCGGCGACTCCTGACGGACGGCCTCTCAGCGGGGGTCGCCGGCGAAGCGGCGCAGGAGCAGGTCCGAGCCGGGCCCGGCGCTGTCGCGCAGGATGAAGCGCCCAAGGTCGTAGCCCGCGCGGACGACGTCGTCGTGGGCTTCGCCCAGGATGACGCGGGTGCGGCCGAGGTCCTTGTTGGGGGCGGCGGGGTCCTGGAAGGCGTAGACGGTCCAGGTCGAGCCGGTGACGAAGCGGTCGAGGGACTCGGCGACGACGATGTCGGCGAGGTGGGACTCGGTGGCGGTGCCGTCGATGTCGACGGTGACCGCGAGGAGGACGTAGGGGGAGCAGTCTCCGTCGGCGTCCGGCTCGGTGTCGCAATCCAGGCGCCCCGTGACGGTCGCCCGCCGTGGAGTGCGGTCGAGCGCGGGCAGCGTCTTGCGGTAGGGCCACGAGGAGGCCATCGGCACGACGCAGACCAGCGCGAGGAGCAGGACGATGCCCTGCTCCTGCCACGACGCCGCAGGCCGGCGGAAGAAGCCGACGGCCAGCCAGGCGAGCAGCGCGCCCGTGACGATCCACATCGACTTGTGCAGCAACCGCCAGTAGTCGCGCCGGGCCTCGGGGCCGGGCAGCGGGGCGGCGCTCAACGCTCCGCCTGCCGGGGTATGACGGGGACGTACGTCGCACGGCGGTCTCGGCACACCGGCATTGCCTCCTCGAGCCGGAATCCGCGCGGTGGACGCGTACCTGCCAGATTAGCGGAGCGGGTGCGAGGGGGACGTGCTGCTCGCGGCGGTGCGCCCGTGCGGACTGCGCGCAGCGGACGGCACGGGCGGACCACCGTCTGGTCCGGCGCACGGACCCTGCCTCCGAGGAGGCCGGCGCCGGGCCGCGACCCGTACTCGCCGAGGCTCGGGGACGACAGCCGCCCGCTCCTCGACGTCCCCTCACTGACGAATCGCTGACCCAAGGGTGATCAACGCACCACGCCACGTCAACACCTGGTCTGGACTTTCCGCCCGTACGGGGATCGGCGGCGGGGGGAGCGACGGGGGCGGCGAAGAAGACGCGGCGCGCACTCGGGCAGCGAGCGCCCGAACCGTGGACGGCGGAACGGCGGAAACGGCGGAAACGCGGAACGGCGGAAACGCGGGACACCGCGGCGGCGGGCGCTCAGGCGGTGAGCGGGCCCGTCGTGGCCGTGCGGCCGGTCGCGGCGTGCAGATCGGGGTAGCAGTCGAACAGCCTGCGCACCCCGAGCGCGGCGAGCACCCGGTTGACGTGCGAGCCGTCCTCCGCGCCGCGGGCGGGCAGGATCAGCCGCAACTGCCCCGCACAGGAACGCATCAGCCGACGGGACGCGATCAGGACGCCCACTCCGCTGGAGTCACAGAAGAGCACCTCGGAGAGGTCGAGCACGAGGCTGTGACGGCCGTCGGCCACGGCGTCGTGGACGTGCTGGCGCACGGCGGGCGAGGTGACCAGGTCCATTTCGCCGGACACCCGCAGGACAGTCCACTCCCCGCGCACCTCCTCCCAAACTTTCAACGACACGTGTCCCCTTCTCCTTCGCTCACCGAGCGAACTCGATCGCCTGCCGGAAGTGATCCCTCTTCGACTCGGCTGCCCTGCCCGTCGCGACCAAAACTGCTTGCCTGCCACGACCCTATGCCCTGGTCGACCCGTTCCTCCCCTTAGTCCCGGTCAACGCAGCATGCCCAGGTGACATATCCCGGCAGAAAAATCCAGTCACGATCAACAAGAAACAGCACAAAGTGACGAGTTCGATACCATCAGCAATATCGTAGGGCGCACATTGCCGTAAAGGGGCGTACGTTGTCAGCCCCCCCGCACTACATTCGAGGGTGTCGGCTGACGTGACGAGGGCGTTTGGGGAGCGGGGTCACATGGCACACGACACATCACCGCGCTGGGACCGGAAGATGCAGCAGCGGCTGGCGCGCGGCGAGGCCGCGGCGCTCAGCGAGCTGTACGACCGGTTCGCCGCGCTGGTGCACGGACTCGCCCACCGCGTGCTGGAGGACGACGAATCCGCGGACCGCACCACCCGCGACGTCTTCACCTACGTGTGGGAGCACCCGGACGCCTACGACCCGCGGCAGGGCCCGCTCCGGTCGTGGATCGCCGCGCTGGCGCAGCGGCAGGCCGCGAGCCGGCTGCGGCAGCAGCAGCGCGGCGGGTCGCCGGAGCAGATCGAGGAGAAGGTCCGCGCCGCGTCGGCAGCCGCCCGCGCCGACTACATCGTCACCTCCATGCCCGCCTCGCTGCGCGCCGCACTCGAACTGGCCTACTTCCAGCGCCGCGACTGCCGGCAGACGGCCGAGCACCTGGGGGTCACCGAGGACGAGGCGCGGCGGCGCCTGCGGCTGGGCCTCCAGTTGCTCTCCTCGGCGACGACCCGGCCGCTGCCCGCCGGGACGGAGTCCTCCGCCGTGCCGCGGGGCCTCGGGCGGGCGCGGTGAGCGGGCCGTACGAGCCGTCCGGGCCGGGCCGCGAGGACGACGGGCACCGCGGCGGCGAGCAGCCCGGCGGCGGCCAGTCGGGGGACGGCCGGCCCGGCGGCGGCCCGGGCGGCGGCCTCCCGCCCCGCATACCGCCGCCCCGGCGGGCCGTCGAGGACGGCGCGTGGCCGCCTCCCCCGGGGCCGTCCGCGTCCCCGCCGCCGGACGCGCCACAGCCCGCGTCCGCGCCGCAGCCCGCGCAACCGGCGCAACCGGCGCAGACCGCGCAACCGGCCCAGCCGCAGCCCGTCTTCGACCATCTCGTACTCAAGTCCCTGCTCGGCGCCTGGGCGTTGGCCGCCTGCTCGGCCGAGGAGACCGCCGCGCTCGAGGCCCACCTCACCGAGTGCGCCGCCTGCGCGGACGAGGCCCTGCGGCTGCGCGACGCCGTCGGGCTGCTGCGCCCCGAGGAGAGCCTCGATCTCGACCCGAAGCTGCGCTCGCGCGTACTGGCGGGCTGCCTGGTGCGCCGCCCCGCCCGGGTGCCGGTGCCGGAATGGGCGGCTCCGTACGACGCGGAGGCGGCCCGGCTCGACGCGCTGCTGCACGACATGGCGGAGGCGGAGTGGCGGGCGCCGGTGCGGCTGCACTGGTTCGACGGAAAGGCGGGCGTCGCGGAGCGCGAGACGACCGTCGCCGGGGTGATCGGCCATCTGCTCGCGGTGGACGGCATGGTCGCCGCGTCGCTCGGCCTGCCCGACCCGCTCGGCGCGGCCTCGCCGTCCACCGGAGCGGGCCCGACGGCGCGTACGGAGGCGCAGTGGCGCACCGGCTCGCCCGCCGGGTGGGAGGCCACGGCGGGCGCCGAGGCGGGCCCTGCGGGCGGCAGCCCGTGCGCCGTACGCGGCCCTTGGCGCGAGCAGGCGCACACGCTCGTCCGCACGGTCTCGTTCGCAGGCCGCGGCATCGCCGAACTCGAAGCTTCCTACGGCGAGTTCACGCTCCCCGTACGGGACGCGTTCATCGAGCGCGCCTTCGAGTGCTGGGTGCACGCGGACGACATCGCGGAGGCGGTCGACTACCCGTACGAGCCGCCCGAAGGCGCGCACCTGGGCCTGATGGTCGACTTCGCCGCCCGCATGCTCCCGGCCACGATCGCCGAACGCCGCCGCGCCGGGCTGGCCGCACCGCCCCGCGGGCTGTCGTCGGCCGGGGCGCCGGGCCGCACGCTCCACCTGGAGGTCGAGGGGAGCGGCGGCGGCCACTGGTACATCCCGCTGGACTCCCCCGCCGCGCGCGCCTCGCCCGAGCAGGAGGTGGCCCATGTGGCGCTGGACGGCGTGGAGTTCTGCCAGCTGGCGGCGGGCCACGTACCGCCCCAGGACGCGGCGGCGGGCCAGCACGGCGACCGCGAGGCCATCCGCGACGTCCTCTTCGCCGCGGCCTCCCTCTCCCGCCTCTGACCTCTCCCGCCTCTGACCTCTCCCGCCTCTGACCTCTCCCGCCTCTGACCTCTCCCGCCGCTGCACGGGCGGCTCCCGGCACTCCCGGCGGCTCCCGCCGGATCGGGGGCGCCCGAGGCCGTGCGGCCGGGCAGAGCCTAGGCTCGGCGCTCCAGCGGCGTGAGGTCCGTCGGCGACCGAACGGCGTTCTCCTGCCGGGCGTGGCGACCGACCTCCGCCACCGCACCACCGACGGGAGTACGACCATGGACACGGCTGTCGAGCAGCGCCTCAGCAAACTGCTGGGACACGAAGCACCTTTCAGCGAGGGCGAGTTGAGCGGCATCACCTCGATCGCGCTCAGCCACGCGCACACGCTCACAGGCCTGGAGAGGCTTCAGGGGCTGCGCATCCTCACCATGACCGGGTGCGACGCCCCCTCGCTCGGCGACCCGCTGCGGCACCTGGGGTCGCTGTGCGCCGTCATCTCGCACGACAGTGCGCTGGAAGACGTCTCCGGGCTGGAGAGCCTCTCCCTGGACCGGGTGGCGCTGGAGCGGAACAGGATCAGGGACCTCGCTCCCCTGCTGCGCCACCGGTCGCTCCTGGACGTGAACGTCACCGGCAACCCGCTGAGCCCGGACAGCTACCGCAGAGTTGTCCCGGAGCTGGCGGCCAGGGGATGCCACGTGACGTTCTCGGGAGAGCGGGAATGGGAACTGGGTCTGCGGATGAGCGAGTTGGGCCTCCCCTTCTCCTACTACGAGAGCGCGGAAGGGTTCCGCCTGTGCCGGCCTGGACAGGGGTCCACGCGATTTCCCGAACTGAACCATCCGGTGATCGCCCCGGACGCCCTCGACGCGCTCCTGTCCACCGACCCCTCCTCCGTCGCCGACCTGTTCCAGAAGCAGGGCACGCCGAGCACGGGCGGGAGGGGGCTCCCGCTCAGGTGAAGACGACCGTGCGGTGGCCGTTGAGGAGGACGCGGTGCTCGCTGTGCCACTTCACCGCGCGGGCCAGCGCCTGGCACTCCACGTCGCGGCCGATCGCCACGAGCTGGTCCGGGCTGACCTCGTGGCCGACCCGTTCGACCTCCTGCTCGATGATGGGGCCCTCGTCGAGGTCGGCGGTCACGTAGTGCGCGGTCGCGCCGATCAGCTTGACGCCGCGCGCGTGCGCCTGGTGGTAGGGCTTGGCGCCCTTGAAGCTCGGCAGGAAGGAATGGTGGATGTTGATGATCCGCCCGGACAGCGCCTTGCACAGGTCGTCCGAGAGCACCTGCATGTAGCGGGCCAGCACGACCAGCTCGACGCCCTCGTCCTGGACGAGCCGCAGCAGCCGGGCCTCGGCCGCCGCCTTCGTGTCGCGGGTCACCGGGATGTGGTGGAAGGGGACGCCGTACGAGGCGGCCAGCTCGGTGAACTCCGTGTGGTTGGAGACCACGGCCGCGATCTCGACGGGGAGGGCGCCGATGCTGGAGCGGAAGAGCAGGTCGTTCAGGCAGTGCCCGAACTTGCTGACCATGAGCACCACCCGCATCCGGTCGGCGGCGCGGTGCAGCTGCCAGTCCATCCGGAAGGAGTCGCCGATCGCCCCGAAGCTCGCCCGCAGCTTGCGCAGGGTGGCCGACGCGGCGGCGTCCGCCGCCTCGGGCGCAGCGTCGGCGTCGGCGTCACCGTCGGCGGAGCCCGAACCGGAGGCAGCAGCAGAAGCCGAACCCGGGGTGCCCGCCGCGTCCGCGTACCCGGCGCTGCTGAAGTGCACTCGCATGAAGAACAGCCCCGTGTCGCGGTCCCCGAACTGCTGGCTGTCCTCGATGTTGCATCCGGTCATGAACAGGAAGCTGGACACCGCGTGCACAATGCCCTGTTTGTCCGGGCACGAGAGGGTAAGGACGAATTCCTCGGGCTGGCTCATGGTCCAAGCCTGGCACAACTCGCCGCCGCACCCGGCGCGGGCCGCGCCCGTCAGACCGTACGCAGCATCGCCGCCAGCGCGTCCAGCGAGCGCGGCGGCGCGTCCGGGTCGTCCCCGTCGTTGGCCGCGAGCCGTACGTGCGCCTCGCGCGCCGAGCGGACGGCCTCCGCCCACCCGTGGTGCTCCATGTACGTCGCCACCGGCGCGTCCGCGCCGACCTGGTGCATGATGCGCAGCACCCGCAGCACCGCCGTGTCGACGAGGGCGGCCTCCTGCGAGTCGCGGAAGATCGTCCCCACGTACTTCTCGGCCGACCAGCTGTCCAGCCAGGTGTCCTCGACGAGCCGGTAGACCGCGTCGGTGACGTCACCGTAGCCCGGCTGGCCGGTGAGCCAGCAGTCCTGCTGGAACGCGGGGTCGGAGAGCATGTGCAGAGCCGAGCGCACGTTGCTGCGCCAGCGCCACCAGGGCATGTCGTTGACAGGCATGGTGTCCATGGTGGTGGACCGACGGCCACGACGGGAAGACTTCTCCGAAGCTTGCTGCATGGTGCTCGACCATACGTTCCCCGGGACCCCCACGCGGCGGCCCCCCGCAATTCACTCCGGCGTCACCGCACGTTGCACCGGCATCACTTCTCAGTTATGCCGGGCGCGGCATCGTGCCCACACATGACTGCGACACTCCCCAGGCGCCGTCCTCGCAAGGTTACCGCCCTCGCCACCGCCACGGCCGCGTGCGCGTCGCTGCTCAGCGGCTGCTCCCTGCTCCCCGGGGAAGCCAGAGCCGGAGACGACGCCATCACGGTGATGACCTGGGCACCCGACAGGACCAAGGCGACCAACATGCCGGGGATGCCCGCGATGGCCCAGGCGTACGCGCGCTGGGTCAACGCGGAGGGCGGCATCAACGGCCGCCGCCTCGACGTCCTCACCTGCAACGAACACAACGACACCGTCCGGGCCGCCAACTGCGCGCGGCGGGCGGTGGAGGAGGGCGCCGTCGCGGTCGTCGGCTCGTACAGCCAGCACGGCCGCTCCTTCATGTCCCCGCTGGAGGGCGCCCGCATCCCCTACATCGGCGGCTACGGGCTCGCCGACGAGGAGTTCACCAGCCCGCTCTCCTACCCGGTCAACGGCGGGCTCCCCGCGCTCGTCGCGGGCAACGGGCGGCAGCTCGCCGCCGGGGAGTGCGAACGCGTCTCCCTCGTACGGCCCGACACCACCGCGGGCGACCAGCTCCCCGCACTGCTCAACGCCGGACTGCGGGACGGCGGCGCCGCCGCAGCCGCACCGGCCGCCGACATCCGCGCCCCGGAGGACGCCACCTCCTACCGCACCGCCGCCGAATCGGCCCTCGAAACCGCCGCGACCAGCAGCGGCGCGCAGGACAGTGCCTGCGTCACGGCCGTGCTCGGCGGGCGTACGGACACCTTCTTCGACTCGTTCCGGCGGATTCAGGCGGACGACCCCAGCGTCCGTACGGCCTCGGTGCTCGGCAGCGTCCGCCAGTCGCTGGTGGACCGTACCGGCGGCGCGGACAGCCCGCTCGACGGCGCCTACACGACCGGCTGGTACCCGAGCGCGGACGACCCGCGCTGGGACCCGATGAAGGACGTCGTGCGCACCCACGCCTTCAAGGACAACCGGATCGACACCGCCGACCCCGGCGTCCAGACGACCTGGATCGCCTACACCGTGCTCCGCAACGCGCTGGAGTCCCTGAGCGACGAGGAACCGGTCAGCACCGAGAACCTCCGGGGCGCGCTCGACGAGGGCGACGCCATAGCCACCGGCGGACTGACACCCGAACTGCGCTGGCACTACGAGGACCTGCTCGCCGCGCACGACTTCCCGCGCATCGTCAACACGCAGGTGACCTACCAGCGGGTGCGGGAGGGGAAGGTGGTGTCGGTGCACCGCGGGTTCGTGGACGTCGAACGGTCGCTGGAGGCCCAGCGGCAGGACGGCGTCGCGGGCGGCTGACGGGGCGAGGCGGAGCGGCTCGGGACGGGGCCGGCTCGGCACAGGGCGGGGCGCGCGCACCGGGGCGCGCACCGCCGCCGTGGAGCCTCTCTCAGAGCTGGGTGAACTGGCGCTCGCTGAGGCCGTACTTCTTGGCGGTGGGGTTCCAGAGCCCCGCCGCCTCCTTCTTCGCACTGGTCGCCTCGCCGCTGGCCCGGGTGCCCGCCGCCTGCTGGTCGGTGGCACGCGCCTTGCCCTTCGGGCAGCCCTTCTTGCCCTTCACCTGGCCCGCCCAGGCCGCGTACGCCTCGTCGGCGCGCGCGGAGGCCCGCCAGGCGCGGGTGAGCGAGGAGTTGAGATCGGCGCTGTCGGGCACCTTGCCCAGCTCCAGTTCGCCCAGCTTGGTGACCAGCCCGTTGCGCTGCACGGCGGCGGCCCGCAGGTCGCTGGCGGCCACGTCGAGCTTCTTGCACTGCTTGATGTTCTCGACCGCGTTGATCACCGTGGTGCGGCTGTTGTTGCTGGACTCCAGCAGCTTGTCCAGCTTCTTCGCCTGCGTCTCGGCCGCGGACACCGCGGGCTTCTTCGAGGCGGTGGGCGAGGGCGAACTGGACGCCTCGGGGCCGCCGCCGTCCTTGGCGTCCTTCTCCCCGTCGCTCCCGCCGCCCCCGCTGAGGGCCGCGCCGACGACGAGCCCGAGCGCGATCACCACGGCCACGCCCACGCCCATGAGCACCGCGGGCGAGGTGGCACCACGGCCGCGCCCGCCGCGCCCGCCGCGTCCGCCCCGCTCGGCGGTACGGCGCGCGGCCCGGCCCTGCGGCTCGGGCGGCACGGCGGCGTGCGGGCGCTGGGGCGGGAACTGGCCGTGCTGCGGGTGCTGCTGGGGTTGCTGGTGCGGTTGACGCTGCTGCTGGTGCGGGGGTTGCTGCTGCGGATGCCCGGCGGCGGGGTCGAAGAGGGGCATGCTCTGGGTCGAACCGGGCTCACCCGCGCCGGGGGGCTCGCTGCGGAAGAGGCTGTCGAACTCGGCGAGCGGCTGCCGGTCCTCGGGCGCGCCGGGCCGTATCCCGTACGGGGCGCCGGACGGCGGGGGCGGTGCGGCGGCGCGCTCCGGAGGCCCGGCCGGGGGCTGCTGGCCGGGGCCGGCCTCCGGCGGCAGCGGGCTGCGCAGCATCGCCGCCGCAGCGGCGTCACCGCCGCCCGGCTGGGGCGGCAGCAGCTGGGTGGCCTCGGCGGCGGACTCCGGCCCGGAATGCGTTCCAGGCTGCGGCCCGGCACTCCCGGCACCTCCAGCGCTGAACGGCGGGATGAGCTGGGTCGATTCGGCGTCGGGGCTACCTATGGGGGGCTGGGGGCGCAGCTGTTCGGTGAAGGCGTCCTGCGGCAGCGGGCTGCCGGGCGCACCCGTCGGCCACGCCTGCGGCTGCATGGGGGCCCGGCCCGGCGGCGTCGGCGGCTGGGCCGGTGGCGGGGTCGGCATCTGGCCCGGGGCGTGGCCCGGTGCCTGCCCCGACGGCTGGGCCGGGGGGAGCGGCCCGGCGCGGTGCGCGCCGGGCGGGCGAGCGTTCCGCAGGGACCCCAGTGACAGCTTCTGCGTCGACTCCCCGCCCCCGTCGGCGGACGGCCCGGACGGCACCGGTGGGAGCAGCTGGGTGGCGTCCGAGTCCCCTGCGGGCGGCGGGAGTTGACCGGGCAGGCCGCCGGGCGGAGGCGTCGGGGGCGCGGGCGGCGGGAGTTGACCGGCCTGCCCGCCGTAGCCAGGGGCACCAGTCCCCGGCGGCAGCCCTGCGGGCGCGGTCGCCCCGGGCGGCAACTGCCCTCTCCCGGGCCCCGGCTCGAGGCCCTGCGGCGAACCTCCGCCGTACGAGGGCGGCGCGGCGGGACCGGGCCGGCCGGGCACCTCGGGCGCGCCGTGCCGCCCGTGTCTGCCGGTCCTCTGCCTGCCCGCCGGACCCGGCTCGGCGCCCGGGAGCGGCTGACCGGTCTGCGACCGCGCTCCGCCTTGCGGCAGAGCACCGCCGTACGACGGCGGCACGGCCCGCGGCGCGACCGGTGGCGGCGGGCCCGGCTGGGCGTGGCCCGCCGTCCCGCCGTACGTCTGCGCACCGCCCGGCGGCGCCGCCGGAGGCTCGTCGGCCGGGCCCCACGGCTGCCCCCAGGGCTGCCCCTGGGCCGGCTGCGGGGCGTCCGGCTGCCGTCGCTGGTCGGGGTCCCACGGCTCGCCGCTCGACGGCAGAACGACCCCCTCGTAGGGGGGCTCCTCGCTCTGCCCGTGTCCGCTGTGCGTTGTCACCGGGACTCCTCGATAAGCCTGACTTCCGGAACGGTCGGCTCACGCTACCGGGTCCCCGGAACCGTCGAACACGCCCCCGATCGAGGGCCACCTCCCCATTCCCGCCATCACACACCAATGCCGACAGATCGCCCCCCGGGGACCGCCCCGCAGCCGCTCGCGGAGCCGCCCGGAGATCACCTCCCGGGCCGCCGGGCCGCCGGGGGAGCCCGGCGCGCACCCCCTGCCTTGCCGGAGCCGTCCGCGTCCGCCCCGTACGGGGACGCGCCTCCGCCTCGCGGACGCGCCCGGCTCCCCGGGACCGCCGGGAAGGAGGCCGGGAGACGAAGTGAGCAGGGGGTTCTCCCCGGCCCGCGAGACCGAGGAGAACCGACGCAGCACCTCCCGTACCTCCCGTCGCCCCGTCAGGGGTGCTAGGCCACCGCCCTCAGCTCCACCCGGGCCGTGAACTCGGCGACTGCCGGCACCTTCGCGTACGGCACCAGGCGCTGCTGGAAGTCGTCCAGGTATTCCGCGCCCCGGTCGGACCGCAGTCCGGCGAGGATTTCGGCCGCCTTCATCCCGGTATGGCAGGCGTGTTCCACCTCACGCTGCCGCAACTGCCCGTCCGCGAGCAGGAAGAGCCCGATGGCCCGGCGCCGGGCGCGGCCTTCCGGCAGCGCGTCGAGCGCCTCCCGGGCCCGTTCGACGGTGCCCTGCGGCTGGCGCAGGTCGCGGTGGCAGTGGGCCAGTTCGTCGGCGAGGTAGGCGCGGTCGAAGTGCGTGATCCACACCGGATCGTCGCCCGCGCCGGACGTGCCCTCGGCCTGGTCCAGCGCCCGCAGCGCCTGCCCCGCCACCAGCTGGCAGGACCGCGTGTCCCCCATCAGCGCGTGCCCGCGCGCCTCCGCCGCCAGGAACATCGACTGCGCGCGGGGCGTGACCTGCCCCCGCGCACCTTCCTGGGCGGCGCGCGCCAGCTGCGCGATCTCGCGCGGGTTGCCGAGGGCGGCGGCGAGGTGGCTCATGCTCGCGGCCAGCACGTACCCGCCGTACGCGCGGTCACCGGCCGCCTGGGTCAGGCGCAGCGCCTGGATGTAGTAGCGCTGCGCGAGGCCGGGCTGACCGGTGTCCACCGCCATGTAGCCCGCGAGTTCGGTGAGCCGGGCGACGGCGCCGAACAGCGCCCGCCCGACCTCCTCCCGGTACGAGCCCGCCAGCAGGCCGGACACCACGCTGTTGAGGTAGTGCACGACGACCGGGCGGACGTGCCCGCTGCCGTGCCGGTGGTCCAGCCCCGAGAGGGCCTCGGTCATCGACCGCACGGCGGCCACGTCCGCCATGCCCACCCGCCCGCCGGACGTCCGCGACACCTGGTCGTCGGGTGCGGTGATCAGCCAGTCGCGGCTGGGCTCGACCAGCGCGGTGGTCGCGACCGTCGAGCCGGTCAGGAAGTCGCGTCGGCCGACGTCGCTGCGCCACAGCTCGCACGCCTGGTCGACGGCGCCGGAGACCGTGGGGGCGAACTGGAGGCCGATGCCGGAGGCGAGGTTCTTGCCGTTCGCCATGCCGATCTCGTCGAGCGTGACCGCCCGGCCCAGCTTGCGGCCGATCGCCTCGGCGATGACGGCGGGCGCCCGCCCGCGCGGCTGCTGCCCACGCAGCCAGCGGGCCACTGAGGTCTTGTCGTACCGGAAGTCGAGCCCGTGCTCCGCGCCGCAGACGTTCACGCGGCGGGCGAGCCCGGCGTTGGAGCAGGCGGCCTCCTGGATGAGTGCCTGGAGCCTCTCGTTCGGCTGCCTCGCGACCAGCGGCCTGGCGGCCATGTGATCCCCCTTCTTCCGTCATGCTCCCGAATGCCATGGATGATCACTGCCCAGCGCATATACCGGGAATTCCGGCACAACACGGCGCAATGGACCAGAGGGTCACTACCCGCGCACCACGAGTTACCTCCCCGCGCGCCCCCGACGATGCCCCGATGCGCCCCGGATGACGGAACGTTGCTGCGCGTGCCGTCTTTCGCGCCCCCGTAACCCTTACGGGTGAGGCGAGTTGGGAACTGCGTGGAAGAGACCAGCGGAATCACCGCATCCGTCATCACGGGCGCCCCGGGCGCCCCCCTTGCCCCCCGCCCCTCCCGGACCGAGCCGCCGGCCCGCACCGCCGCCCGCACCGCCCGTACCGCCCGCACCGCCGGTGCGGCCCGCACCGCCGACGGCAGTCCCGCCTTCCCGGCGACGGCCACCGCGCTCGCGCCCATACCCCGCCGCCCCGCCGCCGCGCCCCTGGACCACGCGCTGCGGTACGCGGAGGAGCGCCGCTGGGACGTCTTCCCCGGCACCTGGCTGGATTCCGACGGCGGCATCCCGCGGTGCAGCTGCGGCGACGGCGCGTGCCCCGCGCCCGGCGCACATCCTGCGGGCGCACGCTGGGCGGACGAGGCTACGGGGAGCGCGAGCGGCGCGCGGCGGATGTGGGCCGGGGAGCCGCGGGCGTCCGTACTCCTGCCGACCGGCCGCACGTTCGACGCCCTGGAGGTGTCCGAGGACGCGGGCTGCCTGGCCCTGGCCCGGCTGGGCCGCACGGGCGCCGCGCTCGGCCCGGTCACCAGCGCCCCGGACGGGCGGATGGCCTTCTTCGTGCAGCCCGGCGCCGCGCCGAAGGTGCCGGGGCTCCTGCGGAAGCTGGGCTGGTCGCCCGCCCGGCTGGACCTCGTCGCGCGCGGCGAGGGCGGCTGGCTGGCGGCGCCGCCGACCAGGTTCGGCACCCGGGGCGCGGTGCAGTGGGCGCAGCGGCCCTCGGCCGCGAACCGCTGGCTGCCGGACGCGGCAGAGCTGCTCCCGGCGCTGGCGTACGCCTGCGCGGCGACCCGACCCGCACCCGCAGGCGCGGCGGCACCCGCGGCGTGACGCGATCCGGTCCCCGCTGCGGCACGCCGCGCCGCAGCGGGGGCTGCCGACCGGGTGGCGGAGCCGTCGGGGCGAGCGAGGCCGCGCGGGGCCTGCACGCCGCCCGGCAGGGGTGCGCGTCCGCCGTGCGGTCACCGTCGCGCAGCAGCCGCAGCGGCCCGTACCGTCCCGCTCACCGCGTCCTCCGCTGCTCGACGGCGGCAGCGGCCCCCTCAGGCCACCAGCGCGGGCAGGCAAGGCGGGTCGGGCTGCGGGGTCTGCTCCTGGCTTCGTCAGTCTGACGGTACGGACCTGTGCTCGCCCCAGCGTCGGCAGACGTCTCCAGCGTCTCTCGGCAACACTCAGCTCCTCCCGAGGTTCCAGGCGTGGACGGAACGGGCGGTCAGGGTGTCAGCGTGATCGGCGCCCAGCACACGTGTCTTGTCGGTGACGACCTCGGACATCAGACGGGCCGCCTCCGCGTGCTCTCCGGCATGCCCGAGTTTCCACGCGTGGTTGTGGCGGGCGGTCAGGGTGCGGGGGTGGTCGGCACCCAGCACACGCGCCCGGTCCACCGCCAGCGCAGCGAACAACCGCGCCGACTCCGCATGCTCCCCGGCCTGCCCAAGCTCCCACGCGTGATCCTCGCGGGCACCCAGGGTGTCGGCGTGATCGGCACCCAGCACACGCGCCCGGTCCACCGCCAGCGCAGCGAACAGCCGGGCCGCCTCTCGTGACCCGGTGGTACCGCTCGTTCCTTGCTCCTGCTGGTGGCCGGCCGGAGCACCTCGCCGCGATACGGCTGTCGTGGAAGTGGCTTGTGCGCTGGTGAGTTCGGTGTACGGCGCGGTGGACGTTGTCACGCGTGTGTGGATGAGTGTGGTCACGGCCCGCGGCCATGGCCGGGTATCGGAGACATCGTCGGGCGGGTCCCAGTGTGAGGTGATCCGCTCCAGGAGTTGCTCGGTGCTGGGCCGGTCGCCGGAGTTCTTCTCCAGGCACGCGGCGACCAGAGCGCGTAGCGGGTCCGTCAGCCCGTCCAGTCGTGGCTCACCAGTGACAACGCGGTGCAGGACGGCCAGCGGCGGGCCCTGGCCGAAGGGGTCATGTCCGGTGGCCGCGAAGGCGAGCACGGCTCCGAGGGCGAAGACGTCACTGGCCGACCCCACCTGGGCGCCTTCGGCTTGTTCGGGGGCCATGAAGCCCGGCGTTCCGATAGCCGTGCCCGTTCCCGTCAGTGCGGTGGCGTCCATCGCCCGGGCGATCCCGAAGTCGATCACGCGTGGGCCGTCTGCGGCCAACAACACGTTCGACGGCTTGAGATCACGGTGGAGCAGGCCTTCTTCGTGGATGGCCTGCAACGCCTCGACCAGCCCCGCCGCCAAGGGCCACACCGAGCCCTCCGGCAGCCCCCCGGCCTTGGCCACAGCCTCGGCCAGGGACGGTCCAGGGACGTAGACCGTCGCGATCCACGGCAGGTCGTCCTCCGGGCCGGCGGCCACCACCGGCGCGGTGAACGCACCACCGACAACTCGTGCGGCGGCCACCTCTCGCCGGAAACGACGCCGGAACTCCGACTGCCGTGCCAGATGCGGATGCACCACCTTCACCGCCACCGCCCTCCCGCCCGGCGAACGCCCCAGAAACACCTCCCCCATCCCGCCCGCGCCCAGCCGGCCACGCAACACGAAGTTACTCACGCGCACCGGATCCCCAGCCGCCAGCGGCTCCATGGCGCCCCTCTCTACCGGAACAACACACACCAACAACCAGTCGGGACCTACCCAACCATCAAAGCCCGACCGCCCAGTTCGGAACAGGCCCTTCCGGCGACGGGCTCGTGCGTCTCCGCCGTCCGAAGCGACGCTCCACGCCCGCTGACCGGGTCAGCCCCGGCTCACCGCGGTCAGGATCTCCGGCAGCCGCCCCGCCACCCGAGGCGCCAGCACCCGCAGCGCGACCGCGCACAGCGCCGCCCCGTACGCCGCGCCCAGCGGCAGGACCAGCCACAGCGCGCCGTGCGCGCCGGATACGTGCAGCCAGACCGTGAGGGCCAGCAGCGGCGTGCTCAGCAGCCCGCCGGCGAACATGCCGCCGAAGATGCTCAGGTACGCCAGCGACCCCTGCCCCGGCGCGACGTTCTTGTTGCTCTCCTGCGGGATGGAGTACGGGAAGTAGGCGGAGGAGACCACCCCGGTGGCCAGCAGCGCGCCCAGCAGGGCAAGCGCGAGGCCGAGCACCTCGGGCAGCGAGGCCCAGTCGTCCAGCAGCAGCGCGGAGAGCACCGAGACCGCGGCCACGTACGGCACCCCGACCAGCGCGACGGCCAGCAGCCGTCCGCGCAGTTCCACCGCCGCGTCGCGCGCGGAGGAGATGGTCGAGGCCACCAGCCAGAAGCCGGAGCTGTCCTGCCCGAACTGGTTGTACATCTGGAGCCCGAGCATGCCCGCCGCCCAGCAGGCGTTGTACGTGCTGCCGTTGCCCTGCACCGCGAAGACCACCGGCAGCAGGATGCCCACGCCCAGCGAAGCGCCCCAGCCCACCTTCGTCTTGGGGTCGCGCCAGGCGTAGCGCAGCGTCCGCAGCGCGACCGCGCCCGTACGGCCGCCGGGGAGCAGCCGGGCCACGCCCCGGGAGCGGGCCCCGGCGCCCGGCGCGTCCCCGTCGGCGCCCCGGCCCGCGCGCCGGGGTGCGGGGGCGGTCCGGAGCGTCGAGGCGTCCGGGGAGGTCATCAGGCGCTCCAGGCCACGCCGCCACCACCACAGCGTGGCCGCGAGCGCCGCGCCGGAGAGCGCCAGCTGCGCCAGCGCCGTGCCGTACGAGCCGTCGCCCGCCGCCCGTACGGCCCCCACCGCGGCGGCAGGCGGCACCCAGCGCAGCACGTCGGCGGCCGGTTCCAGCACGGAGAGGCCGTCGGGCTCGGACAGCTTCTGGAAACCCAGGTTGAGCAGCTGCGCGCCGACCGCGATGAGCAGGCCGCTCAGCAGCGCCAGGTCGCGCCCGCGGCGGCTGGTGAGCAACCGGACGTTCGCGGTGGCCACCGCCCGCGCCAGCGCCACGCACAGCAGCAGCGCCAGCGGCAGCGCGAGCACCGCGACCGCCGTCCCGGCCCAGCCGTGCGCCACCGCGACGACCGAGCCGAGCAGCAGCGTGAAGGTGAACACCGGCCCGATGCCGACCAGTGAGGCCGCCAGCTGCGCCGTCACCAGCGGGCGCGGGCGCAGCGGCAGCATCACCAGCCGGGTCGGATCGAGCGTCTCGTCCCCGCCGGGGAAGAACAGCGGCATCACCGCCCAGCCCAGCACGAGCAGCGCGGTCAGCGGGACGACGACGGCTTCGGCGTGCTCGTGGCCGCGCAGGAAGACCAGTCCGAGCAGCTGGAGGGCGGCGACCAGCAGGGCCAGCACGACGGAGGTGACGAAGGCGGCGGTGCGGGTGGTGGACTGGTGCAGGCCGTTGCGCAGGAGCGACAGCTTGATGCGTACGAAGACGGGGGCGGGGTGCGGCGTCGCGCCCGTGCCCGGTGCCGGGGCCGCCGCGGGGGCGCCGCCCGTGCGGGGGCCGTCGGCGGGGCGCGGGCCGTCGTCGGCGGGGCGGGTCGGGGTGCTCATCGGGCGCCGCCGCCCAGCCAGTCCAGGCCGTCACCGGCGTCGGCGCGGGCGCCCGCGCCGACGAGTTCGAGGAACGCCTCCTGGAGGGACGGCGCCTCGCCGCGCACCTCGGCCAGCGTGCCCTGCGCGCGTATGCGGCCGGTGGCCATCACCGCGACCCAGTCGCACAGGGACTCGACCAACTCCATGACATGACTGGAGAAGACGACCGTGGCGCCCGAGCCGGTGTAGCGCTCCAGCACACGCCGGATCGTCTGTGCGGACACCGGATCGACGCCTTCGAACGGCTCGTCCAGGAAGAGGACCTCGGGATTGTGCAGCAGCGCGGCGGCCAGACCGATCTTCTTGCGCATGCCGGTCGAGTAGTCGACGACCAGCTTGTGCTGGGAGCCCGCGAGATCCAGCACGTCCAGCAGCTGGGTCGTACGGCGGTGCACCTCGTCCTGCGGCAGGCCGCGCAGGGCGCCCAGGTAGTCGAGCAGTTCACGGCCGGACAGCCGCTCGAACAGCCGCAGCCCCTCGGGCAGCACGCCGATCCGCGACTTCACCGCGACGGGGTCCCGCCACACGTCGTGCCCGGCGATCTCGACGGTGCCCGAGTCGGGCCGCAGCAGGCCGGTGATCATGGACAGGGTGGTGGTCTTCCCCGCGCCGTTGGGACCCACGAGCCCGACGAACTGCCCTGCGGGCAAGTCGAGATCGATCCCGCCGACGGCGATCTGCTCGCCGAACTGCTTCCACAGCTGCCGCACCCGCACCGCGGGCGCGGGCGGCTCCGGGGGACGCGGCGAGCCGTCCGCGGTGCCGAAGGAGGGGACCGCGCCGTCCTTGCCGATGACGCCGCGGGGCGGCGTACGGGAGGCGCGCGGGCCGCCCGTGCCCGCCGCTCCGCCCATGCCCGCCGCGCCGCGCGCCCCGTCCGTGCCGTTGCCGTCGTCCTGCTCGCCTGCCATGCGCGCCGCGCCTCCCGCCGTGCCGGAGCGACCGGTCACGCCCCTCCTGGACTGCCACGATAGGCACGGCCCACCACCGGTCGGCAAGGCGTCTACGGGCCCGTCGCCCGGCCCGCACCGCACCGACCGCCGCCCCGCCCAGCGGCGACGTGCCCAGCGGCTACGTGCCCGGGGGAAGCGCCGCCTGGAGGAACGGCTCGACGACGCGCCGCCAGCCCTCCGGCTGGTCGTAGTGCACCAGGTGCCCCGCGTCCGGCACCTCGGCGTAGATGCCGCGCGGCAGCACCCGGACCATCTCCTGTGCCTCCGCCCGGCCCAGCTCGCCGTCGATGCCGCGCACGACGAGCGTGGGGCACTGGACCTGCGCCAGCTCGTCCCAGTGCGCGTCGTGCACCCAGGTCTCACGGGCCCGCAGCATCTGGTCCGTGGAGAACACCGGCCGCCAGCCGTCCTCCTGCTCCGCCATGACCTCCGTGAAGAACTCCCCGCGCGTGGGCCGGGGCCGCTCCAGCCGCGGATCGTCCTCGCCGAACCACTTGCGTACGTCCGCGAGCGTCGCGAAAGGCACCGGCCACGACTCGTACCAGCCCTCCCACTCGCGCTGCGACTGCTCGCCCAGCGCGGACGCGCGCATGTCGCAGATGACGAGGGCCTGTACGAGGTCGGGCCGCTTGGCCGCGAGCTGCCAGGCCGTCAGCGCGCCCATGGAGTGGCCGACGAGCGCCAGCGGCGCGAGGTCGAGCTGCTCGATCGCGGCCTCCGCGTCCTCCACGTAGGCGTCGCGCTCGTGGCTGGCGTCGGCGGGCTTCTCGCTCTGGCCGTGGCCGCGCTGGTCGAGGCCGATGGCGCGATAGCGCGCGGAGAGCCAGCGGGCGGTGTCCGCCCAGTGTGCCGCCCGGCCCATCAGCCCGTGCAGCAGCAGCACCCCGCTCGGCTTGCGCGGCTGTCCGGCCGCACCGGCGGACTGGTGATCCCGATGATCCTGGTGACCGGCATGACCCGCCCCCTGGTCACCCTTGGGCGGGTCGGCGAACTCCCACGCGGCGAGCCGGTTCCCTTCCGGGCCCGTCACGTCGATACGTCGCACCATGCGTCCTGGCACCCCCACTCCGTCTGGCCGCCGCGCAGCCCGCTGACCACGGCGCACGCTATCGAGCTTCTGTTCGAACACGTCGGTTTTCGGGTCAACGACCCTCGTTCGAGTGACCTCACGGCAGGGTTGACCGCAGCCACCCAGGGGAGACAGCTACCGGGGCGACTGACCCTGGGAGCTCGGGGCTCCGGGTCGTCGCGGGGGGAAACGGGGAGGCGAGGCTCCGGCAGCCGAGGGCTCGGGAGCCCCGTCTCCCCCCTCGCCGTCCGGCCCCCGGGCCGCCGCTCCTCGGCCCGCACCCCGGCCCTCCGTACCCCACCCGGCCGTACTCCACCCGGCCGCGCCGCGCCCGGCCACCGCCCCCGTGCCATCCCGCCCGCGCCATCCGACGGCTCCCCTTCCGCACACCCGTCAGTGAGTAGCGACAGCGTGACACGATGCAGTCACAGCCGCTCGCATTCCGGCAACATAGGTATGCGCCGGACCAGTTGGGAAGAAGACGACCGGACAGGAGTCCGCCCGGCCCGCACTGGCAGCCGAACCCGGCTGGTCTCCCGCTCCCTGCGGCCGCCCCCGCGACGGCGCTCAGCGCTTGGCGACGAAGACGTGCGCCGCCACCGCCGACTCCAGCTCCGCCGCCTCTCCGCTGCTGCCCACCTGGACGCCTCCGCCCGCCCCGGCGGTCACGCTGACCACCGCTCCGGGCTGCACGCCCGCCCGGCGCAGCGTGTACATCAGCTGCGCGTCCGCCTGGATCGGCTCCCCGATGCGGCGCACGACGACGGTCTTGCCGTCCGCCCCCGGCCGCAGCTCGGAGAGGCTGACCATGCTGTCGTCCAGGAACGGGCCGGCCTCGGCGGTCTCGCCCAGCTCCTCCAGCCCCGGGATCGGGTTTCCGTACGGCGACTCGGTCGGGTGCCGGAGCAGTTCGAGGACGCGGCGCTCGACCGCCTCGCTCATCACGTGCTCCCAGCGACACGCCTCCGCGTGCACCTGCTCCCACTCCAGCCCGATCACGTCGACGAGCAGACACTCCGCCAGACGGTGCTTGCGCATCACGCGCGTCGCCAGCCTGCGGCCCTCGTCGGTCAGCTCCAGGTGCCGGTCACCGGCGACCTGGACCAGGCCGTCCCGCTCCATCCGGGCCACGGTCTGGCTCACCGTCGGGCCGCTCTGGTCGAGGCGCTCGGCGATGCGCGCACGCATCGGGACCACGCCCTCCTCTTCCAGCTCCAGGATGGTGCGGAGATACATCTCCGTGGTGTCGATCAATCCGGACATGCGTGCCCCTCGTCGTTCGGTGCGGTGGCCCCGGACTCAATTCTGACGCATCCCACCGACAACCGGGCCGATCGGGACGGGTTGCCATATTGACAGGGCACTGGCCCAGACCTCACCGTGTTCGCGGCAAGGTCCGGAACACCTACAAAGGGAGCCGTGCGCATGGGCGAGAGCAAGCTGGCAGCGGACTTCTTCGACGCCTCCATCGGCCTTCTCCAGGAGGTCAGGGACGCCGAGGCGGCACCCATCACCGCTGCGGGCACGCTGATCGCCGACGCCGTCGCCACGGGCGCCCGGATCTTCGCGTACGGCGCGGGGCACTCCGCCCTGCCCGCCCAGGACGTGGTCTACCGCGCGGGCGGCCTCGCCGTGATGAACCTGCTGTCCGTGCCCGGTGCGGCCGCGAACACCCTGCCCGCGACGCTCAGCAGCGCGCTGGAGCACGTCGTCGGCCTGGCGGGCACCGTGCTGGACGCCAGCCCCGTCGAATCGGGCGACGTGCTGATCGTCATCTCGCTTTCCGGACGCAACACCCTGCCCGTCGAGATGGCCTCGCACGCCCGCTCCCAGGGCGTGCGGGTGATCGGCGTCACCTCCGTGCGGTACGCGGACTCCACCACCTCCCGGCACTCCAGCGGCACCTTCCTCAAGGACCACTGCGACGTCGTCCTCGACAACCACATCCCGGTCGGCGACACCGTGCTGACCGCGCCGGACTTCCCCGCGCCGTTCGCCCCGGCCTCGACGGTGGTCACCAGCGCCCTGATGCAGGCCGTCGTCGCCACGGCCGCGGGCGAGCTGGCGGCGCGCGGGATCGCGCCGCCGCTGGTCCGCTCGGGCAACGTGGACGGCGGGCTGGAGTGGAACAAGCGCGTGATGGCGGAGTACGCGGACCGCATCTTCTACCTCGACTGATCCGGGCGGGCGTTTGCCCGGACGGGCGGACGGGCCGTCAGCGCAGCGCCCGCGCCAGGTCGACCGCCGACGCGACCCGGACGGCGACGTCCTCGGCGTACGCCGCGTCCGCGCGGTCGAAGCTGCGGCGGCCCGCGCCGCGCAGGAACGTCGCGACACCGAGCGTGCGCCCCCGGCTGCGCAGCACCGCGCACAGGCCGTGCACCGTGCCGTCGGGCCATTTGCGCGCCGCCGCCCACCCCGCCGTCGCCGCCGCGTCCCCCGCCGCCGAGGCGGCCCCGCCGACGCTCGTACGGACCGAACCGCCGCGCTCGTACGCCTGTATGGCCGGATGGCCCGCCCCGTACCCCAGGGGGATGCCGCTGCGCAGACTTGGTTCGGCCGGCGGCCACAGGCCCGGCGCCGAGGCCGGGCTGACCGCGGCCCGCACCAGCCTGGTCGGCACCGGCCCGCCCGCCGCCGGGTCGCCCGCCACCGGGTCTGCCTCCGCCTCGCGGCGCGGGCCGAGCACGGCGGCGTCCAGGTCCAGCAGGGCGTGGTCGGCGAAGCCCGCCAGCGCGAAGTCCAGGTGCAGGGAGGCGGCCTCCATCGGGTCCTCGCACTCGGCGGCGGCCCGGGCGGCGCGGTGCAGCTGGGTGTCGCGGAAGCGGGCCCGCGAGGCCTCGCGCTCCTTGCGCTTGCCCTGCGTGACGTCCTGGAACAGCCAGGCCACGCCCAGCGGCACGGGCTCCTCGGCCAGCGGCGAGGACAGCCGTACGAAGCCGCTGCGCCAGCAGCGGCGGGCGGCGCCGTCGGCGGACGCGGCCCGTGCGTCGCCGCCGCGCCGCGCCTCGCCCGCGCGGGCGGCGCGCAAGGTCACCCAGATCTCCTCCGGCGCGGGCGGCGCGCCCTGCGCCAGCACGTGCTGGAAAGCGGCCTCCAGCTCCTCCAGGCCCTCGTCCAGCAGTTCGCCCAGCGGGCGGCCCAGCAGCGCCGTGCGGGAGACGCCCAGGGCCCGCGAGGCGTGCAGGTTGACCACCGCGGGGCGCAGGTCGGCGTCGACCAGCACGACGCCCCAGGAGGCGTCCGCCAGGAGCGCCTCGCTCAGGGCGATGGAGCGCTCCAGGTCGATCTGCGCGTGCACCTCGCCGAAGGCGCAGTACACGCCGCCGGGGCGGCCGTCCGGGCCGGTGACCGCGGAGGTCTGCGCGCGGACGAGGACGCGGCGGCCGTCCTTCGTCATCAGCGCGAACTCGTGCACCTGCCGGCCCGGCGCGTCCCGCGCGGCCAGCAGGCGGGACTCGACGTCGGGGGCGTCGGCCGCCAGCGCGGCCCAGCCCGCCAGCCCGCGGCGGCCGATCGCCTCCTCGGGGGCCCAGCCCAGTACGCGCTCGGCCTCGCGGTTCCAGTGGGTGACGACGCCGTCGGCGTCGAAGGCGCAGAGCGCGGCGTCCATGCCTTCGAGGAGGACGGCGAGCAGCAGCTCGTCACCGGCCCCGCCACCCCGCCCGCGCGCGGCGGTATCGCCCCCGCCGCCGGCGGAGTGTTCGGAGTGGGTCTCTGGCTGAGCAGTCACCTGGCACCCCCGGCTGGACGCTGATCGCTGCGACTCTGCGGCACGCACCGATCATTCAACTCGAACGTGACTCAGCGCACACCGGATTCGCACAAATCGTTGCCGCCCCGAAATTCCCTTGCGGGTGTGACGGGTGGTGCCTAACGTTCTCCGTACACGAGAAGGGAGGTGGTTCGGTCCGATGATCAGTAACCGGACGCGTGAGGTGACTGCGGCCTAGCGCCGTCGTCACAGCGTGACGCCGGCTCTGCCGGCCAATCCCAGCAGTCACCCGACCCGCGGGCCCGTCGGACTCGTCCGATCGGCGCCCTTCCGCTCCGGCGGGAGGGAGCAGCCCGCGGGTCGTCTGCTTTTCCCCTGCGGCCGACCGGCCGCTCCGGCCACCCGGCCCGTTCCGCCTCAGGTGGCTTCTCCGGCTCAGGTGGCGGCGGTGCCAGAGGCACGGCCGCCCCCGGAGCGGCGCGGGCCCGGGCCGCCGGTGGCGCCGCGCACCGCCCAGCCGACGAGGCCCAGCAGCGCCGCCTGCACGAGCGCGGCACCTGCCACCGCGCCGAACAGCGCGGGACCCCCGACGTCGCCGGCGAGCGGCAGCAGCACGGTGGGCAGCGTCAGCAGCAGCATCCACACCCCGGACAGGGTCGCGTCGGCGTGGTCCACGAAGGCCATGTCGAACGCGGCGAAGGCCATCGCGGCGGCGACCAGTCCCAGGTACGCGAGCGCGTAGCCGGAGGAGAGGCAGTCGAGGGCGAGTCGTGCGCAGCCGCGAAGCCGCTGGCGGAAGTCCATGGTCTGCTCCTTCGGTGTCGTCGGAGCCAGCCTGGCCGCCCGCGGGCGCCGCCGCCTGAGTACGGATACTCATTGGCGTCATCCGCGCACGCGGCGCCCGCTCCCGTCACCCCGGCCCGCCCGCGCCGCGCCGCTCACGGGCAGAGCCGCTCCACCGTCCAGCCGCCGCCCCCGCCCTCGCCCCCGCTGACGAAGCGCAGCCGGTCGTGCAGCCGGTTCTCCCGCCCCTGCCAGAACTCCACGGCCTCCGCCACCACCCGGAAGCCGCCCCACTGCGGCGGCGCCGGCACGTCCTCGCCCTCCGGGTAGCGGGCCGCCAGCTCCTCGTACATCCGGTCCAGCTCCTCCCGCGCCGCCACCCGCGAGGACTGCTCGCTCGCCCAGGCGCCCAGCTGGGAGCCGTGCGGGCGGGTGCGGAAGTAGGCGGCGGTCTCGTCGCGGCCGATGCGCTCGGCACGGCCGGAGACGATCACCTGGCGGGCGATGCCGTGCCAGGGGAAGAGGAGCGAGACGTAACGGTTGGCGGCGATCTCGCGGCCCTTGCGGGAGCCGTAGTTGGTGAAGAAGACGAAGCCGCGCGTGTCGTACTGCTTCAGCAGGACCGTACGGGAGCTGGGCCGGCCGTCGGTGCCGACGGTGGAGAGGACCATGGCGTTCGGCTCGTGCAGGCCGCTGGCGGCGGCGTCCTCGAACCAGCGGGCGAACTGGCCGTACGGCTCGGGCGCGAGCGCGCTCTCGCTGAGCCCCGCCTCCCGGTAGCGGGCGCGCATGGCGGCGGGATCGAGGCTGGCGGCACCCGCGTGGGCGCGGGCCTGGGCTGGGGCGTCATCGGCGTGGGACACGCGCATATCTTGTCGTATCCACGGACCGGCGATGCCTCAGTCTGCCCGGTCTTCGCCACCCGTACACCTCTGGCACCACCCTCACGCGCTGTGCCTCTTGTCACGCACCGTGCGCATGTGGCGAACCCGCCAAAATCGCTTCCTCACCGCTGTGGCCTCCACATATCGCGCGTATCGTGGCCCGTCCGGCCCGGGCTGGGTGACCACCGGCACTACGGGGCATCACCACGGGTACCGGAAACAGTCCGCAGGCCGACACACGTCGTACATCGCGCGCCCGCCGGCGGAACCGTTCCGGCACCTCCCGGAACACACCTGGAAGCTGACCTGACCCTGGTCACCAGTCGTCGTCGACCTGTCGGCAGCATCTGCCGGCACCATCACGAGGGAGCCGCCTGATGTCCGATTTCGTACCCGGGCTCGAAGGAATCATCGCGTTCGAGACGGAGATCGCCGAACCCGACAAGGAGGGCGGCTCGCTCCGCTACCGAGGCGTGGACATCGAGGATCTCGTGGGCCAGGTCTCCTTCGGCCACGTGTGGGGCCTGCTCGTCGACGGCGGCTTCAACCCCGGGCTGCCGCCCGCCGAGCCGTTCCCCATCCCCGTCCACTCCGGTGACATCCGGGTGGACGTGCAGTCCGCGCTGGCGATGCTCGCGCCCGTGTGGGGCCTCAAACCGCTGCTCGACATCGACGCGGAGCAGGCGCGCGACGACCTCGCCCGCGCCGCCGTGATGGCCCTCTCCTACGTCGCGCAGTCCGCGCGCGGCCAGGGCGTGCCGATGGTGCCGCAGCGGGAGATCGACAAGGCGGAGACCATCGTCGAGCGCTTCATGCGGCGCTGGCGGGGCGAGCCGGACCCCAAGCACGTCGCGGCCGTCGACGCGTACTGGACCTCGGCCGCCGAGCACGGCATGAACGCCTCGACGTTCACCGCCCGGGTCATCGCCTCCACCGGCGCGGACGTGGCCGCCTCCCTCTCCGGCGCCGTCGGCGCGATGTCCGGCCCGCTGCACGGCGGCGCGCCCTCGCGGGTCCTCGGGATGATCGAGGAGATCGAGCGCACGGGCGACGCGAAGGCGTACGTCAGCAGGCAACTGGACAAGGGCGAGCGGCTGATGGGCTTCGGGCACCGGGTCTACCGCGCGGAGGACCCGCGGGCGCGGGTGCTGCGCCGTACGGCCAAGGAACTGGGCGCGCCGCGCTTCGAGGTGGCGGAGGCGCTGGAGAACGCGGCGCTGGAGGAGCTGCACAGTCGGCGCCCGGACCGCGTGCTGGCGACGAACGTGGAGTTCTGGGCGGCGATCGTGCTGGACTTCGCGGAGGTCCCGGCGCACATGTTCACCTCGATGTTCACCTGTGCCCGTACGGCGGGCTGGTCGGCGCACATCCTGGAGCAGAAGCGCACGGGCCGGCTGGTACGGCCCTCCGCACGCTACGTGGGGCCCGGCTCCCGCGACCCGCGCGAGATCGAGGGCTACGGCGACATCACAGGGCTCGCCCGCGCGTGACACGGCCCGGGCGTCGCGCGTTCATGCGCGCGGCCCGTACGTCCGTGTGCGGGTGCGGCCACCGGGTGGCCGCACCCGCACACGGACTCCGGCGCGCGGCAGCCGGCTGAGGGTCTTGGCGGCCCGGTCAGCGGCGCAGTGCCGCGGACACCAGGTCCGCCCACTGCGCCACCACCCGCTCGCGGCGCGCGCTGTCGTCGCGCAGCAGGTTGGCCAGGCCCAGGCCGCGTGCCATGTCCAGCAGCCCCTGCACGGTCTCGCGTACGCCCGGGACGCGCTCGTCGGCGCGCAGCAGCCGCACGGCCATCCGGTGGGTCTCGCGGCCGATGCGCGCCTCCAGCGCGGCGACGCGCGGTCCCAGTTGCGGTTCGCTGGACGCGGCGACCCACAGGTGCAGCGCGGCGCGGAAGAGCGTGCCGGTGTAGAGGCCGACGATCGCCTCGACGGCCGCCTCCGTGCCGTCCGGGGAGGGCACGTCGCGCAGCACCGCCGAGCGCTGCTCCGCGACGTACTCGACGGCTGCGGTGAACAGGTCCTCGCGGGTGGGGAAGTGGTGCTGCGCGGCGCCCCGGGAGACCCCGGCGTACTCGGCGACGAGCGTGACCGTGCTGCCCGACCAGCCGCGCTCGGCGAGGCAGGTCACGGCCGACTCCAGCAGCCGCTGCCGGGTGGCACGGCTGCGGTCCTGCTTGGGGGCCGTGCCGCGGTCCGTCAGCGCACCCATCCCGGTTCCCGTCGTTCGAGGAAGGCGGACATGCCCTCCCGTGCCTCGTCGGAGGCGAACAGCCGTGCGGAGAGCGCTGCGAGGCTATCGGTGTCCCGGTCGAACGCGCGCAGCACCTCCACCGTGGCCAGGCGCTTGGACTCCGCCAGGCCCTGCGGGGAGCCGCGCCGCAGCCCTTCCAGTACGGGCGCCAGCGCCTCGTCCGGGTCGGGCGCGGCCAGCGTCACCAGGCCGATGCGGGCGGCCTCGGCGGCGTCGAAGCGCTCCCCGGTGAGGAAGTAGCGGCCCACCGCGCGGGGGTCGAGGCGGGGCAGCAGCGGCATCGAGATGACGGCGGGCGCGAGGCCGAGGCGGACCTCGGTGAACGCGAACGTGGCGGTCGGCGCGGCGGCGGAGATGTCGCAGGCGGCGAGCAGCCCGGTGCCGCCCGCGCGGACGTGGCCGGTGACGCGGGCGACGACGGGCTTGGGGAAGGCGACGACGGTGCGCAGCAGCCGGGCCAGCGCCCGCGCGGGCGCGTCCGGCGCGTCCGGCGCTTGCTGCGCGTCCGCCGCGGCGTCGCGCGCCGCCTCGCCCAGGTCCGCGCCCGCGCAGAACGTGCCGCCGGTGTGGGTGAGCAGCACCGCCCGCGTCTCCGCGTGCGCCGCCGCCGAGGCCAGCCCGTCGTACAGCTCGCGCACCAGCCGCCGGGAGAGCGCGTTGCGGTTGTGCGGCGAGTCGAGGGTCAGCGTCGTCACGCCCCGCTCGTACGCGCCGCGCACCAGCGGGGCCTCGGGCGCGGGCGCGGGCCGGGCGCCGGTCACGCGAACCGCTCCTTCGCCCGCAGCCGCCGCCGCAGGATCTTGCCGCTGGCGGCCCGCGGCACGGCGACCACGAACTCCACCCGCCGCACCTTCTTGTACGGCGCGACGCGCTCCGCGACGTACGCCAGCACCTCGTCCGCCGTGACCTTCGCGCCGGGCCGCCGGACCACGAACGCCTTGGGCACCTCTTCGCCGTCGTCGTCCCGGACGCCGATGACGGCCGCGTCCGAGATGCCCTGGTGGCCCAGGAGCACGGCCTCCAGGTCGGCGGGGGCGACCTGGTAGCCCTTGTACTTGATGAGTTCCTTGACCCGGTCCACCACGAACAGCCAGCCGTCGGCGTCCACCCGGCCCACGTCGCCGGTGCGCAGCCAGCCCTCCTCGTCGATCATCGCGTCGGTCTCCTCCGGTCTGCCCAGGTAGCCCTTCATCACCTGCGGTCCGCGAATCCAGATCTCGCCCTCGGCGCCCGCCGCCAGGTCCCGGCCGGAGCCGTCCAGGGCAACGATGCGCATCTCGGTGCCGGGCAGCAGCTTGCCGACGGTCCCCGGCGGCGCGTCGGCGGCGGCGCGCGGCACGACGTGCGTGCCGGGGGAGAGTTCTGTCATGCCGTACGCCTGCATCACGGCGGGCAGGCCCAGGCGGCGGGCGCAGGCGGCGGCCAGTTCGGCGTCCAGCGGGGCGGCGGCGCTGACCAGGTACTGGACGGACGAGAGGTCGTAGCCGTCGACGGAGGGGTGCTTGGCCAGGGCCAGCACCAGCGGCGGGGCGACGTAGAGGGCGGTGACCCGGTACTTCTCGATCGCGCCGAGGAAGTGCTCCAGTTCGAAGCGCGGCAGCACGACCACCGTCGCGCCGCCGCGCAGCGGCGCGTTCATCAGCGCGGTCAGCCCGTAGATGTGGAAGAGCGGCAGCACCGCCAGCACCCGGTCCCCGGGGCCGCTGGGCATCAGGGCGCTGACCTGGGCCAGGTTGGTGGCGATGTTGCGATGGGTGAGCATGACGCCCTTCGGGGACGCCGTGGTGCCCGAGGAGTACGGCAGCACCGCCAGGTCCGCGGCGGGGTCGACGAAGACCTCGGGGTCCGCGTCCGCGCCCGCGAGGGCGAGGACGGAGCGGTGGCCCTCCGAGCGGTCGCAGACGAAGATCTCGCGGACGCCCCCGGTGCGCTCCGCCGCGGTGCGGGCGACGTCCAGCAGCGAGGAGACGGTGACGATCCAGCGCGCGCCCGAGTCGTAGAGCTGCCCGGCGAACTCCTCGGGGGTGGACTGCGGGTGCACGGTGGTCACCGCGGCCCCGGCCCGGCTGACCGCGTAGAAGACCGCGGGGTAGAGCAGGGCGTTGGGGCTGTGCAGGGCGACCACGTCGCCCCGGCACACCCCGGCGTCGACCAGCCCGGCGGCGATCCGCCGGGTGAGGCCGTCGAGCTGTGCGTAGCTGAGGGTGGTGCCGTCGGCGGCGTCGATGAGCGCCGCCCGGCCGCCGTGCGCGGCGGCGGAACGGCCGAGGACGGCCTCGTGGATGGGCAGATCGACCAGCGGGACATCGGCGTACTCGCTGCGGAACACCATGGCGGCACCTCCGGGTCGGCCCGGCTCGCGACGGGCGGTCGGCGTCTGCGTGTGCGGGGGTCTGAGTGGCTGTGGTTGTGGCTGTGGCTCTGTGGGTGCGGGCGGGCGGGGATCAGTAGGACTTGGGCAGCCCCAGGCTCTGGTGGGACACGTAGTTGAGGATCATCTCCCTGCTGACGGGGGCTATGCGCGCGACGCGCGCGGCCGTCACCAGGGACGCGAGGCCGTACTCGCGGGTGAGGCCGTTGCCGCCGAGGGTGTGCACCGCCTGGTCGACGGCGCGTACGGCGGCCTCGCCCGCCGCGTACTTGGCCATGTTCGCCGCCTCTCCCGCGCCGGTGTCGTCGCCCGCGTCGTAGAGCCAGGCCGCCTTGCGGGTCATCAGGCGGGCCAGCTCGATCTCAATGTGGGCCCGCGCGAGCGGATGCGCAATCGCCTGGTGCGCCCCGATCGGCTGCTTCCACACCTGGCGCGCGCGGGCGTACTCGACCGCGCGCGCCACCGCGTACCGCGCCATGCCGAGGGCGAAGGCGGCGGTCATGACGCGCTCGGGGTTGAGCCCGGCGAAGAGCTGGAGCAGCCCCGCGTCCTCGTCGCCCACGAGCGCCTCGGCGGGGAGCCGCACGTCGTCCAGGACCAGTTCGAACTGCTTCTCGGGGGCGGCCAGTTCCATGTCGATGAGGTGGCGGGTGAAGCCGGGGGCCTCCCGGGGGACGATGAAGAGGCACGGCTTCAGGCTGCCGCTGCGGGCGTCCTCGGTGCGGCCGACGACGAGCGTCGCCTCGGCGATGTCGACGCCGGAGACGAAGACCTTGCGGCCGGTGAGCATCCAGTCCGTGCCGTCCCGGCGGGCGGTGGTGGTGATGCGGTGCGCGTTGGAACCGGCCTCCGGCTCGGTGATGCCGAACGCCATCCTGCGGCTGCCGTCGGCCAGTCCGGGCAGCCACGCGCGGCGCTGGGCGGCGGTGCCGAAACGGGCGATGACGGTGCCGCAGATGGCGGGCGAGACGACCAGCATGAGCAGCGGGCAGCCCGCGTGGCCCAGTTCCTCCAGCACGATGGCGAGTTCGCTGATGCCACCGCCCCCACCGCCGTACTCCTCGGGCAGGTTGACGCCCAGGTATCCGGCTGCGGCGGCGTCGGCCCACAGCTCGTCGGTGTGCCTGCCCGCGCTGACGGCGTCGGCGAAGTAGGCGCGGCCGTAGCGCCTGCCGAGGGCGCCGACGGCGGCGCGCAGGGCGCGGTGCTCGTCGGTCTCCAGCAGGGCGTCGGCGGCGCTGCGGGTGCGGCCGGTCATGGCGGTACCTCCCGGGTCGGGGCTGCGGTCCCTGGCGTCTGCGGCGCGGCGCGGTCGGCGGGCCCGGTCGGCGCGTCGGGCGCATCGGTCGCGGTCGGCGCCTGGTCGGGGTGGACGACGGCCAACACCGTCCCCACCTGCACCCGTTGGCCCACCGTGGCGTGCAGCGCGTGCAGCACGCCGGAGGCCGGGGCGGTGCAGCGGTGCTCCATCTTCATCGCCTCCAGCCACAGCAGCGGCTGCCCCGCCGCGACCCGGTCGCCCACCGCCAGCCCGTCGGCGACCCGTACGACGGTGCCGGGCAGCTGGGCGAGGAGCGAGCCCGGTGCGGTACGGGCCTGCGGTGCGGCGAAGCGGGGCAGCGCGGTGAAGGCGTACGCGCCGAACGCGGAGTCGACGTGGACCGCGGGGCCGGTGCCCGCTGCCGAATAGGTGCACACCTCGAACTCCCGCCGTACTCCGCCGACTTCCAGCACGACGGCTCCCGGGGCGGCGGCGAGCGGCCGTACGCCGGGGAAGCCCTCGGCGGTGAAGGCGCCGTCGCGCTCCTGCCGGTAGTCGACGTCGTACCGCGCGCCGCCGGGCTCGGCGCGGTAGCTCTTGCGCTGCGGGCGGGTGGGCAGGTTGCGCCACCCGCCCAGGCGCGCGGCCACGGACGGCGCCGCCCGGCGCGCCGCCGCGTCCGCGAGCGCGGCGGCCAGCGCGGCCAGGGCGGCGGGGTCGGGCGCGCCGGCCGCGCGGGCGGGGGGCGCGGTCAGCGCGGCGAGGTGCCGGCCGTAGAACCCGGTGTCCGCCCGTGCCGCCTCGAACTCCGGGTGCCGCAGGGAGCGTACGAGCAGCTCGCGGTTGGTGACCGGGCCGTGGATGCGGGCCCGCTCCAGCGCGCCGCCCAGCGCGCGTACGGCCGCGCGGCGGGTGGGGGCCCAGGCGACGACCTTGGCGAGGAGCGGGTCGTAGTGCACGGAGATCTCGTCCCCGTCCGCCAACCCGGAGTCCACGCGCACCCCGCAGTCCACCCGCACCCCGACGCCCGTGCCCGCACCGCCGGTCGGCACCACCAGCCGGTGCAGCGTGCCCGCCTGGGGCTGCCAGCCGCGGGCCGGGTCCTCCGCGTACAGGCGCGCCTCCACGGCGTGGCCGCGCGGCGGCGGGGGCTCGGCGGGCAGCCGTTCGCCCTCCGCGACGCGGATCTGAAGGGCCACCAGGTCCAGCCCGTACACGCACTCGGTGACCGGGTGCTCCACCTGGAGGCGGGTGTTCATCTCCAGGAAGTACGCCCGGCCGCGCGCGTCCACCAGGAACTCCACGGTGCCCGCGCCCCGGTAGCCGACCGCGCGGGCGGCCCGTTCCCCGGCCGTGCACAGTCCGGCGCGCAGCGCCTCGTCCAGATCTGGCGCGGGGGCCTCCTCGATGACCTTCTGGTGGCGGCGCTGGAGGGAGCAGTCCCGGGTGCCGAGCGTCCAGACTGTGCCGTGCGCGTCGGCGAGCACCTGCACCTCGACATGGCGCCCGCGCTCGACGTACGGCTCGACGAATACCTCGCCGTCCCCGAAGGCGGCGGCGGCCTCGGCCCGTGCGGCGGCGATCTCGCCGGGCAGCGCGGCGAGTTCGCGCACCAGCCGCATGCCGCGGCCCCCGCCGCCGGCGGACGCCTTGACCAGCAGGGGCAGTTGGTCCGCGCGCGCCGACTCCGCCGGGACGGAGGCCAGCAGGGGTACGCCCGCGGCGGCCATCAGCTCCTTGGCCCGGATCTTGTCGGCCATGGCCGCGACCGCCTCGGGCGGCGGGCCGATCCAGGTCAGGCCCGCGTCGCCGACGGCGCGGGCGAAGGCGGCGTTCTCGGCGAGGAAGCCGTAGCCGGGGTGTACGGCGTCGGCGCCCGCCGCGCGGGCCGCCGCGACGGCCAGGTCACCGCGCAGGTAGGTGTCGGCCGGCGCGGCGCCGGGCAGCCGTACGGCGGCGTCGGCCTCGCGTACGTGCGGGGCGTCCGCGTCCTCGTCCGCGTAGACGGCTACGGTGGCGATGCCCAGCTCCCGGCAGCTGCGGAAGACGCGGCGGGCGATCTCGCCGCGGTTGGCGACCAGTACGGACCGGATCACTGCGGCCTCACCTCTCGCTCCCTCCTGCTCAATTCTCCTGCTTGCCCCGCTGCCCGCCGCCACCGCACGCGCCGTGCTCAGCACGGTTGCTGATGGCGCGTCACATCCGGAACACGCCGAAGCCGCCGCGCGCCCCCCGTACCGGCGCGGTGTGCAGGGCGGACAGGCACAGCCCCAGTACCGTGCGGGTGTCGCGCGGGTCGATGACACCGTCGTCGTAGAGCCGCCCGGAGAGGAAGACCGGCAGCGACTCGGCCTCGATCTGCTCCTCGACCATCGCGCGCAGCGCCGCGTCGCCGTCCTCGTCGTACGGCCGTCCCTTCGCCGCCGCCGACTCGCGCATCACCAGGGACAGCACCCCCGCCAGCTGTTTCGGTCCCATGACCGCCGACTTCGCGCTGGGCCAGGCGAACAGGAAGCGCGGCTCGTAGGCACGGCCGCACATGCCGTAGTGCCCGGCGCCGTAGCTGGCGCCCATCAGCACGGACAGATGCGGCACCTTCGAGTTGGAGACCGCGTTGATCATCATGGCGCCGTGCTTGATGATGCCGCCCTGCTCGTACTCCCTGCCGACCATGTAACCGGTGGTGTTGTGCAGGAAGAGGAGCGGGATGTCGCGCTGGTTGGCCAGCTGGATGAACTGGGTCGCCTTCTGCGACTCCTCGCTGAACAGCACGCCCTGCGCGTTGGCGAGGATGCCGAGGGGGTAGCCGTGCAGGTCGGCCCAGCCGGTGGTCAGGGCGGCTCCGTAGAGCGGCTTGAACTCGTCGAACTCCGAGCCGTCCACGATCCGGGCGATCACCTCGCGCGGGTCGAACGGCACCTTCAGGTCGCCGGGCACGATGCCCAGCAACTCGTCCTGGTCGTGGCGCGGCGGCGCGGCGGGCGGCGGCTCGGGTTGTGCCTTGCGCCAGTTGAGGCGCGCGACGATCCGGCGGGCGCGGTGCAGCGCGTCGGGCTCATCCTCGGCGAAGTGGTCGGCGAGGCCGGAGGTGCGGGCGTGCATGGCGGCGCCGCCCAACTCCTCGTCGCCGGACTCCTCGCCGGTCGCCATCCTGACCAGCGGAGGGCCGCCGAGGAAGACCTTGGCCCGCTCCTTGACCATGATCACGTGGTCGGACATCCCGGGGACATACGCGCCGCCCGCCGTGGAGTTGCCGAACACGACGGCCACGGTGGGGATTCCGGCTTCGGACAGCCGGGTGAGGTCCCGGAAGAGGGCGCCGCCGGGGATGAAGATCTCCTTCTGGCTGGGCAGGTCGGCGCCGCCGGACTCCACCAGGCTGACGCAGGGCAGCCGGTTCGCCCGCGCGACCTCGTGGGCGCGCAGCACCTTCCGCAGCGTCCACGGGTTGCTGGCGCCGCCGCGCACCGTCGGGTCGTTGGCGGTGATCAGGCACTCGACGCCGGAGACGACGCCGATCCCGGTCACCATCGAGGCGCCCACCGGGTAGTCGCTGCCCCAGGCGGCGAGCGGGGAGAGTTCGAGGAAGGGCGTGTCCGGGTCGAGCAGCAGCTCGATCCGCTCCCGGGCAAGCAGCTTGCCGCGCGCGCGGTGCCGGGCGACGTACTTCTCGCCGCCCCCGGCCATCGCCTTCGCGTGCTCCGCCGCCAGGGCGGCGAGCTTCTCGGACATGGCGGCGCGGCGCTCCGCGTACTCCGGCCCCGCCGTGTCCAGCTCCGTACGCAGCACGCTCACAGCAGCTCCTCCGGGATCTCCAGTTGCCGCGAACGCACCCACTCCCCCAGCGCCTTGGCCTGGGGGTCGAAGCGAGCCTGGGAGGCGACGCCGTCGCCCAGGATTCCCGCGATGACGAAGTTGACCGCGTGCAGGCCGGGCAGCAGGTGGCGGGTGATCTCCAAGCCCTCTGTTTCCGGCAGGATTTCACTTAACTGACGAACCGTCAGGGTGTGCGCCAGCCAGCGCCAGGCGTCCTCGTCGCGCGCCCACAGGCCGAGGTTGGCGCTGCCGCCCTTGTCGCCGCTGCGGGCCCCGGCCACGGTGCCCAGCGGCACCCGGCGGGTGCGCCCGCCGTACGCCGGGAGCGGGGGCAGCGGCGGTTCCGCGACCGGCGCGAGCGGGCGGGTCACGCGCGGCGGCCGGACGGGCACCCGCCGTCCGTCCGGCAGCACCGCCGTGTGCGGCACCTCGGCCGCCGCCACGTACGCCGCCTCGAACACCCCGTACGGCGCGCCCCTGCCCGGCGGCGCGGTGAGGTGGAAGCCCGGGTAGCTGCCGAGCGCCAGCTCGACCGCCGCCGCGCTGACCGCCCGCCCGACCAGCGCCGGGTCGGCGTCGCGCACCACCAGCCGCAGCAGCGCGCTCGCCTCCTCCTGCACGGGCGCGTCGGCGTGGTCCGTACGGGCCAGGGTCCAGCGCAGTTCGGCGGGGCGGGCGGCGGCGAGGCGGTCCTCCAGCTGCCGCCGCACGAGCGCGGCCTTCGCCTCGATGTCCAGGCCGGTCAGCACGAACACGACCTCGTTGCGGTGGCCGCCGAGGCGGGTGAGGCCGACCTTGAGCGCGGGGGGCGGCGCCTCGCCGCGTACGGGGCCGCCGTCGGGGCCGGTGACCCGCACCCGGTCGGCGCCGTCCGGGGCCAGCCGTACGGAGTCCAGCCGGGCCGTGACGTCGGGGCCCGCGTAGCGCGCGCCGTCCGTCTCGTAGAGCAGCTGCGCGGTGACGGTGCCGACGGTCACCGCGCCGCCGGTGCCCGGGTGCTTGGTGATCACCGAGGTGCCGTCGGCCCGGATCTCGGCCAGCGGGAAGCCGGGATGGCGCAGGTCGAGGCCCTCGCGATCGAAGAAGGCGTAGTTGCCGCCGGTGGCCTGGGTGCCGCACTCCAGCACGTGCCCGGCCACGACGGCCCCCGCCAGCGCGTCGGTGCCGGTGCCGCCTGCGTCGTCCGGCTGCCAGCCGAAGTGGGCGGCGGCGGCCCCGGCGACCAGCGCGGCGTCCGTCACCCGGCCGGTCACCACCACGTCCGCGCCGCCGCGCAGGCACTCCGCGATACCGCCGCAGCCCAGGTAGGCGTTGGCGGTGAACACGCCCTCGCCCCAGCCGCGTGCCAGCAGATCGTCCCCTGTCACCAGCGCCACCCGCGCCGGGACGCCGACCCGCGCGGCCAACGCCCGTACGGCGTCCGCCAGTCCGGCCGGGTTGAGGCCGCCCGCGTTGGCCACCAGCCGGACGCCGCGCTCGTGCGCGAGCCCGAGGCCCTCCTCCAACTGCCGCAGGTAGGTGGTGGCGTAGCCGCGCGAGGGGTCCTTGAGGCGGTCGCGGCCGAGGATGAGCAGGGTCAGCTCGGCGAGGTAGTCGCCGGTGAGGACGTCGAGCGGGCCGCCGGTGAGCATCTCGCGGACGGCGTCGAACCGGTCGCCGTAGAAGCCGGAGGCGTTGCCGACACGCAGCACGGGCGCGGCAGCCGGGGCGGGCCCGGCCACCGCCCGCGCGCTCACCGGAGCGCCGCCGGGCCGCCGAGGGCCGCCTCGCCACCGGGAGCAGGGCCACCGCCCGGGGCGCGCCCGGCGCCCGGTGGGCCCGCGAACGCCTGGGCGATGCCGAGCCAGTGCTCGGCGTCGGTGCCCACGGCCCGCAGCGCGGTGTCGTCGCGGTGGGTGCGCTGTGTGACCAGGCGGCAGAAGTCCAGCGCCGGTCCCGTCACGCGCTGCGCGGCGTCCTCCGGGCCGTGGGCCCACAACACTCCGCCAGGTGCCCGCAGTTCGACGCGGAACGGCGCACCGGGCGGCGCCAGGCCCCGTACGGCGTAGGCGAAGTCCCGGGCCCGTACGCCGATCCACGCCACGTGCCGCAGCCGGGCGGTCGGCTCCCGGCGGACGCCGAGCGCCTCGGCGACGTCTTCGCCGTGCGCCCAGGTCTCCATCAGCCGGGCGGTGGCCATCCCGGCGGCGCTCATCGGCGGCCCATACCACGGCAGCCGCCTGCCGCGCGGGACTCCGGCGAGCGCCGCCGACAGCGCGGCGCGACCGGCGCGCCAGTCGGCCAGCAGCGCGGCGGCCGGGCGGGCGGCGCCCTCCGCCGCGCCCTCGTCGACGAAGGTGTGCGGCGAGCCGAGCGCGGTCTCGGCCGCCCGCCGGAAGGCGTCCGCGTCCCGTACGGCCAGCAGGGCACGCGCGTCCGTCCAGGCCAGGTGCGCGATCTGGTGGGCGACGGTCCAGCCCGGCGCGGCGGTGGCCCGGCGCCATCCCTCCTCGGGCAGGGCGGCCACCAGCGGGTCGAGGCTCTCGCTCTCGGCCCGCAGATCCGCGAGCACGTCTTCCGCACCGGACACGGCGAACTCCCGTCGCGCTGACACCCTGGGGCGACGAGCGTGCCAGCACCCGCAGAAACAAACAAGCACGCGTGCATGATTCTCTGACCGCCACAGATGACACTGTCAACCGCAGGACACCGGTCACCAGCGCAGCTCCGCGGCAACCCGGGGTCGCCTCAGGTAGAGGATTTGCTACACTCTCCATGTGCTGCGCCCAGGGTCATCGGGCCGCTCCGGGAACGCGAGGCCGAGGAGGCACAGCCATGACGAACTTTCCCAAGTGGAGCGACGTACGCGCCGATGTCGTGGCCGACGCCGGCGGTGACGAGAAGGTCGCCGAGGCGCACAAGCGCAACCAGGCGTACATCGACGGGTACCGGCTGGCCGAGCGCCGCAGGTCCCTCGGCCTGACGCAGCGCGAGGTGGCAGAGCTGATGGAGGTGACCAAGAGCCGGATCTCGCAGATCGAGCGCGGTGAGGTCTCCACCATGGAGGCCGTCGCCCGCTACGTCGCCGCCCTCGGCGGGCAGATCCAGATCTCGGCGGTCTTCGGCGACGACCTGTACATCCTCCGCGGCACGGACACCCACGCCGCGTAGTCAGCCCCGCAGGCGGCGGGCGCGAAGGCCCGGCGCCCGCGCGGTGGTGAGAGGATTCCCCGATGGGGATGACAGACAGTAGCGGCGAGGCCGTCCAGTACGTCCGGTTCCAGTCGCCGCACCGGAACCGTCGGGGGCACTTCACCGGCGTGTTCGGGCTGGTCAACACGCTGGCGCGGGAAGGCAGGCTCACGGACGAGCAGGAGTCCTTCCGGCGCACCAACAACAGCTGGTACGACGCCGCGTACACCAACCCCTCGACCGTCGACCCCACCGTCTACGACCACGAGGCCAACCCCGGCGCCGCGGCCTGGTTCAAGCCGACGGCCACGCATCTGCTCGCGCGGCTCCCGGGTTACCTGGAGATCCTGGCCGCCCACGGCGTCGAGTGCCAGGAGGTACGTTCCGCCGCCCCGGGGCGGGTCATCTACGAGGACGCGGTCCAGGTCGTGGCCGTGCCCTTCGCGTAGGTGCCAGCGTGGGGCAGGGCTGCTGGTCGCGTGCTGGGCCGGCTACGGCCTCGTCGCCCTCAACACCCCGCCTGCGTTGGGGATATGTGGATGATCGGAGAGGGAGCCGTGCGGACGTCGTTGACCTTGGAGCAGCAGGAGGGGATCTGTGGCGGCCGGGTGGCCGGTGTGGGATCTTCGGGGCTGAGGCGTGTCGTGCCCTGCAGGCAGCACGACGTCGCTACGGCGTCCTGGCGAGGGGGAATGAGTGAGCGCGCGGGTCCTGGGAGGGCGTTACGAGTTGGTGGCGTTCGTCGGGCGCGGCGGCATGGGGGAGGTGTGGGAGGGCCTCGACCGGGTCATCGAGCGGCGCGTCGCGGTCAAGCTGCTGCCGTACGACCGCCGGGACGCGGCCGGGGTGGACCTCTTCTTCCGCGAGGCGCGCACCGCGGGCGGCCTCAGCCACGCGGGGGTCGTCACGGTCCACGACCTGGGCCAGGACCCTGACGACGGCCCCCTCTACCTGGTCATGGAGTACCTCGACGGCCGGGACCTGTTCAGCGTGCTGCACGACGACGGGCCGCCCGACGTGGCCACGGCGCTGGACTGGGCGGCACAGACCGCCTCGGCCCTCACCGCCGCCCATTCCGCGGGGATCGTGCACCGGGACCTCAAGCCCGCGAACCTCATGCTCTCGCCGGACGGCCGGATCAAGGTCCTCGACTTCGGCATCGCGCGGTACGTGGCGTCCACCCGGCAGACGAGCAAGGTCATCGGCACCGTCGCCTACATGGCGCCGGAGCGTTTCGGCGACCAGCCTGCCGACGCACGCTCCGACCTCTACTCGCTGGGCTGCGTGCTGCACGAACTCCTCACCGGCGACACGCCGTTCCAGGCCACCGCGCCCGTCGCGATGATGGCCGCGCAGCTGAACTCCACGCCCGCGGCGCCCAGTTGCTCCCGCCCGGAAGTGCCCGCCTCGGTGGACGCACTCGTCCTGACCCTGCTCGCGAAGGACCCCGGCGACCGTCCGCAGTCGGCGGCCGAGGTCGGGCGGATACTCAAGGCCCTTCCCGGCACGGACGGGACGCCGCGGGCGCAACGGCCGACGGCAAGCACCCGGGTGCCGCCCACCGTCCCGGCACCGCCCGCCGCCCCCGCACCGCGCACCGCACCGCGGTCACCCACCGCCCCGCAGCCGCCGCCGACGGCTGGCGCCACGCCGCCCTCCTCCCCCGCTCCCCGCATCAGCCGCCGCGCCGCCCTCCTCCTCGGCGTTGGCGCGGGCGTCGCGGCAGCGGGGACCACCGCGGCAAGTATCCTCCGCGACCCCTCCGACGGCGGGCCCGCCCGGCCCGCCGACTCCTCCGCGCCTCCCGCCGCGCCCCGTGACCCCCGGCTGCGCTGGCGGCATGCCGTCGGCGGCGGCTTCTTCTCCGCGCCCGCGGTCGCCGACGGGTTGGTCTACGCCGGCTGCCGCGACGGCAAGCTCTACGCCCTCGACGCGGCCACCGGAAAGCGCAGGTGGACGTACGCCACCGGCGGCGCGATCGACTCGACACCCGTGGTGACCGGCGGAGTCGTGTACGCGGGCAGCGACGACTACAGCCTGCACGCCCTCGACCCGGCCACCGGGAAGCGCAAGTGGGCCTTCGCCACCGGTGCCCCGGTCGACCTGGACTTCGTGGTGCGGGACGGGGTGGTCTTCCTCAGCAGCAGAAGCGACGAGGACTGGAGCGACGAGGGGAACCTGTACGCCGTCAACGCCCGTACGGGCAAGCGGAAATGGAAGTTCGACGACAACGGCGACGACGACTTCTCCTTCCTGGGCTCGCTCACCGCACCGGCCGCGGCCGGCGGCCTGGTCTACGTCGCCAACTTCCACCAGGTGTACGCCGTCGACGCGGCCACCGGAAAGCAGCGATGGAGCTTCAGCGACGGCGGCGCCCACGGCCCGCCGGTCGTGGCGGACGGTGTCGTCTACGTGGGCGGCGACGAGGCCGTGTACGCGCTGGACGCCTCCAGCGGCAGGAAGAAGTGGGAATCCGCCGTCGAACTCGACTCGAAGCCGCGCCGCGGCCCCTCGCTCGCGGTGGCGGACGGCGTCGTGTACGCGACGTACTTCGTCAGCCCGAACGTGACCCGCAACGCGGAGGGCATGCTCCTCACCCTGGACGCGGCGACCGGCGACAAGCGGTGGGAGTTCCGTGTCGACGCATTCATATCCGAACGCCCCGCGGTGGTGAACGGCACCGTGTACGTCGGCTGCGGCGACAAGAAGGTCTACGCGCTGGACTCCGTTACGGGCAACGAGAAGTGGTCCTACGCCACCCGCGGCACGATCCAGTCGTCCCCGGTGGTCTCCGACGGCACGGTGTACGTCGGCTGTGACGACCAGCACATGTACGCCCTGCACTCCACCGTGCCGAAGGACGAGCCGTAAGGGAGCGCCGGTCGGCACGCGCCGGTGCCGGCCGGGTGCGAGGCGACCAGGCGCGAGGCGGCCGGGCTCAGCTGACGGTCAGGCTCGTGAACTGGATCGTGACGGACTGCCCGCCCACGCTGCCGTCTGCGGGGTTGTCGACCTTGATGACCGTGGGATTGTCCAACCTGTACTGCTTGACGGCGTTGTCCTGGTAGTCGAGCATCGCGAGGGTCACGGACCCGGGCTGGACCGTCCCGTTGATCAGCTCGGTGAACTGCGTGGACTGCGTGAGGCCGCGGACGACCGTCACTGTCCCCTGGCTCTCCGCGCCGGGGATCTTGCGCTGGTAGGTCCTGCCGTCGGCCTGCTGCTGATTCTGCTGCTCCGCGTCCTGGGCCAGGCCGGAGACCTCCTGGAGGTACTCGACGCGCTGGCCGTCGATGTCCAGTGCGAAGTTGTGGGAGGTGAGCGCGTCCCCCGACTGAAGCTCCCCCTTGGTCCTGGGCTTGGACTCGGGGCCGCCCTTGGCGCCGTTCTTCTCCCCGGCGTCGGAGGAAGAGCGCTGCGTGGACGACTTCCCGGACGAGTCGCCGTCCGAGGAACCGCCGCCGCACGCGGTCAGCACGCCCAGGGAGAGCAGCGCCGCGGTGACCGCTACGGCCATGCGCCGGCGACGGGGGCTGCTGAAGCGCGTCATGTCAAATCTCCCTGAACGGTGGGAAGTTATGCACCGGGACGAGATCGACTCTCACGTCCCGGTGTTGTGCTTCCGACCCCGCTTTGTCACACGATCGCCACAGCCCGCTCCAGCCCCGGCAGCACCACCAGCCCCCCGGCCCCCGGCCGTCTCACCGGCGGCCGGGGGCGGGGGCGGGCGCTCAGTCCGCGTCGCCCAGGTGTTCCGCGAGGACCTCCGCGAGGTGCCTGCTGCTCCGCCCGCCGAACTGCTCCAGCTGCGTCCGGCACGAGTAGCCGTCCGCGATCAGCTCCGTCTGCGGGTCGGCGGCCACCGCGTCCCGTACGGACGGCAGCAGCTGTTCGTCCGCGCAGGCCGCCGACACTTCGTAATGCCCCTTCTCGAAGCCGAAGTTGCCCGCGAGGCCGCAGCAGCCGCCGCTGAGTTCGCCGGTGAGCCCGGCCCGCGCGCGGAGCCTGCGGTCGGCGTCGTCACCGAGCACGGCGTGCTGGTGGCAGTGGGTCTGCCCGGCCACCGGACGGTCGACGCGTGGCGGTGCCCAGTCGGGTGCGTACTCCTCCAGCGTCTCCGCGAAGGTGCGTACGGAGGCGGCCAGGCGCGCGGCCCGTGGGTCGTCGCCCAGGAGTTCCGGCAGGTCGGTCTTGAGCGCGGCGGCGCACGGCGGTTCCAGCACCGTCACCGGGAGCCCCGCGTCCAGCGCGGGTTCGATGTGGTCCAGGGTGCGCCGCATCACCTTGCGTGCCTCGTCGAGCTGGCCGGTGGAGACGTAGGTGAGGCCGCAGCACACCTGCTTCGGCGGTACGGCAACCCGCAGCCCGGCGTCCCGCAGCACCCGTACGGCGGCCGTACCGGCCTCCGGTGAGAGGTAGTTGGTGAAGGTGTCGGGCCACAACACGATCTGCCTGCCCTCCTCCCCCTCGGCCGGACGGACGCCCGCTCCGCTCCGCTCCGCCGCCCCGCGCCGCTTCGCCGTCTCCACGGCCTGCGCGCGCCACCACCGGCTGAACGAGCCGTTCGGCAGCGCCGGGACGTCCCGCTCGGGCGCCAGCCCGCCCAGCCGCTTGCCGACGGCCGCCAGCGGGCCGATCCGCGCGCCCACGTTGAGCAGCGGCGCCGTACGGGTGGCCGACACCATCCGCAGCCACTGCGGCAGCCGCCCCATCGAGTAGTGCGCCATGGGGCGGCGCCTGCCCTCGTAGTGGTGGTGCAGGAACTCGGCCTTGTAGGTGGCCATGTCGACCCCCACCGGGCAGTCGCTGCGGCAGCCCTTGCAGGACAGGCACAGGTCGAGCGCCTCGCGCACCTCCTCCGACTGCCAGCCGTCGGTGACGACCTCACCCGCGAGCATCTCGTGCAGCAGCCGGGCGCGGCCACGCGTGGAGTGCTTCTCGTCGCCGGTCGCGCGGAAGGACGGGCACATGACGTTGGTGGCCGCCGTCTTGTCGGCGGTGGTACGGCACTTGGCGACGCCGACGCAGCGGCGCACCGCCGCCGAGAAGTCGCCGCCGTCGTGCGGGTAGCCGAACTCGACGTCCACCGGCTTGCGCGGCAGCGGGGCGAAGCGGAGGTTCTCGTCGAGCTTGGCGGGGCGTACCAGGACGTCCGGGTTCAGTCCGGCCGAGGGGTCCCACAGGTCCTTGAACTCGCCGAAGAGGCCGACCATTTCGGGTCCGTACATCTTCGGCAGCAGCTCGGCGCGCGCCAGCCCGTCGCCGTGCTCGCCGGAGAGCGAACCGCCGTGCGCGACGACGACGTCCGCGAGCTGCTCGCTGAAGTCCCGGAAGCGGCGGATGCCCGGCTCGCTGAGCAGGTCGAAGTCGATCCGCACGTGGATGCAGCCGTCCCCGAAGTGCCCGTACGGGAGCCCGCGCAGGTCGTGTTCGGCCAGCAGCTTGCGGAAGTCCCGCAGGTAGGCGCCGAGTCGGGCGGGCGGCACCGCGCAGTCCTCCCAGCCGGGCCACGCCTCGCTGCCGTCGGGCATCCGGGTGGCGGTGCCGGAGGCGTCCTCGCGGACGCGCCACAGGGCCCGCTGGGCGCCCGGATCGGCGACCACGGTGTGGCCGGTGGTGCCGTCGGCCGCCGCCGCCCGGCACAGCTCCTCGGCGCGGGCCCGCGCCTCCGCCGCATCGGCGCCGCCGATCTCGACGAACAGCCAGGCGGCGCCGCGCGGCAGGCTGGCCCGCGAGGCCTCGCCGACCAGGTCGTGCGCCATGCCCTCGACGGTCAGCGGGTGGTGGCGCAGGAGTCCGGCCGCCGCCTCGGCGGCGGCGCTCTCGTCCGGGTAGCCCAGCACGGCGAGCGCGCGGGCACCCGGGGTCTCCACCAGCTTGACGGTGGCCTGCGTCAGCACGGCCAGGGTGCCTTCGCTGCCGGTGTAGGCCCGGGCCCAGTCCTCGCCGTTCTCGGGCAGCAGCGCGTCGAGCGCGTAGCCGGAGATGCGGCGCGGCAGGTCGGGGAAGCCGGTGCGCAGCCGCGCCAGCTGCCGCGCGACGAGCTGCCGCCCGCCTTCGCGCAGTGCGCCGGGCACCCCCTCGCCGCCGGGGCCGAGCAGGGCGCGGGTGCCGTCGTAGGTGAGGACGTCCAGCTCGTGGACGTTGTCGGCGGTGGTCCCCCAGGCCACCGAGTGCGATCCGCAGGAGTTGTTGCCGATCATTCCGCCCATCGTGCACCTGCCGTGGGTGGACGGGTCGGGGCCGAAGGTGAGGCCGTGCCGGTCGGCGGCGGACCTCAGGTCGTCCAGGATGACGCCGGGCTGGACGAGTGCGGTACGGGACTGCGGGTCGATGGCCTCGATGCGGTTCATGTGCCGGGTGAAGTCGAGGACGACTCCGACGCCGGTCGCCTGTCCGGCGATGGAGGTGCCGGCGCCTCGCGCGACCACCGGCACACCGCGCTCCCGGCAGGCGGCCAGCACCGCCGCGACGTCCTCGGCGTCACGGGGCGCGACGACCCCCAGGGGGACCCGCCGGTAGTTGGAGGCGTCCATCGTCATCAGTGCTCTGCTGCCCGCGTCGAACTCCACTTCGCCGCGTACGGACTTGCGTAGTGCCTGCGCGATGTCGCGTGTATCTGCTGCTGCCATGCCCCAAGCGTGCACGCTCTTGCGCCCGTAGCCGAGCCGCCTCACCTGATCCGGGGCTACCCGGCACTCTCCGGACTCGCCGGGCTGCCGGGTGTGACCGGATCGGCCGGTTCCGGGGGTCTGACCGGACCTGCGGCACGTTCCGCTTCGCCGGGAGCCGCCGGTCCGACCGGGCCGGCCGGCCATCTCCGGCAGCGCGGCCGGCGTCTCCGCCCGTGCGCCGCAACCGGCTCTTCCCGGCCGCCAACACCTCGCTCCACTCCGTCCACAGGGGCGTCACCGGACTGCCGCACCCGGTGCGCGCGACGGGCTGAGCACTTCGGGCACAACCCTTCACTCCCCTCGCGTGTCTTGGTGGACAAGGGGAAGAAAGCACTGACTTAGTGGCTTTCATGATTCTTTCACCGCCATGTCGCGCTGACCAGGCGACAGCGACACGCGTGACCACCGGTACGACAGCGGAAACAAGGGGGAAGCGATGGGCATGAGGCACCGGACTTCGAGGCGACGGGGCGCCGCGCTGGCACTGTGCGCTGCGGCGCTCGCCACGCTGGGGACGACGGCCGCGCCAGGAGCGGCGGCGGTGGGCGAGCGCCCCGCGACCGCGCGGTCCGACAGGGCGGCGCCGCCCGCGCGGGCGGTGGAGAGCAAGGTCATCGCCTCGTCCGAACTGGGCGGGGACTACCGCATCACGATCAACGCGCTGCGCTCGGAGACCGACCCGTACGCCGCGTCCGTGAGCCTGCGGGCCTTCACCCAGCAGGGCGGCGCCTGGCGGGAGAGCGACCGGGTCACCGTCGGCGAGGTGGACGGCTGGTTCTGGTTCCCGCTCACCGGCAGCCAGGCCGTCTGCCAGTTCTCCACCTCGAGCACCGAGCCCGCGCCCGTCGCGGTGAGCCTGCTGATCAGCCCCTCGATCGGCTGCTCCCTCTCCGAGCGCTTCGAACTGCGCGAAGGCCGCTTCTACCGCTGAGCGCCGTCCCGCCCGCCGTCCCGCCCACCGGCCCCCCTCGGGGTCCGCGCCGTCCGCCGTGGCAGCCCCCGCCACCACGGCGGACGGCGCGTCCGTACGATCGGTGGCATGCCTGCCGACGCCCCGCTCACCCGAGCGTCCTTCCTCCGCCTGACCCCCGTCCTCGCGCCCGCGCCGCTGCGCCTGCTGCCGGACCGCCGGTGGACGGAAGCCGAGTGGGAGCGCATCCGGCAGGGCGTGCGCGGGCGCAGCATGGACGAGAAGTGGCACGTCTTCACCGAGGGCGACATCGCCTTCCTGCACCGCAGCTGGACGGGCAACGGCGTGTACGAGGTCGCCTTCGCGCCCGTCGACGACGACGGCAGCGAGGGCGCGGGGGACGGCGGGGGCGGGGGCGACCGGTACATCCGTGCCGCGACCGTCGAGACCGACCCGGAGCGCTACCGCAGCAGGGGCGAGGAGTTCGAGTCCCTGATGATCGAACTGGTCCTGAGCGGGATCGTGCTGGGCGACCCGGCTCCCAAGCTGTGGGCCCGCTACAAGAAGCTGCTCGCCCTGCCGCCGCAGGACCCCGCGTAGCGCCCCGGCTCCGGACAGCACACGCGGCGAGGGCGAACACTCCTCGTCATGTGATCCACCTCACTCGCCCCGGACACATACTTCGCGCCCCCGCGCGGGTCTGTACTGGTGTCACCTCGGCCCGCGGGGCCGAGGACAGTGAGCGGGATCGCTGAAGGAGAAAGCATCATGGGGAAGCTCGTGGAAACCACGTTCACCACGCTGGACGGCGTCACCAGCTCGCCCGAGAAGTGGAGTCTGCCGTACTGGGACGAGGAGTACGCCGCGTACGGCCGCGAACTCCTCTTCGACGCGGACGCGCTGCTGCTGGGGCGCGAGACCTACGAGGGGTTCGCCGAGATGTGGCCCGGCATGGAGGCGTCGCAGGGCGAGTACGCCGCCCGGATGAACAACCTGCCCAAGCACGTCGCCTCCCGCACCCTCAAGGAGACCAAGTGGAACGCCTCCCTCATCGAGGGTGACATCGCCGAAGAGGTCGCCGCGCTCAAGCAGTCCGCGAACCTGCTGAAGTTCGGTACGGGCGAGCTGGACCACACGCTGCTGGAGCACGGCCTTGTGGACGAGTACCACTTCTGGATCTGCCCCGTCGTCGCCGGAAGCGGCACGCGTCTGCTGGAAGGCCTCGACGCCACGCACCTCACGTTCATCAAGTCCACGTCGTTCGCCTCCGGCGTCAACGTGGTCACCTACGGCCCCAAGTAAGCCCCCGCGCACGGCCGTTCGCACCGCCGCTCACACCGCCGTCCGCCGCACCGGGGGCCCCGGTCAGCCGGGGCCCTCCAGCGTGGCGGCCAACCTGCCGAGCAGTACGGCCAGTTGGCCGCGCTCCTCGTCGGTCAGCCCCGCGAGCAGGGCGCCGGGTGGTGAGCGACGGCAGCTCCTGCGTCACCTAAGGGCTGTCCCGTAATCCGCGGTGGATCAGCGCACGGCGTCAGATGCGGTGCCCTGCAAGGCGGAGGGTCGTCCTCATACCGGGCCGTATTCGGACGATCCGACAACGCGGCAGGGGACCGTAGCTGGCGTCGTGCGCCCGCCGGGGATTACGGGACGGCCCTTAGGGTCTGTCTGGCAATTCGTGTCGGATCAGGCCGGATCGTCCGGTGCGTGCGATCGGCGTGTGGCAGGGGCGCCCTCGTAGCGGGGCTACTCGGGCGTTTCTGCCGTGCGCCGAGCGTGCGTGCCGGGCGGGCCGGACCCGGCGGGAATTGCCAGACAGGCCCTAGCCCTCTGCTGCCCCAGGCCCCCGGCCCGGGCGCGGCGAGCGCGTGCGCGCGGGGCGCGCCGTGGCCGCCCGTGCCGCGCAGCCCGCACGGCCGTGCGGGCGTCTCGCGGTACGGACCGTCTCCGTGCCCGGCGGCCTGAGCGACTACGCTTCCGCCGTGGCTGATATCCAGATTCCCGCTGACATCAAGCCCGCCGACGGTCGGTTCGGCTCGGGTCCGTCCAAGGTGCGTCCGGAGGCGCTGAGCGCCCTCGCCGCCACCGGCACTTCACTCCTCGGCACCTCGCACCGCCAGGCTCCCGTCCGGGACCTGGTCGGCAGAGCCGTCTCCGGCGTCCGGTCGCTGTTCCAGCTGCCCGACGGGTACGAGGTCGTCCTCGGCAACGGCGGGTCCACCGCCTTCTGGGACATCGCGACGCACGGTCTGATCGAGAACAGGTCGCAGCACCTGAGCTTCGGCGAGTTCTCCTCGAAGTTCGCGAAGGCCGCCAAGCTGGCGCCGTGGCTGGGCGAGCCGTCGGTCATCCAGTCCGAGCCGGGCACGCACCCGCAGGCGCGGGCCGAGGCGGGCGTGGACGCGTACGCGCTCACGCAGAACGAGACGTCCACCGGTGTCGCCATGCCGCCCCACCGGGTGCCGGGCGCGGACGACGGCTCGCTGGTCCTGGTGGACGCGACGTCCGGCGCGGGCGGCCTGCCGGTCGACATCGCCGAGACCGACGTCTACTACTTCGCCCCGCAGAAGTCCTTCGCGGCCGACGGCGGCCTGTGGATCGCCGTGTTCTCGCCCGCCGCGATCGAGCGCGCCGAGCGCGTCGCGGCGTCCGGCCGGCACATCCCCGAGTTCTTCAGCCTGACGACGGCGATCGACAACTCCCGCAAGAACCAGACGTACAACACCCCGGCGCTCGCGACGATCTTCCTGCTCGCCGAGCAGCTGGACTGGATCAACGGCCAGGGCGGCCTGGACTGGGCGGTGCGGCGTACGGCCGACTCCGCGCGGCGGCTGTACGGCTGGGCCGAGGAGTCCAAGCACGCGACCCCGTTCGTCGCCGACCCGGCGCAGCGCTCGGCGGTCGTCGGCACGATCGACTTCGCGGACGACGTCGACGCGGCGGCCGTCGCGAAGGCGCTGCGCGCGAACGGCGTGGTGGACACCGAGCCGTACCGCAAGCTGGGGCGCAACCAGCTGCGGGTGGCCATGTACCCGGCGGTCGAGCCCGCCGACGTCGAGGCGCTCACGACCTGCGTGGACTACGTCATCGAGCGGCTCTGACCTGCCCCACCGCCCACCTGCCGGCCCGGCCTCCCACACGGGGGTACGGGCCGGCCCCCGTACGGCGCAGCGCGCGGCGGGCGGCGGCTCACAGCAGGCCGAGCACCAGCTTCACCGCGTGCTCGATGTCGGCCCATTCATCGGCGTCGACCCGGCCCGCGAAGTCCCCGAGGCGCTCCGGATCAACCGCCGTCATCTGTTCGACCAGCACGACACAGGTGGTGCCGGCCAGGTCGATCCGGGGGTGGATCAGCCCTGGACGGGCGCTGGCCGAAGTCGGGGCCACGACAAGGGTGGAGGTGTTCAGCGCGTCGCTTTGCAGGACGACGGCGTAGCGCGCGCCGCGCTGTTCGTGACCCGACGCGCTCTTGTTCGAGCGGAGCCGGTAGAGATCACCACGCACGAAGCTCGCTCAGATCTTCCCGCACCGCGGCGACCTCGGCCTGGTACCCGGGGTCCTGACGCCACTCGGCGACCTCGGCGGCGGCCCGCCGGTACTGCTCGGCCACGTAGACCTCGTGAATCGCCTGCCGTATGGCGTCCGAGGCGCTGACATGGCGTATCGCGGCCAGTTCCGCCAGCTCGCGCCGGGTGTCCTGGTCGGGACGGAAACTGATCGTCCTAGGTGTCATACAGCCATCGTAATGCGTGCTGTCATACAGCGCCACTGCCGCGCGACTCCCCTGCCCCCGCATGCGGCGGGGGCAGGAGCGGGGTCAGCGGCTGAGGCTCTGGAACTTGCGGACGGCCAGCGGCACGAACACCGCCGTGATCACCACGGGCCAGACGACGGCCATCAGCAGCGCGTTCTCCTCGATCCAGCTGCCGCCGCTGGGCAGCGGGTTGCCGTACAGCTCGCGGACGGCGTTGGCGGTGGAGGAGACCGGGTTCCACATGGCGATGGTGCCCAGCCAGTCCGGCATGGCGGACGGCGGGGTGAAGACGCTGGAGATCATCCCGAACGGGAACGCGACGGCGAAGAGGTTGCCCGCCGCCTCCTGGTTCGGGGTCATCAGGCCCAGCAGGACGCCGATCCAGATCAGCGAGAAGCGCAGCAGGAGCAGCAGTACGAAGGCGTAGAGCGTGGCGAGCAGGCCGCCGTCCGAGCGCCAGCCCACGACGAGGGCGATGAGCGCGAGGACGATCAGGTCGAGCGCGGCGTGCAGCACGTCCGAGACGCCGCGCCCGGTCACCACCGCCGAGGGGGACATGGGCATGGAGCGGAACCGGTCGGTGACCCCGCGCTCCTTGTCGATGACGACGGCCATGGCGGTGTTCATGAAGCCGAAGGCCATGGTCATGGCGAACATGCCGGGCATCGCGAACGCCTTGTAGTCCACGCCCTCCCCGACGTCCATCGCGCTGCCGAAGACGAACACGAACAGCAGCACGGAGACGATCGGGAAGCCCAGCTGCCAGGCGATCAGCGAGGGCTGCTTGACGAGGTGGGTGAGGTCGCGGCGGACGATCGTCCAGCAGTCGGCGACGGCCCAGTAGAGACGGCGCTCGGGGCCGTCGAGGTCGATCACGGGTGCGGGTGCGGGTGCGGACGCCGTGTGACGCGTCCCGCTCGCCCTGGTCTTCTCGGTCGCGCCGCTCATGCCGCCGCGCCCTCCTTCGTCTCGTCCTTCGCCGTCGTCCGCCGGCCCTGCTGGGGCCGGCCGTCACCGCCGCCGTCACCGTCCTGGTCCCGCTCACCGGCCGGGCGGCCGGTCAGGGTCAGGAACACCTCGTCCAGGGTCGGGCGCCGAAGCCCGATGTCCTCGACCGTGACGCCCGCGTCCTGGAGGGTGCGGGCGACCTCGGTCAGCGCCGCGACCCGGTCGCGTACGGGGGCCTGCACCCGCCGCTCCTCGGTGTCCGTCTCCGGCTCGACGCCGCCCGCCGCGACCCGCGCGACGGTCCGCACCACCTCGGGAAGGTCGGCGGCCTCGGCCGCCACCACCTCGATACGGTCCCCGCCGATCGCCCGCTTGAGGCCGGCGGGGGTGTCCTCGGTGACGTTGGTGCCGCGGTCGATGACGGCGATCCGGTCGGAGAGCTTGTCGGCCTCGTCCAGGTAGTGCGTCGTGAGCACGACGGTGGTCCCCTCCGCGGCGAGCGCCCGTACGGCGTCCCACACCTCGCTGCGACCGCGCGGGTCGAGGCCGGTGGTCGGCTCGTCCAGGAACAGCACCTCGGGCGCGAGGATCATGCTGGCGGCCAGGTCCAGCCGCCGCCGCATGCCGCCGCTGAAGCCCTTGGGCTGCTTGTCGGCGGCCTCGTCCAGGCTGAACTGCGTCAGCAGGTCGGCTGCCCGCTGCCGCGCGCGGGCCGGGCCGAGGTGGAAGAGCCTGCCGAACATCTCCAGGTTCTGCCGGGCCGTGATGATCTCGTCAACGGCGGCGTTCTGCCCCGTCAGGCCGATCCGCCGGCGCACCCTGCCGGGCTCGCGGCGCACGTCGACGCCGCCGACGAGGGCGCGTCCGCCGTCCAGCCGGATGAGGGTGCTGAGGATGCGGACGGCGGTGGTCTTGCCCGCGCCGTTGGGACCGAGCAGGCCGTAGACGGTGCCGCGCGGGACGGCGAGGTCCAGGCCGTCCAGGGCGCGTTTGTCGCCGTAGGACTTCCGCAGCCCTTCGGCGAGGACCGAGTAGTCGGACTTTCCTGAGGTCACGGGACTCCCCCTTCATCGTGCTTCGTCGTGCCGGGTCGCGCCGCATCGGCGGGTGGCGGGATCGATCGGCGGGAAACTGGGTACGCTGTACTCAGGAGAAACAGCGTACACCCTACGCAGCGCGGCGCAAGCCGTTTAGGATGGCGGTCAGGATGACGACGGAACAGAGCGGCAGTGGCGACCTTCAGCGGAGCCTTGAGCTGCTCTGGGGCCTGAAGGAGGCGCCCACCCGCGGCCCCAAGCGCGGCCTGGACCTCCAGGAGATCGTGCGGGCGGCGGTCAAGGCGGCCGACACCGACGGCATCGAGGCCCTGTCCATGCGCCGGGTCGCCACCGACCTCGGCGTCGGCACGATGTCGCTCTACCGGTACGTACCGGGCAAGGCCGAACTGCTCGAGCTGATGCTCGACCACGTCTACGGCCCCGCCTCCGACCTGGAGACCTGTCGCGGCAAGGACTGGCGCACCGTCATGGAGTCCGTCGCCCGCGGCACCTGGGAGATCAACCTGGAGCACCGCTGGCTGCTCCAGGTCAACATCGCCCGGCCCCTGCTCGGCCCCAACGCCATCGGCGGCTTCAACTTCGCGCTGGCCGCCCTGGACGGCCTCGGGCTGACCGACCGGGAGCGGATCAGCATCATCGTCGCCATCGACGGCTACGTCACCGGCTGCGCGCGTACGCACATCAACGGCCTGGAGGCGGCCAAGCGCACCGGCATCAGCGACCAGGAGTTCTGGGCCGCGCAGGAGCCGATGCTCTCCCGGGCGATGGACAGCGGCGCCTACGAGGCGCTGGCCGGGCTCTCCGACGACGCCTTCGCCCTGGGCGGCGAGGATCTCTTCGAGTTCGGCCTCGTACGGCTTCTCGACGGTCTCACGGCGTTCGTCGAGGCGGCCGCGAGGCGCGGTGACGTCCCCCGTACGGAGCCCGGCGCGGCGCCCGCGGACACCGGCTCCAGCACCGGCTCCCCCGGGTGACGAAGCGGCGGACGCCACCGCCGCCATCCTCACCCGCGGCGGCGGAAGACCCGGCGCAGGGCCATCCAGACGCCGAGCGCCAGCACGAAGGTCCCCAGCCCCATGAGCAGATGGCGATTCTCCTCCGGGGTGTTGCCGCCGTCGTCCCCGCCGCCGTCCTGCTTCTTCTCCTCGGCGGCCTTCTCCTTCGCCACGTCCTCCGGCAGCAGCTCGCCCTCCAGCTCTACCGGCTGCACGTCGCTGCCCTCACCCTCGGTGCCGAACATCAGCGTGCGGCCGTCCGCGGTGAAGGCCACCGACTCGCCCTGCCGCTGCATCGGGACGCGGACCGTATCGAGCGGCTCGGGCCGCCCCTCGGCGGTCCAGCGGTACATCTCGGCGCCGAAGTAGCTGCGCAGGAGCAGCCGGGTGCCGTCCGGGGAGAACGCGCCGTCGGTGGCCCACATGTCGGTACGGCCCACCCGCGTGAAGGTGTTCACGCCCGAGGCGGACAGCTTCTCGGGCCCCGCGTAGACGCCGCCCTTCTTCTCGTCGTTCTTGCTGGCTATGTAGACCCGGCCCGTCTTGGGGTGCACCATCAGCGACTCCGCGTCGCGCGGCCCGTCGGCGTAGCGGACGGTGAAGCGGGTGGGGGTGACCGTGGTGTCGCGCAGCTCGGCGGGCTCGGGGAAGCGGTAGAGCCACACCTCGCTCCAGGTGCCGCCCAGGTTGTCCCCGATGTCACCGAGGTAGATCTCGCCGTCGGGACCGACGGAGATCCCCTCCACGTCGCGGGGCTCCACACCCTGGAGGGTGACGGTGGCGACGGTCTTTCCGGTGCTGCCGTCGACCGCGTAGACGTCCGGCTTCTGCGCGCAGGAGGCGCCGTCGGCGCAGGCGGCGGAGTCGTTGTGCGTCCAGTAGATCCCGGGGTGCGCGCGGCTGGCGGCCAGGCCGCTGGACTCGGTGATCCGCGGGTCCTTGAGCACGAACTCGTCCGGGCCCTCCGAGGCGGCGGCGGCCGGTCCGGGCGCGGCGGCGGCGAGCAGCGCGGCACCGGCCAGCAGCGCGGCACGGCGCAGCGGCCGGGGCCGGGGCGGCCGAAGCAGCCGGGGCCGCCGCAGGTGCGGTGAACAGGGGCTCGCCGGAACGGAGTTCGCCGTCGCGGCGGGACCGCCGTACGCGTACGGCCGGGTGCTGAAGGGGCGCATGCCGCCAAGCCTGCCATCTCCGGGCACGCGACCCGCCGGTGACCGGCACAGCGACGGGTACGGTGCCGCGCGCGGCGACCGGCGCGGCGACCGGCGGGCGGCCTCCCGGGTGACCGGGGTCACGTCGCCGCCGCCCGGCGCATCCGGAAGGATGGGCGGATGCGGATTCTGTTCGTCGGCGACTCGATGACTGTGGGCAGCGCGGGCGACACGACCTGGCGTTACCGGATGTGGCAGCACCTGAACGCCCACCACGGCGGCCCGTACCGCATCGTCGGCCCGCGCAGCGCCCTGCACGAGGACTCCCTCGACTACGGCGACCCCGCCTTCCCCGAGCGCGCCCGCCGCCATCTGGCGGGCTGGGGCGAGGGCTGGGTCCACCTCGCCCCGCAGATCGGCGACGCCGTACGGCGCGGGAAGGCCGACACCCTGCTGGTCTCCCTCGGCCTCATCGACCTCGGCTTCTACACGGACGCGGACCAGACCGCCGCGAACGCCCGGCTCTTCCTGGCCGAGGCGCGCGCCGCGAACCCGCGGGTGCGGGCCGTGCTGCTGCCCGTCATCCCCAACGTACGGGCCCTGACCGACCCCGCCTTCGCGGCGGAGTGCGCGCGCTTCAACGCACTGCTGGCGCGGACCGCCGCCGAGCTGACGACCCCGGAGTCACCCCTCCTGCTGGCCGCCGCGCCGCCGGACTGGACCCTGGACCGCGACACCTACGACGGCACGCACCCCTCCGCCAGCGGCGAGCACCTGATCGCGGGCGCCTTCGCGGACGCGCTGCACCGGGCGTGGGCGGTCGGCGCCCCGTACGAGCCGGTGCGCCAGGAGTGGCAGCGGCAGCCCTGGGCGCCGGCCCGGGGCCGGACTCGGGCGGCCCTGGCCTGACCGGCCCGGGCCTGCCCCCGGCCCGGCGTCAGTACGGACGCCGCTTGCCCACCAGGCGGGCCATGCCGAGCGCGCCGCCGCCCGCGAGGGCGATGCCGAGGAGGGCGACGCCGCCGTTGAGGCGCTTCCACCAGAACTCCGACGGGTTCATGGGCTCGTTCTCCAGCATGGCCTCGAGGAGGTCGGTGCCGCCGGCGTCGAGCAGGACGGCCACGTAGCCGTTGGTCACGCTGAAGAACGCGCCCAGCGCGGCCAGGACCCCGGCGAAGACGTGCGCGCCGGCCCGCTGCCCGCCCGCGGCGTTGCCCGCCACCGCGCCCACGCCCGCCGCGAGCAGCAGCGCGAGGACCACGTAACTGATCTGCAACCCCACCCGGGACAGATCCTCGTAGCTGGCCACGAGCATGATCGCGTACGCCGCCGAGAGGAGCACCGAGACGAGCAGCCCCAGGAAGAACGCCTTGCCCGGCTTCCCGCCGCCACCGGGCGGCGGGAGCGGGAAGCCCGGGTAGGGCATGCCGGGCGGCATCGGCTGCTGGGGCGGGTAGCCGTACCCCGCGCCCGGCTGCTGGGGCGGGTAGCCGTATCCGGGCTGCGGCGTGGCGGGCGGCTGCCCGGGCTGACCGTAGGGGTTGGGCGGCTGCGGCTGCCAGGGCTGGCTCATGTGTCCCCCGAAGTTGAACGTGTGTGTCCGGCACAGGTGTGCGGTGAGCCGCCAAAGTACCAAGGGGCTCCGACACCGCACGTCCCGAGATCGCAACGCTTCCGGGACGGCCCCGTACGCGGAACAGGCGCAGAACAGGCGCGGTACAGGAGCGCAACAGGCGTGCTACGGAGGAGGAAGAGGCCACAGGTACCGATGGTTTCCCGAGCGGCGATGCGACTAGTGTGCCTAACGCTCCGCTGCCGGAGCTTGTATGAGCTGTCGCACCATCAGTATCTCGGGGGATTCCAGTCATATGCGCATTCGTCGCGCCGTCGGCGCCGCCACGCTCGCTCTCACCGTCGCCGCCACGCTCTCCAGTTGCGCCGACAACCCGGAGGACAAGGCCTTCGGTGGCCTCGGGAAAGTCCCGGACGCACCGACCATTCCACCCAACCCCTCGCTCTCGGCCTACCCCACGGCCCCGCCCACCGGCATACCCGACGTCCCCGACTCCTCCGGTGGCCCCGACAGCGCTCCGTCGGCGCAGCCCCCGTCGCCGCAGCCGTCGTACAACCAGAGCGCGCTGAGCGAGGTCATCGGCGAGAACTGCCGCTACGAACGCTCCACCAGCCAGATGAGCTACGACGTCGACATCCAGAACTCCTCGCAGGACTTCGCCTACCGGTACACGTTCACGGTGGAGTTCAAGGTCGGTACGACACCGACGTCCTCGGTGGCGACGCGGACCATCGCCACCCGTTCCCAGACGGTGACGGTCACCGCCGGGGGCGACCGTACGGCCACGGTGAACACCTCGCACAGCACCAACGAGGGGCTCCGCTACTCCTGCCAGGTGACGTCGGCACAGAAGTCCCCGTCCTGAGCCCTCCGGGGCCGGTACCGGGGCCGGGCGGGGCGGCTTCCTGCCGGAGGTCCTTGCCTGGAGTCCACTCCAGGGCGTTGGCTGGTGTGCCATGAAGTACACGCAGCTCGGACGCACGGGCCTCTCCGTCAGCCGCCTCGTCCTCGGCACCATGAACTTCGGCCCGCAGACCGGCGAGGCCGACAGCCACGCGATCATGGACGCCGCCCTCGGCGCGGGCGTCAACTTCTTCGACACCGCCAACGCCTACGGCTGGGGCGCGAACAAGGGCCGCACCGAGGAGATCATCGGCAGCTGGTTCGCCCAGGGCGGCGACCGCCGGGACCGCACCGTCCTGGCCACCAAGGTCTACGCCAACATGGCCGGCGACGGCGAGCCGTGGCCCAACCACCACAAACTGTCGGCGCTCAACATCCGCCGTGCCGTCGACGCCAGCCTCAAGCGGCTCCGGACCGACTACATCGACCTCTACCAGTTCCACCACGTCGACCGGCTGACCCCGTGGGAGGAGATCTGGCAGGCGATCGACGTCCTCGTCCAGCAGGGCAAGATCCTCTACGCCGGTTCCTCCAACCACGCGGGCTGGCACCTCGCGCAGGCCAACGAGGCGGCTGCGCGGCGCGGCTCGCTGGGGCTGGTCAGCGAGCAGTGCCTGTACAACCTGGCGGAGCGGCGGGCCGAGATGGAGGTGATCCCGGCCGCGCAGGGGTACGGCCTCGGCGTCATCCCCTGGTCCCCGCTGCACGGCGGGCTGCTCGGCGGCGCGCTCCGCAAGGAGCGGGAGGGCGGCGCGGGCCGTACGGCGTCCGGGCGGGCGGCGGACGTGCTCGCCGACCCGGTGGAGCGGGCGCGCGTCCAGGCGTACGAGGACCTGGTCGAACAGCACGGGCTGGAGCCGGGCGAGGTCGCGCTCGCCTGGCTGCTGACCCGGCCCGGTGTCACCGGGCCGATCGTGGGGCCGCGTACGGACGGGCAGTGGGCCTCGGCGCTGCGCGCGGTGGAGCTGGAGCTGAGCGGGGAGCTGCTCGCCGGGCTGGACGAGATCTTCCCCGGGCCGGGCCCGTCACCGGAGGCCTTCGCCTGGTGAGCGCGGCGGTGCGGACCGGCAGGCGCCGGTCCGCACCCGCCGCCCCGGTGGGGTCAGCCGCCGAAGGCGGCGGCCACCGCCACGACGACGAACAGCAGCACGAGCGCGCCGCTCACGATCCGCATCCTGGTCTTGGTATTCACGCCTCCACCGTACCGGGACGCCTCGCGGGCACTGCCCGTACCCCGCAACCGGGGCTGTGGCCGTCGCCCGGCGGCCCTCGCCCGGCGGCCGGAACACGATCCCGGCCAGCAGACCGGCCGCGCCCGCGCACTCCGGTGATCCCGGCCCGCGGGATCGGGCGAGGGGGACGCCCGGCACAGGCAGGGCCGCCGCCGCCCTCCCCTCCCGCACCGGCCCCGCCCGGCCGGACACGACCGGGACCAGCGGCGACACGGCCGCCCCGGCGCGAGGGGACGGCCCCGCCGGGCCACTCGTGCGGTGAGCGGCGCGGCGGACTCCCGTGGAAAAATACGGGCCAGTTGGTTTTCTTCCGTTCCCGCGTACGGATGAACCCCAGCCACGCAGAGTAGGAGAACGATGAACTACCTCGGCGGCAACCCCGGGGCAGTGCCCCCGTTTCCGCCACCCGGCCGCAGTCGACCGGCATAAGATACGTACGAAGCGGTTTTCTTTCCCCTACCGACCGTGATGAGTCCACCACGTGCACGGGACACAAGGAGAGGCTGCGCCGATGGCCCAGCAAGATCGCGCCGTCCGGACCCGCCGGTCGATCCTGGAGGCCGCGGCGTCCGTCTTCGACGAGCGCGGCTACAAGTCGGCCACCATCGGCGAGATCCTCAACCGCGCGGGGGTCACCAAGGGCGCGCTGTACTTCCACTTCGCCTCGAAGGAGGAGCTGGCGCTCGGCGTGCTCGACATCCAGCTGGCGGCCGAGCCCCTGCCCCGCCCGGACACCAGGCTCCAGGAGCTGGTCGACCAGGGCATGGTGCTCGCCCACCGGCTGCGCCACGACCCGCTGGTGCGCGCCGGGATCGCCCTCGCGCTGGACCAGGGCACCCACGGCATCGACGGAAGCCTGCCCTTCCGCACCTGGACGGAGCAGCACGTACGGGTGCTGCGCGCGGCGCGGGAGCAGGGCGAGCTGCTGCCGCACGTCGATCTGACGGAGACGGCCGAGCTGATCACCGGCTCCTTCGCCGGGCTCCAGGTGATGTCGCAGGTCCTGTGCGAGCGGCGGGACCTGGGGCAGCGGGTGTCCGTGCTGCTGCGTCACGTGCTGCCGAGCGTCGCCGTGCCCGCCGTACTGGTCGGGCTGGACCTGGCACCGGACCGGGGCGAGCGCGTCTTCGCGCGGATGCGGGCCCAGCACGGCGACAGCACACGCGACGGCGCGCCTGCGGCCACCGGCCCCGGGCTCCCCACCGGCCCCGGCGGCCCGGCCGGGGATCAGTCCGCGCGCCCCAGCGGCCAGGCCGACAGCGTCTCGTAGCGGGGCTGCTCGCCCGGCACACCGCTCACCGGCAGCAGGCTGCGGACGAGCACCAGCTCACCTGCCGTCCACGGCTCACCCAGGAAGCCGCCCAGCGCGGCGGCGTACGGCGCCAGCCCGCCGGGCGGCAGGTGGCCGCGCGAGGCGCGCGCCAGGGTCAGGTGGGCGCGGAAGCGGCGGCCCTCCTCGACGTCGATCCCGCTGCGACGCCCCGCCGCCGAGGCGGCACCGGCGAGCCGTTCCAGCGAGCCGCCCGGCGGGCTGACGCCCTCCGTACCGGCCCACAGCGCCCGGTCGCCGAACCGCCCCGCACCGGCCAGCCGCAGCCCGAGCGGCTCCCCGCGCAGCGCGGCACGGGCGAGGCGCTCGTACAGCTCGGGCAGCAGCACCTCGGGCACCTCGCCGTAGAAGGCGAGGGTGAGGTGCCAGCCCGCGCGCGAGGTCCAGCGCAGCCCGTCCGCACCGGGCAGTGCCCGAAGGCCCTCGACGGCACGGGCCAGTTCGTCGACGGCCGCGCGGGGCGGGAGCACGGCGGCGAAGAGTCTCATCCGCTCAGTCTCTCCCGCCGCCCCGCGGGGCGGACGCGGCGGCGGGGACCGGTGCCGGCGCTGCCGCTGCCGCCCGGTCGCGCGCGGCGGCCCGGGGCGCGGGCAGCCGCGGCGCGGGCGGCGCGCCCGTACGGTCACCGGCCTCGGCTCCGTCCGTGAGCCGCGGCCCGGTACGGAGCCCGGAGCGCAGCCCCGCACGCAGCCCGTGGCGCAGCCGTACGCCGCTGACCCGGGCGAGCACCAGGCCGATGCCGAGCGCCACCAGCACGGAGATCACGCCGCCCGAGAGCAGCCCGATCCGCGCACCGTAGGTGTCCGTGACCCAGCCCATGAGGGGACCGCCGATGGGTGTGCCGCCGACGAACACCATCATGTAGAGGCTCATGACCCGGCCGCGCATGGCCGGGTCGGCGGCGAGCTGCACGCTCACGTTCGCCGTGACGTTGAAGGTGAGCCCCATGACCCCGATGGGCACCATCAGGGCCGCGAAGAGCCAGAAGACGGGGGTGACCGCCGCCGCCGCCATCAGCACTCCGAAGAGCAGCGCGGCGCCGACCATCAGCCGCATCCGGGAGGAGGAGCGGCGGGCGGCCAGCAGGGCGCCGCTCATGGAGCCGACGGCCATCAGCGTGTTGAGCAACCCGTACGTCCCGGCGCCCTCCTCGAAGACCTGGTCGGTGAAGGCGGTGAGCCAGATGGGGAAGTTGTAGCCGAAGGTGCCGACGAAACCGACGAGGACGATCGGCCAGAGCAGCTCGGGACGCGCCCGCACGTAGCTCAGCCCCTCCCGCAGCTGCCCCTTCGTACGCGGCACCCGTTCGCTCTGCTGCAGCTCGCTGGTGCGCATCATCAGCAGGCCGATCAGCGGGGCGAGGAAGGAGAGGCCGTTGAGCAGGAAGGCCCAGCCGCTGCCGACGGCGGTGATCAGCACACCGGCGACGGCGGGGCCGACCAGCCGGGCGCCCTGGAAGTTGGCGGAGTTGAGCGAGACGGCGTTGCGCAGCTGGTCCGGGCCGACGATCTCGGCGACGAAGGTCTGCCGGGTCGGGTTGTCGACGACGGTCGCCAGACCGAGCACGAAGGCGAGCACGTAGACATGGCTCACGTGCACCTGGCCGCTCAGCGTCAGCGCCGCCAGCACGAGGCCGGTGAGGCCCATCACGGACTGGGTGACGAAGAGGACCTTCCGCTTGGCGCAGCGGTCGGCGATGACGCCGCCCCACAGGCCGAACAGCAGCATCGGGAGGAACTGGAGCGCGGTGGTCACACCCACGGCGGTGGCCGAGCCGGTGAGGCTGAGCACCAGCCAGTCCTGGGCGATGCGCTGCATCCAGGTGCCGGTGTTGGAGACGGCCTGGCCGATCGCGAAGAGCCGGTAGTTGCGGATCTTCAGCGAGCTGAACATCGAGGTCTTCTCGCGGGCGGGCTTCTCGGGGGTGGTCGGCGGGGTCGGAGGGGTGTCGGGTGCGGGTGCGGAGTCTTCTCCGTGGCCCGGACGCAAAGGGGCTTCGCCTCTTCTCTTCTTCTCTTCGCTTCTCTTCGCTGGGCTGTCGAGCCCTGATCTGTCGTGTACCGGTCTGCGCCCTACAGGTGCGCGAGCTTCTCCAGTACGGGCGCCGCGTCGCGCAGCTTCGCCCACTCGTCGTCGTCGAGCTGGCCCGCCAGCTCGGCCAGCCAGACGCTGCGCTTGCTGCGGCTGGCGGCGAGCATGGACTCGGCCCGCTCGGTCTGGGTGACCACCTTCTGGCGGCGGTCCTCCGGATGCGCCTCCAGCCGCACGAGCCCCTTCGTCTCCAGCATCGACACGATGCGGGTCATCGAGGGCGGCTGCACGTGCTCCTTGCGGGCCAGCTCGCTCGGCGTGGCCGAGCCGCAGCGGGCGAGCGTGCCGAGCACCGACATCTCGGTGGGGCTCAGCGACTCGTCGACCCGCTGATGGCGCAGGCGCCTGGAGAGGCGCATCACGGCGGAGCGGAGCGAGTTCACGGCGGCGTCGTCGGCCTGGGACAGTTCCGGCATGTCATTAGCGTAACTCATTACTTGCGCTAAGAACCACGGGATTACCGGGAGGCCTTCCTCACATGGACCCCGCGTGAACCGGACGCGACCGCACGTAAAGGCCCTGTTCGCCGGTTCGAACTACGGGGTGCGGCCGGGCTGCCAGATTCCCCGGCATCGGGGCTGGTGGGTCCTTATGCTGCGGCATCGAGATGGTTGCGGATCTGTGCGATGACGGCGGAGACGAGCTGGTCGAACTGGATGTCCACGCTGGGGGCGGGCAGCGCGGCGGCCTTGCGCAGGGCAGGGATGTCGAGATCGGCGTGGGCCGCCAGCCAGGTGTCGGGGATGAGCGTGCTGCGGTCCGTCGTGGCGTGCGCGGCGGGGCGGTCGACCACGAGCGCGAAAGAGAGCATGAGCAGGGAGAGGTGGCGGTGTGCCTCCAGGGCGGCCGGGAAGCCGATGCCGATGCCGTGCAGGAGTTGGAGGAAGCGGTCGAGGTGGATCAGTCGGTTGGGGTGCACGGAAATGGGGGGCGCGTCCTCGTCGAGGGAGACCAGCAGGGCGCGCGGCCAGCGCCGGTACAGCTCGCGCAGGGACCGCGCATAACTGGCAACGGATTCCTCCCAGGCCTCGGGGTGCAGGGGAGGAGGGTCCCAGGAGTCGAGCATGAGCCCCAAGGCGAGATCGACGACGTCCTGGCGGTCCTCGACGTAGTTGTACAGAGCCCGCACGGTCACACCGAGTTCAGCGGCCAGGGCGCGCATGGTGACGGAAGAGAACCCCCGCGTACCAGCCATCTGCAGCGCCTTCTCGGCGATGGCCTCCCGGGTGAGGACAGGTCGGCCCTTGCGTGTCGTGGGGCGGCGGCGGGAAGCGGCAGGCATGGCGCCATCGTACGGTCCCGCGATTGAACTTCACGCACGTTGACTTTTAGCGTCGAGATCCCGCAGGCTGACGGCACCGCCCGTGCACGCCCTGGAGGTCGCTTCCGCATGCCAGCTCAGAAGTCCCGTCGCTTCCCCCCTTTGAGCGGGGTCCTCGTGCTGGTGATGGCCTCCACGGGGCTGGTCGTCGCCGACCTCACGATCGTGGCCATCGGACTCCCGCTGATCAGCGCCGACGTCGCGGACGGGGATTCGGCGGAGTCGGTGGTGGTGACCTACATGGTCGCGATGGGGGCACTGACCCAGGCGGCCGGAAGCCTCTCGGACCGCTGGGGGCGGCGATCTCTGTTCCTGGCCGGGATCGCCGTGTTCACTCTGGCCTCCCTGGCCGCGACCTTGGCGCAGGACCTGTGGTGGCTGAACGCCGCGCGGGTGGTCCAGGGCTGCGGAGCCGCAGTGATCATGGTGAACGGCATTCCGCTGATCTCGGACCGCTACACCGGCGAGGAGCGCAATCTCGCCATCGGAGCCTGGGGATCGTTCGCGACCGCGGCCGGGCTCCTCGCCCCGACCCTCGGCGGAGTGCTGATCGACGCCTTCGGATGGCGTGCGGTCTTCGCGATCAACCTCCCGCTCGGCGCAGTGGCCTGGGCGCTGGCCGCCCGCGTGCTGCCGCCCACCGTCCCCGCACCCTCCCCGGCCAGGCGGCCGGACTGGCCCGGAAGCCTGTTGCTCATGCTCGGCCTCGGTACGGCGACCCTGCTCATGCTCCGCCCCGGCGACAGGCCATGGGCGGGTCAAGACACCGTCGCACTGCTCACTGCCTGCCTGGCACTGGCTGCCTTCCTGGTCCTTCAGCTCCGCGTGCCCGTGCCGACGTTGGAGCTACGGATGTTCACGCGACCCGCGTTCTGCGGCGCGATGCTGGCCGTCCTCCTGTCCCGCGTCCTGACCATCGGCGGCTCGGTCTACCTGGTGCTGTACCTGTCGGACGGCCTGGGCCTGAGCCCGACCTCGGCGGGGCTGCTGATGACGCCGATATTCCTCGCGCAGATCGCCACCGGCATGGTCGGCTCCAAGCTGCTCAGCCACTGGGCACCCGGCCTGGTGATCGGCTCTGGATACCTGCTCAAGGGCGTCGGCTTGACGGCCCTGGCGCTGCTGATCACACCCAGCACACCGTGGTGGGGGCTGCTGGTGCCGCTGCTGGCCTGGGGAGCCGGCGGCGGAATCGCAGGCGCTCCCGTGATGGCCGTGGCGGTCCAGGTGACCGAGCCCGAGCGGGTCGGTATGGTCGCCGGGACTGTCTCCACCCTCGCCTCCCTCGGCGCCGGCGTCGGCACCGCGGCACTGGGCGCGATCTTCACCCTTCACGACGGCACCGGTACAGGCAGCCAGGCAGTCACCGACGGCGCCCGGGCCGTCCTCACGGTCTCCGCCGTACTTGCGTTCACCGCAGTGCTCACCACGCTCGTCCTCATCCATCCGCGCCGCGTCCCTCGCCCCGACCGAAGCCGGGAACCCGCCCGGTGACCATGAATCCCGCCCGCTGCCCCGGCTCCGACGCCGGGACCTGGCACCTGTCACATCGCACCCGCACCCCGCATGAACGAACCTTCAGCATCTACCGGGCCCCTCGCCGAGCACGAGAAGATCCAGACGTACCCCGAAGCCATCGGGACCGCGCACGCCGACTTCGCCGCCCTCCACCAGCGCGACCGCAGCCCCACGTACTTACCCACCGCTGCACGCCACCTGGCGGTAGCTCTACGAGAACAGGGCCGTAAACCTCGCCTCACACGTACGAGTGAGATCGTAGGGAAAACTGATCCGCCGCCCCCGCGCGGGCGGGGACGGTGGGGTACATGACATCCAGCGAATCGACCGTGCTGAGCCTGCGACTGGAACGCCTTCTCTTCGAGCGGCTCCAGGAGCATTCCGCGAAACGCGGAATGAGCGTCCAGGACTACGTGATCCGGACGCTCGCCCGCGACGACTTCGACGAGCGCTTCAGGACGGCGGTCGAGGAGACCGACCGCTTCTACGGGTGCGCCTGACGCGTCCGCGCGCCCGGCCCGCCCGGCTCCGTCACGCCGCGCCCGTCACTTCACGCCGAGCAGCTGCTCGATCGGGTCCAGCAGGAAGTAGACCAGGAAGCAGGCCCCGACGACGTTCAGCAGCCACGGCACCTCGCGGACCCGGCCGGTGGCCACCCGCAGGAGGATGAAGGCGAGCACCCCGATCCCGATGCCGTTGGTGATGCTGTACGTGAACGGCATCGAGATCATCGTCAGGAACGCGGGCACCGCGACCGTGCTGTCGGCCCAATCGATCTCCCGGACGTTCGCCGACATGATCAGGAAGCCGACGACGACCAGCGCGGGCGTCGCGGCCTGCGAGGGCACGACGGTCGCCAGCGGGGTGAAGACCAGCGCCAGCAGGAACAGCGCGCCGGTCATGAGGTTGGCGAGCCCCGTACGCGCGCCCTCGCCCACGCCCGCCGTCGACTCGACGAAGCAGGTGTTGGCCGAGCAGGAGCCGAAGCCGCCACCGGCGACACCCACGCCGTCCACCATCAGGATGCGGCCCATGCCCGGCAGCTGGCCGTTCTTGTCGGTCAGCTTGGACTCCTCGCCGACGCCGATGATGGTGCCCATCGCGTCGAAGAAGCCGGACAGCAGCACGGTGAAGACGAAGAGGCAGCCCGTCAGCAGCCCGACCTCCTGGAAGCCGCCGAACAGGCTCATCTCGCCGACGAGCCCGAAGTCCGGGGTGCTGACCACGTCGCTCGGCACGTTGGGCACGGCCAGGCCCCACGCCTCGTCCGGGATGTCCGCCAGCTCGTTGATCCCGATCGCCACGACGGTCATCACGACGATGCCGAGCAGGATCGCGCCCTTCGCCCGCCGCACGATCAGCACGAACATCAGGGCCAGCCCCAGCACGAACACCAGCACCGGCCAGCCCTGGAGCTGGCCGCCCTGGCCCAGGCCCAGCGGCACGCTGGTGTGCGCGTCGTCGGGGTTGCGGGTGACGAAGCCGGAGTCGACCAGCCCGATCAGGCAGATGAACAGGCCGATGCCGATGGCGATGGAGCGGCGCAGCCCGTTCGGGATCGCGTCCATCACCCGCTGCCGCAGCCCGGAGGCCACCAGGATCATCAGCACGATGCCCGCCAGGAACACCATGCCCATCGCGTCGGCCCAGCTCATCTTCGGGGCCAGCTGGAGCGAGACGACGGCGTTGATGCCCAGCCCGGCGGCGAGGGCGATCGGCACGTTGCCGATGATGCCCATCAGCAGCGTGGTGAGCCCGGCGATCAGGGCGGTGGCGGTCACCAGCTGGGCGTTGTCCAGCTGGTGCTCGAACTTGTCCTCACCGGCGCCGAGGATGATCGGGTTGAGCACGATGATGTAGGCCATCGCGAAGAACGTGGCCAGCCCGCCGCGTAGCTCACGGCTGAAAGTAGAGCCTCGCTCGCTGATCCGGAAGAAGGCGTCCGCACGGTTCCTCGGCGCGGGCGGCGGCGCGTCCCCGGGCGAGAGCTGCGGGGAGTCGACCGGACTGCTGGCCGCGTCGGACATGCGTGACCTCGGTGGGGTGGGCGCCTGGGGAAGGCGGGCATTTGGAGCATCCTACGAACGAATCCAGCCGAAGCAAGATAGATTCAGTATGAACAAACAAGGCCCGTGATCGCTATCTCCGCGCGTAGACCCCTGTCCCGTACTGCCTTGGCCCCTCCGGCGGCAGCGCCGACCGCAGCGCACCACCGGCTGGATAGGCTGGAGGCCACCGACACCACTCCGCCGCCCCCGACGGACTGACCGAGGAGCCGGACCGATGGGCCTGATGAGCAAGTGGACCGACGGCGACCGCGAGGCGCCGGAACCGCTCGAGGGCAACGTCGTCGCCACGATCGTCTCCGGCACCGCCCTGTGGTTCCTGCTCTTCCTCGCGCAGCTCCCCTTCTACGGCTGGTTCGACGACCACGGCCACGCCTGGTGGGTCTGGACCTGCCTGGCGGGCGGCGGGCTCGGGCTCATCGGCATCTGGTACGTCCGCGCCCGCGACAAGGCGATCCGCCGCGCGGCGGGTGAGGCGGCGGACGAGGGCGCGGCGGACGAGGCGGCGGCCGACCGCACCGGCGGCACCGCCGAGTAGCACCCGCCCCGGCGGCGGCGCCGTACGTGCGGCGCCGCGCTCACCCCGTAACGTCGAAACCATGACATACGGGGTAGACACCGAGGCGGGCGAGCCGGGAGAGCAGGGCGAGCCGGGTCCGGGGGACGGCGGCCCGCCGTCCGCGCGCCCCGTCCGCGCGTCCGGGCTCAGCACCGACGAGGTCGCCGAGCGGGTCGCCCGCGGCGAGGTCAACGACGTGCCGGTGCGCAGCAGCCGCTCCGTCACCGAGATCGTCCGCGCGAACGTCCTCACCCGCTTCAACGCCATCATCGGCGTGCTGTTCCTGATCATCCTCGTCGTCGGCCCGATCCAGGACGGCCTCTTCGGCTTCGTGATCATCGCCAACACGGGCATCGGCATCGTCCAGGAGCTGCGCGCGAAGCGGACGCTGGACAGCCTCGCCGTGATCGGCGAGTCCCGGCCGGTGGTGCGCCGCGACGGGCGTGCCGCCGAGATCCCGACGGCCGGGATCGTCCTGGGCGACCTGGTCGAGCTGGGGCCGGGCGACAAGGTGGTGGTGGACGGCGAGGTGGTGGAGTCGGACAGCCTGGAGATCGACGAGTCGCTGCTGACGGGCGAGGCGGACCCGGTGGTCAAGCGGCCGGGTGACCGGATGATGTCCGGCAGCTTCGTGGTCGCGGGCGGCGGCGCGTTCACCGCGACGCGGGTGGGCCGGGAGGCGTACGCCGTGCAGCTGGCCGAGGAGGCGTCCCGCTTCACGCTGGTCCACTCCGAACTGCGCAGCGGCATCAGCCAGATCCTCAAGTACGTGACGTGGATGATGATCCCGACCGCGATCGGCCTCATCCTCAGCCAGCTCGTGGTGGAGAGCGAGGACGCGGCCGAGGCCGTACGCCGGATGGTCGCGGGGATCGTGCCGATGGTGCCGGAGGGGCTGGTGCTGCTCACCTCCGTCGCCTTCGCCATCGGCGTCATCCGGCTCGGCCGCAGGCAGTGCCTGGTGCAGGAGCTGCCCGCCATCGAGGGGCTGGCGCGGGTGGACGTCGTCTGCCTGGACAAGACCGGCACCCTCACCGAGGGCGGCATGGACGTCACGGAGGTACGCGCGCTGGGCGGCGCGGACGAGGCCCGCCTGGGGAGCGTGCTGGCCGCCTTCGGGGCGGCGGACCCGAGGCCGAACGCGAGCCTCCAGGCGATCCGGGCGCGCTTCCCGTCCGGCGGCGCGGAGCCGGGCGACGCGGACGGAGCGGCCCCGTCCGGCGGCGCGGAGGGCTGGGAGTGCACGGACACCCTCCCCTTCTCCTCCGCCCGCAAGTACAGCGCCGCCGCCTTCCGCGAGCCGGACGGCACCCGCAGCGGCTGGCTGATGGGCGCGCCCGAGGTGCTGCTGCCCGAGGCGGACCCCGTGCTCGCCGACGTCGACGCGCTCAGCGCGCAGGGGCTGCGCGTCCTGCTGCTGGCACGTACGGCGCGGGCGCTCGACGCGGCGGACATCGCGGACGGCGCGGAGCCGCACGCGCTGGTCGTCCTGGAGCAGCGGCTGCGGCCGGACGCCTCCGACACCCTCGGGTACTTCGCGGAGCAGGACGTGGCCGCGAAGGTGATCTCGGGCGACAACGCGGTCTCCGTCGGTGCGGTGGCGGGCAAGCTGGGGCTGCCCGGGGCCGAGGCGCCGGTGGACGCGCGGCAGCTGCCGGACGAGCGGGACGCGATGGCGGGCGTGCTGGAGGAGGGCGCGGTCTTCGGGCGGGTGTCGCCGCAGCAGAAGCGGGACATGGTCGGGGCGCTCCAGTCGCGCGGCCACAACGTCGCGATGACCGGGGACGGCGTCAACGACGTCCTCGCGCTCAAGGACGCCGACATCGGCGTCTCGATGGGCTCCGGCTCCGAGGCGACCAAGGCCGTGGCGCAGATCGTGCTGCTCAACAACAGCTTCGCGACGCTCCCCTCGGTGGTCGCGGAGGGCCGCCGGGTCATCGGCAACATCGAGCGGGTCGCGACGCTCTTCCTCACCAAGACCGTCTACTCCGTGCTGCTGGCCCTGCTGGTCATCTGCGCGCAGGTCCCCTATCCCTTCCTGCCCCGCCATCTGACCCTGCTCGGCTCGCTGACCATCGGCATCCCGGCGTTCTTCCTGGCCCTGGCGCCCAACCGGGAGCGCGCGAAGCCGCACTTCGTACGGCGGGTGATGCGGTACGCCGTCCCGGCCGGGCTGATCGCCGGGGCCGCCACCTTCGGCACGTACCTGCTGGCCCGCGCCCACTACTCCGGGGCCGCCGCGCGGGACGCGGAGACCAGTGCGGCGACGCTGACGCTGTTCCTGAGCACGATGTGGATTCTGGCGATCGTCGCCCGTCCGTACACGTGGTGGCGGATCGCTCTGGTGCTCACGATGGGGCTGGGGTTCGTGCTGGTGCTGGTGACGCCGTGGCTCCAGCGGTTCTTCGAACTGGAGCTGGTCGGCACGTCGATGCCGTGGACGGCGGTCGCGGTCGCGGGGGTCGCGGCGGCGGCCATGGAGCTGGCCTGGCGCGCCGTCGACCGGCGGATCGCGGCCTGACGGGCGGGCTGACGGGCTGCCGGGCGGCGGCCGGGCGGGCTGCCGCGCCCCTGTTCGGCTGGTGTTCCCCCGGCGTACACCGGGGCGCAGCGCGGCGGTGACAGGCTGCCACGCGTCGGCTCGCCCTGTGAGGCGGGAGAGCGCACGAGGACCCACACGACCTCACCCCACGTTTGGCATCGGCGTCGCGTTCCTCACTGCACACAGGGTCTGGAAGATGTCTGTCGAACCAGTGATCGTCAATCCCACGGCCGCCGCCACCACCGGTCCGCTGCCCCCGGAGGCACCCGGCGAGCCCGCCGGGCAGGCGGCTCCGCGTGCCCGCCGGGAGCACCGCTACGACATCGACCTGATGCGGGCGATCTGCGCGTGCGCGGTCATCGTGGGGCACGTCGGCGGGGAGTTCGTCGCGGCGGCGGGGCGCGACTCCGGCGCCGGCGCGGCCTACTGGACCGGGCTGTTCCTCGACTCGGTCACGAGCTGGGCGGTGCCCACCTACTTCGCCATCGCCGGGTGGGCCGTCCTGGTCGGCGCGCCGCCGCGCAACGGCGCGACGCTGCGGACCCGTTCGCTGCGGATGATCGTGCCGGTGGGCATCTGGTCGGCCGTCTACCTGCTCTGGGCGCGGTGGCGGGAGACCAACGAGGACCCCACCTCCGAGCTGGCGTTGCAGGCGCTGTTCGGCAGCGTGCGGCCCGCGTACCACCTCTGGTACTTCTACGCCCACGTCCCGCTGATCCTGCTGCTGGGCTTCATCGTGCTGCTGCGGGCCGGGAAGCGGCCGTGGGGGGTGGCCGCGGCGCTGCTGGTGGTCGCGGGCGCACCCACCGCGTTCGGCGACCTCGCGGAGCTGACCGGCTGGGACGTACCGAAGTTCGGCTGGCAGGTCGGCACGTACTCGCTGGTCTACGCGGTGCTGGGCACCCTGCTGCTGACGCTGCCGGCCGCCCGGCGCCGGGGGTGGTGGGCGCTGGGCGCGGTGCTGGCGCTGGGCGCCGTGGTGTGGTCGCAGGACCAGGTGCACTTCGTGATCCCCAACGCCAGCGTGCTGGTGGCCGCGTTGACCTGCTGCGTGCTGCTCTGCCTGAACGGGGTGCGGATTCCGGAGCGGCTGCGGGGCCCGCTGACCACGCTGACGGGGGCGGGGCTGGGCGCGTTCATGTGCCACGTGCTGGTGCTCAAGACCCTGGCGCCGCACTTCGTCTCCCCGGACCGCGGCTGGCTGGGCACGGCGGCGATGGCGGCGGCGTACACCGTCGCGGTGGTGGTGCCGTCGTTCGCGGCGAGCATGCTGTGGGGAAGGCTGGGGCTGCGGCGCTGGCTCGGCTGAGGGCTGCGGCTGCGGGCCGAGCGACGGCGCTTGGCACCGCAACCCCGGCGGCACTACTTCCCGGGGTTGCGGACGGCCGCCGCGCGGCGGGCGACCCGGCTCAGCGCCGGTACGCGGCGCAGCAGTTGGGCGCGGGCCGAGTTGTCCCGGCCGGGCAGGTCCAGGGACGTGAGCCGTCTGCGCTCGAAGTAGCCCTCGGTGGAGGCGTCCAGACGGTGCGTCAGCCACGCGGCGGCCTCCTCCCGCAGGTGCGGGTGCTGCTCGGCCTGCATGCAGTAGCCGACGGCCCGCAGCAGCTGACCGGCCTCCGCGACCCGGCTCTCCGGTACGCCCACCTCGGCGGTCGGCGTCCCGCCCCGCTCCAGGTCGGCGACCAGGAAGTCGACCAGCGTCACGGGCACCCGGTTGCTGTTCTGGTACGGCCGCAGCCGCCGCAGCAGCAGTTCCGTACCGACCCGGGCGATGGGCACCCCGTAGTAGGTGGCCGCCGTCAGCATCGCCGTGGAGAAGCAGCCGACCACCAGGGTGGGGCGGCAGCGGGCGAAGACCGCCTCCGCCAGCACCGGCCGGTCCAGCACGGTCAGCCGCACGCCGGCGCCCGCAGCCGCCTTCTCCAGCGCCCGCGAATAGCTCGCCGGCGCGGACGGGTGGGGCTTGAAGAGGACCGAGTCGTGGCCCGCCGCGACCGCGCCGCGCAGCATGCGCAGGTGCAGTTCCTCCTCCTCCAGCGGGGTGAGGATCTCCAGCGCCGCCAGGTACTGGCCCAGCAGCACCACCGTCGGGGCGCCGCGCGCGGCGCGCTCCAGCACCGGGTCGTCGGCTGCGTGCCCGGCCAGTTCGGCGAGCACGCCCCGGAAGGCGTCGTCGAGTACGGTCTCGGGCCGTACGCCGTGCTCGGCCAGCAGCATCGGGCGCAGCCCCGGTACGAGGTCGAGGTGCAGCAGCCGTTCGACGCGGCGGCCCACGGCGTGCGGCAGGCGGTCCCGGGTGGGGCCGTAGCTCATCAGACCGTCGGCGTAGACGTGCAGGGTGGAGCCGCCGAAGATCGTGGTGAGGGCGCGGGCCGGGCCCGCGTGCACGGACTCCACGACGAGTTCGACCGGCCCCTCGCCCAGCTGCCAGGCGTGCCGCAGCACGCGTTCCCACAGGGGCGCGTCCTCGCTCCGGGGCATCCAACTGCCGGGGTGGTGGGGGCGGATGACGGCGTTCCAGTCGCGGATCTCGTCGAAGCGGGCGGCGAGCCCGTCGAAGCCGTTCATCAGGGCGAGCGGGGTCGCCGTCTCCGGCACGGAGGCGTTGTTGGACACCAGCAGGATGCGGCGGGCCGCGTCCCGGGGCCCGAACTGGCCCGCGTCCACGGCGGCGGCCACGGTGGCGGCGCCGTACAGCGTGGACACCTCGAAGACCTGGACGGGGCGCGGCGGCCTCGGCGCGCGGGGGCGGGGCAGCTTCGGTGTGTTCGCCATGGCTCAGGCCGCCTTCCGGGTGCCGTGCAGACGGCGCAGCGCCTCACCGCGCTTCTTGCCCATCTCGCCGAGAGTCCTCTCGAGTATTCGCTGCGGCATCCGGTGCAGCGCCTCCGCGCCCTGCTCCCGCAGCCGGGCCGCGACGCTCTCCTCGTAGCGTTCCGCCTGGGCGAGGTGGAAGGCGAGGATCGCGCAGTAGGTGCGCACGGCCTTGGGCAGGAAGCGGTCCGCCTCCGCGTCGGCGGCGACGGCGTCCAGGACGGCGTCGAAGGCGGGGATGAAGTCGAGCTGCCGCTCGTCCTTGATCTGGGTGAGCGAGGTGGCCACCCCGCGCCGGTAGTAGACCCCGAGCAGCGCGACGGCTGCGAACGAGCGGGCGCGCAGGTGCAGATGCCACACCCACAGCCGGTCCTCGGCCGTACGCAGTCCCGTCTCGAAGCGCATGCCGCCGTCCGCGAAGAGGCCGCGGCGGTAGATCCCGGCCCACACGAACGGGTAGTCGACCATGGTCTCGGCGTCCGGCGGGGCGATCGCGTCCCTCGGGTGCAGCACTGTGCCCTCGCGCGGGGCGGGGGCACGGCGTACGACGCGCTGGCTGCCGGTGCTCACGACGTGGTCGGTGCGGACGAAGTCGCAGCCCAGGTCCTCGATGACCGCGGTGAGCCGGTCCAGGTGGCCGGGGGCGTACCAGTCGTCGCCGTCGAGGAAGGTGAGGAAGTCGCCGCGCGCGGCGTCGATTCCGGCGTTGCGGCTGCGGGCGATGCCGAGGTTGCGCTCGTTGCGGATGAGCCGCGCGCCGGGCAGGGTGTGCTGCCACCTGTCGAGGATGCCCGCGGTGGCGTCCGTCGAGCGGTCGTCGACCAGGAGGAACTCCGTGGCCGGCCCGGCGTTGTTGGCGAGGCTGCGCAACGTGTCTGCGGCGTACTCCTGCACGTTGTGGAACGGGACGATCACAGAAAGCTTGGGCACGGGCAATCCAGGACTGAACGGGGGCCGCACTCGGCGGCCGGGGGCGGCACGTCTGGGGGCGGTGCGGCCCAGGGGGTGGCATCGGTCGATGCGGCCGACTTGCACCGTAAGCGCCGGACACGCGCAGTGCGGAAGCAGCTCGCGGACGAGAGGTGAACAGCAGGCAACGGCTCGGGTTACGGACGCGGGCACGGCCGGGGACGAACGGGGCTGTCGGAGGTGCGGGGGCTGCCGGGGGCTGCCGGGCCGGGCCGTCCTGCCCGTCCCCTCGCCGGCCTTCAGGAGGGCGGCGGCTCGGTGCGGAGCCGGTCGGCAGGCACCCGCTCGATGCGGGTCCAGCCCCGCCAGCCCCGCTCCTCCAGGATCGCCAACAGCCGCGCGGCGTGCGGTGAGGACTCGACCATGGTGGAGTCCAGCAGGTCGACGAACTGATCGTCGATGCCGTCGTCGGCACCCACCTCGCCGGCCTCCACCGCGCGGACCATCAAGCGCTCCATGATGTCGGCGACCTCGACGATCCGCGGATCGTCGGCCGACCAGTCGAGTGCCCCGCTGAGAAGGCTGTAGAGCTGCACCATCTCGGGGTCGTCCAGCTCCTCGTGCTTCTCGGCGATCACGGAGTCGATCGCGTGCGGCACCTGCGCGGCGATCATGATCCAGGCGTCCCGCTCCATCTCGATGTACCGCTCCTCGACGCCGAGACCCCGCAGCCGGCCGAGGTAGTCCACGACGCTCTGCGGAAGCGCCAGGTGCTCTCCGGCGGCGAGCCTGGCGAGCCGTTTGCGGGTGTCCTGCAACCGCCGGATCTGGCTGCGCAGTTCCTTGTCGATCTCCCGGACACCGTCGGCGAACTCCGCCGAACCGGCGTCCAGGAGTTCCTGCACCCGCGCCAGCGGCACACCGGAGTCCGCCAGGACACGGATCCGGATCAGCCGCACCACCGCGGCGGCGCCGTAGCTCCGGTACCCGGACCGGTCGCGCTCGGGCTCCGGCAGCAGCCCGATCTTGTGGTAGTGCCGTACCGCCCGCACCGTCACCCCGGCGTACCCCGCAAGCTGGCTGATGGTGAGCATGAATCCCAGCCTGCCTCATCAGCCGATCTTGCGGCGATAGGCGGCCATGGCGAAGGCGTACGCCACGACGAGGATGCCGACGCACCAGGCGAGGGCGGTCCAGATGTCGTCACCGACCGGCTGCTGGGCGAACAGGTCGCGGATCGTGTTGACGATCGACGTCACCGGCTGATGCTCGGCGAACGCGCGCACCGGGCCGGGCATGGTCTCCGTGGGCACGAACGCCGAGCTGACGAACGGCAGGAAGACGAGAGGGTAGGCGAACGCGCCCGCGCCCTCGACCGTCGACGCGGAAAGCCCGGGGATCACGGCGAGCCAGGTCAGCGCCAGGGTGAACAGGAACAGGATGCCCGCTACCGCGAGCCATTCCGCCACTCCGGCCCCCGAGCGGAAGCCCATGAGCAGGGCGACGCCCATGACGATCACGAGCGAGATCAGGTTGGCGGCCAGCGAGGTGAAGACGTGCGCCCACAGCACGCCCGAGCGTGCGATCGGCATGGACTGGAACCGCTCGAAGATCCCGCTCTTCATGTCGGTGAAGAGCCGGTAGGCGGTGTAGGAGATGCCCGACGCGATCGTGATGAGCAGGATGCCGGGCAGCATGTAGTTCACGTACGCGACCGAGCCGGTGTCGATCGCGCCGCCGAACACGTAGACGAACATCAGCATCATCGCGACCGGCGTGATGGCGGTCGTGATGATGGTGTCCATGCTGCGAGTGACGTGGCGCAGGGTCCGTCCCGTGAGAACAGCGGTGTCGCCGAAGAAGTACGCGGTCATTCTTCTTTCCTTCTTCCTCAGTTGTCCGTGCCGGTGGCGTGGCTCTTGTCGCCGCCGCCGATGGCCGCGAGGAAGATCTCCTCCAGGGTCGGCTGCTTCTCGACGTACTCGACCGTGGCGGGCGGGAGGAGCCGCCTCAGCTCGGCGAGCGCGCCGTTCGCGATGATCCGGCCCTTGTGGAGGATCGCGATCCGGTCGGCGAGCTGCTCGGCTTCCTCCAGGTGCTGCGTGGTGAGGAGCACCGTCGTGCCGTGGCCGGCGAGCTTTTTGACGGCCTGCCACACCTCGATGCGCCCCTCGGGGTCGAGACCGGTCGTCGGCTCGTCCAGGAAGATCACCGGCGGATTCCCGAGGAGGCTCATCGCGATGTCCAGCCTGCGGCGCATTCCGCCCGAGTACGTGGACACCTTCCGCGCGCCTGCGTCGGCCAGTCCGAAACGGCCGAGCAGGTCGTCCGCGAGGACGCCCGGGTCCTTGAGGTGGCGCAGCCTGGCGACGAGTACGAGGTTCTCCCGGCCGCTGAGGATGCCGTCGACGGCCGTGAACTGCCTGGTGAGGCTGAAGGACCTCCGCACGTCCGCCGGTTGCGTGGCGACGTCAAAGCCGTTGACGCGGGCCGCCCCCGCATCGGCCTTCAGGAGCGTGGCGAGGATGCGCACGGTCGTGGTCTTGCCCGACCCGTTGGAGCCGAGCAGGGCGAAGATGCTGCCCCGCGCCACGTCGAAGTCCACGCCGCGCAGGACCTCCAGCTCCCCGTACGACTTCTCCAGACCCCGCGCGCGAATCGCCGGACCGGCGCTCGATTGGGTCGTCATGGTTGTCTGCCTCCTTCGTGGAGCTGTTCCAGCGAACTGCGGTGAAGCTCCGGCCAGAAGGATGGAGGGTTGACCCGACGGCAAGGTCAAGCCCGCCCCCGAGCAACGTCAACCAGACCCTGACGTGGCACTTCGCGCGGGAGGCCGCTGTCATCCGCCCGAAACATCCCTCGCGCAGAATCCGCGGTGTGAAGATCGAACAGGTTCCGTGGACGCACCCGGACGCCGTCGCCCTGCGGGCCCGCCAGCGCGCCGAGATCGCCGAGGTGTACGGGACGCCGGACAGCGAGCCGGGCGTCGTGCCGTCGGCGGCGGACATCGCGGTGTTCGTGGTGGCCCGGGACCACGACGGCACGGCGGTCGGCTGCGGCGGCCTGCGCAATCTCGGGGACGGAACCGGCGAGGTCAAGCGCATGTACGTCACGCCGCCCCAGCGCGGCACGGGTGCAGCCGGGCGGATACTGGGCGCGCTGGAGGACTGGGCACGGGCCCGCGGCCTCACCCGCCTCCGGCTGGAGACCGGCGACCGCCAGCCCGCCGCCGTGCGCTTCTACACCCGCTCCGGCTACCGCCCCATCCCCCGCTTCGGCGCGTACGCGGCCTCGCCGACGTCCCACTGCTTCGAGCGCCTGCTCCAGCCCTGTAGTACTACGTGTACCGCGGGTGGAGAGACCGCAGGATCGCTTCCAGCGCTTGGTTGATGCCCGGGACAGTGGCGACCCGTTCCTTGAAGGTGGTACTGGTCCCGGTGGCCGCGTGAGCGTCCCAGCACTCCTGGCCTCCCGGAGCGGCGGAACGGAACCCGCCTTTGAACATGCTGCCGACCGGCAGCCCGAGTCCGTCGTTCACCGGGTCCCAGATCACGTGGATCATGTCAGGGGAAGCGGACAGGTCGCCTGGCACCGGCTTGCGCAAGAACAGGCTGCGGCTCTCCAGCATGTGCTGAATACGCGGGTCGACATCGGCGAGGTCACTGTCGAGGTCGCTCATTCGTCTCCTCGGTCGGCGAAGATGCGGAGCTGCACGGGCGCGGCCCTGCCGAACCGAGCCCATCACGTCCCGAGCACCATGTGAAGAACACGGCCCCCGCCACGTCGGGAGGGGGCCGTGGTGCACGCGCCCCTGGGGCGGCGCGGCGGGGAGTTACTCGTGCCAGCGGGCGCGGGCGAGTTCGGCGGCGCGGTCCGGGTCCTCCAGCAGGGCCGCCGCCTCGAAGCGGCGCGCCCACCGGCCCGCCGACCAGGCGAGGCCCGCCGCCACGCCCTCCAGCGTGGCCGCGTGCAGGGTGCCGTCCGGGGTGAGCCGCCAGTCGGACTCGGCGCCGCCGACGAGCAGTTCGTCGTGTTCGAGGTAGGTCGCGGGTGCGCCCGGCAGCAACGTGCGTACGGCCTGCGGCACTTCGCGCTCCGTGCCCGCGTCGCCGCCTACCGTGCCGTCGGCGACCTCGCTCAGCCGCCGTACGTCCAGCACCGCCGCGAGCGCGGCGGCCAGCACCGGCCGCACCGGCAACAGCGGGCGGTCGGCGGCCAGTTGGACCAGGTCGGGGCTGTCGGCGACGACCGCACGGGCCGCCGCCACGACCTGGACGGCGTCGCCGACGACGGCCCGCAGTTCGTCGGGCAGCGTCACCTCGTCCGGGTCCAGTTCGGCCAACAGGCTGTAGAGACCGTGCAGTTGGGCGGGCTCCACACAAAGCTCCGGATCGGCGAGCCGGGCCAGCAGCTCGGCCGCGCCGCCCGGCTCCTCCAGCAGGGCGGCGGCGGAGGTGCGGACGCCCAGCGCGCGCAGCACCTGGGTGTCCGGGGCCGCGTCGCCCTCCGCGCCGCCGTCCCCGGTGGTGAGGGCGGACGCGTCGGCCTCCTCGTACAGGCCGGAGAGCAGCGGGTCGCCGCCCGAGGCGCGCATCCCGGCCGGGCGGCGCCCGTCCAGCACCGGGTGGCCGCGCAGCCACCAGGCGGTGTACGGGCGTACGGTCTCGGTCACGCCGTCCGGCAGCAGCACCCGGACGGGCGCGGTCAGCGCGTCCCGCAGCGGCGGCTGCGCGAGCATGGCGAGGGCCTGCGGCCAGCGGTCGTCGGCGACGAGGTCCAGGTCGCGTACGGCGACGAGTTCGGCGATCACCGGCGGTACCGGGGTCTCCGGAAGGCCGTCGAGCACGTCCTCGCACCACACGTCGACGGCGTCGAGCAGACCGGTGTCGTCGGGCCGCGCGTAGTCGCCCTCCGCGCCGCCCGTACCCGCCGCACCGGCGGGCGGCTCCGCGATCTCGTCCGGGTCGAGCACCACGTCGGTGGCCCGTACCAGCGCGAAGTCCGCCAGTACGCCGACGGCTGCCAGCGTCCGTTCACCCCAGCGCGCGGCCCACTCGGCGTCGCAGGCCGCCAGCTCGCCCTCGCGGATCACCTGCTCGAACGGGCTCCCGGGGAAGACGAGTTCGGAGGCCGGGGACTGCTCCCCGTCCTCGTCGGGCAGAGCGAGCGCGCCGAGCCACGGCTCGTCACCGGGCTCAAGTCCCGCGTCCCGCACGAGGGTCAGCACGGTCTCGGCCAGCTCCTCCGCGTCCGGGGTGTCCTCGTCCCACACCTCGCCGGAGTCCAGCGAGGCGGCGACGGCGGCCCGCACCTGCGGGGTGGTCAGCACGGCGCGCGGGGCGGCGGGCGCGGCACCGAGGCGGTCCAGCAGCGGGTGCGCGGCGTCGGGGTGCGCCACCTTGAGGCCCAGGCGGGCCAGCGCGCCGTGCCACTGGACGGAGTCCGGGGCGCCGGTGGCGGGCACCGCACCAGCGGCGCCCGGCTCGGCCGCGCCGTCCGGGAGCGGCAGCGGCAGCAGCACCTGGCGCGGCCCGACGGCCGTACGGCCGTCGGCGAGGGGCACCGGCAGGCCGGTGAGCCGGTCGGGGTCGACGCCCGCGAGGGAGTCGTAGAGCCGCCACCACCAGCCCGGGGCGCGCCGTACGCCCGCCAGCCGGTCGATCGCCTCGCCCAGCGGCACCCGCGCCACCTCCAGCGCGCGCAGTTCGGGCCGCCGCTCGATTCCGGCGGGCAGCAGGCTGGGGAAGAGTTCGGCCAGCACGGCGACGGTCTCCGCCCCCGCGCCCTCGACCACTTCGGCCTCGCGGGGGCGCAGCGCGGTGCGGCCGTCCTCGCGCAGCGGGCCGTCCTCGTCCGGCACCGGCCCGGCCTCGGACCCGGCTGCGGCTACGGTTCCCGCGCCCGGCCCGCCCGGCCCGGACTCCGGCGCCGCGCGGGGCAGGAAGGGGACGCCCGGGAGGCTCTCCAGCAGCAACCGGCGCAGCGCACCGTCGAGTTCGCCCCTGCCCAGCGGCCCCGGCACCAGGTCGAGGATGCCGCTGCCGACCGGCTCCCAGTCGCGGAGCAGGTCCGCGTACGCCTCGGCGGCGCGCGCTACCAGGAAGTCGGTGAGCGGCCCCGGCGCGACGTGACGGCGCGTCGGCTCCATCGGGAACGAGGCGACGAGCAGCGCGGGCAGGCCCAGCGGCTCGTCCGTGGGCGTCGGCGCGTGTACGAACGGCGCGGTCAGGGGGCGGGCGGGCGCACCCTCCGCGTCCACCGGCACCGCCCAGGTGACCGACCACCACGGGCGCAGCCGTTCCTCCAGCGGGCGGTCTGCGAAGAGGGCCTCGTCCGCACGGCCGCCCGCGCGCGCCACCCGCCAGCGGGTGCGGACGGGGGCGAGGGGCGGCGTGCCGCCGACCGGTTCCGTGCCGTCCTCGACGCTCACGTACGGGCCGTCGGCGCGGCGGCGCAGCGTACGGACGCCGTCCGGGGTGTCCACCACGACCTCGGCCAGGCCGGGCAGGGTGAGCAGCAGCGCGTCGTCCACGGCGGCCAGCAGCCGGGCCGCCAGCTCGGCCGCCGCCGCGTCGCGCAGCGGCAGCACGACGGCGGTGTCGTAGCCCTCGGGGGCGGTGCCCCCGGCGGGCAACGGGAGCCGCAGCAGCGGCACATGGCCCTCGCGGCGGCGCAGCTCGTCGGCGAGCGCGCTGTCCGCGCCAGACGCGCCGCCGGGGCCCGCCGCGCCGCGAGCCGCGCCGAGCACCAGCTCGCGCGCCTCGGCGAGCGACCAGCGCACGCCACCGCTCCGGCCGACGACGGCGGGCTCGTCACTCACCGCGAGCACGGCGGCGAAGCCGACGCCGTACCGGCCCACCGGCGCGGGTGCGTCCTGCGGGGTGTCCGGCAGCTCGTCGCGCTTGGCGGACGCGCGCAGCGTCGCGAGCGACTCGACGCCCGCCGCGTCCAGCGCGGCCCCCGTGTTCGCCGCGACCAGCACCGCGTCGCGCAGTACGAAGCGGATGCGCCCGGGAGCACCGGCGCGGGCCGCCGCGTCGGCGGCGTTCTGCGCCAGCTCCACGACGAGGCGGTCGCGGTAGCCGCCGAGGGCCAGGTCCTGTTCGGCGTTGGCGTCCTCGCGGAAGCGGGCGGGCGACGCGGTCCACGCGTCCAGCACGCCGCGCCGCAGCCGTGCGGTCCCGAAGGGGTCCTCGTCCGGCTCCTGCCGCACCATCACCGTGCCGCCGCTGCTCACGCTGCCGTCTCCTCGCTGCCGCCCGGCGGTCCGGACGGACTCCGTGACCGCCTTCCGGCGACCCTGGGAGGCCGCCTTCCCGGTGACCGTACGGCATCACCCCGCCGCCCCGCGCACCGCTCCGCCCTCCGCCGGACGCACCTCCCGAAGCGGCCTTCCTGCGGCCGGCAGCGGCACCGGCTGATCCCGGGAGCGTCGACACCCAGAGACTTTCAAAGTAAGCTGAAACTCATGAGGGCAGATCAGCGGGAAGTAAATCTCTCGGAGCTCATCAACAAACCGAAGGACACCTTGGCCGGACTGGCCGATGCCAGACGGATAGTGCTTCGACGGCGAAACGCGGAAGACCTCGTCCTGAGCACGGTTGCCCGCGCCGAGCAGGACGAGGAGATCGTCTCGGCCAGCACACGCATCTTCGTCGCGCTGATGAAGCACGACGACGCAGCCCGCACCCTGCTCCTGGACGTCATCCCCGAGGCGTTCCCTTGGGTGCGGTTCCTGCCTGCCGAGAGCGTCCGGGCGTTCACCGTCGAGTTGATGGACGTCCTGCGCGCCGCCGACAGCGTGGGCAACATGGCTGCGGTCGCCACCACGCTGACCGCGTGGCAGCACACTGCCGAGGTCTACTCGGACCCCGAGTTGCTCGCCGCCTTGACGGCGGACGGCCACGACGACTTCGGGCCGGTCGCGGAGCCGGAGGCGCCGGCGTGACACCTGACCGAGGCGACCACGTCGCACCCCCAGCGGTCGACGACGAGTGGCACCTCCGCTTCGCCAACGCGGCAGCCGTCAAAGGGTGGGAGGAGTTGTGCGGCCAAGCTCCGGGCAGCACCCGACGGGCATGGCAGCTGATGCGTCTCACACCCTGCCCCTCCGCGGAGAACTCGCGGCACCACAGGCTTCGTGGGCCGATCGGCACCGGCATGCGCCAGGGGACGCCGATGGAGCGATGGCAGATCGAGGTGACGGGCGGCGGGCGGGTCTGGTACCTGGTGGACCACGACCGGCGCACGGTCTGGCTCGACCATGCAGGGGTGGGGCACCCACGAGCCACAGAGTGAGCACGAACGCGGCCGTCTGCTTCTCGCTCCTCCCGGGCGTCAGGGCAGGATCGGGCGGGGCGGTACCGGGGTGGAGACGACGAGGGAGCTGGTCGTCTGGCCGTGGACGAGGAAGCGGTCGAGCACATCCTCCAGCCCGCCCAGCTCCGCGACGTGCACCTTGATCAGGAAGCAGTCCTCGCCGGAGATGCGATGGCACTCGCTGACCTCGGGGGTCCGCTCGACCAGCTCGGCGATGCGGGACATCTGGCCGGGCCCCGGGCGCAGCCGGACCCACGCGGCGACGGGGAGCCCGAGAGCGGCCGGATCGACGTCGAGGCGGTAGCCGCGGATGACCCCCGCCTCCTCCAGGCGCCGCACCCGTTCGCGCACGGTGGGGGCGGAGACGCCGAGCGCGCGGGCCAGGTCCGAGGCGTTGCGCCGGGGGTCGGCGGCGAGCAGGCGCAGCAGTTCACGGCTCAGCTCGTCCCACTCGGCCTGCCCGGTCGGGCGTTTTCCGTTCTGAAAGTCCTGCATGCGCTCCACTTCCCTCCTTGATGTCATTCGGGCTACTACTCCTTCGCATACCCCTGGTTCAGCAGTACACGGCTTTCTAGGTTAGTGGTCATGCGGAACCTCACCCACGGCGGGCGTACGGGACGTGCACCCCCGCACCTCTACGTCGCCGGCAGCGCCGTCTTCCACTACCTCGGCCCGGCCTTCGCCGTGCTGCTCTTCAGCCGGGTGGAGCCGCTCGGCGTGGCCTGGCTGCGGATCGTGTCGGCTGCCGCCGTGTTCGCCCTGTGGCGGCGGCCGTGGCGGTTCTGGCGGGCCGCCGATCCGGCCGCACGCCGTGCGCTGCTGTGGTGGGGCCTCGTGCTGGCGGCGATGAACTCCAGCTTCTACCTGGCCGTGGACCGGCTGCCGCTGGGGACCGTCGCCGCCGTCGAGTTCCTGCCGGTGGTGGTGCTGGCGGCGGTCGCCGTACGGACACGGCGCAATCTGCTGGCGCTGGTCACGGCCGTCGCGGGCGGGTGGCTGCTCGCCGACGTCGCGCTGGTGACGGACCCGGTGGGGCTGGCGTTCGCGGGGCTGAACGCCGTGCTCTTCGCGCTCTACGTCGTACTGGCGCACCGCGCGTCCCGGCACCCCGCCGTCAGCGGAATCGACGGCCTCGCGCTGGCGATGCTCGTCGCCGCGGTGGCCGCCCTCCCGCTGGGCGCCGCCCAGGCCGGACCGGCGCTGACCGATCCGGTGCTGGCGGGCGCCGCCGTGGGGGTGGGCGTCTGCTCCTCGGTGATCCCGTACGTGTGCGACCAGTTGGCGATGGCCCGGCTCAGCCGGGGCGCGTACGCGCTGATGGTGTCGCTGCTGCCCGCCACGGCGACCGTCATGGGTGTCGCCGTCCTCGCGCAGATCCCGACGGCGGCGGAGGCGGCGGGAATCGCGCTCGTCGTCCTCGGGGTGGCCGTGCACCGCGACCACCCGCCAACTCCCCTGGCCGCGGCCTCCGTTGACCCGACAGCCTCTCAGACCCAACACCGAACACCTCACACCGAACACGCGAAGGACCCCACATGCACGGCACACGACTCGGCAGCACCGGACTGACCGTCTCCCCCCTCTGCCTGGGGATGATGAGCTACGGCGCCACGTCATCGGACGGCTGGCACCTGGACGAGGCGGGGGCAACGCCGCTGCTGCGCCGGGCCGTCGCCGCGGGCGTCACCTTCTTCGACACCGCCGACATGTATGACGACGGAGTGAGCGAGGAGGTGACCGGACGGCTGCTGCGCAGCATGTTCCGGCACCGGGAGGAGTACGTACTGGCCACCAAGGTCTACTTCCCGACGGGCCCGTCCGCCCTGGAGCGCGGCCTGTCCCGCAAGCACATCATGGCCGCCGTGGACGCCTCGCTGCGCCGCCTGGGCACCGACTACATCGACCTTTACCAGATCCACCGCTGGGACTACGCGACACCGATCGAGGAGACGATGGCCGCGCTGCACGACCTCGTACGCGCGGGCAAGGTGCGCTACCTGGGGGCGTCGAGCATGTGGGCCTGGCAGTTCGCCAAGGCGCAGGAGACGGCGCGGGCCGCGGGCTGGACACCGTTCGTGTCGATGCAGAACCACTACAACCTCATCTACCGGGAGGAGGAGCGGGAGATGATCCCGCTCTGCGCCGACCAGGGTGTGGCCGTGCTGCCGTACAGCCCGCTGGCACGTGGCCTGCTGACGGGCAGCCGCGACCGCGACGGCGGGCCGCGCACCGCGCGGGCGGCGGACGACTCGCTGGCCGACGAGATGTACGTGGCGGCGGACTTCGATGTGGTCGACGTGGTGCGGGAGTTGGCCGCCGAGCGCGGCCTTCCGCCGGCGCAGATCGCGCTGGCCTGGCTGCTGGGCAATCCGGCGGTGACCGCTCCGGTCGTCGGCGCGACGCGGCTCGCGCACATCGAGGACGCGATCGCGGCGGTCGAGGTGCGGCTGAGCGAGGAGGAACGGGGGCGGCTGGCCGCACCCTACCGGCCGCATCCGGTGCTGCACCACGTCTGACGCCGGCCCGGCGGGGCCGCCGGAACCGGCCGGCCCGGCCGGCGCGGTGCGAAAAGCGCGCCATCCAGCCGGTGAACGCGCCCGGGCGGACGGGAGCTGAGGCACGGGGTCGCGGCGCCCAGCCGCGGCCCGCCCCCGGCGACCGTCACCTCAGCCGGACGCGTCAGCCCGGCGCGTCAGCGGCGGCGGCACCGACGTCCGCGCCGCCGTCCTCGCCGTCGTGCAGCGACAGCGCGTCCGCGCGGGTCTCGTCGATGACCGGCGGGGGCGGCTGCGGCGGCCTCGGCATGACGGCGGCCTCGGAGTGGCCCCCGCAGCCGTACGTCAGCGCGACCACCTGGCCGTCCGCCGGGCTGAACTCGTTCGCACACACCCCGAACGCCTGCCGCAGCGATCCCGCCAGCGGGACCAGGAAGCCGCAGCTGACGCAACTGGCCGGAGCGGCCTGGGCCATGGCCGTCGCCGGGCCGTGCGACTCCTCCCAGCGGTCGGCCGCGCTGTGCAGCCCGTAGCGGGAGAGCACCCGCGCGCGGGCCATGCCCAGCTCCTCCGCCACCGCCCGGATGCTGCCGCGCTCCGGCGGCCGGGCCAGCGCGGCGGGGGACCCGGGCAGCAGGTCGGCGTCCTCCGCGTCGGCGAGGCCGCTGGCCTCCGCCACCCGCTCGGCGCTCAGCTGCGCCGGGGTCGCCTCCGGCAGCTCCTCGGCCTCGGCGACCGGGGAGTTGGGCGGCAGCCCGTCCTCGCCGGAGAACCCCGGCTCCAGCCGCAGGTCCTCGGCCTCGGTGGGCAGCAGGTCGCCCGGTCCCAGGTCGCCGGGCCGCAGCCGCTCGCTCCAGGGCAGCCACTTGGGCGCCAGCAGCGAGTCGGGCCCGGGCAGCAGCACCGTCTCGTCCAGCGTGACGTGCTTGGCGCGGGAGGCACGGGTGACCGTGCTCGCCCAGCGCCAGCCGCGATAGCCCGGCTCCTGGCACTCGAACAGATGGGTGACCACGCGGTCGCCGTCCGCGACGGCCTCGATCCAGTCCCCGACCTTGCCGGGCGCGGCGGCCTCCTGGGCGGCCTCCCGCGCCAGGTCGACGGCCTCGGCACACAGGCGGTCGGGCGTACGGCGGCTTCGCGTCGCGGCACTCATGAAGCACTCACAAGAATCGTCTCTCCTACGCCGTAGCGCCGTAATAGCAGTATCGACGTGCACCGGCCGTACAACCGAGCGAGGGCGGGGGATGCGAACGGAGCGGGACCGTGGAGCCGCTACGACGTCCGCGCCCGCGCTCAGGGCCGTGCGGAGCGCACCGTTCACCCACGCTACCCCACCATTCGCGGCCTGCCTCAGCGTGGTGGCGCTCCGGGCGACGTTGAAGGCAAGCCGTTATCCGGCGAGGTCGACGCAGGAGGCGTCCCGCGGCCGGGGCGGGCCGGGGCCGGTACCTCCCCAGAACGGGGCACGTCTTCGAAACGGGCGGTCGTACACGCGGTGACATGACGCATCTGGGGCACACTGAACGTCGTGGCTGCCGAAGAGCCGTACCAGGACACTCCGGACCCTACCGATGCAGACCGGGCGGTACCGAGCCGCCCCGGCCTGGTCAAGAGCGCCGACCACACGGACGGGACACCCCGTACGAGCGGCACCTCCCGCACCTCCCGCACCGGCCGCAGGCCCGCCCGCACCGACGGCAGGCCCGCCCGTACCGACCGCACCCCCCGCACCGACGCGAAGCCGCACCGTTCCGGCTCGTCCCCGGCACGCCGCCCCGACGACCGCCCCGGCGGCGTGCTGCGCCGCACCGCGCGCGCCACCCGGCGCCCGCCCGCCGCCTTCGCGCGCCGCATCCGCCGGGCCACCCACGCGCAGGGGGCCGGCGAGTCGGGGCTCGGCAAGCTGATCGAGCTGCACGCGGTCAACTCGGCGGGCGACATGCTCATCACCGTCGCGCTCGCCTCCACCGTCTTCTTCTCGGTGCCGACGGGCGAGGCGCGCGGCCGGGTCGCGCTCTACCTGCTGGTGACGATGGCACCGTTCGCGCTGCTGGCCCCGGTCATCGGCCCGCTGCTGGACCGCATCCCGCACGGCCGCCGCGCGGCGATGGCCGGGGCCATGCTGGTCCGCGCACTGCTCGCGCTGGCCATGGCGGGCGCCGTCGCGACCGGAGGGCTGGAGCTGTATCCGGCGGCGCTGGGCGTACTGGTGGCCTCCAAGGGGTACGGCGTGGTCCGCTCGGCCGTGGTGCCACGGCTGCTGCCACCGCGCATCTCGCTGGTGAAGGCGAACTCGCGGGTCACCCTCTCCGGGCTGCTGGCCACCGGCGCGGCGGCGCCCGTCGGTGCCGGCCTGCACAGCATCGGCCCGCCCTGGCCGCTCTACGCCGCCTGCGCCGTCTTCCTCCTCGGCGCGTTCCTGTCCTTCTCCCTGGACCACAAGGTCGACTCGGCGAAGGGGGAGCGCCCGGCCCACCTCACCCCGGAGGGTCTGCGCAGGCGACGTCCCGGGCTGCGCTCGGCGGGGTCGTCCGTACGCACCGGGCTGATCGCCAACTCCTCGGTCCGCGCGCTGTCCGGGCTGCTCACCTTCTTCCTCGCCTTCCTCCTGCGCGAGCATCCGCTGCCCGGACTGACCGCCGCCGTCTCCCTGGGCCTGGTGGCCGTCGCCGCCGGTACGGGCAACGCGCTCGGCACGGCGATAGGGGCGTGGCTGCGGGACCGCGGCCCGGAGGTGATCATCGCGACGGTGCTGGCCTGCGCACTGGCGGCCACCGTCACCGCGACGCTGCTCTACAGCACGGTCACCATCGCCGCCGTCGCCGCCACGGCGGGCATCGTGCAAGCGCTCGGGAAGCTCTCCCTGGACGCGCTGATCCAGCGCGACCTGCCCGAGGAGGTCCGCACCTCGGCGTTCGCCCGCTCCGAGACGCTGATGCAGATGTCCTGGGTACTGGGGGGCGCGATCGGCATCTCGCTGCCGCTGAACGAGACGGTCGGACTGGCGGTGGGCGCGGGCATCATCGCGCTGGGCGCGCTGGCCACCACGCGGGCCCTGCTCTCCGCCGCCCGGCACGGCGGCACCCCCCGCCGCGCCCGAGTGGCGTGACCCGACCGCCGGACAGCACCGCGCGGCCCCGCCCCGTCCGTGTCGTACGGAGGGGCGGGGCCGCGCGGTGCCGATCAGCCGGAGCTGGACATCCGCTCAGGCCGCGATCTTCTCGGCGCAGGCGCTGGCGTCCTTCTCCATCTGCTTGTCGTTCTTGTCCTTGGCCTTCACGTCGTCGGCCTTCTTGTCGCCGTCCGCGAACGCCTTGAGGTCACCCGAGTCCGCGTGCTTGATCATGACGTCCGCGGTGCAGTCGATGAACTGCGTGCGGGCCTTCTCCGGGACGGACTTGAAGCCCGCGTCCTTCATCAGCTCCTTCTCCACGGCGGAGGCGACGGCCTTCTTGTCCGGAGCGTCGCCACTGTCGTCGCTGCAGGCGCTCAGACCGAAGGTCAGCACCGCTGCCGCCCCGACGGCGCACATGACGTTTTTCTTCGAGTTCTTCTTCACGATTCGTTCTTCGCCTGTCTCTGCATTCAACTGCGTAGCTGATGAGGGTGTCCCACGGCCGCCCGGGAGAAATCTCCGCAGCACCGTTTAAGGGGAGCACAGCGTATAGGAAGAAGCTGCGGCACGCCATCGCCGAAATATGAAATAACGGGACACCGGTTTATCCGGCCGGAAAAAGCGCTGCGGAACCCGTACGGAACCCCGATTCCCCGGCGGACGGGGCGGTCCCGCCTGGTCTTCCTATGCGTGACCCGGTAGTGACGGAGCGTGCGGCAGAACACCGGGCGGCATCCGGCAGTCACCCCGGGGCGGACTCGCACCCGAGGTAGCGGCCTTCACCGCCTCTTCACCCCGGAGACACAGACATGGCTCCGGGTAATGGTCCAGCCCTCCCCGTGCCCGGACCCGCATAAACCGCCCGCCGGAACTCCGCTGCCGCAAACGGAGTCGAAATGCACTCGAGAACACCAGCTTCTACACTACAGAACAGGACCGGGAGAAAGGCAAATGCACGTACGCACCGGCGGCCCGCCGTAATTCGTCGGCACATGTCCGCGCGAGGGGTCGCCGGGAAAAGCGGCGGACTCCGCGCGGCAGCGCATGCGGCCCACCCGGCGTCAATGCACGGCGACCTCGCCGGCATGGGCGCGGATGCCGCGAAGCGACGACCCGGAGCCCGTACGGCACCCGCCCCCGAGGTGTACGCCCGGCGCGCCCGGAGACAGCCCTCAAGCTGCGCGCGGCCGGGAAAAAGCCGCAAGGTAGCCTGCCCGCATGACTAACGCGATCTCGGGCTCGCGGCGGGGCCTCCGCACCGCCACCGCCATCGGTGCCGTAACCCTGGGCCTCACCGCCCTCACCGCCTGCGAGAAGCCGACACCGCTGACGACCATGACGGTCGGGCGCGACACGGTGACGACCGAGGCCGCCTGCTACGAGGACGGCAAGGACCTCGAGGACAAAGTGGCCGCCAAGTGCACCGAGGAGAAGCCGGACGAGACCATCACGGTCGGTGACGCCGACAAGCTGCGGGTCGGCGTCGAGCCGGACATGGCCGAGGCCGGCTGGATGGTCTTCGCCGACGACGAGCCGCTGCTCTCGGAGCCCACGGACAAGACGTACCGCTCCTTCTCCGGCGAGACCCTCTTCCAGCAGCGCGACCCGAGCACCGGACAGGCGATGCCGCCGAAGAAGAGCGCGACGCTCCGCGTCATCATGACGGAGGACGGCAAGTTCAAGGGTGTCTGGATCATCAAGGCCAAGCGCGCCAAGTGACGCGGTGCCAAGTGACGCGGTGACGCAGCCGGCCGGGAGCACGCCCGCGCGGCAGGCACGGCCCACGCGCGTGCTGACCGTCACCGCCGTCGCGGCGGAACGCGACGCGGTCACGCGGGCGTTCGGGTCAGCCGGGACCGCCGAGCATCCTGGGACCGCCGAGCGACTGCCGCTGCTGCCCGGCGGCGCCCAGCCGCACCGCGTCCGCTTCCCCGCCGCTGTGGTCGACGTGCTGGCAGCCGGGGTCGGGCCCGCCGCCTCCGCCGCCGGTGCCGCCACCGCGCTGACCGCCGCCGCGCTCGCGGGCTCCCCGTACGACCTGGTGGTCTCCGCCGGGATCGGCGGCGCCTTCGTACGGAGCGACGCGTCCGGCGCCCCCGCCGGGCCGCCCGTCGGCTCGGGCCTCGTCGTCGCCTCCGCCGTCGTCGCCGCCGACCTGGGAGCGCAGACCGCCGACGGCTTCCGGCCCGTGACCGAGCTGGGTTTCGGCACCGTGCGCCACCTGCCGCCCCCGGCGCTCGTACGGGCCGTGGCCACGGCCACCGGCGCACTCGCCGCCGAGGTGCTGACCGTCTCCACCGTGACCGGCACCGCCGCCCGCGCCGCCGAACTGGCCGCCCGGCACCCGGACGCGGCCGTCGAGGCGATGGAGGGGTTCGGCGTCGCCGAGGCCGCCGCCGCGCACGGCGTGCCGGTGCTGGAGCTGCGTACGGTCTCCAACTCCGTGGGCCCCCGCGAGCGGGACGCCTGGCGGATTCCGGCGGCGCTGCACACCCTGTCCTCCGCGTTCGGGATGATGGTGCCCGTACTCGGGAGCCGTGCGAACTGGCAGAGCTGATGCCGGGCCGACTGACGCCTGGCCGGCCGACTGCCTGACGAAGGGGTGGTGGAGAACCGTGCGCGACGGAGAGAAGGACGGCATGACCCAGGTGAGCCCGCAGCGCCCGCTGCGCATGGCGTACTCCCCCTGCCCCAACGACACCTTCACCTTCCACGCCTGGGCACACGGCCGGGTACCGGGCGCGCCCCCGGTCGAGGTGACCTTCGCGGACATCGACGTCACCAACGGCATCGCAGAACGCGCCGCCACCGGCACACCCCGGGCCGGGGAGGAACTGGACGTCCTGAAGGTCTCCTACGCCGTGCTGCCCTGGGTGCTGGACGAGTACGCGCTGCTGCCGTGCGGCGGAGCGCTCGGCCGCGGCTGCGGCCCGCTGGTGCTCACCCGCGAGCCCGCGGACGGCGCGGGCGGCGCGGGGGCGCGGTTGCGCGGCCGGCGGATCGCCGTGCCGAGCGAGCGCTCCACCGCGTACCTCCTCTTCCGGCTGTGGGCCGCCGCCGAGGTGCCCGGCGGGGTGGGCGAGATCGTCGTACTCCCCTTCCACGAGATCATGCCCGCCGTGCGGGACGGCAAGGTGGACGCCGGTCTGGTCATCCACGAGGCGCGCTTCACCTACCGGGACTACGGCCTGCACCGCCTCGCCGACATGGGCGAGCACTGGGAGGCCACGACCGGCCTGCCCATCCCGCTCGGCGCGATCATCGCCCGCCGCGCGCTGGGCGGACCGGCGCTGCGCGCGCTCGCCGCCGCCGCGCGGGCGTCCGTGCGGATGGCGTGGGAGGACACGGAGGCGTCGCGGGCCTACGTCCTGGAGCACGCGCAGGAGATGGACCCGGCGGTGGCGGACGCGCACATCGGCCTGTACGTCAACGAGTTCACCGCCGACCTGGGCGAGGACGGCTACGCGGCGGTGCGCGGCCTGCTCACCCGCGCGGCGGCCGAGGGCCTGGTGCCCCCGCTGCACCCGGACGCGCTGCACTTCCCCTGAGCACACCGGCAAGGGCGGAGGCGGCGCGGGAGGCCGCACGTGCGGTGGCACCGACGGCCCGGTGGCCGACGGCGCCGCGCGCCCGTGTGCTGACGCCGCGAGCTATACGTCCAGCTGGTCGGCGACCGCCCGCAGCATGCCCGCGATCTTGTGGCCCTGCTGCCTGTCCGGATAGCGACCGCGCTCCAGGGACTGCGAGACCCCGTCCAGCAGCGTCGTCAGATCCTGCACGATCGAGGCCAGCTCGTCCGGCTTGCGGCGCTGCGCCGCCGCGACGGACGGGGCGGGTTCGAGCAGACTGACCGACAGCGCCTGGTCCCCGCGCTGACCCGCCACCACGCCGAACTCGACGCGCTGGCCCGGCTTCAACGCGTCCAGGCCGTCCGGAAGAACCGACGAGTGCACGAAGACGTCGCCGCCGTCATCGCGGGAGAGAAAGCCGAAGCCCTTCTCGCTGTTGAACCATTTGACCTTGCCGGTAGGCACGTCTGTCCTTGTCCTCGTACTCGTCCGGGCAGCGGGCTGCTCGCTGGAAACTGGCTGGAAATGGCGGAAACCGATAACGAAACGGATGCGGAAGAGACAGCCGAGCGGGCGGCCGAAACCGTCGGACCCCGCCACCACCAAGGCTAACGACCTCACGCCGGGTGACAAGATGCCTCGGGCCGTTCCGCCGTCCGCTTGTCCACCGATCTACCCTGACGGAGTGAACACTGAAACTCCACGGGCCGGAGATCTGCTGGTACGTACCGGCGGCATCGTCTTCGCACTCGGTGCACTCGCCACCCTTGTCACCGTCGCGCCGCTCTTTTTGGGCACCGCGCGTTTCCCCGCCCCCGCGTACTTCGTGTGCATGCTGATGGGCGTCGGCTTCGCGCTCGCGGCGGCCGGGCTGCTGCGTTCCGCGGCGGCGGAACGGCGCGCGGCGCGGGCCTCGGGCTTCGGCACCGCGCCCCGGACCAGGTAGCCGGCCGCGCGGCACCGGCCGATTTCAGCGCTCCCCGCGGCGCTCCCCGCCGTGCTCCCCGCCCGGCGGCGCGGTGTGCTCCGCGAGCCAGGCCGGGAAGTCCGCCAGCCCGCCGGTGAGCACCACGTCCGCCCCGGCAGCCCGCAGTTCCGCCGCGTCGCACGGCCCGGTCGGCACGGCCACCGAGAGCACCCCCGCCGTACGGGCGCCCCGTACGTCGCCGGTGTGGTCCCCGACGTACGCCGCCGCGCCGTACTCGCGCAGCGCCGCCGCCTTGGCCTCCGCCCACAGCCCGCCGACCAGTACGTCCGGGGTGAGCCCCAGGTGCGCCAGGTGCAGCGCGGCGCTCGGCCGGTACTTGGCAGTCACCACGAGGGCACGGCCGCCCGCCGCCTGCACGGCGCGGACGGCCTCGTGCGCGCCCGGCATCGCCGGGGAGGGGCCGATGGCGGTCGACGGGTACAGCTCGCGGTAGCGCTCGGCCAGCTCCGGGACCCGCTCGGACGGGAACCAGCAGGCCAGTTCGTCCTCCAGCGGCGGCCCGAGCCGCGTGACGACCAGTTCCGCGTCCACGTACACGCCGGTCTCGCGGGACAGTGCCTCGTACGTCCGCCGGATGCCCGGCCGGGAGTCGATCAAGGTCATGTCCAGGTCGAATCCGACCGTCATCCCTTCCGCAACCATGCCGATCATTCTGTCGTATGCCACCCCGTACACTTAGGCCAGCCTTACCTGGGCAGGGGCGGAAGAGGCCCTTCCGCCCCTGCCCGCACGCGCAAGTCCCCACCGAGGAAACGATGCCAGCCGCCACCCCCACGACGAAGTCGCCGGGCCCGGACCCCCGCGCCGGCGCCGACGCCCCCGGCGGCGGGCCGGGCGTCCGGAGCGGGCAGGGCGCCGAGCAGCGTCGTACGGTCCTCGCCCGCCGCCTCGGCTGGACGCTCGCCGCGCTCGCGGCGCTCCTCCTCGCGGCGCTCCTGAGCCTCGCGCTCGGCAGCCGCGCCATCCCGCCCGGCCAGGTCTGGGACGCGCTCCTGCACGGCGGCCACAGCAACGAGGCCGAGGTCGTCCGCACGATGCGCCTCCCGCGCACCCTGGTCGGCATCATGGTCGGCACCGCGCTCGCCCTCGCGGGCGCGGTGATGCAGGGCCTCACCCGCAACCCGATCGCCGAACCGGGCATCCTCGGCATCAGCCAGGGCGCCTCGGTGGGCGTCGTGCTGGCCATCGCCTTCGCGGGCGTGCACACGCTGGCGGGCTACGTGTGGTTCGCGTTCCTCGGCGCGGGGGTGGCGTCCGTCGCCGTCTACGCGATCGCCGCGCGCGGCCGAGGCGGCGCCACCCCGGTCAAGCTCGCGCTCTCGGGCGCCGCGATCAACGCGCTGCTCGTCTCGGTCATCGCGACGGTGCTGACCACCAGGGCCGCCACCTTGGACGAGTTCCGGTTCTGGCAGGTCGGCTCGCTCTCCGGCCGGGACGCGGAGGTGGCCGGGCAGATCTGGCCGTTCCTGCTGGCGGGCCTCCTGCTGGTGCTCTCCGTCGCGCGCGGCCTCGACGCGCTGGCGCTGGGCGAGGACATGGCGAAGGGCCTGGGCCAGAACGTCGCGCTGGTACGGATCGTGGGCGGGCTCGGCGCGACGGTGCTGACCGGCGCCGGCGTCGCCGCCGCCGGGCCGGTCGCCTTCGTCGGGCTCGCCGTTCCCCATGTCGCGCGTGCCGTCGTCGGTACGGACCACCGCTGGCTGCTGCCGATGGCCGCGCTGCTGGGCCCGGTGATCCTGCTCGTCTCCGACGTCGTGGGCAGGCTGGTCTTCCGGCCCGGCGAGATCCCGGCCGGGGTGATGACGGCGCTGATCGGCGTCCCGTTCCTGGTCGTCCTGGTCCGCCGGAAGGCGGTGGCCGCGTGAGCACCACGACCGACCGGGCCCCCGCGGCCACCGGCCGCACGGGCCGGCCGGGCCTCGCGGGCCACGTCCTCCTGCGGGCCCGCGGCGCCTCCTTCCTCGTCCACCTGCGCAGCGCGTACGTCGCCGGGGTCCTGCTGGTCCTCCTGGCCGCGGCCGTCGTCGCGAACCTCACGCTCGGCGAGTCCGCGGTCCCCCCGGTCGAGGTGGTGAAGGTGCTGCTGGGGCAGCCCTCGCCGGACGAACTGGTGGTCGAGACCCTGCGGCTGCCCCGGCTCGTCGTCGGGCTCCTGGTCGGCCTCGCGCTCGGGGTGTCCGGGGCGCTCGTGCAGAGCGTCGCCCGCAACGCGCTCGCCAGCCCCGACATCATCGGGGTGACGCACGGGGCCGCCGCGATGACCGTCGGCGCGATGACGTTCGGGCTGACCTCGTACGCCGTGCTGCCCTACCTCTCCGTCGCGGGCGGGGTGCTCGCCTCCGCGCTCGTGTACGCGTTCGCCTGGCGCGGCGGCCTGCACGCGACCCGGTTCGTGCTGATCGGCGTCGGCGTCGCGGTCGCGCTCCGCTCGGTCACCCAGCTCTTCCTGACCAAGGGCGACTACCTGGTGGCCCAGCAGGCACAGGTGTGGATGACCGGCTCGCTCAACGGCACCGGCTGGGACCAGGCCAGGCCACTGGGCTGGGCGCTGCTGGCGCTGCTGCCGCTGGTCCTCTGGTCGGCACGCGCACAGCGCGAGGTCGGCCTCGACGACGACACCGCGACCGCGCTCGGCGTACGGCTGGGCCGCAGCCGCCTGGTCCTGGTGGTCACCGGCGTGCTGCTGGCCTCGCTCGCCGCCGGGGCGGCCGGACCGGTGGACTTCGTGGCGCTGCTCGCCCCGCAGGTCGCCCGGCGGCTCACCCGCTCCGCGCAGATCCCGCTGCTGTCGTCCGCGCTGCTGGGCGCGTTCATCGTGGTGCTCGGGGATCTGCTGGCCCGCAAGATCTTCTCCCCGACCGAACTGCCGGTGGGCGTGCTGACGGCCGCCGTCGGCGCCCCGTATCTGATCTTCCTCATCATCCGCAGCCGCACCGGAGCCAAGGCATGACACGGAGCCAAGGCATGACACAGGACACGACCCACCGGCTGGCCGCCCGCGGGCTGACGCTGGCCTACGACGACCGCACGGTGGTCGAGGACCTGGACCTCGAGGTGCCGGACGGCAAGGTCACCGTCGTCGTCGGCCCGAACGCCTGCGGCAAGTCGACGACGCTGCGCGCGCTGGGCCGTCTGCTCGCGCCGCGCCGCGGCGCGGTGCTGCTGGACGGCCAGGACCTGTCCCGCATCCCGACCCGGAAGATCGCCCAGTCGCTGGGCCTGCTCCCGCAGACGCCGGTGGCACCGGAGGCGATCACCGTCGGCGACCTGGTGGCCCGCGGCAGGCAGCCACACCAACGCTGGTGGCAGCAGTGGTCCGACGCGGACGAGCGCGCCGTGGTGGACGCGATGGCGCGTACGGACGTCACCGCGCTCGCCGAACGCCCGGTGGACGAGCTGTCGGGCGGGCAGCGGCAGCGTGTGTGGATCGCCATGGCGCTCGCCCAGGAGACGGACCTGCTGCTGCTGGACGAGCCCACCACCTACCTGGACATCGCCCACCAGGTCGAAGTCCTCGACCTGGTGCGCCGGTCGGCCGCGAAGGCGCCCGACGGCACCCGGGGACGCACCGTCGTGATGGTGCTGCACGACCTCAACCAGGCCGCCCGCTACGCCGACCACCTCGTCGCGATGGAGCGCGGGAAGATCGTCGCGCAGGGCAGCCCCCGTTCGATCGTCACCACCGAGCTGGTGCGGGAGGTCTTCGGGCTGGAGTCGGTGATCCTCACCGACCCGGTGACGGGCAGCCCGCTGGTCGTACCGGGTGCGCCCTGGCAGGCCGAACCGGACGACGGTCCCGCTCCCTCCGCGCCACCGTCGCCCGCCGCCACGCCCCCCTCCCCTGATTCCACCGGTATCCGAAAGGCCCCCGCATGACCCTCCCCCTCCCCCGCCGTCGCGCACTCGCCGCCACGTCGTTCGCGCTCACCACCGCACTCGTCCTCTCCGCCTGCGGTTCGGACTCCGACTCGGACTCCGATTCCGGCTCCGAGGGCGGCAAGGGCGGCACCCACGCCGTCAAGACCGCCAAGGGCGAGGTGCAGGTGCCCGACGACCCGAAGCGCGTCGTCGTCCTCGACACCGCCGAGCTGGACTCCGCCGTCACCCTCGGCGCGAACGTCGTCGGCGCCACCAAGGCCGACGTCGGCTCCGACTTCCTCGGCTACCTGCCGAAGGAGAAGCTCAAGGGCATCGAGAACGTCGGCAACATCGGGCAGCCCAACCTGGAGAAGATCGTCGCGCTGAAGCCCGACCTGATCCTCACCAACGCCACCCGGGACGAGAAGAGCTACGACAAGCTCAAGGCCATCGCCCCCACCGTGATGACCGAGACCACCGGCCTGCCATGGAAGGAGAACTTCCAGGTGCACGCCGACGCGCTCGGCAAGAAGGCCGAGGCGCGGAAGGTCGTCGCGGCGTACGAGAAGCACACCGCGCAGGTCACCGAGGCGCTGGGCGGGCCGGAGAAGGCCAAGGCGCTCAACACGAACGTGATCCGCTTCATCGAGGGCGCGGACATGCGCCTCTACGGCGACGGCAGCTACATCTCGACCCTCCTCAAGGACGTCGGGCTCGGCCGCCCGCCGATCGTGAAGAAGGCCAAGGCGTACGACGGGCTGATGCTGGAGATCAGCCCCGAACAGGTCGACAAGGCCGACACCGACGTCGTCTTCTACACCTCCTACGGGGACCAGAAGAAGTCCGGCGAGAGCAAGGCCACGGCCAGCCCCCTGTGGAAGAACATGCAGGCGGTCAAGGGCGGCAACGCGCACCGGGTAGACGACGAGACCTGGATTCAGGGCATCGGCTACACGGCGGCGGAGAAGATCCTCGACCAGATGCAGGAGGAGCTGACGAGCTGAGGTGAGTTGACGAGTTGAGGGGCCGACGGGCCGCCGCGCGCCTCGCGCGCCCCGGCCCGCGCCCGTCCGCCCGTCCGTCAACCCTCAGCCGCCACCCGGCCGTCGCCGCGCGCGCCACAGCAGGAACAGCGCGCTGGCGACGGCCGCCAGCCGCAGCGCCACCGGCCAGGTGCCGGCCATCGCCTCCCGCAACGCGTCCTCGCCCGCGCCGATCGGCGCGCCCCAGCGCTCCTCCGCCCGCCCCCACAGCCAGGCCGCGGCGCCGCCCGCCACCAGCGCGGGCATGCCCAGCGCGGCCCACTTCGCCTCGTTGCGGCTCAGCTTCGGCGACCAGTACGCGGCCAGCCAGCCCAGCCCGAGCGGCACCGGCGAACCGATCACCGCACCGGCGAAGAGCAGCCCGCACGCCAGCAGTTCGACGATCCCGCCCGCCGTCGGCCCGCTCTTCGCGCCGCCGCCCGCCAGGCCACCGAGCAGGCGCCCGAACCGGCCCCGGCCGCCGCCCGCGTCCTCGTGGCCCTGCTCCTGCTCCCGCCCCTGGCCGGCGGGCGGGCCGCCCGGCCGCGCCTCGGCGTCCGGCTCGCCCTCCCGCTGCTGCGGCGCCTTGTACAGCTCCTGCATCTCGATGCCGCCGACGAATCCGGGCACCAGCTGGTCCCCGGGACGCCGCCGGCCGGCACCCTCGCCGCCGTACGAGCCGGGATCGCCGCCGTACGGGCCCGGGTCGACGCGCCACCAGTCCGGGTCGCTCTCCTGGGGGCCCAGCTCGTCCATCCCGGCCAGATGCGGCGGCGACGCGCCGTACGCCGCCGTGGGCGGGGGCGGGCCCTCCGGCGGCGGCTCGGGCTCCTTGCGCAGCTGCTGCGGCAGCTGCGGCAGCCGGGGGAGCTTCGGCAGTTTCGGCACCTTCGGGCGCAGCGACCTCGCCGGACCGCCGCCGCTGCCCGTACCGTCCCCGCCGCCGTACGACGCCCCGGGCGTGCCGTCCGCGCCGCTCGCGCCGCCCGCCGGACGCCCGCTGTCCGCCGCGCGCGGCCGTGGCACGGGGCTCCCGCCGTTGGCGGCGGCGACCAGCTCCGCCGGGTCCCCCAGCCGCGCCAGGATCTTGCGCACGGCGGCCTTGGTCCCGGCCCCGCCCTCCGCGGCCCGCATGCGGTCGATCTCCCCGCGCAGCCCGCTCACCAGCCGGGCCCGCTCGGCGGCGGTCATCGCCGTACCGTGCGCCAGATCCCCGACCCGACTCAGATAGTCGAAGACGAGCTGCTCGCTCTCGATCCCCACCAAACTCCCCCACGCCTGTCCCCGCGTGACGCCCGTCCCCTGACGTTACCGCGCGCGGCGGCCGGGGTCTGTCCGTGTCGGGTCCTGCCCCGCCTCCGGGCCGGGCAGCGGGCCGAGGTGGGTGGCGACGCGGGCGCGCAGCGACACGTACTCCTCGTGCCGTCGGAGCGGGCCCGGAGGGCGGGGGACGGTACGGGCGCCGGTGACCCGCTGGCCGCGGCGGAACTGCTCGGCGGTCAGGTCCAGCTCGATCCCCGACGGCAGGCGGTTCCACCAGTGGTAGCCGTGCTGCGTGCCGTCCGGGGCGTGGACGTCGCCGCATATCAGCTCGCCGCCGAAGAGGTCGTGCACTAGGAGTGTGGTGAGGTCGCAGTGGCCCCAGGCGGGGTTGCCCGGGTGCCAGGGTTCGCGGGCGGCGTCGTCGGGTGAGCACGTGTCGGCGGACCAGCTCGCGCGGAGCGCCGCGTCGATTTCCGTCAAGCTCCAGGGCGTCATGCGTCACAGCCTGTCAGCGGCCACTGACAACGCCCCCGGAAGCGGGACCCGCGACCGGGACCGGAGCGCCGGGACGCGGCGCTAACGTTGTACGGATGAGGAACGAGCAGCAGCCCGCCGCCGGCGCCCCCCGTACGCTCGCCGACGATCTTCGGGCCCGTGCCGACGACGATCTGGCCGCGCTGCTGTGCACCCGTCCCGATCTGCTGTCGCCCGTCCCACGGGACCTCACCCAGCTGGCCACCCGCGCGGGCACCCGCGCCTCGGTCGTACGGGCGGTGGAGCGGCTGGACCGGTTCGCGCTCCAGGCGGCCGAGGCGCTGGCGGTGGCGACCGACCCGTGCTCGTACGACGCGCTGTGCGGCCTGCTGACCGGCGACCGGCCCGATCCCGAGGAGGCCGCCACCGTCGAGGCGCGGCTGCCGGAGGCGCTCGGCACGCTGCGCGCCCGCGCGCTGCTGTGGGGCGGTGACGACCGGCTGCGGCTGGTGCGCACGGCCCGCGAGGTGCTCGCCCCCGCCGGTACGGGCGTCTCACCGACCGGGCTGGGCCCGGCGCTGGCCGACGCCGCCGCGGGCGTCTCGCCGGGCCGTACGCAGCGGCTGCTGGCCGCTGTGGGGCTGCCGCCCACGCATGATCCGGTCAGCGCGCTGGCGGCGCTCGCCGCGCTCTTCGGGGACCGCGAGCGGATGACCGAACTGCTCGGTTCGGCGCCGCAGGAGAGTCTCGCGGTGCTCGGCAAGCTGGTGTGGGGCCCGCCGCATGGCACCGCCGACCACCGGGCGCCGTCCGCTCCGCTGGGCTGGCTGCTGGAGCGCGGGCTGCTGCTGCCCGCGGGCGAACGTACGGTCGTGCTGCCGCGCGAGGCCGCGCTCCGGCTGCGCGGCGGGCGGGCGCACCGCGTGCTGGAGCCGCTGCCGCCGAAGCTGCCGGCGGCGCGGACGCACGCCGTGGGGAGCGTGGACGCGACGGCGGCGGGCCAGGCGTTCGGCGCGCTGGGCACCGTCGAGGAGCTGCTGGGGGTGTGGGAGTCCGAGCCGCCGCCGGTGCTGCGGGCGGGCGGTCTGGGCGTACGCGACCTCAGGCGCGCCGCCGGAGCGTTGGACGTGCCGGAGCCGACCGCCGCTTTCTGGGCCGAACTGGCCTACGGCGCAGGTCTGTTGGCGTCCACCGGCGAGGCGGACGAGGCGTACGCGCCGACGCCCGCGTACGACGACTGGCTGCGTGACCCGCCGCAGGTCCGCTGGACGCGACTGGTGACGGCGTGGCTGTCGGCGAGCCGGGTCGCGGGGCTGGTCGGCGCGCGGGACGCGAAGGGGCGCAGCCTGGCGGCGCTCGGGCCGGGCCTGGACCGGGGCCTGGCGCCGGATGTGCGGTACCGCGTGCTGGCCCTGCTGGCCGGGCTGGCGCCCGGCGAGGCGCCGGACCCGGCGGACGTGCTGGCGCGGCTTGCCTGGGAGCGTCCGCTGCGCGGCGCGGGCCGGGCGACCGGCGGGGGCGCGGACGGCGGCGGGGACGGTGGCGGCACGGGCCGGGCGGGCGGTGCGGGCACGGCAGACGGTGCGGGCACGGCAGGCCGCGCGGGCGGTGCGGAGGGCGAGCCGCTGCGCGCGCGACTGGCGCGCTGGACCCTGGCGGAGGCGGAACTCCTGGGCCTGACCGGGCGCGGCGCGCTCGCGGGCTTCGCCCGCACGCTGGTCCCGCCCGCCCCGGCGACGCCCGAAGTCCGGCCGTGGGGACGGGCGTTGACGCAGGCCGAACTGTCCGTCGCCGCCGAGCGCGCGGCGCACGCGCTCGCGCCGCTGCTGCCGGAACCGCTGGACCACGTGCTGCTGCAGGCGGACCTGACGGCCGTCGCCCCCGGCCCGCTGGAGCGCCAACTCGCGCTCGAACTGGAGCGGTTGGCCGACATCGAGTCGCGCGGCGGCGCGACCGTCTACCGCTTCACCCCCGCCTCCGTGCGCCGCGCGCTGGACGCGGGCCGCTCGGCCACCGACCTGCACGCCTTCCTGGCCGCCCGCTCCCGCACGCCCGTGCCGCAGCCGCTGTCGTACCTGATCGACGACGTGGCCCGGCGGCACGGCAGACTGCGGGTCGGCGCCGCCTCCTCGTACGTGCGGTGCGACGACGACGCGCTGCTCGCCGAGATCCTCGCCGACCGGCGGAGCGCGCCGCTGCGGCCCCGGCTGCTGGCGCCCACCGTGCTGGCCTCGCCGCTGCCACCGGACCAACTCCTCCTGAAACTACGGGAGATGGGGTACACGCCCGCCGCCGAGTCCGCCGAGGGCGACGTGCTGATCACCCGCGCGGACGCCCACCGCACCCCGCCCCGGCGGGCGCCGGAGCCGCTGCCGGACGGCCCGCCCGTACCGGACGCGCTGCTGCTGGCCGCCGCCGTACGGGCGATCCGCGCCGGCGACCACGCGGCGACGGCCGTGCACAAGCCGGGCCCGCCCGGCACCGGCGGCGTACGGGTGCCCGCCGCCGCGCGCGCGGGCTCCCGTGCGCCCGGCGGGGAGCTGCCGCGTACGGACTCGCCGGACACGCTGGCCACCATGCAGTCGGCGGCGCTGACCGGCTCGGCGCTGTGGATCGGCTACGTGAACGCGGACGGCGCGGCCAGCCAGCGGGTGATCGCGCCCGTACGGGTGGAGGGCGGCTTCGTCACGGCGTACGACCACACCGCGGACGAGGTCCGGACGTACCCGCTGCACCGCATCACGGGCGTGGCGGAGCTGGCGGAGGAGTAGGTCCACGGGGACCATGGCTTGCGGGCCGTCAGTACCAGGACATCGTCATGCCCGCGTCCGCGCGAACGGCCGCACTGTACGTCTCCTTGAGTGCCGCGAAGTACCGCGTGAAGTACTCCTCGTCATCGCCGTTGACCTTCTCGGTCGTCCGCAGGCCCGTCATGAACTGCTCGACAGTGACGGGCGACAGGCGCTCCCAGAAGGCCCTGACCTGCTCGGGGGTGAGTTGGCCCACGAACCCTTCCTCCAACTCCTCGGCGTCGACGCCGTCCGGACCCCCCACCCCGTGCACGATCTCGTCACCGTCCAGCCCCAGCGCCTCCAGCCCCGCACCGAGGGAATACGCGCTCCCGTCGAGGTCGTAACTACCAAGCTTCTCGTCGTCCCTGACGACATCGATGTAGACGCAGACCCCCACGGTCGCCTCCCTCGTACCCGTGACCCGACCTTCGGTGGTCAGCATATGCGTGCGCAGATCTTCGCTCCGCCCACCGCGGCGCCGCCGCCCTTCGCATGGACCAAACGAATCACGACATCAGAGTGTGATGTCATCCATGATCAAATTCTTGATGGCGAGCGGAAGAGGGCCCGCGGAATCATCCCAATTGACGAACTCCGCCATCGCCTGCCATTCTTCTGCGCTGATCCTTGTTCTCCTGAAGGATTCTCGAACGGAGTGGCCGTATCGCGTATTCCTCCTGTTGATACGCGACCAGACATCGGCAGGTTCGAGGTCTCTCCGGCCGTTCCGACACGCATCGTGGCAGAAGCTTCGCAGCACCAGCTCAGGCGCTGCGACATCTGCCACGTCCCACCAGTCGGACGATTTTTTGAATCCTGAGCAATAGGCCGCTTCGTGCGCCTCTCCCAGCTTCGCAGGGCTGGCCTCCGCCGCCAGGGCCGTGTTCAGGAAAACCCTGCCGCCGAGAAGAATATCCGCCGGATCACAGGAGATGAGCCCCAGCCTTTTCTGATTCTCGATGCTTGCAGCAAGCTCTGCGCTTCCCGGTGTCTCGGTCGGCTCTTCATCGAAGGGGTCATCACTCCACCGGAAGTCGCCGAGCAGGATTCCGTGCAAGATTTCCGTACGGGGCGCCTGCTCCCAGACCGCCGCAGCGACAAGTGCGGGTGGGACGTGAAAGCAGTAAGGCTTCGTGAAAAGCCGACCGAGTGCCGAGGGAAAGGTCTCAAAAAGACGGCTCTCGAACAGCTCGCGAGGCGGGTTCGCGAGGACACCGTCGAACCGCACACCCAGTGATTCCCGCAGCTGAGTGAAGGCAGCGTTCCTTTCGCCTCGTTCCCAGGCGGCCCATGCGGAGTACAGGGGTGGCACGAGGGGTCTCTCGGCGTGGTGTCCCGACACGTAATCCATGTTTCCCCGATCTGGCCACGAGACGACCTGATCACGCGACAGGCTACCTGCGGCTCCGCTCGCAGCGGCACCGTGCTGATCTTCAGGCCTGGGGTGCCTTCGTCCAACGGCGCTTCCGCCATGTGAACGGCGGAATCGAGATGCGTTGACTGACCGTGCCATCCCACTCCACCGGCACCGCATAGCGCGTAAGCGAGTCACAGATCTCACGTCCGATGGCAAGACTCGCCGCCTCGTGCGCGGCAGCGTCATCCTCGAACGCACCAAACACCAGTGTCAGTCCTTCGCCGGCGACCCCACTCTCAAGGTCCTGTTCGTGATAAAAGACTGCTCCGCGCGGTCGCGGCGACTGGCTGGCCGCGACCTCAGACGCCTCGCTCCATCCGTCGGACATGGTGTAGCCGACGTTCTGCAACGCGACGATTCCCCGCGCGTTGAGGCTTTCGAAGGCCCGGTCGATGCCATCGTTCATCGTGGGATTGCTCCAAGCAGCCTCCCGAACGCGCTCCTCCTGCAACAGCCGCTCCGCGTAGGTCTCCAGCTCTTCGACCAACTCCTCGTCTTCGTCGCCGAGTTCCTCCTCCACCCAATCCGGGATGAGCGAGAGAACCTCAACCTCGTCCTCGACACGCACCATCAGCGCCACCTGTTCGAACAGGGCTTTGCGGGAGGACTCTTCGACGTGACTCATGGTCTCCATCGCTTCTGATCGGGCAACGAGTGGAAGATGGACCGCGCCTGGAGGTGAGTCGCAGGCATGGCTCTGCCTGCCGGGAACGGCCGGAGAGCGTTCGGTCAGGCGGAGAGCTTCCCGCCCTTTACCGCCGCGACGAAGGACGACCAGTCCGCCGACGGGAAGACCAGCGCGGGGCCGTGCGGGTCCTTGCTGTCACGCACGGGCACCACACCGCACGAGGCGAACCCCGGGGCGAACTCCACGCACTGCCCGCCGCTCCCATCACTGTGGGTCGACCTGATCCACTGAGCGGTGGTGAGATCCAAGTCGGCGCTCATGCGCGGCACTCCTTCAGCAGAGTCTTGATCAGGGTCAACGACCGGTCTGGGGACAACGCGTGCGCCCTGATCAGATCATAGTCATCCGAGGCGGCGGAGACCGTGCGTGCGGAGTCGTGCATCCGGCCGCCCAAGCGTGTCTCGATGTACAGCACTGCCGGCGCGTCGGTGAACCGCAGCAGAGTGAAGGGCTTCATGTGCGCGGCGGGCGCACCCGCCGAGAAGGGCATGACCTGAAGGTTGACGTGCGGCGAAGCCGCAGCCGTCAGCAGATACTCAAGTTGCCCGGCCATAACCTCCGTGCCGCCTACGTCCGTGCGCAGGCACGCCTCATGGAGGATGGCCCACAGGAGTGGCAGAGCGTCCACTAGCCGACCGCAGACTTCAGTTCTCACGCTGAAGTCCGCCCAGTCTATTGGCCGTCGCGTTGGCCTGGTGACCAATTGGCTACACCCGGTGCGCATCCGGGGAAGTCAGACGCCGGATCGACCATGTGGAGTTGACGACATGACCCGAGCCATCGCGAGGCTGTTCGTGCCGCTGTTGCGGCTTGTGCTGCCCGCGCCGGGGTGCCATCGGACGCCGGGCACGCCCGCCCCGGCGCCGATCGCTGACGCGTCGGCAGGCCGCCCGCCGCGCGTGCCGCCCCGGCCGGTACCGCTGCGAGGTGAGGACACGGCGCTGGTGCGCCCGTACGTCCTCACCCCGGAGGAGCGCCGGGAGTCGCGCCACCGGCCACCAGCGCGGCCACGGGTGCTGTGGATCGTGCCGCACGGTGTCCACGCGGGTTTGTGGAAGACCTCGCACGTCGAGGTGACCGCGTGATGAGTTACGACCGGGACACCGTCCCCGCCCCCGCGCCCGGTCTGCGGCTGCTGCCGTGGGAGAACGGCACCGGCAAGCCGTGCTTCCTCAGCTCGGACGGCCCCGGGAGCACCCTGTGGCGGCTCGCGGACGAGATCGAGGCCACCCAGCTCCGCGACGGCGCACACGTGCTGGCGGGTGCGCGAGCCGTACTGGAGGACCGAAAGGCCGGGGAGTACGCCCTGCGGGGCGCGCTGCGTGCGGTCACGTATGCCCTCGGTGACGTACTGCGCGTCGCCGACAGCCGGGGGGCGCGCCTAACCGCGCCGGAGCACGGCGGTGGGTGATCCGTGCGGGCCGAGGCCACCCGGCCGCCACGCCGGGCGCGTACGGTGGAAGGCTGGTGTCCGTGGCTCCGGTGTGAGGTGTGCGTGTCCTGTCTGATCGTTCAAAGTGACAAGACCCTGCTGCTCGAGGTCGATCACGAGCAGGCCGACGGGTGCCGCCGCGCCATCGCGCCGTTCGCGGAGCTGGAGCGTGCGCCGGAGCACATCCACACCTACCGGGTCACCCCGCTGGGCCTGTGGAACGCCCGTGCCGCCGGGCACGACGCCGAGCAGGTCGTAGACGCGCTGGTGGCCTACTCCCGCTATCCGGTGCCGCACGCGCTGCTGGTCGACGTCGCGGAGACGATGGCCCGCTACGGCAGGCTGCGGCTGCTGAAGCACCCCACGCACGGCCTGGTGCTGGAGAGCACCGACCGCCCCGTGCTGGAGGAGATCCTCCGGTCGAAGAAGATCCAGCCGCTGGTCGGCGCGCGGCTGGACGACGACTCGGTGGCGGTGCACCCCTCCGAGCGCGGCCAGATCAAGCAGGCCCTGCTCAAGCTGGGCTGGCCCGCCGAGGACCTCGCGGGCTACGTGGACGGCGAGGCGCACCCGATCGCGCTGCACGAGGACGGCTGGGCGCTGCGCCCGTACCAGGTGCAGGCCGTCGAGGGCTTCTGGCACGGCGGCTCGGGTGTCGTCGTGCTGCCCTGCGGTGCGGGAAAGACGCTGGTGGGGGCCGGAGCGATGGCGCGGGCCAGCGCGACGACGCTGATTTTGGTCACCAACACCGTCGCGGCCCGCCAGTGGAAGCACGAGCTGGTGCGCCGTACGTCGCTGACCGAGGACGAGATCGGCGAGTACAGCGGCACCCGCAAGGAGATCCGCCCGGTGACGATCGCGACCTACCAGGTGCTGACGACCAAGCGGAAGGGCATCTACCCGCACCTGGAGCTGTTCGACTCCCGCGACTGGGGCCTCATCCTCTACGACGAGGTGCACCTGCTGCCCGCCCCCGTCTTCAAGTTCACCGCCGACCTCCAGGCCCGCCGCCGCCTCGGGCTCACGGCCACGCTGGTACGGGAGGACGGGCGCGAGTCGGACGTCTTCTCGCTCATCGGGCCCAAGCGCTTCGACGCGCCCTGGAAGGAGATCGAGGCGCAGGGCTACATCGCCCCGGCCGACTGCGTCGAGGTCCGGGTCAACCTGACGGACGCCGAGCGGCTCGCGTACGCCACGGCGGAGACCGAGGAGAAGTATCGCTACTGCGCGACGACGGACTCCAAGCGCCGCGTCACCGAGGCCCTCGTCCGCAAGCACGAGGGGGACCAGACGCTGGTCATCGGCCAGTACATCGACCAGCTGGACGAGCTGGGCGAGCATCTCGGGGCGCCGGTCATCAAGGGTGACACCTCGAACGCGCAGCGCGAGAAGCTCTTCGAGGCGTTCCGGCAGGGCGAGCTGAACGTGCTGGTGGTCTCCAAGGTCGCCAACTTCTCGGTGGACCTGCCCGAGGCCACCGTCGCCATCCAGGTCTCCGGCACCTTCGGCTCCCGGCAGGAGGAGGCGCAGCGGCTGGGCCGGGTGCTGCGGCCGAAGGCGGACGGGCACGAGGCGCGGTTCTACTCGGTCGTCGCGCGGGACACGGTCGACCAGGACTTCGCCGCGCACCGGCAGCGCTTCCTGGCGGAGCAGGGGTACGCCTACCGGATCGTGGACTCGACGGAGCTGCTGGCGGGCGACGACGTGTGAGTGCCGCCGCCCCACCGGGGCTCGTGGGCAGGGTCAGTCGCGGGCGGGGTCGTGGGCGCGGCCCTCGTACCGGCCGAGCACGGCGACGCTGAAGGTGGCCTCGGCGAACACCTTCGCCGCGCGCAGGGCGCTCCCCAGCAGGTGCCGGGGGTGGCCGTGGTGACTTTGGTGGCCGGAGCGGCCGTGGTGGGTCTGTGCGGGCCCGTCGGCGCCCAGGGCGGTGGCTCCCCGCCCCGGCTCCGGCCCGGCTGCGGGCTGCTGGATCGCTGCGGTACTCATACCTCCAGCATCCGTTTCACCCGACTGACGTACATCGGCCGAAAGACCGAACCGCACGCCGCGCCCTCAGCCTCGCGGGCGACCGGCTACCCCTACGTCCTCAGGGTCGGTCCTCCCCCGGGCCCGCCCGGCGCTCTTCCCGCCCGCCGATGAGTTTCCCGGCCGGCGCAGGTCTCCACCGGGGAGCAATCAGCCTTCCGAGGAGGACGAAGATGGGCACAGTCCGTACCCATATGACGATGTCGCTGGACGGGTTCATCGCGGACCCGCACGACCAGGTCGGGGAGCTGTTCGACTGGTACGCGGCGGGCGAGGTGACCGTGGAGAACCCGAACGAGGACATCTCCTTCCGTGTCGACGACGCGAGCGCGGAGGTGCTCCGCGACCTGACCGGCAGCTCGGGCGCCCTCGTCGCGGGCCGGCGCCTGTTCGACATCGCGGAGGGCTGGGGCGACAACCATCCGGCGGGCACCCCCGTCGTCGTGGTCACCCACCGCCCGCCCGAGGACGCCGCCACGCGGTGGCCGCGCACGGCCTTCGTCGCGGGCGTCGACGTCGCCGTCGCCGAGGCGCGGCGGATCGCCGGCGACCGCGACGTGGTGATCGCCAGCACGTCGGTCGCGCAGCAGGCACTCGACCTGGGAGTGGTGGACGAAGTGTGCGTCAGCCTCGTGCCGGTGCTCTTCGGTGAGGGAATCCCCTACTTCGCGAAGCTGGCCCGGGGCCACCAGCTCCTGGACGACCCGGTCGTCGTCCAGGGCCGCCGCGCCCTGCACCTGCGCTACCGCGTCCGGCGCTGAGCCCCGCCCCCGTGGCCCGTCGCCGTCCGGCAGGGGCGGGGGTGCGGCGTCGGCTGCGGCACCTCGGGGGCCCGCGGACCGCCGGAACGGCCGCAGAGCTCCAGCACGCATGACGGGACGGCCCGGAGGAATATCGGGTGGCCGGACACCGGCTCCCCGCCTACAATCTCCCGTCTTGCCTCCTCCCCTTCGGGATGGACCCCCGGCCGCTCGGAAACCGGCCGGCGACCTGTTGACGTACCCGCACCCGTACCGCGTCTCCGTGCCGCGTCCGCGCGCCCGCGCCCGTACGGGTCCCGCCGTCGTGCCGTCGCCGCGCCCCCGCGTGCGGTGACGCCTGCGCGCGGGGCCCGTACGGGCGCGGGCCGCCGCCTCTGCACGGAGCGCGGCCGACCCGCCGGAGGCGACCTCGTGCCCGCGCACGCCCCCCTGCCCCCACCCCCGCCCGCTCCCCCCGACGACCCGCTCGACCGCGAACGCGCCCATCTCGCCGCCTCCCGGGCCGCGCTGCGCGCGATGCGCGCCGACGCCGAAGCCCTCGACATCAGCGACGTCACGGGCAGCTGGGTGAGCGCGGCGGTACTGCGGTCCAACCTCGAACTGCGGATCAAGTCGCTCGCCGACCTCGCGCACACCCCACTCTTCTTCGGCCGCCTCGACTACCTCGAAGAGCTGCTCCAGGACCCCGGCGCGAGCACGGCCCTCAGCTTCTACATCGGCCGCCGCCACGTGCACGACGCGGACGGCGACCCGATGGTCGTCGACTGGCGCGCCCCCGTCTCCCAGCCGTTCTACCGCGCCTCGAAGAAGGACCCCCAGCGCGTCGCGCTGCGCCGCCGCTTCGGCTACACGGGCGGCGAGCTGACGGCATACGAGGACGAGCACCTGACCGACCCGGGCGAGGGGCCGCGCACGAGCGCGCTGCTCCAGTCGGAGATCGAGCGGCCCCGCGTCGGCCCCATGCGGGACATCGTCGCCACCATCCAGCCCGAGCAGGACGAGATCGTCCGCGCCGGGATCGACGGCTCCGTGTGCGTGCAGGGCGCGCCCGGCACCGGCAAGACGGCGGTGGGCCTGCACCGGGTCGCGTACCTGCTGTACACGCACCGGGAGCGGCTCGCGCGTACGGGCACGCTGGTGATCGGGCCGAACCAGTCCTTCCTGCGGTACATCGAGCAGGTGCTGCCCGCGCTGGGCGAGTTGGAGGTGCGGCAGTCCACGGTCGAGGACCTGGTGGCGGGCACCGGCTCCGGCTCCGGCGGCACCCGCGTGACGCTGCGCGGCACGGACTCCGCGCAGGCCGCCCGCCTCAAGGGTGACGCCCGGATGGCCCGGGTGCTGCGCCGCGCGGTGCGCTCCGGCGTGACGCTGCCGGCCGAGCCGTGCGTGGTCGTACGCGGCTCGCGCCGCTGGCGGGTGCCCGCGTACGAACTGGCGGAGATCGTGCAGGAGTTGCTGGCCCGGGACATCCGGTACGGCGCCGCCCGCGATGCGCTGCCGCAGCGCATCGCGCACACCGTCCTGGTCCGCATGGAGGCGGCGGGCGAGGCCCCCGACGACCGGGTGCAGGACTCGGTGGCGCGCAACGCGGCGGTCAAGGCGGTGGTCAAGTCGGCCTGGCCCGCCGTCGATCCGGCAAAGGTGGTGCTCCGGCTGCTGTCGGACCCGGAGTTCCTGGCGGCGCAGGCGGACGGCATCCTCTCCGCCGAGGAGCAGCAGGCGGTGCGGTGGCCCAAGCCCGCCCGTGGGGTGGGGACGGCGCCGTGGTCGGCTGCCGACGCCGTCCTCGTGGACGAGGCCGCCGACCTGGTCAGCCGCACGTCCTCGCTCGGTCACGTGGTGCTGGACGAGGCGCAGGACCTCTCCCCCATGCAGTACCGGGCGGTGGGGCGGCGCTGCTCGACGGGCTCGGTCACGGTGCTGGGCGACCTCGCGCAGGGCACCACCCCGTGGGCCACGGCCAGTTGGCGGCAGGCGCTGGCCCATCTGGGCAAACCGGAAGCCGTGGTGGAGGAGTTGACGCAGGGGTTCCGGGTGCCGCGCGACGTCATCGCGTACGCGTCCCGGCTGCTGCCGTCCATCGCCCCGGGACTGGCCGAGGCCACCTCGGTCCGCGAGTCGCCGGGCGACTTCGCCGTACGCCGGTACGGCCACGGCGACTTGGAGGAGGCCGTGCTCGCGGGCTGCCGGGAGGCGCTGGAGCGGGAGGGGTCGGTCGGCCTGATCGCGGCGCGGGAGCGGGTCCCGGCGCTGGCGGCGGCGCTCACCGAGGCGGGGCTGCCGTACCTGGGGCCGGGCGAGGAGACCTCGGCGGACGCCCGGCTCACGCTGGTGCCCGCGACGCTGGCCAAGGGGCTGGAGTACGACCACGTGGTGCTGGACGAGCCCGCCGCGATCGTGGCGGGCGAGCCGGACCTGCGTACGGGGCTGCGGCGGCTGTACGTCTCCCTCACCCGGGCCGTCTCCGGCTTGACGATCCTCCACGCGGAACCGCTGCCAGGGGAGTTGGCCGCCTGACGCGGGACGCCGGCGCGGCAGCGCCCGAGCCCCGAGCCCCGTCGCGGGCCGGGGCTCGGGGCTCGGGCTCCGGACACGCGGGGCTTCGCGCCGGTATCCCGGAGAGCGCGCCTGCGGACACCCGTACGCGCCTGGGGTGAAGCCCCTACGGGGACGCGCGGGCCCGGCTCCTCCCCGCAGGCGACTCTGCCCCCGCACGGCGCGCCAAGAATGGTGGAGGCAGCACGGAAACGGCCCCGGCCGTCCCCCGCCCCCGCGAACGGAGACCTCCAGATGACCGCACACCGCATCTTCAGAGCCACCGCAGCCTGCGCGGTCCTCGCCGCCACGGCAGTCCTGGCGACGGGTTGCTCGCTCACGGAGGACGACGACAAGACCAGCAGCTCGGCGTACTCGGTGGACGGCGGCGGCACGAAGGCTCTCTTCGTGGACACCCGGGGCGGGGACATCGAGGTCGTGGCGGGCGAGGGCGACGCGATCCGGGTGACGGAGCGCTACAAGTGGAACGAGCGCAAGCCGCGCACCGAACACACCACGCAGGACGGCCGGTTGGTGCTCAAAGCCGACGACTGCGGCAACGAGCGGCACACCTGCGATGTGAACTACGAGGTGCGCGTGCCCGCCGGGCTCAAGGTGCACCTGAAGTCCGGCGGTGGCGACCTGTTGGTCAGCGGCCTGTCGGGCAGCGTCGAGGCGGACACGCGGGGCGGCGACATCCAGATCGACGACTCGGCCTCCGGCCGCGTCACGGCGCACACCGAGGGCGGCGACCTGACGGGCGTCTTCACCGACGCCCCCACGGAGGTCTCCTTCACCACCGCCGGCGGCGACGTCGAGGTCCGACTCCCCACCGGAAGCTACGCGGTGGACGCCCACACCGACGGCGGCACCCGTGACGTCGCGGTCCCCTCGAAGCCCGCGTCCGACCACCGGGTCAAGGCCCACTCGGAGGGCGGCGACGTCTCCGTCACCAAGGCGTCCTGACGGCCGGCGACACCCACACCCCACCCACCGCCTCAGCCTGGATCAGCCGGCATAGGGGGAGGCGTAGGGCTGGGTGGACGAGCGGACCTCCTCCTGGACGGCGGCCAGCCGGGGACCCGGGCCGTAGAAGCGGGCACGTCCCCTGCCGTGGACCTCCAGCCAGCCGCCCCGCACGAGCTGTCGGACGTCTCGGAGGGCCTGTTGCTCGGAGAGATCGGCGTCCTGCTGGTACACGGTACGACGCACCCTGCTACCCCAGAAGGCTGGTAGCAGGGCATGGACGACCCGCTCGTCGAGGCCGTCGACATCGACTGCCTCACCCAACTGAAGCCACGCGCGCGACAGCAGGTCGGTACGGCGCTGGGCCTGCTGCGCCTGGCGATGATGAGCGTCCAGACAGAAACGCAGCCACGCTCGCGTGTCGCGCCCCGGCTGCCATACCGGGCCACCGACCTCTTGGAGCACCCGGTAGTAGGCGTAGGTGTTCTGGCCTCGTCCGAGCCACTCCTCGATGGAGGAGAACTCCGGTGGCACCACGCCGTCACGGGCGAGGACGAGCGTCGAGAGCGCGCGCGACATGCGGCCGTTGCCGTCACTCCAGGGGTGGATGTTGACCAGGTTCAGATGCGCCATCGACGCGCGTACGTGCACCGGCATGTCCAGATCTCCGGTGTTGAGCCAGTCGAGCAACTCATCGATCAGCGCGGGCACTTCGCGGGCACCGGGCGCGGCATACGCCGGGACGGCAGGATCGTCCGGGCTGGCGACGAAGACCGGGCCGTCCCGCCACCGGCCGGGCCGCTTGTTCAGATGATGGCCCTGCATCATGAAGTGGAGGCCGCCGAGGAGACCCGCGTCGTAGCGGAAGGCGTCACCCGAATCGGCGAGGGCCTGGATGTACGTCATCGCCCGCTGACAGCCCTCCAACTCGACCCTGGTCGCCTCCCCCGTCTGAAGTGGCTCCTCCCCCGCCATCAAGGCTTCGACATCGTCAACCGTCGCCGCGTATCCCTCGATCGTGTTGGATCCGGCGATGGCCCGCGCGGTGAGGTTCCGCCGGAGCTGCCCCGACCACGGCGGCTGCGACCGAAGAGTGTGCCGCAGCGCGGAGCGCATCTCCTCGATCTCCCCCAGTACGCGGCGATCATCGGAATCCAGGGCAGGCGTCTCATACAGCATTCCACTTGACACCATGACAGTGTGATGGTGTCAAGGCATCACGGTGCACACTCGGGACCGGTACCGGGCCGGGAGGTCCGAGCGCCCAGCTTCGAGGGCCGAGCGCTGCTTTCAAGGAACGGGGGGAATACCTCTCCCCACCCACCCGCCCCTGTCCTGGTGAGCACGATCGGGGCGCCAGTATGACTATTAGTATTCGTTTTGACACTCTGGGTCGGCCGTGTCTAGCGTCGCAGCAGACAGAAAACGACCCCCGTCGGTGAGGCAACACCGGCCGGGGGTCTGACCATCCAGATCGAAGAAAGCGATCCAATGGCTGTGTCCGACCTTAGTGCCGCCCTGCCCGCTGACGCACATCCGATGGCGAATCCGGGTTACGGGAAGCGCCACGCCCCGCACGAACGTCCGCGTACGGCACGGGACTTCGCACACCTGCCCGCACGTGAGGCGTCCATCGCCGCACTGATCGACCGGCTGCCGGAGGGCGCGGCGATCGACGGCAAGACCCTCGCCTCCGTCCACCCGCTCTACGGCCAGGCCGCCTGCCTCACCGCGCTCCGCCGCCTCTCCGAGGCCGGACACCTGCGCCGCTGCCGCGAACACGTCGTGGGCCGGGGCTCCGCCCGCTGGGTCTCCCTCACCTACTTCTCCCGCACCCCGCGCGACGACACCTGGTGGGCCGCCCACCAGACCGGCAGCCTGCCGGAGGACGAGCCCGAGCCGGAGCCCGAACCAGCGCCACCGCCACCGCCCGTACGTGCGCAACGCCCCGCCCGCACCCGCGCGTACGACGCCCTCGCCGCGCTCGGACACACCGACCCCCGCCTCACCCTCTCCCACGCCGACTGCGAGGCGCTCGAACCTCTCGCCGAGGACTGGCTCGCCCGCGACCCGTCCCCGACCCGCTTCACCCGCGCCCTCACCACCGGGCTGCCGCCCGAAGTCCACAGCCCACGCGGCCTGCTCCGCACCCGCCTGCGCGACAAACTCCCACCTGAGCAACCCCCGCCGCCCCTGCGCCTCACCGAATGCACCACCTGCCGCGCCCCCGGCCCGCCGGACGCACTCCCCGGCGGCCTCTGCCCCACCTGCCGCGGCCACGGCCGGGCACCGCTGACCCCAGGCGTCGTACACAGCCACGCCGAGCAGATCCGTACGGCAGTCCGCACGCGAACACGGGAGAGGAAACGCGTATGACCGTGCAAGACGCCCTGCCCCACACCAGGGCACCATGGGAGCAAGGAGGCACCCCCATGACACCTGGCACCACAGACCAGCCCCAGATGCTCGTCGAGGAATTCGAGCAGATCGCCCACGCAGCTCCGGAGACCGTGACGCTGGAATTCATCAACGGAAAGCTAGAGGTCAAGCCCGTGCCCGACGGAGACCACGGGGCCATCGTGATGTGGCTGCTGGAGCGGTGCCTACAGCAGCGCCAGGATCTGCGGCTGTACCCGGAGCAAGGGTTGAAGATCGAGGGCTATTGCAAGGGCCGCGCCCGTCCTGATGGTGCCCTCGCGCCGGAAGATCACTTCGTGGGGCAGGGCGAGTGGGCCGAGCCGGAAGGCGTACTGATGGCTGTAGAGGTCACCTCGTCCGATCCGGACACCGACCGTCGTGACCGCCGGGAGAAGCGGAACGGCTACGCGGCGTCCGACATCCCTGTGTATCTGCTCGTCGACCGGGACTCCTGCATGATCAGCGTCCACAGCGAGCCCGAGAACGGCGTCTACACCAGCCGTCTGACCTACCCGTACGGCAAGGTCGTCGAGCTTCCTCACCCCGTCGGCATCACCCTGGAGACCGAGAAGCTCAAGGACTACACCGGCTGAGCCTTGGTGGAGCGCTCGGTGCCTGCTCCGGCCGCCCGGTGTCCGGGCCCCCGGAGTGTCAGTGGGCGGCGCTAAGTTCGGGCGTATGAGCGTGATCGAGACTGTGCTGAGCATGCCCGGGTCCGGGGGGAAGCAGCGGTTCTACCGCGTCGCGCTGGAGGGGCGGACGCTGGTGCGCGCGGCGTGGACGCAAGGGAGCCGGCCGCGCGAGACGGTCAAGGAGTTGGACGGCCAGGACGAGCGGGTCGCGCTGCTCCACTTCGCGCAGGCGCGGGACAAGAAGCTGCGCGAGGGCTTCGCCCGGGTCGCGGACGTGGCCGGGGCGGCGCGGGGTGACGTCGTGCTGGAGACGTTCGTGCCGAACAGATCCTGGTGCTCCGGCGCGTTCGACCTCTCGCCGGACGGCCGCACCCTGGTGGTCGCCTCGATGCTGAAGGGCGGGTACGGCGCCGAGATCCACCTGGTGGACGTCGCCACCGGCAGCCGCAGGCTGGTGCACGCCGAGCCGCCCGAGGCGCGTCCGGCGCCTCAGCGGCCGGGGCAGCAGCCGGGGCAGACCTTCGCGCACACGGTGCTCTTCGACGGCGACGGCAAGCGGATCGTCTACGCGCTCAACGGCGAGACCCGGCGGCTCGACCTGGCCACCGGCCAGGGCCGGACCCTCGCGGCCTACCGGCAGTTCGCCGACGCCGACTTCAACCCGCACCGGGTGCGCCCGAAGTGGAACGGCGACCGCAGCAGGCTGCTCGCGTACGACGCGTGGGACCGCGTCCGGATGCTCGACCGGCAGGGGAGCATCCTCTTCGAGGTGCACGCCGAGGGGCCGTACGAATGCTGGGACGGCGCGCTGTCACCGTCGGGCAAGCTGCTGGCACTGGGCCGGAGCAAGGGCTCCTCGTACAGCAGGACCGACCCGATGACCACTGAGATAGAGATCTGGCACACCGAGACGGGAGCAGTGCTGCAGCGCATACCGGTGCCCAGAAATCAGCCGGTGCGGAAGGTCGGCTTCGACCCGACGGAGAAGCTGGTGCTGGTCGGGCTGTGCGAAGCGGGCGGGCCGTGGGCGTACTCCCTCGACACGGCCGAGTTGGTCTGGCACTTCTCCGATCCGCGCCAGGCGAGCCGGTTCGGGGCGCCCTGTTACGGCTGGTCGTACTCCCCCGACGGGAAGACGCTGGCGATCGGGCGGCGCGAGCAGTTGGAGGTGGTCGACGCCGCCACGCGCACGCCGGACCCCGCGTTCGCCCTCGGTCCCGAGACGGGGCCCACCGGCGAGACCCACGGGGTGCGGTTCTCCGCCGACGGCTCGCTCGTCGCCGCCGCGGGGGACGCGGGCCGGATCGTGGTGCGCAAGCTCTGAGCGCGCCGCCGAGAATCCCGCCCCGCCCTGCCTGCCTGCCACCCTGCCTGCCCACCACAGAAAGGGGCACGAAGCCCCGGAGCCGTCCATCCAATGATGCAGCGCACGATCCTTCGGAGGACGGACGAACCACTCACCTCGCCGTTCCTACGATGAAGCGGAGCCCCAGAACGGACCGCACATCAGTGCGGCGTGCCTCCGAGAAATGAGCCCAGCGGTGAGTCCTGCCTCCAAGAACGTGACCGAAGGATCGGCGACCCTCCTGGTCGGCCTGGCCTTGAAGCTGTTCACCGAAGGAGTCGAGACACCGGTCTTCACCCTCACCAAGGTGGGCGTGGTCCTGATGGTCGTCGGCGGCGCCATGATGCTCCTGGGACTCGTCCAGGCAGTGCGGGGGACCGGCTCCCGAAGGTGAACGTCACGCCGACGGCGGCGAGGTCGGCGCGTCCGCGTGCTGGCGGGCCGCGAGGGCGTGGGTGATCTCGCGGGTGGCCGGGTAGAGCGCGAGGTAGTGCGCGTAGAGGTCGTCGTAGCGGGCGGTGCCCGCCGGGTCGGGGGTGACGACGGCCTCCACCGGGTTCCAGGCGGCGATGTCCGTACGCCGGGCGAGCCCGGTGCCGACGGCGGCGAGGAACGCGTCGCCGTAGGCCGCGCCGACGGTGTGCCGGGGCAGTTCCTGGGCCCGGCCGGTCACGTCCGAGACGATCCGCGTCCACAACTCCCGCGCCCCGCCGCCGACTGCCACCAGCCGCCGCAGGTCGCCGCCCGCCTCGGCCATCACGGCGAGGTGGTGCCGTACGCCGAAGGCGGTGGCCTCCAGCGCGGCGCGGTAGAGGTGCGCGCGGCCGTGCCGCAGGGTGAGCCCGGCGACGACGCCGCGCGCGTCCGGGTCGAACAGCGGGGTGCGTTCGCCCGCGAAGTACGGCAGCATCAGCAGGCCCTCGGCGCCGGGCGGCAGCGCGGCGGCCTCCTCGGTAAGGGTGCCGTAGTCCGTGCCGGTCAGGTCGCGCAGCCAGCCGGTGACGGCGCCGGAGGTGGCCATGCCGCCCGCCAGGCAGTAGGTGCCCTCGAAGGCGCCTGCCGTGGACCACAGGCGGGCGTCGGGCACCGGCTCGCCGACGACGTTGACCAGGAACATCGTGGTGCCGTACATCAGCATCAGGTCGCCGGTGCCGGTCGCGCCCACGCCGGTGGCCTCGGCCCAGGCGTCCACCGTCCCGGCCATGACCGGGGTCCCGGCCGGGATGCCGGTGGCCGCCGAGGCCGCGTCGGTGACCTCGCCGACCACTTCGGCGGGCCAGACCAGTGCGGGCCACTCCAGGCCCGGGGCGATCTCCTCGCGCCAGTCCTCGATCCAGCACCGCTGCCGCAGGTCGTAGAGCGGGGTGCACTGGCTGGCCGAGTGGTGGTCCAGTACGTACGCGCCGGTGAGCCGGTGGGCGATCCAGGAACTGGCCATGAACCAGCGCTCGGTGCGCGCGTAGGTCTCCGGCTCGCACTCCGCCAGCCAGGCCAGTTTGGGCCCGACGGCCTGGCTGGTGAGGGGCGAGCCGCAGCGCTGCCCTACGCGGTCCGCGCCGTAGCGCGCGGTCTGGGCGGCGATCTGCTCACCGGCCCGGGTGTCCACGCCGTAGAGGAGGGCGGGCCGCAGCGGGGTGCCGTCGCGGCGGGTGGGCAGCAGGCAGGGCCCGATGCCGCTGACGCACACCCCGGCGAGCGCCGCACCGGGCGGCCGGGCGGCCCCCTCCGGGCCGAGCAACTCGGCTGCCAGCGCGCGGAAGTCGGCCCACCACACGGCCTCGGCGTCGTGCTCGGCCCAGCCCGGCCGGGGGGTGTCCGTACGGTGTTCGCGCGCCGCCGCGCGGACGACCTCGCCGTCCTCGGCGCGCACCAGCACGCCCTTGGAGCCCGAGGTGCCGATGTCGATGCCCAGCACCAGCGCCGAGGCGCGTCGCTGGGGCCGGGGCGGCTGGTCGGGCATCGTGCGCACACTCCGTCGGGTCGTGACTGTCGCGAACCGCTGCGGCTCCACGCGACTGTCTCACGGGTGGTTCGACGGCGGCCGGGTCGAGCGGGCTGGGGCCTGTCGTTCATCTGATGAGGTCTGTAGGGGCTCCAACTCGCCAGATGCACGGCAAGCTGAAGCCGCGTCAGGTGTTCCTCAGGGAGCGGCCCGTCTGACCGTAGCGCTCATGGCGCTGCGAAGGCCGGTGGAGGGTGTCGACACGGAGCTCGCGAGCAGCCGGGCCAAAACGCTGGAGCGGCAGGTCGCCGACGGCGAGGGCAGAGTACATCGGCAGCTGCTGGGCGACGACTTTCAGCACATCGACCTGCGCTACGTCCTGCAGCCCGCTCCGGCTCGCGGCGCGAGGGCCCCGCCCGCCGGGCAGACCCATACCGGGGAGCACCCGTCGCCGGGAGAGGCTTCGCTGCCGACATGCCGGCCTACTACCGCGCCACCCGCCCCGCCCGGCTCGTCCTCACCGGCCCGGCCGGAGCGGGGCCGTCACTCCGCACTGTCCTGCTCCGACGCTGCCCGGCGCCGCCGGTCAGCAGACGCACTGGGGGCGCCTCATCAGGAAGCTCGGATTTCGTGGCTCACGGCGTGGAGATAGTCGTCGATGGCTCGGTGATTCTTCGTGAGGCATTCGATCTTCTCTGCCATCCGGTCGCGTTCGCGTTCGAGCGTCGCAATCATGTCTGGAGTGACGTACGGCAGATGTATCGCCTGCGGACTGTCCAAGCAAGGAAGGATCTGCTTGATGATCCGCGTCGGCAGGCCGACATCGAGCAAGCCCCGGACCTGCCGCACCCGATCGACAACGTAGTCCTCGTAGTGCCGGTACCCGTTAGGGAGCCGTTCGGACTCGATCAACCCTTGTTCCTCGTAGTAGCGGAGCATCCGCACCGGCGTGTCCGTGCGCTGAGAAAGCTCCCCGATCTGCATCCCCCACCCCCGCGTCTGGGCTGCGATGCAACCGCACTTGACCCTCACACTAATGTCACACATTGATGATAACGATATGACACGAACGGATACATCGCCAGCCCCTCCGGCCGCTGAGACGCGGTTCCCCATCGCGGGTCTGCTGGCACTGGCCGCCACAGGGTTCATCACGCTCCTGACCGAGACGATGCCCGCCGGGATGCTGTCGCAGATGAGCCGCGACCTGGAAGTGAGTGAGGCGGCTGCGGGGCAGAGCGTCACGGTCTTCGCGATCGGGGCGATTCTCGCGGCGGTCCCTCTGACGAGAGCTACGATCGGCTGGCGACGCAAGCACCTGCTGCTGTTGGCGATCTCGGGGTTCGCGATCGCCAACACTGTCACCGCCTTCTCCGACATTTTCGCGCTCACCCTGGCCGCACGGTTCCTCGGCGGCATCGTCGGCGGCATGCTCTGGGCGCTCCTTGCCGGATATGCTCGGCGGATGGTTCCCGCGCACCAGCGCGGCAAGGCCATGGCCATCGCCATGGCGGGCGGGACCGTCGCACTGTCCGTCGGGGTCCCCGCAGCAGCGTTCCTCGCCAAGGCCGTGGAATGGCGATTCGCATTCGGGATCATCACGCTGGTGACTCTCGCACTGCTCGTATGGGTGATCGCCAGCGTTCCGGACTTCCCCGGCCAATCCAAGGGCGCACGACTGCCGCTGCTCCACACGTTCCGCCTACCCGGGGTCGCCCCGATCCTCGTCGTGACGTTGACGTTCGTGTTCGCGCACAACATCCTCTTCACCTACGTCGCCCCGTTCCTGGCCCCGCTCGGCATGGCAGGTCAGGTCGATTCGGTGCTACTCACCTTCGGTCTGGTTTCACTCGTGAGCATCTGGCTCACCGGCGTACTCATCGACCGGCACCTGCGCACGCTCATGATCCTCGCCTGCACGCTCCTGGCGACAGCCGCTCTCATCCTGAGTGTCTTCTCCGGTACCCCCGCTCTCGTGTACGCCAGCGCAGTCCTGTGGGGACTCGCGTACGGAGGTGCCTCAACCCTGCTGCAAACCGCGATCGCTGACGCCGCGGGTGCAGCAGGCGACGTCGCACAAGCACTCCTCACCACATGCTGGAACCTCGGGATCGCCGCAGGCGGGATCATCGGCGGCATCTCCCTCAACGTGCTGGGACCTCCCTCCCTGGGCTGGATCACACTCGCGCTCCTGCTCCCCACGCTCGCTATCGTCATCGGCACACGTCGACACGGATTCACCAGCCGCACATTCGAACACGCGACCACATCCACACCGGATGCGTGACCATCAGACACCCGAGAACGGCGCGCAGGCGTAATCAGTGGCGCCTCCTCCTGCACGCCGCCAGGTAGCGAGCAACGAGACACGAAACCGTGGCACAGAGATCGATACCGACTGGGAGGTACGACCGGCAGGCGCAGGAGCATCGAGTCTCCTGCGCCTGCTCGCTCGGCTGCGGCGCGGTTCAGGCTTTGAAGGTGATCTGCACCCGCTCGGGCCGGAACCTCGCCCGGAGGCTTGAACAAGGGCCGTCCGGACGTCGACCGGCTCATCGACGCCGACTACGACGCACCCCGCATCGCCCACCTGCTCGGCGGCCTACCGGTGCAGATCCTGGGCCGCCTGCGCTCGGATCGGGCCATGCGCCGTCCGGCCTCCTCCCGCACGGAGTTCCGCCCGGCGCATCCCGCAGGTGGTCGACCGCCCCAACACGGCGGCGAGTTCATCTTCGGCGACCCGGCCACCTGGGGCACCGAACACGCCCACACCAGGCCGTGTCCGCCGAGGGCTCCGGAACCTCCACGCGAGGATGGTCTCTTTGGCCCGTGCACCGCAACCTCCCCGGCCCGGCCCCGGACGGCCGCCGGGCTCGAAGAACCGCCGCCCAGCGACCCGTCACGACGTGGGGCGTGTCCTCGCGACCGGCGAAGCGCACGCACGGCCCACGCACCACAAGAAGGGCACGAGACCCCGCCGAACCGGATGGACGACAAGCTAAGAGCCGCCGACGCTGCGAGCGGTTCCGCACGTGCCGGCACGGGACGGGAGCGGGCGCGGCCGACCCGTACGGCGGCTTGCGCGGGCCGCCTCCGCACCTACCCTGGGTGAACTTCGGAGCGACAGGGGTCGCATATCAACGTGCCCGCATTCGGGCATAATTGATATATCCCCTTCGTCACAAGGCACCTGGAGATGTGAATGTCGCGCACAGTGATCGACCTGGACGACGACCTGGTGGCACAGGCGGCCGAGATGCTCGGTACCACCGGCAAACGGGCCACGGTGAACGGCGTGTTGGAGGAGTTCGTGGCCGCCGGGAAGCGCCGTCGCTTCATGGACCTGATGGACGAAGGGGTCTTCGACGACCTGGGCGACCAGGAAGTGATGGCGTGGGCGTGGCGGTAGCGACACACCTGGTCGACAAGAGCGTCTGGGCCAGGGCGCGGCAGCCCGGCGTCCGGAGCGCGCTGCTGCCGCTGCTGGACCGCGGCCAGGTCGCCACCTGCGCGATGATCGACCTGGAGCTGCTCTACAGCTCCCGCAGCGCCACCGACCACGCGCGGGGGCGCGCCCTGCGCTCCGGTTTCGACTGGCTCCCGCTGACCGACGAGATCGGCACCCGGGCGATCAAGGTGCAGTCCCTGCTGGCCCGCCAGGGGCACCACCGGGCGGCGTCCCTGTCCGACCTGCTGATCGCCGCCACGGCCGAGCGGCACGGGGTGGCGGTTCTCCACTACAACGTCGACTTCGAGACGATCGCGGCGGTGACGCGGCAGCCCGTGCAGTGGGTCGTCCCCCCGGGCACGGCGGACTGAACGACCGCCGGACGACTACCGGACGGCTGCGGGGCGACCGGACGACCGCCGGGCGGTGTCAGGCGTCCAGGGCCGTGCGCCACTCGCGGACCGCGGTGGCCGAGACCGGAGAGGTCCAGCCCGCGGAGCGGGCCGCGCCGCCGATGTGGAAGGCCGTGACGCCCCCCGCGCGCAGCGCCGGCAGGTGTGCCAGCCCCAGCCCGCCGCCGACCATCAGCCGCGCCTGGAAGCCGGGCTCCCCGGCCGCACCGCGCGCGGCTTCCGCCAGCAGCGTGTCCATGCCGTCGTCCACGCCCGCGGGCGAACCGGCGGTGAGGTAGGTGTCCAGACCGGGCAGGTCGCTCAGCCGCTTGCGCAGCCCCTCGCGGTCCGCCGCCCGGTCGATCGCCCGGTGGAACGTCCAGGAGCAGGGGCCGATGACCTCCGCCAGCGCGCCCACTGCGGCCAGGTCCGGTTCGCCGGACGCGTCGAGGAAGCCCAGGACGAACTCCTCCGCGCCCTCGGCACGCAGCAGTTCGGCCCGCTCCCGCAGGTCGTCCAGTTCGGCGGGGGTGCCGGACGAGAAGCCGTCCGAGGTGCGCAGCATGACGCGCAGCGGGATGTCGACGGCGTCCCGGATGGCGGCGAATGTCTGACGGTCGGGGGTGAGACCGTCGGCGGCGATGTCGGTGACCAGTTCGAGGCGGTCGGCCCCACCAGCCTGTGCGGCACGCGCGTCATCCGCGCTGAGCGCGATCACCTCGAGCATTGGTCTAGACATATAGCGAAGACTGCCACACACCACGGCATCACCGGTAGATGGCCCGCACAATTGTCTCCATGGACACAAGCGGTACACACAGCGTTCTCCTGACGCACTGGAACGCGCTGCTCGACCGGGCCCGCGCCGACGCACCCGACACCGCCGGCGCTCCCGGCACGGCGCCGGACCCCGCCCCGTACGGCGAGAACCTGCTCGCCCGCTGGGCCGAACCGCAGCGGCGGTACCACACCGTCGATCACCTGCGCGCGGTACTCGACCGCGTCGAGGAGCTGGCCGCGCACGCCGCCGACCCGGACGCCGTACGCCTCGCCGCCTGGTTCCACGACGCCGTCTACCGCCCCGACCGCAGCGAGAACGAGGAGCGCAGCGCCCAGCTCGCCGAGCGCGCCCTGTCCGAGGCGGGCGTCCCCGCCGCCCGTACGGCCGAGGTGGCGCGCCTCGTGCGGCTCACCGTGCGTCACGACCCGGCGCCCGGCGACACCAACGGCGAGGTGCTGTGCGACGCCGACCTCGCGGTGCTGGCGGGCGGGCCGGAGGCGTACGCCCACTACGCCGCCGCCGTCCGCCAGGAGTACGGCTTCGTGCCGGACGACGCCTTCCGGGCGGGCCGGGCCGACGTACTGCGCCAACTCCTCGCGCTCCCCCGCCTCTTCCGCACCCCCGAGGGCCACGACCGCTGGGAGCGCACCGCCCGCCACAACCTGGGCGCGGAGCTGGAGCTGCTCAGCGTCTGAGCGGAGTTCCGGCAGGTCAGCGGGGCCGGAGGGTGAAGCCGAGCATCCGCGCGCCCCGTTCGGTGCGCGGCCGGTGGCTGCTGCCCGGGGCGAACACCACGTAGGTGCCCGGGCCGTGGCGCTCCGCGCCCTCGATCACCTCGCCGCTGAGCACGTAGTAGCGCTCCTCGGTGGCGTGCTCGTCGACGTCCGGCCACGCGGTGCCCGGCGCGAAGTCGATCAGCCAGCCGCCGGCGTGGTCGGTCACCGGCAGCCGCCGGCGCACGATCCCTGGGGCGACCTCCACGGGGGTGACCTCGTCAACCTGGACGACGGTCTTCAGGGCCCCCGATCCGGTGGTGTCCGGGGGTCCGTCGGGGCTCGGGACGCTCGTCGTGCTCGGGGAGTCGCTCATGCGCACCACCGTGCCGGAGGGGCGCTCCGCCGCGCGAGAGTCGGAGATGACATCCCAGGGTATTTTCCTGCCATGACCTCCCGCCATCGGGTGGTGGCCCTGCTCGGCCCGCCCCAGTCACCGTTCGAACTCGCCTGCGCCGCCGAGGTGTTCGGCACCCTGCGCCCCGAGCTGCCGAGCCCGTACGACTTCCGGGTGTGTGCCGAGCGCCCCGGCCCGCTGCCCGCGACCGTCGGCCCTCCGCTGCTGGTGGAGGCGGGGCTGAACGCGCTGCGTCAGGCGGACACCGTCGTCGTGCCCGGCTGGGAGCCGCCCGGCGGCCCGGTACCGCCCGCCGTGCTCGCCGCGCTGCGGGCGGCGCACCGGCGCGGGGCGCGGATCGTCGGTCTCTGCACAGGCTCCTTCGTCCTCGCCCGGGCCGGGCTGCTCGACGGCCGCCGCGCCACCACCCACTGGCGCCGCACCGCGCGGCTCGCCGCGGGCTTCCCGCAGGTCGAGGTGGCCACGGACGTGCTGTACGTGGACCACGGCGACGTCGCGACGAGCGCGGGTACGGGCGCGGCCGTCGACCTGTGCCTGCACCTCGTACGCACCGACCAGGGCGCCGCGTACGCCGCGCAGGTCGCCCGCAGCATGGTCCTGCCGCCGCACCGGGAGGGCGGCCAGCGCCAGTACGCCGTACGGGCCGCGCCCGCCGCCGTGGCGGACGCCTCGCTGGCACCGCTGCTGGAGTGGGCCGCCGGGCGGCTCGGCGAGCGGCTGACCGTCGCCCGGCTTGCCGAGCGGGCCGGACTCTCGGACCGCACCCTGGCCCGCCGGTTCACCGAGCAGCTCGGCATCAGCCCCGGCCAGTGGCTCCTCGCCCGCCGGATCGACGCGGCGCGCGTCCTGCTGGAGCACACGGACCTACCGGTGGAGGCCGTCGCGAGCCGGGTCGGGCTCGCCTCCGCGGTCAACCTGCGGCGCCGCTTCCGCACCGCACTGGGCACCACCCCGGGCGCGTACCGGCGGACCTTCGGCGAAACCGGACAGGCACGAGGCCGGGTGGACGGGAACGCGCCGCGCGCCGCTACCAGTGCGCGGGGCGCGTGAGCGGCGCCGACACCCGCGTCGCCGCGTCGCCCCGGGCCGCCTCCAGCTGGGGCTGCGTGAGGAAGAACGCGCCGGTGAAGTCGGCGCCGTGCAGCCGGGTGTCGCGCAGGTCGGCGCCGATCAGCTCGGCGTGCCGCAGGTCCGCGCCGCGCAGGTCGGCCGCGATGAGGTACGCCCCGCGCAGGCTCGCGCCCCGCAGGTCCGCGCCCGCCAGGTCGGCGCCGATCAGGTCGGCCCCCCGGTGGTTCCTCCGGCGGCCCGGCACGGCGGCGGCCCGTGCCAGCTCTCCGGCGCGCAGCAGCAGGGTGTTGACGGCGTGCCGGTGCGCGTCGACGTCCAGTCCGGCGAGCGCCTCCGCGCTGCCCCGGACGAGGGCTTCGGTGTCGGCCAGCGCGCGGCGCAGTGCGCGGTGGACGGGGCGGGCGGCCGGCAGCTCCAGCGCCTCGGTGACGTGGCGGAGCAGCTCGTGCAGCTGCCGCACCACCGGAAAGACCGCGAACATCTGCCGGGCGGTGGCCGGGTCCTGCCGCCAGTCCCGGCCGCCGAAGGTGTGCTGGGAGACCTGCTGCCCGGCGCCGAAGCAGTCGAAGGCGGTGCAGCCGGAGTAGCCGTCCGCGCGCAGGCGGGTGTGGATGCCGCAGCGGAAGTCGGTACGCAGGTTCCCGCAGGGCTGCCCGGCGTCCTTGTCGACGGGGAAGTCGGCGGAGGCGCGGAAGGGCAGGGCGACGCAGCACAGCCCGAAGCAGCTGCCGCAGTCCGCGGCCAGCGGCAGCCGCGTACGGGCCTCCGGGGCGGGGACACGAGGTTCGGGCTGGTGGGGCATGGTGCGCGCGTTCCTTCCCGTAGGGGCGCCGGACCATGCCATTGTCCCCGCTGCGACGAGATTCAGGACGGTGTGCGGGCCGCCCCCTTCAGCCGCCCGCCAGGAGGAACGCGGTCTGGAGTACCGGATACGGCACGGGCAGCGGCAGCGGACGCCCCAGGTCGACCTCGGCTTTGGCCGCGTAGTGCGATCCGTTCCCGTCCACGCCGGGCACGGGAAGCGGCGGCAAGAGAGGCATCCCCTCGATGAATTCCGCCCGCACCGGCACGGCGAATGCCTCTTCGAGCGAGATCAGCTGATCGATGGGGTCTGGCAGCATGTTCATAGGTCCGGTGACGGGATCGGCGGTCACACTGTCCTCCCTCGCACTGCTGCCAGGCTACGCCCGGGCCGGGTACCCCGGTATGAGCTGGGCCGATGTCGCCTGACGCGGGCTCTTTCGGCGCTCGTTCACCCGGTGGGGTGACGGGTGCGGGTGACGGGTCCCCTACCCGTGGCGCGGAAGCAGGGCGCGCGCGGAATAGGGCGGTCCGCAGCGGGGTTGCCCACTGTCGTGCCCCTCGATAACCCTGCTGAGCGCAGCTCGGCCACGCCCGCCCGGATGCCCGTCGCCGTCTACGTGCTGGGGCTGTCGGTCTTCGCGCTGGGCACCTCCGAGTTCATGCTCGCGGGAATCCTGGAGCCGCTCGCCCGCGACATGGACGTCTCCATACCCAAGGCGGGGCTGCTGGTCTCCGCCTTCGCCATCGGCATGGTGGTCGGCGCGCCGGTGCTGGCGGCGGCGACGCTCAAGCTGCCCCGCCGTACGACGCTGATCGTCCTGCTCTCCGTCTTCGGGCTCGGCCAGATCGCGGGCGCGCTGGCGCCGACGTACGCCGTGCTCTTCGTCTCCCGTGTGGTGAGCGCGCTGGCGTGCGCGGGCTTCTGGGCGGTCGGTGCGGCCGTCGCGGTGTCGCTGGTGCCGGTGACCGCGCGGGCCAAGGCCATGGCGATCATGGTCGGCGGGCTGAGCATCGCGAACATCGCGGGCGTACCGGCCGGTGCGTTCCTGGGGCAGCACGCGGGCTGGCGGGCCGCGTTCTGGGCGGTGGCGGCGATGTCGGCCGTCGCGCTGGTCGGGGTGATCGCGGTGGTGCCGCGCACCCGGCCCGCGACCGGCGCGGACGCGCCCAGCCTCCGCGCCGAGCTGCGCATCTACGCCGACCGCCAGGTGTGGCTCGCGCTGGCCCAGATCGCGCTGAACGCCGCCGCCGTCTTCGCCCTCTTCTCGTACCTCTCCCCGCTGCTGACCGACACGGCCGGGCTGGCCGAGAGCCGGGTGCCGTGGGTACTGGGGCTGTTCGGCCTGGGCGCGCTCCTGGGCACGGCCCTCGGCGGGCGGTTCGCGGACGCGCACATGTTCGGCACGATGTACGTGGGCATCACCGCCTCGGCCACCGTGCTGGCCGTCCTCGCGCTGGTGGCGCACAGCGCCGTCGCCGCCGTCACGCTGGCGTTCCTGCTGGGGGTCACGGCCTTCGTCACGGCCCCCGCGCTCAACGCGCGGATGTTCAACGTCGCCAACGCGGCCCCCACCTTGGCGGGTGCGACCACCACCTCGTCGTTCAACATCGGCAACACGCTGGGACCCTGGCTGGGCGGCCTGGTCATCAGCGCGGGCTGGGGCTACGAGGCGGTGGCCTGGCTCGGCGCGGTGCTGGCGCTGGCGGCCGTCGCCGTGACCGTGGCGGCCTCGCGGGCGCAGCGCGCGACGGCCTCCTCGCAGGTGGTCGCCGGCGGCGCGGGCGCACCCGCAGGGGCGCACGCGGAGCGGGCGGCGGAGGTCGGCTGACCTCGGCTGAGGGCCGTCCCGCGCCGCGGGCGCCGGTGACGTTCCGGTCGTGATTCCGCCGGACCCGCCCGGCGGCGGCTGCTGTACTCGGCCGTCCGGCATCCCGGCACCTGGGAGCCCCGGACATCCCCAGGAGCGCAGCCATGACCGCCCCGGCGACACCCGCAGGAAAGCCCGCGGACCAGCACGCAGACCGGCCCGCAGACCCTCTCGGCCGCCGCCCGTCCAGCCCCCGCTCGCCGCTGACCGCCCGGCTGGCCGTCGTCGCGCTGTTGGCGGGGATCTTCTCGATCGTGACGACCGAGATCATGCCGATCGGGCTGCTGACCCCGATGGCGCGCAGCTTCGGCGTCTCGGAGGGCGTCGCGGGCTGGATGATGACGGTGCCAGGGTTCGTCGCGGCCCTCGCCGCTCCCGTGGTCACCGTCGCCACCGGGCGGATCGACCGCCGGACCATGCTGTGCGCGCTGATGGCCCTGCTGGCCGTCGCGGACCTGCTGGCGGCCCTCGCACCGAACTACGCGGTGCTGCTGTGCTCCCGGGTCCTGGTCGGGCTCACCATCGGCGGCTTCTGGTCGATCGGCGCCGGGCTCGCCGTACGGCTGGTGCGGGAGGAGTCCGTCGGCCGGGCCACCGCCGTGATCTTCACCGGGGTGCCGCTGGGTTCGGTGCTCGGCGTTCCCGCGGGCACCTTCCTGGGCCAACTGGCGGGCTGGCGTGCCTCGTTCGCCGTGATGGGGGTGCTGACGGTGGGCGTGCTGGTCGCGCTGCTCCTGCTGCTGCCGCCGCTGCCCGCCGTGCACCGGACCAGCACGCGGGTGCTGCGCCGGCTCTTCCGCCTCCCACCGGTCCGCACCGGGCTGGCCGCCATCTTCCTGGTGGTGGTCGCCCACTTCGGCACGTACACCTACGTCGACCCGTTCCTGCGGCAGGTGACCGGGGTGCCGTCGGCGGTGATCGGCGCCTGGCTGCTGGCGTACGGGGCGGCCGGGATCGCCGGGAACCTCGTGGCCGGAGCCGCGCTCGGGCGCGGGCCGCGCAGCACCTTCGCCGCCGCCGCGCTGGCGCTGGGAGGCGCGGTCTGCCTGCTTCCGGTGGCGGGCGGCCGGGATACGGGCGCGGTGGTGCTGCTGCTCGTGTGGGGTCTGGCGTACGGCGCCGTGCCGGTGTGCGCGCAGAGCTGGCTGGCGCGGGCGGCACCGCACGCGCCGGAGGCGGCCACAGTGCTGTTCACCGCGTCCTTCCAGGCGGCGATCTCGGCCGGGGCGGTGCTGGGCGGGCTGGTGGTGGACGCCGCCTCGCTCTCGGCCGTGCTGCTGTGCGGCGGCGCGCTCGCGTTCCTCGCGGTGCCGGCGCTGCTCTTCCTCAGCCGCCCGGACGCCCCTGGCCCGGAGGCGGCTCGCCAGGACGCAGCGCCCCCGGCCCCGCCTGCCCCGCCTGCCCCGCCTGCCCCGCCTGCCCCGGACGCGGGCGGCGCAGCCCGGCTGCCGTGAGGCGGCGCACCAGTTCCTTGGAGCCCACCTCCACCGCGCCGTGCCGCACCGCGGCCCCGTAGCGCTCGGACGGCACGTCGTAGTGGTCGTGGTCGAACGACCGGCGCGAGCATCCGATCGCCTCGGCGAAGGCGTGCAGCTCGGCGTACGAGGCGTCGCTGACCAGGTGGGACCACATCCGGCCGTGCCCCGGCCAGGTGGGCGGGTCGATGTACACCGTCACCGGAGCAGCCCCAGGGAGCCCACCCGGGCGACCGCCGTGGCCGTCTTCGCGCACACCCAGTGCGGGTCCTCGCCCAGCTCCGGCTCGACCTCCAGGGCGTGCAGGTCGCCGCCGCCGCAGACGGGGCACAGCGGCCAGCGCCCGTACCGCTCCAGCAGGGCGTCCTGGACGTCCTGCGCGACCAGTCCGTCCACGAAGGCGGCGCCTTCCGGCCATTCGCCGACCCACCAGCGGCGATGGGTGACGGCGTCCTCCACCAGGGAGACGACGTCCGCCTGCGCGACGTCGCCCGCGCTCAGGTCGGCGAGGACGAGCGCCCGTGCCGTGTGGAGCGCCTGTTCGAGGCCGGGGGCCTTCGGTTGCTGGTCCATCTCCCTATTGGACCAAAAGTCGGCCCTTTCCGAGCGGCGGGTGCTCCGCCGGTGGGCCCGACGGGCCGCCGGACCGCCGGACTCGCGCGGCGCCGGGATGCTTGACCACCCAACCGTCTGAAAATATGTTTCTTCCGTGACCTACCTCATGAAGGAAGATTTCACCCCCCACGGCGGTGCCCGCCCCCGCCACGGCGCCGCCGGTCCCACCGGACCGCCCGGCCCCCCCGGCCCCGCCGCGCTCGCGGCCAAGGTGCGCACCATGGCGCCGTCCATGACCCGTTCGATGCAGCGCGTCGCGGAGGCCGTCGCGCACGACCCGGCGGGCTGCGCCCGGCTGACGGTCACCGGCCTGGCGGAGCGGACCGGCACCAGCGAGGCCACCGTCGTACGGACCTCGCGGCTGCTGGGCTACCCGGGCTACCGCGATCTGCGACTGGCGCTGGCGGGTCTGGCCGCGCAGCAGGAGTCCGGCGCCGCGCCCACGGTCACCGCCGACATAGCCGTGGACGACCCGATCTCCGAAGTGGTCGCCAAGCTGGCGCACGACGAACGGCAGACCCTCGCCGACACCGCCGCCGCGCTGGACACCGCACAGGTCGAGGCCGCCGTCGGCGCGCTCGCCGTGGCCCGCCGGATCGACCTCTACGGCGTCGGCGCGTCCGCGCTCGTCGCCCAGGACCTGGCGCAGAAGCTGCTCCGCATCGGCCTGATCGCGCACGCGCACTCCGACCCGCACCTCGCGGTCACCAACGCCGTGCAGCTGCGCTCCGGCGACGTGGCGCTCGCGATCACCCACTCCGGCCGTACGGACGACGTGATCGAGCCGCTGCGCGTCGCGTTCGGGCAGGGGGCGACGACCATCGCCGTCACCGGCCGCCCGGACGGCGAGATCGCGCAGTACGCGGACCACGTGCTGACGACCTCCACCGCGCGCGAGAGCGAGCTGCGGCCCGCGGCGATGTCGAGCCGTACCAGCCAACTGCTCGTCGTGGACTGCCTCTTCATCGGCGTCGCCCAGCGCACCTACGAGACCGCCGCCCCCGCGCTCTCCGCCTCCTACGAGGCGCTCGCCCATCGCCACTCCCCCCGCCCCCGTTGACCGGACCGGCGTTCCCGCCGGCGCGACCGCCGCGCCCGTACCACCCCCAGAGAGAGCCGTACGCCGCTATGACCGACACCGCTGACTCCTCGTACACCGAGCTGCGCGCCGAACTGGACACGCTGACGACCGAGGCGTTCCGCAGCGAGCTGTCCGAGATCGACCGGCTGCCCACCCTGGAGATCGCCCGGCTCATGAACGGCGAGGACGCCACGGTGCCCGCCGCCGTCGCCGCCCAGCTGCCCCGGATCGCCGCCGCCATCGACGGCACCGCGGCCCGGATGGCCCGCGGCGGACGCCTCATCTACGCGGGCGCGGGCACCGCGGGGCGCATGGGCGTGCTGGACGCGAGCGAGTGCCCGCCGACCTTCAACACCGACCCGAGCCAGGTCATGGGCCTGATCGCGGGCGGCCCGGACGCCATGATCACGGCGGTGGAGGGCGCCGAGGACAGCAAGGAGCTGGCCGCCGCCGACCTGGACGCGCTGGGCGTGGGCGCCGACGACACCGTCGTCGGCATCTCCGCCTCCGGCCGCACCCCGTACGCGGTCGGCGCCGTCGAACACGCCCGCGCGCGCGGGGCGCTGACGGTCGGCCTGTCCTGCAACGCCGGCTCCGTACTGGCTGCCGCCGCCGAGCACGGCATCGAGGTCGTCGTCGGCCCGGAGGTGCTGACCGGCTCCACCCGCCTCAAGGCGGGCACCGCGCAGAAGCTCGTACTGAACATGCTCTCGACCCTGACCATGATCCGGCTGGGCAAGACGTACGGGAACCTGATGGTCGACGTCCGCGCCTCCAACGAGAAGCTGCGCGCCCGCTCGCGCCGCATCGTGGCGCTGGCCACCGGCGCCACGGACGCGGAGATCGAGACCGCGCTCGCCGCCACCGAGGGCGAGGTGAAGAACGCCATCCTCACCCTCCTCGGCCAGGTCGACGGCCCCACCGCCGCCCGGCTGCTCACCGAGGCGCACGGGCACCTGCGCGCCGCGCTGGACTCCGCCAAGGGCTGAGACCCCGCCGCACACCGGCTCCGTACGCGCGGCGGTCCGCCACCGCGCGTACGGAGCACCGGCCGGTGTCAGCGCACGGTGACGTGGAGCGGCTTGGAGTACGCGGTCCCCCGCTCACCGGTCACGGTGCGCAGCTCGTTCTTGCCCTTGAGCCCGAGCTTCACCCGCAGGCTGTACGAGCCGTTCCGCTGAACGGTCGTGGTGGCGGGCAGGGACTTCCACTTCTTGCCCTGCTTCTGCTGGAGCAGCACGGTGTAGCCGGGCTTGACGCCCTTGGTGTGACCCTGGATGCGGAACTCCTGCCACGCCCGGACGGAGACGGCGGCGGTGCGCGCGGTGATCGACTCGACCGCGGCCGCGGCCTGCGGAGCCTGCGAAGCGGCCTCGGGCGAGTCGACGGGGTTGCTGACCACCGCGTTCTCGCGCGGCGACGGCTCGTCGGCGGCGACCGCGGTGCCGGTGGCGAGCGCGGCGCCCGCGCCCAGCAGGCTCAGGGTGAGCAGCGGGGCGACGACGCGCCGGGTGGTGAGGGTTCGGTTCATCGGGTTGCTTCCTGTTCTCGGGAAACGGATGTGTTGATCACAAGAGAACAGGAAGAGTGCGTTCCGTTTCTTCGGCCGAACGGTGCTTCTTGGCGCCTGTCACCCGACAGGCCCTCAGCCCGCGCACGCCGAAGGGCGGCCCCCGCACGGGGAGCCGCCCTCTGGCGTGCAGCGTGACGCGTACGGCGCGACGCGTATGGCGCGACCGCTGATCCCGGGGGATCAGAAGCCCATGTCGCCGCCCATGCCACCGGTCGGGTCCGCGGCGCCGGCCGCGGCCTTCTCCGGCTTGTCGGCGATGACGGCCTCGGTGGTGAGGAAGAGCGCCGCGATGGAGGCGGCGTTCTGCAGCGCGGAGCGCGTGACCTTGGCCGGGTCGTTGATGCCCTCGGCCAGCATGTCGACGTACTCACCGGTCGCGGCGTTGAGGCCGTGACCCGGCTTCAGGTTGCGCACCTTCTCCGTCACGACGCCGCCCTCGAGACCGGCGTTGACCGCGATCTGCTTGAGCGGGGCCTCCAGCGAGAGCTTGACGGCCTGCGCGCCGGTGGCCTCGTCACCCTCCAGCTCCAGCTTGTCGAAGACGCTGGACGCCTGGATGAGCGCCACGCCGCCGCCGGCGACGATGCCCTCCTCGACGGCCGCCTTGGCGTTGCGCACCGCGTCCTCGATGCGGTGCTTGCGCTCCTTCAGCTCCACCTCGGTGGCGGCACCGGCCTTGATGACGGCCACGCCGCCGGCCAGCTTCGCGAGGCGCTCCTGGAGCTTCTCGCGGTCGTAGTCCGAGTCGGAGTTGTCGATCTCGGCACGGATCTGGCTGACCCGGCCCTGGACCTGGTCGGTGTCGCCCGAGCCGTCCACGATCGTGGTCTCGTCCTTGGTGATGACGACCTTGCGCGCGCGGCCGAGCAGCTCCAGACCGGCGTTCTCCAGCTTGAGGCCGACCTCCTCGGAGATGACCTGGCCACCGGTGAGGATGGCGATGTCGCCGAGCATGGCCTTGCGGCGGTCACCGAAGCCGGGAGCCTTGACGGCGACCGACTTGAAGGTGCCGCGGATCTTGTTGACGACGAGGGTGGAGAGCGCCTCGCCCTCGACGTCCTCGGCGATGATCAGCAGCGGCTTGCCGGACTGCATGACCTTCTCCAGCAGCGGAAGGAGGTCCTTCACGTTGCTGACCTTGGAGTTCACGATGAGGATGTAGGGGTCCTCCAGCTCCGCCTCCATCCGCTCCATGTCGGTGGCGAAGTAGGCGGAGATGTAGCCCTTGTCGAAGCGCATGCCCTCGGTCAGCTCAAGCTCGAGCCCGAAGGTCTGCGACTCCTCGACCGTGATGACGCCTTCCTTGCCGACCTTGTCCATCGCCTCGGCGATCAGCTCGCCGATCTGCGGGTCGCCGGCGGAGATGGAGGCGGTGGAGGCGATCTGCTCCTTGGTCTCCACATCCTTCGCCTGCTCGAGCAGGGCGGCGGAGACGGCCTCGACGGCCTTCTCGATGCCGCGCTTCAGCGCCATCGGGTTCGCGCCGGCCGCGACGTTGCGCAGCCCCTCGCGCACCAGGGCCTGGGCCAGGACGGTCGCGGTCGTCGTGCCGTCACCGGCTACGTCGTCCGTCTTCTTGGCGACCTCCTTGACCAGCTCGGCGCCGATCTTCTCGTAGGAGTCCTCCAGCTCGATCTCCTTGGCGATCGAGACACCGTCGTTGGTGATCGTGGGGGCGCCCCACTTCTTCTCCAGCACGACGTTCCGGCCCTTGGGGCCGAGCGTGACCTTGACTGCGTCGGCGAGCTGGTTCATCCCACGCTCGAGGCCGCGCCGCGCCTCCTCGTCGAAGGCGATGATCTTGGCCATGTGAAGTGGTCCTCCCGGACGTCGGGGACCCCTCAGCACAGAGTGTCAAGGGGCGGATTTCTCCGGACCGCGCTGGCGCCCGCGACGGACGGCCCGCACACCAGGTGGTTCCTTGCCCCACCCGGTCGGCGGACCTCACCGAACCGGTCCTTCTGTCACTCTCACTGTCAGAGTGCTAACGCCAATGATTAGCACTCGACCCCCTCGAGTGCAAGCGGTCCCCCCGGCGGACGGGCGGGCGCCGGGCGGGCGACGGGCGGGCGGCGGGGCGCGGGCAGGCCGGTTCCGGGCACGCGCGAGGGCCCGCACCCAGGTGGGTGCGGGCCCTCGAAGAGCTGTATGCAGTCCCGGTCGGCGCTTCAGCCGGTGACGCGGACCATGTCCGCCTGCGGCCCTTTCTGACCCTGCGAGATCTCGAACTCGACTCGCTGTCCTTCATCCAGGGTGCGGTAGCCGTCCATCTGGATCGCGCTGTAGTGGACGAAGACGTCCGCACCACCGTCGACCGCGATGAAGCCGTACCCCTTCTCCGCGTTGAACCACTTGACGGTGCCCTGAGCCATTCCAAACTCCCCTATTACTGGCCCTTGCGCGAGCCCGCACTTCGCGAACCCGGGTCAGACCTCACCCCCAGTAACTGGAGATGTGCGCCGGAACGCGTCGACCGCCGCTGAATGTATCTGCCTGAACGCCGTCTGCAACAGGTCAGTTGGACGAGAATTCCCGTCCGGACAGATCGCCAATTAGCCGGAATAACCCGGAAAAGCGGGGCAATTGGGATGGGACATAACGCAGTAACGCGACAATTGCGGCGCCATTTTGGGGCGCAACTTGTCGCGTTCTCGTTGCGTGTGACACGCATGGGGAGGGAGCGAGTCCACTCTACTCCCTTTCGGGGAACCGAAATGCCCCCTCCCGGCCGGGCCGGGAGGGGGCGATCGCCGTACTGGAGGGCGGGCGGGCGGCTCAGCAGCCGCCGGCCACCGCCGGGATGATCGACACGCCCGCGCCGTCCGGGGTGACCGTCTCCAGACCCTGGGCAAAGCGCACGTCATCGTCGTTCACGTACACGTTCACGAAGCGGCGCAGCTTGCCCTCGTCGTCCAGGACCCGGGCGCCGATTCCGGCGTGGTTCTTCTCCAGGTCGGTCAGCACCTCCGACAGCGTGGCGCCCTCGGCGGGCACCTCGGACTTGCCGCCGGTGTACGTGCGCAGGATGGTCGGGATTCGGACATTGACGCTCATGCGATTCACCTTCCGGGAAACGGGGTGCGAGGAACGGAGTACGGGGGACTTCAGCCGAGACCGGCGGCGCGGAAGGCGGCCAGGCTCGGCGGAATCGTCGCGGACGGCTTGGACGTCGGCGCCACCGCGTCCAGCGTCTTCAGGCCGTCGCCCGTGTTGAGCACGACGGTGGACAGCGCCGGGTCCAGCAGGCCCTTCTCGATCAGCTTGCGGGTGACGCCCACCGTCACCCCGCCCGCCGTCTCGGCGAAGATGCCCTCGGTGCGGGCGAGCAGCTTGATCGCGTCCACGATCTGCGCGTCGTCCACGTCCTCGACCGCGCCGCCCGTGCGCCGGGCGATGTCCAGGACGTACGGCCCGTCCGCCGGGTTCCCGATGGCCAGGGACTTCGCGATGGTGTCCGGCTTGACCGGCCGTACGACGTCGTGCCCGTCCTTGAAGGCGCGGGAGACCGGCGAGCAGCCCTCCGCCTGGGCGCCGAAGATCCGGTAGGGCTTGTCCTCGACCAGGCCGAGGGCGATCAGCTCCTTGAGCCCCTTGTCGATCTTCGTCAGCTGCGAGCCGGAGGCGATCGGGATCACCAGCTGGTCCGGCAGCTCCCAGCCCAGCTGCTCGCAGATCTCGTAGGCCAGGGTCTTGGAGCCCTCGCCGTAGTACGGGCGCAGGTTGACGTTGACGAAGCCCCAGCCCTCACCCAGCGGGTCCCCGATCAGCTCGGAGCAGAAGCGGTTCACCTCGTCGTAGTTGCCCTCGATGCTGACCAGGTCGCCCCCGTAGACGGCGGCCATCACGACCTTGCCCTCTTCCAGGTCGTGCGGGATGAAGACGCAGGAGCGGAATCCGGCGCGGGCCGCGGCGGCGCCCACCGCACCGGCCAGGTTGCCCGTCGAGGAGCAGGAGAGGGTGGTGAAGCCGAAGGCGCGCGCAGCCTCGACGGCGATGGCGACGACCCGGTCCTTGAAGGAGTGCGTCGGGTTGCCGGAGTCGTCCTTGATGTGCAGCGAGCCGGTGATGCCCAGCTCGCGGGCCAGGTTGTCGGCCTTCACCAGCTGGGTGAAGCCGGGGTCGAGGCTGGGCCTGGCGGCGACGCCGGCCGGCACGGGCAGCAGCGGTGCGTACCGCCAGATGCTGGGCGGGCCCGCCTCGATCTGCTTCCGCAGGCCCTCCGGGTCACCGGTGGGCAGGTCGTAGGCCACTTCGAGGGGGCCGAAACACTCCTCGCAGGCGAAGATCGGGCCGAGTGCGAAGCGGGTGCCGCATTCGCGGCAGGAGAGCGCGGCGGCGGGTCCGAGCGAAACAGAACCGCCGGTGGACTTCTCGGGAGTCTGCACAGCCATGAAGGCGAGGCCCTTTCTCCTCATCTTCCCCGCGACGTATCTCGCCGCGAGACGGAGTTGGCACCTTCACTAGCCGGGAGCCTCGCGGTGGACGCAAGGCCGGCTGGAGGGTTGCCGGGGCTTCATCGGGCCGTTCCCTCTGCCCCTCTGGATGAGCGGTATGAAGTTGTCGCGCTGCCGCCGTCGCCCTCGTACAGCGGCAGGCGGCCTCGCGGATCGACCCCGGCATGCGAAGGCCGATGTCGTTGTTCAAGACTGTAACCGAAGGCCAAGGGTGTGGAGAGAGCGTCCGGCCCGCGAGATGGATCACAAAGGAGCGCACGTGCTGGACGAGGTCGGCCACTGGCTCGAACGTCGCTCCTGGTCAGCGGCGGATCGGCCGATGGACCAGCTCCTCGCCGCGAAGCGGCGGCGGCGCGGTGCGCACGGAGGCACGGCGGGCGCGCGCGGGGGCATGGACGGGGGCGTGAGCGTCGTCCTCCCCGCGCTGAACGAGGAGCGCACCGTCGGCCGCATCGTCTCGGTCATCCGGCGGGAGCTGATGACCGAGGCCGTGCCGCTGGTCGACGAACTGGTGGTGATGGACTCCGGCTCCACCGACCGAACGGCCGAGGTCGCGGGCGACGCGGGCGCGAAGGTCGTGCACCGCGACGAGATACTCCCCCGGCTGCCCGCGCTGCCCGGCAAGGGCGAGGTGCTGTGGCGCTCGCTGCTGGCCACCAGCGGGGAGATCGTCTGCTTCGTGGACGCCGATCTGGAGGACTTCTCGGCGGACTTCGTCTCCGGCATCGTGGGGCCGCTGCTGACCGATCCGTCGGTGCGGCTGGTCAAGGCGATGTACGACCGGCCGCTCGGCGCGGTGCCGGGTGAGCCGGGCGGCATCAGCGCGGCGGGTGGGCCGGCCGGTGCGGCAGCGGGCGGCGGACGGGTCACCGAGCTGGTCGCCCGGCCGCTGCTCAACCTGCACTGGCCCCGGCTGGCGGGCTTCGTCCAGCCGCTCGGCGGCGAGTACGCGGCCCGCCGCGAGCTGCTGGAGCGGCTGCCCTTCCCCGTCGGCTACGGCGTCGAGCTGGGGCTGCTGATCGACGCCCTGGACACGGCCGGACTGGACGCGCTCGCCCAGGTCGACGTGGGAGTGCGCCGCCACCGCCACCAGGACGGCCAGGCGCTGGGCCGGATGGCCGCCACGATCTACCGCACCGCCCAGCAGCGGCTGCCCGCCGCCGCCCCGGTGCGCCCGGACCTGACGCAGTTCGCCCGTTCGCCGGACGGGAGCTTCACCCCGCACACGCACGCGGTCGACACGCAGGAGCGCCCGCCGATGCGGGAGATCCCGGAGTACGCGGCCCGCGGCTGACCACCGGCTCCCCCGGCCGCCGCCCGGCGCGGGCCGGGCGGGTGCGGGCGGGTGCGGGCGGGTGCGGGTGCGGGGCGGGTGCGGGGCGGGTGCGGGCTCGCTCAGGAGGTGACGGCGACCGCCTCCACCTCCACGAGCTGGTCGTCGTACCCCAGCACCGAGACACCCAGCAGGGTGCTCGGGGCGTCGTGGTCCCCGAACCACTCGCGGACCACCTCCCACGCGGCGACCAGGTCCGCCTGACGCGCCGACGCCACGTACACCGTGGTCTTCGCCACGTCGGTACGCGAGGCGCCCGCGCCGGTCAGCGCCGCCTCCAGGTTGGCCATCACCTGCCGGGCCTGCCCCACGTAGTCCCCGACGGCGACGGTGTTGCCCTCGGCATCCAGCGGGCAGGCGCCCGCCGTGAAGATCGTCCGAGCCGGTGCCGAGACGGCCGACGCGTAGGCGTACTCCGCCACGTCCGACAGCTGCTCGTTCCGGATCAGTCGCACACTGCTGCTCACGCTTGGGTCTCTCCTCATACACGGTCGTGCGGAAAACGTCCTCCCCCACGCAAACCCGAACACACCGGCGCACGACCCGGCAACGCGGTTTCCCCCGCCCCCCGTACGACCCGCGCGTCCCGCGTTTACGCCGCCGGCCCGGTGGCTAGGCTCCGCCCATGCCCCCCGAGCGCTCCGCGCAGGTACTCGTCGCGTCCAACCGGGGCCCTGTGGCCTACTCCGCCGCCGAGGACGGTGCGCTCACCGCCCGGCGCGGCGGCGGCGGGCTCGTCTCCGGGCTCAGCGCGATCGGACCGGACGCGGGCGCGCTGTGGGTGTGCGCGGCCCTTGGCGACGCGGACCGCGAGGCCGCCCGGCGGGCGGGGGCAGGAGCCGGTGCAGGTGCGGGAGCCGGTGCGGGGGCGCGGCTCGATCCGGCCGACACCGGCGGCCAGGCCGTCCGCATGCTCGACATCCCGCCGGAGGTCTTCGCGGACGCCTACGGCGGCGTCGCCAACTCCGTGCTGTGGTTCGTGCACCACCTGCTCTACCAGACGCCGCTGGAGCCGGTCTTCGACGCGGAGTTCGCCCGCCAGTGGGGCGCGTACGAGACGTACAACGCCGCCTTCGCCGACGCGCTCGCGCAGGAGGCGGCGCCGGGCGCGGCCGTCCTGGTGCAGGACTACCACCTGGACCTGGTCCCCGCGCTGCTCCGGGAGCGCCGCCCCGACCTGCGGATCGGCCACTTCTCGCACACCCCGTGGGCGCCGCCGGACTACTACCGGCTGCTGCCTGACGAAACCGCCGCCGCCGTGCTGCGCGGCGTGCTGGGCGCCGACCGGGCGGCGTTCCTCACCCGCCGCTGGGCGGACGCGTTCACCGCCTGCTGCGCGGAGGTGCTGGGCGCCGAGGTGGGGGCCACGGCCGACGGCGAGCCGTACGTCACCCACGAGGGCCGCACCACGGCCATCGGCGTGCACGGGCTCGGCGCCGACGCGGAGTTCCTGCGCGAGCGGGCACACCGCCCGGACGTGGCGGAGCGGGCGGCGGCGCTGCGCGCGCAGATCGGCGCGGCACCGGACGGCACGCCGCGCCGGACGGTCGTGCGGGTGGACCGCACCGAGCTGTCCAAGAACATCGTGCGCGGCCTGCACGCCTTCCGGGAGCTGCTGACCACCCGCCCCGAGTGGCGCGAGCGGGTCGTGCACGTGGCGCTCGCGTACCCCTCCCGACAGGACCTGGCGGTCTACCGGGACTACACGGCGGCGGTGGCGCGGGTCGCCCAGGAGATCAACGCGGACTTCGGTACGCCCGGCTGGACCCCGGTCGTGCTGCACGTGAAGGACGACTTCGCCCGCTCGCTGGCCGCCTACCGGCTGGCGGACGTGGCCCTGGTCAACCCCGTGCGCGACGGCATGAACCTGGTCGCCAAGGAGGTCCCGGTGGTCTCCGACGCGGGCTGCGCCCTGGTGCTCTCCCGCGAGGCGGGCGCCTTCGCGGAGCTGGCGGGCGACGCGCTCGCGGTCAACCCCTACGACGTCTCCGCGACGGCCCGCGCGCTGCACGCGGCGCTGACGATGCCGCCCGAGGAGCGGGCGGCCCGTACCGCCCGGCTCGCGGCGGCGGCGACGGCGCTGCCGCCCGCCGCCTGGTTCCTGGCCCAGCTGGAGGCGCTGGGCGCGCGGGGCACGGGCACCGCCTGAAGACGGCCGCGTGCGGCGCGCGCCGGCCCGTCCACGCCCCGCGCGCTGTGCTCAGAGCGCCAGCGTGGCCGTGACCGCCGCGTGGTCGGAGGGCCACACCCCGTCCACCGGACCGTCGCCCGCCCGGCGCACGGAGCACACCCGGCCGAGCCCGCCCGGCCCCGGCGGGCCGACGTGGATGTAGTCGATCCGCCCGCCCGGAGAGAAGGTCTCCGCGACATACGGGTTGGCCGGGTCCCAGGTGACCGACGGCGCCGCCGGATCGGCGTACTCCCAGGCGTCCAGCAGCACTTGGCCCGGGACGGCGGGCGCGGTGCGATGGCCGCCGAGCAGGCGCAGCTCGTCCGAGTCGGGCAGCGCGTTGAAGTCGCCGGTGAGCACGGGCGGGAAGTCCGTACCGCCCCGGTGCTCCGCGACGAAGCGGGCGAGCGCGGTGACCTGGGCGCAGCGCAGCGCGGAGTCGTGCGGCGCCGAGTTGAGGTGGGTGGTGAAGAAGGGGAGCGGGCCGCCGGGGGCGTCCAGCCGGGCGTGCAGGGCGAGCCGTCCGTCGTCGCGGGCACCGTCGGCGGGCAGCCGCAGGACCGTACGGTCCAGCACGGGCCAGCGGCTGAGCACGGCGTTGCCGACGCCGTACTCGGTCGGGGGCGCCGTGGACGAGGGGCCGGCCAGCCGCCGGTTCCACCGCTCGGAGCGGGAGGAGGGAGCCCAGGTCCAGTGGAGGCCGAGGTCGTCGGCGAGCGTTCCGGCGAGATTCTCGGTGCCGTCCGACCACACCTCCTGGAGGCCCACGACGTCGGGCCGCAGCGCGCGCAGCACCGTACGGATCGCCTCCCGGCGCCGGTGCCAGGGGCCGAAGCGCCACCACAGGTTCCAGGTGACCACGCGCAGCCGCGCGGCGCGGGTCACGGGGCGGCCGGGGGCGCGGCCGGGTCCGGGGGCGAGTCGGGGGGCGTGTCGGGGGCCGCGTCGGGGGTCGAGTCCGCGTCCAGGGCCGGGCCTTCCAGCGCGGAGGCGAGGGCGGCGAGCAGCGCCAGCAGCCCTGACGGGCCGTCGACCACGAGGTCGGCGCGGCCGGACAGCTCCGTCACCTCGTCGCTCCCGCTGCACACCAGCACGCCGGGCACGCCCTCGGCACGCAGGCCCTCCACCGCGTCGAAGGCCGCAAGGTCCCCGAGGTCGTCGCCCGCGTACAGCACCGCCCCGGCCCCCGTCTCGCGCGCGAACTCCCGCAGCGCCAGGCCCTTGTCCATGCCCGGCGGACGCAACTCCATTACCAGGCGCCCGGGTTCGACCCGCAGACCGTGCTGGGCGGCGAGCGCGGCCAGCGGCGCCCGCAGGCGCTCGTACGCGGCGGCCGGGTCGGCGGCCCGGCGGGTGTGGACGGCCAACGCGCCGCCCTTGTCCTCGACGTGGACGCCCGGCTCCCCGGCGAGGAGCGCGGGCAGCGCGGCCCGTACGGGCGCCACGCCGGGGTGCGGCGCAGGGACGCGGACGGTGCCGGTGGCGGCGTCCCAGCGCTCCGCGCCGTACGCGCCGAGCACCGTCAGGTTCGGCGGGGACGGCGGCCGGGCGGCGAGGTCGGCGAACCCGCTGAAGCGCACGGCCAGTTCAGCCGGGCGTCCGGTGAGCACGGCGACCGCGCGCAGCCGCGGGGCGAGCCGGGCCACCACGGGCACGGTGTCCGGGTGCGCGCGGGCCTGCTCCGGGTCGGGGACGATGGGCGCCAGCGTCCCGTCGAAGTCGGTGACCACCACGGCGCGCGCGGGCCGCGCCAGCAGCGCGGCGAGCCCGGCGCGGCCTGCCGGAGTGCCGGGGGTGGGAAGAGCGGGGCCGGGAGGAGAGTCGCTACCCATGCCGCCGAGCCTATCGGGCGGCACGCCCGCCGCACGGGTACCCGCCGGAAGCGGCAGTGCGGCTGCGGGCAGTGCGGCTGCGCGGGCGCTCAGCGGTTCGCCCGCCGGGACTCCCGGCGGCGGCGGAGGCGGTTGACCGTGACAGGGTCGTGGGCGAGTGCGCGGGCGTCGTCGAGCAGGGCGTTGAGCAACTGGTAGTAGCGGGTGGGGGAGATGCCCAGCCGCTCCCTTATGGCGCGCTCCTTGGCACCGGGTCCGGGCCAGCCGCGGCGCTCGACGGCGAGGACGGCCACGTCGCGCGCCGACAGGCCGTCCGCGGCCGTAACGGCGGACCCGGCCGTACCGGCACCGGAAGCTGCCGGAACGGCCGGACTCCCCGGGCCGCCCGAGCCGTCCGGACCGCCGGGATCGCCGCCGTCCCGCGTGTGCTGCGCCATCTCTCCAACGTACTCCCCGCGGGCTGCCCCGTGCCCCCTGGTCCGGCTCCGGGCTCCGCTGCCGGGGCGCCTGCTCCCGGAGATGATCTGCGCTCCCTCAGCCGTCCGCCTGTGCCTCGGCCGTCTCCGCCGTCCGCTGGACCGCGCCGAGCACCTGCGCCGGGCTCCGGTCGGGTGCGACCGCCTCGCCGACCGCCTTCTTGATCTGCGAACTGACCTTGCCCCAGGACACCTTGCCCGCCGGGTAGAACTCGGCCGTCGGCAGTTGGTCCAGGAACTTGCGCAGGTGGCGCCGCTCGTCGTCGCTCTGCATCCGCTCCGAGGCGCTGGTGGTCACCGGCAGCAGCTCGTAGCGGCTGACGAAGTCGTAGTGGTTCTTCTCGCTGAACGCGAAGGCGAGGAACTTCCCGGCCTCCTTGCGGTGGCCCTTCTTCTTGAAGGCCATGATCCAGTCGGCGACGCCCATGGTGGTGGCGGCCGGGCCGTTCTTACCGGGCAGCCGGGTGGTCCCGTAGCGGACCTTGTCGCGCGCGGCCTGCTGCATGAGGGTGGGGTGCCCGTTGAGCATGCCGACGTCGCCCCCGCTGAACGCGTCGAAGATCTGCTGCCGGTCGGTGCGGGCCGGGTCGGGGCCGGTGAGGCCGGGGCTGACGAGTTCGTCCCGCAGCCACTCGAAGGCCGCGGTGTTGGCGGCGGAGTCGATGGCGTAGCCGCCGGTAGTGTCGGTGTAGCCGCCGTCCTCGCCGAGCATCCACATCATGGTCTCGGCGGGCGCCTCCTCGGGGCCGAGCGGCAGCCCGTACGGGTGCTTGACCCCCGCCGCCTTCAGCGCGCGGGCCGCGTCCCGCAGGTCGCCCCAGCTCCTGGGCGGCTCGTCCGGGTCGAGTCCGGCGCCGGCGAAGAGGTCCTTGTTGTAGAAGAGCCGCCGGGTGCTGGCGACGAACGGCAGCCCGTACTGCACCCGGTGCACCTCGCCGACGGCGGCCAGGCTGGGCAGGAAGTCCGCCTGCACGGGTATGGGCAGGAGGTCGGCCGCGCTGTAGAGCATGTCCTTGGCGGCGTAGCTGGCGTAGGAGCCGATCTGGGCGATGTCCGGCGGCTCGCCGTTCTTGACCATTTCGCCGACCTTCGCGTCCACGTCGTTCCAGTGCAGCACGGAGACGTCGACGGAGATGCCGGGGTTGCGCCGCTCGAAGGCGTCGGCCAGCGCGTCCCAGTACTGCTGGGAGCCGTTGTTCCCGCCGGGGTCGCCGTAGTCGGCCGCCACCACGCTGAGCGCGACTTCGCCGCCTGCCGGGGAATCGTCACTGCATCCGGCGAGCGCAAGCCCCGCCGTACTCGCCGCACCTGTCGCCGCCAGGCTCAGGAATCGCCGTCGCCGCACCGTGCCCTCCCTGCTTCGGGACGTCGTGAATTCCTTGTGTGCTCGCCCGCGGGGCCGATTTCGGCCCGCTCGCGTTCGACGGGACGTGAGTCTGTCCCGTATTCCCCATAAGGTCTACACCACTGGCAAGATCACCTGTAGAGGGGCCACCGAGGGGCGCGCTGACCAGGCATCTCCGTAAAAAATAGGATTGGTCCAGACCTGAGTTTCCCGGTCGTACGCGACGCGGAGGGGGCGCGAGGGGCGCATGGCCGGGAATCCGGGCAGCGCGCACCGGCCCGCCGTGCGCACGTCACACAGAAAGATCACGTAAGTGGACTAGACCTTTATGCCGTCCGCACGGGAGACTGTCCGTTGTGAGCTCCTACGTCATTGCCCTCGATGTGGGCGGCACCGGAATGAAGGCCGCCCTCATCGGCGCCGGTCCCGAGTACCGCCCCCTGTACGAGACGCGCCGCGTCACCCCGCGCGAGCAGGGTCCGGAAGCCGTCGTCGAGTCCGTGCTCGCCTTCGCCGCCGAACTGCGCGCGTACGGCCTGGAGCACCTCGGTGCCGAACCCCTCGCCGCGGGGGTCGTGCTGCCCGGCACCGTCGACGAGGCCGACGGCATCGCCGTCTACTCCGCCAACCTCGGCTGGCGGGACGTGCCGGTGCGCGACCTCGTGCGCGAACGGCTGAGCAATGGGCTTCCCGTCGCGCTGGGCCACGACGTGCGCGCCGGCGGCCTCGCGGAGGGGCGGATCGGCGCGGGCAAGGGCGTCGACCGCTTCCTCTTCCTGCCGCTGGGCACCGGCATCGCCGGAGCCATCGGCATCGACGGCCGGGTGGAGCCGGGCGCGCACGGCAGCGCCGGGGAACTGGGCCACGTCGTGATCCGCCCGGACGGGCCGGACTGCCCCTGCGGGCAGCGCGGTTGCCTGGAGACGCTCTCCTCCGCCGCCGCCGTGGGCCGCGCCTGGGCCGAGGCCAGCGGAGACCCGTCGGCGACCGCGGCGGACGCCGCCAAGGCCGTCGAGTCCGGCGACCCGCGCGCCAAGGCCGTCTGGCACGACGCGCTCGAGGCGCTCGCCGCCGGGCTGGTCACCGGCCTGACCCTGCTGGACCCGCGCACGCTGATCATCGGCGGCGGCCTGGCCGAGGCGGGCGACACGCTGTTCACGCCGCTGCGCGCGGCGGTACGGGACCGGGTGACCTTCCAGCCGCTTCCCACGATCGTCCCGGCGGCCCTCGGGGACGCTGCCGGCTGCCTGGGCGCGGGACTTCTGGCCTGGGATCAACACTCCGCGGAGGTTTCGAGTCGATGACGCCCAAGACGGCGACGACACAGCGCAAAGTGCTGACCGGAGCACGGGTGGTGCTGCCGGAGGGAGTGGCCGACCGCGGGCGGCTGGCCGTCGAGGGCCGTACGCTCGCGGCGGCCGATCCCGCCGAGCCCTCCACGCACGACCTGACCGGGCACTGGATCGTGCCCGGTTTCGTCGACATGCACGTGCACGGCGGTGGCGGCGCGTCCTTCTCGGCGGGCACCGCCGAGGAAGCCCTCAAGGTCATCGACACGCACCGGCGGCACGGCACCACGACCATGGTCGCCTCCACCGTCACCGGTGAACTGGACGACCTCGCCCGGCAGGCGGGCGCGCTGAGCGAGCTGGCCGAGCAGGGGGACCTGGCGGGCCTGCACTTCGAGGGCCCCTTCATCGCCCGCAACCGCTGCGGCGCGCACGACCCCGACCTGCTGCGCGACCCCGACCCGGCGGACGTGCGCAAGCTGGTGGACGCCGCACGCGGCACCGCGCGGATGGTGACCCTGGCACCCGAACTGCCCGGCGGGCTCGACTCCGTGCGCATGCTCGCCGACGGCGGCGTCATCGCGGCCGTCGGCCACACCGACGCGACGTACGAGGCGACCCAGCAGGCGATCGACGCGGGCGCGACCGTCGCCACCCACCTCTTCAACGCGATGCCCGGCCTCGGCCACCGCGTCCCCGGCCCGATCGCCGCGCTGCTGGAGGACGAGCGGGTCACCGTCGAGCTGATCAACGACGGCACCCACCTGCACCCGGCCGTCCTGGAACTCGCCTTCGGCAGCGCGGGCGCCGGACGGGTCGTCTTCATCACGGACGCGATGGGCGCGGCCGGCATGGGCGACGGCCTCTACCCGCTGGGCCCGCTGGAGGTCGAGGTGCGCGAGGGCGTGGCGCGCGTCGCGGGCGGCGGTTCCATCGCCGGTTCGACCCTCACCCTGGACGAGGCGCTGCGGCGCGCGGTCACGGTGGACGGGCTGCCCGTCGAGGCGGCCGTCCAGGCGCTCTCGGGCAACCCGGCCCGGCTGCTGGGCGTGGCCGACCAGGTGGGCTCGCTCGAAGTCGGCAAGGACGCGGACCTGGTGGTGCTGGACGAGCACTTCGCCCTCACCGCGGTCATGCGCAAAGGCGAATGGGTGGTGCCGCCGCCGGCGAAGGGGTGAGCCGCAGCCGCCGACGGTACGGCTGCGGGCGGTACGGCCGCACGCGGTACGCCGTGGAGCGCGGCGGCGGCGCGGCGGCCCGGCGGGGGCTGCGCAGGTGAGGCCGCCAGTGGCATGATCGCTGGCGCATCCGTACGCCCGCCGGCAGACCGCCGGGACGGGCGCGTGTCCGCGAGGGGTTGATCCGCATGATTCTCACGGTGACTCCGAACACCGCCGTCGACCTCACCTACCGCGTGCCCCGCCTGGAGCGGCACGGTTCGCACCGGGTCACCGAGGTGATCGCACGGCCCGGCGGCAAGGGGCTGAACGTCGCGCGCGTACTGGCGGCCCTCGGGCACGACACCGTGGTGACGGGCTTCGCGGGCGGCCGTACGGGCGAGGAGCTGCGCGGGCTGCTGGCGGACGCCGTCGCCGCCGACGCGCCCGCCCCGGCGGACGCAAACGCCGGGTCGGACCGCGGCACGGTGACGGACGCGCTGATCCCCTCGGGCGCGGCCACCCGCCGCACCGTCGCCGTGGTCGACGAGGAGAGCGGCGACACCACACAGCTCAACGAACCCGGCCCGCTGATCACCCCCGCCGAGTGGGACGGCTTCCTCGCCACCTGCCGCACCCTGCTCGCCGACGCCGACGCGGTCGCCCTGTGCGGCAGCCTGCCGCCCGGCGTGCCGGTGGGCGCGTACGCGACGCTCGTACGGGAGGCGCGTGCCGCCGGAGTGCCGGTGCTGCTGGACACCAGCGGCGAACCGCTGCGCCGAGGCCTCGCCGCGCGGCCCGACCTGGTGAAGCCCAACGCACGGGAACTGGCCGGGATCACCGGCACCAGCGACCCGCTGCGCGCCGCCCACGAGGCACGGCGGCGCGGAGCACACACGGTGGCCGTCTCACTGGGCCCGGACGGCATGCTGCTGGTCGGCCCGGAACACGTCTGGCAGGCGGTACCGCCCACACTCACCGGCAATCCGACCGGCGCGGGCGACTCGGCGGTCGCCGGACTGCTCTCCGGCCTGGTCGAGCAACTGCCCGAACCTCAGCTGCTGAGCCGCGCGGTGGCCCTGTCGGCGGCGACCGTACGCTCCCGGGCGGCGGGCGAGTACGACCAGGCGACGTACGCCGAACTGCTGCCCCTGATCGAGGCGACCGAACGGGCCCCAGTCGGGTAGCGCGCAGCGGAGCGGCCCACGTGGGCTAGCGGGGCTTGAGCCACACCTGGTCGAGGTTCACGTTGCAGGAGTCGCCGCCACCGCAGGAGATCGCGAAGGAGTTGGAGCCCTTCTCTATCTGCACCGTGGAGTAGGTGTACGTCCAGCCCTTCTCCCAGTCACCCTCGGACGCATTAGCGTAGTTCTTCATGTTCAGGCCGGTGGCATGCGGCTTGCCGTTGACCGCGAGTGAGAGCCTCATGTCCTTGCCGGGCACGCTGTAGCGCACGTACAGGTCGTAGGTTCCGCCCTTCTCGAGCTGGGCGTCCCACTTGGCCGCCGAACCGGGCTTGTTCATCCCGGCCACGTAGTTGCCGCCCTTGCCCTTGGCTCCCGGGATGGTGTCCTCGAGGTGGGCGTCGCCGTCGAGCCGCAGCGTGGCCGCGTCCTCCTTGGGGGGCGAGCCCGGCTTCGGCTCCGCGTCCTTGCCGTCGCCCTTGCCCTTGTCCTCGGTCTTGTCCTTGCCCTTGCCCGGCTCCTCGCCGCCGGCCGGCGGCGCGCTCGCCGACTTGTCCGCCTCGGCGCCCTCGGCGGCGTCGCCGCCGTCGTTGAAGATCATTGCCGCGCCGATGCCCACCACGACCGCCGCGACGACCGCGACAGCGCCCACCAGCAGGCCGTTGCGGTTGCCGCCGCCACGGCCCCGGCCACCCCCGGGCGCGCGGCCCTGGCCGCCGGGCTGGCCCAGCGCGGCGCGGGCGCCGGGCATCGTCTCGGGTGCGGCGTAGTGCGCGTTGGGCTGGTGCTGGGGGTGTGCGCCCGGCTGCTGCGCTCCCTGCTGCGGCGGGTAGCCGTAGCCGCCCTGCTGCTGGGGCTGCTGCTGCGCGCCGCCGTACTGCCGCTCACCGACGGCCCGGACCTCGTTGTACGAGCGCCGGGGGACGCCGGGCTGCTGCGCGGGCCGCTGAGCCGCCGCCGTGCCGTCCGAGCCGCCTTCCTGGCGGTACAGATAGGCGAACGGGTCGTCGCCCTCGGGCGTGCCCGTGCCGTTGTTCTCGGCGGTCATCCCCTGTCACTCCCTACTGCGTCAGGTATCCGGCCGAGCTTACCTCCCAGGGGTGACCCGTACGCCAACGGTGAAATGATCTCGGACCGGACGCCCGGTGAATCTTCCCCGCGGGCCGGCGGGAAGGCGGGCCGCCGGACCTGTCCGCGCGGCTGGTGCACCTCCCCGGCCACAGCACTAGCCCGCCCGGCGCTGGCCCTTGGCGCGCGACCGCTTCTCCACGTACATCCGCTGGTCGGCCGATTGGAGCACTTCCTCGGCGGTCATCCCGCAGCCCGCCCAGCCGATGCCGAAGCTCGCCCCGACGCGCACCGACCGGCCGTCGATGCGGATCGGCGGAATGATGGCGTTGCGCAGCCGCACCGCGAGGTCCTGCGCCTCTGCCGGGCCGACGCCGTCCGCGAGGACGACGAACTCGTCGCCGCCGAGCCGCGCGACCGTGTCGTTGTCCCTGACCAGGCTGGACAGGCGCTGGGCGACCGCGACCAGCACCGCGTCCCCGCAGTGGTGCCCGTAGCGGTCGTTGATGGACTTGAAGCCGTCGAGGTCGCAGAAGAGGACGGCGAGACCCTTGTCACCCGCGCCTTCCGGCGGCACGGCGTGCACGTGGTGCGGGTCGGCGGACTGCGGGCGGTAGGACCGCACGTCGTACGGGGAGTCGCCGCACACGCCCCGCACCCCGGACAGCTCCTCAGCCGCGAAGCCGTCGAAGTCCTCGCCCTTGGCGCCCACGTCGGTCAGCGCGGAGGGGGCGGCGCGCGAGACGCCGGAGACGGGGCGGCCGGGGTGCGCGCAGAGCCTGCTGGTCAGCCGGGCGCGCAGCTCCGCGCTGTTGGGCAGGCCGGTGAGCGAGTCATGGCTGGCGCGGTGGGCGAGCTGCAACTCGTGCCGCTTGCGCTCCTCGATGTCCTCGACGTGGGAGAGCAGGAAACGCGGCCCGTCCGCCGCGTCCGCCACCACGGAGTTGCGCAGCGAGACCCAGACGAACGAGCCGTCGCGGCGGCGCAGCCGCAGCTCCGCCCGGCCGCCCTCGGCGGACGTCCGCAGCAGGGTGCCGATGTCCTCGGGGTGCACGAGGTCGGAGAAGGAGTAGCGGCGCATCGCGGAGGCGGGGCGGCCGAGCAGCCGGCACAGCGCGTCGTTCGTACGGACCAGCCTGCCGTGCTCGTCGCCGCCCATCTCGGCCACGGCCATGCCGCTGGGCGCGTACTCGAACGCCTGCCGGAAGCTCTCCTCGCTGGAGCGCAGCGCCTGCTGCTCGCGCTCCAGGCGCACCAGCGCGCGCTGCATGTTGGCGCGCAGCCGGGCGTTGCTCAGCGCGATGGCGGCCTGGGAGGCGTACATCTGGAGGGCCTCGCGGCGCCAGGCGTTGGGGCGGCGGCCGTTGTCCGGGCGGTCGACAGAGATCACGCCGAGCAGCTCGCTGGTCGAGGCGTAGAGCGGGGCGAGGAGGCGGTCGACGGGGTGCCAGGCGTCGGCGGCGGGGGACACCTCGTCCGGCGAGTGCCACGTCGGCACGTCGTCGTCCTCCAGGACCCAGCCCTCGGTGTGCGGGATGAAGCGCAGCTCGCCCCAGCGCTCCCCCATCGTGAGCCGGCGCTCCCAGGACTCGCGGGAGCCGATCAGGCCGGACATCGTCGCCTCGGCCTTCGCGCTGCCGGCGACGGCGGCGACGACGAGGTCGCCGTCGCCCCTTACCAGATTGACGATGCTCAGCTGGAAACCCAGCCCGTCCACCACGCCGTCGGCGATGGCCTGGAGGGTGTCCGCGAGGCTGCGGGCGGTGTTCAGATGTGCCACGACCTGATGCAGTTTCCGCAGGCTGGTGAGGCGGACATAAGGTTCCGACTCGGTTTCCATCGCCTCCCCCAAAGCGTCGTACGGCAGTCCTCGGACCTACGTCGCCGGTCCGTCCTCCGCGTGCACATGCACGTGCAGGCACGCTTAACCCCACTGAATCACAGTCAGCTGTTTCCCCGGTACACAGGGTCAACGCTAAATGCCGTCTGTGACTCAAGTCACAACCATACGCGTACGACTGACTCCGCAGAGTGGGAGCGCTCCCTGGGGCGGGGCTCGCGAGGGTGGCCCGGGAGGCACGACCTAGGACCCGTCTGGTTCCGCAGCCCGATGTCTTGGGACGGGCGGAGCTATAGCGTTCTTGACGTGTCCTACGCAGCATACGAGCAGACCGTGTCCCCGATCCCCCATTCTGGAGGAGTGAGCGAGGACGAGTTCAAGGCCGCCATGTCCCGGCTGACCGCGGGCGTGGTGCTGGTGACCGCGCACGACGAGGAGGAGGGGGTCGGCGGCGAGGACGTCGGCATGACCGCGACGGCCTTCATGTCGGTGTCGCTGGACCCGCCGCTGGTGCTGGTCAGCCTGCGGGACGGCTCCCGGATGGACGAGCTGCTCGAACGCCAGCCGCTCTGGGCCGCCGCCCTCCTCACCGAGAACCAGCGCCAGCTGGCCGCCCGCTTCGCGATGAAGGGGCGGCTGAGCGACCGGCTGCTCTTCCGCGACGTCCCGCACAGCCGGGGCGCGACCTCCGGCGCACCGCTGCCCGAGGGGGCGCTCGCACTCGTGGAATGCCGTACGGAGCAGCGCGTACGGGCCGGGGACCACAACCTCGTCATCGCGCGGGTGCTGACCGCGTCGCTGCCGCACACGCCCGACGCGGGGCCGCTCACCTACTACCGGGGCGGCTACCGCGCCTTCTCCCGCGGCCATTGACATCCTCCTCGGCCCAAAGGCCGGGGATTCCCACCTGCTCCCACCGGACGGGTGAGGGCTTCGGGTGGGTTCCTGGCCCGAGACCGAGATCGACGCCCACCTCGGGCGTGACCTCGGGGAGGACTTCCTCGGGGCCGGTCTCGACCACGAAGCTCGCGAAGTACCGGCCCGCACTGTCCTTGACCACCGTCACCGTCGACGGCACGGAGGGCAGCGTCCGCGACCACTTCACCTTCAGGTCGCCGATCTTTGGCAGGCGCAGCTTCTCGCCGGTCGTGATCGACCAGCGGGCGTTCGCGGTGAACCGGACCGACTGCCGGGTGTCCCGCTTCGACTTGAACCGCGGTGCCCCCATGCGCGGGCGCTTGCCCGTCAGGCCGTCGAAGAAGTTCCGGTACGCGGTGTCCAGGTCGCGAAGCGACTGCTGGAGGATCACCGCCGAGACCTCGCCGAGCCAGGCCCGTTCCGGGGTGTTCTTCGCCTCGGTGATCAGCGCCTTCGACAGGTCGCCGGTCTTGGGGAACGGCATGCCTTCACTGCGGGCGGTCTCCCGAGCCCTGAGGGCGTCGTTGTAGACCACCCGCGCGCACCCGAACGCCCTCGCCAACGCCATGCGCTGACCGGCGCTCGGGTACAAGCGGAAGCTGTACCGAAGCTGCGCGCGGATCATGACACACAGTTGGTTTATGGGTAACGATGAGAACGTTCGTACTGGTCGTCACTGTGTCTTCCGCATGCATGTCCACTTGGTTTTCGTGACGAAGTACCGGCACAAGGTCTTCGCCGACCGGCACCTGACGCGGTGCGAGGAGATCATGCGGGCCGTGTGTGAGGACTTCGAGGCCGAGCTGGTCGAGTTCAATGGCGAGAACAACCACGTGCACCTGCTCGTGAACTTCCCGCCGAAGGTCGCCGTGTCCAAGCTGGTGAACTCCCTCAAAGGCGTGTCCTCCCGCAGGCTCCGCCAGGAGTTCCCTGACCTGGTCCGCCACTACTGGCGGGCACAACGACTCTGGTCCGGCTCGTACTTCGCCGGCTCCGTCGGCGGCGCGCCGCTCAGCATCGTGAAGCAGTACATCGAGCAGCAGAACCGGCCGCTCTGACCTTGGCCGAGGCGGACAGTGCGGATCCGTGCACACAGCTGAAGTCAGAGCAGCTCTCAGATTCGCTTCACCACCGGGCCGAAGCCCGGTGCACTGCGAATAGTCCCGGGAGTAGCCCGCTACGAGGGCGTTCCTCCGCCTTGCGAGCACACGCACCAGGCGCCGCGGGCCTTACCGCCGCTACTTTCGAAACACGCCCAAGGTGCTACCAGTCGCCGGTCACCAGGCCGCCGGCATCAGCACGACCTTGCCGACCGTGCCCCGCTCCGCCAGCGCACGGTGCGCGCGAGCCGCCTCCGCCAGCGGGAACGGCTGCACCAGCGGCACCAGCGTGCCCGCCGCCGCGTGCGCCATCGCCTCCTTCTCCAGCGCCCCCCGGTCGGCGGCCAGCCGCGCCCCGTCGAGCGGCCGTACGGTGACACCGCGCCCGGCCGCCTCCGCCGCCTCGGGCGCGACGGCGCCGTCCGCGTCGAATCCGGTGGAGGCGCTGCCGTACGCGTGGTGCGTGCCGCCGACGGCAACCAGGTCCAGCGCGGTACGGCCCAGCGCGCCGCCGACCGCGTCGAAGACGTGGGTGAAGGGCCGGTCGCCGCCGCCCAGCCGGGCGCGCGCCTGCTCGGCCCAGTCCGGGCGGGTGTAGTCCACGGCCACGTCCGCGCCGAGCTTGGCGACCGTCTCCGTCTTGGCCGCACCGCCCGCCGCGCCGACGACGCGTGCGCCCCGGTCCTTCGCGTACTGGAGCAGCAGCGAGCCCATCCCGCCCGCCGCGGCGAGCACCAGCACGGTGTCCGAGGGGCCCAGATCGGTGCCGCGCAGGACACCGAGCACCGTGCGGCCGGTGCCGATCATCGCGACGGCGTGCGGCTCGTCCAGCCCGTCGGGCAGGACGTGCAGCGCCTCGACGCCGACGACGGCCAGCTCGGCGTAGCCGCCCGGGGCCGTTCCGAGGTACGCGACGACGCGCCGCCCCAGCCAGTCCGGGTCGACGCCCTCCCCCACCGCGTCCACCGTGCCCGCGATCTCGCGGCCGGGGATGGTCGGCAGCTCCGGCAGCGGCAGGGGCCCGAGCCGGAGCCCCTCGCGCAGCGCCGTGTCGACGAGGTGCACCCCGGCCGCGGCGACGGCCACCCGGACCTGCCCGCCGCCCGGCTCGGGGTCCGCCACCTCCTCGTACCGCAGATTCTCGGCGGGGCCGAAGGTGTGCAGGCGGATGGCGTGCATGGCGGAACTCCTGTCCTCGGGGTACGGCACCCGGCGGGTCGCCGCTCGGCATCGGCCGCTGTGTTCCCGAGCCTGCAAGTTCAATGGCCCTTCAAGTCAAGCCCGCGCGCTGCCCCGCGCCGCCGCCCGGCCCGCCGCCGGGACGGACTGTCAGTGGCGGGGTGCACGATGTGACCATGGCGAGGAGCACGGGCGCGGGTACGGGCAGCGGCAGGGACGCGAAGCGCGGGCGGCGGCGCGGGCGCGGGGCGGGCGGCGTGGCCCCGCCGCGGCTCCCGGAGGTCGAGCTGCCGCGCCTGCGGCCGTACGAGGAGAGCGGCCTGCACCCGGACGGGGACTACGACGGGCTGGCCTTCACCGGCCTCGACCTCGGCGGTGCGGACGGCGCGGGCGCCACCTTCCTGGAGTGCGGCCTCTCCGGCTGCTCGCTCGACGAGACGGTGCTGCGGCAGGCGCGGCTGCTGGACACCGTGCTGGACGGCGCCTTCGGCGTCGGGACGAACCTGGCGGGCGCGCAGCTGCGCGACGTGGAGCTGACGGACGCCCGGCTGGGCGGCGTCCAGCTGCACGGCGCCCAGCTGCTCCGCACCCTGGTGCGCGGCGGGAAGATCGACTTCCTCAATCTGCGCCAGTCCACGCTGACGGACGTCACCTTCCAGGACTGCGTCCTGGTCGAGCCGGACTTCGGCGGCGCGCGCCTGGAGCGGGTGAGCTTCGCCGGATGCGCGCTGCGGCAGGCCGACTTCAGCAACGTGACCCTGCGGGACGTCGACCTGCGGGACGTCACGGAGCTGAGCTTCGCGGCCGGGGTCGACCGGCTGGCGGGGGCCGTCATCAGCCCGGCGCAGCTGGTGGACCTGGCCCCGGCGCTGGCGGCCCACCTGGGCCTCCGCATCGAGGACGGCCCGGGGCAGGCGGGTCCCTGAGGGCCCTCCCCGCAGCGGGCTCACAGGGGACGGCTCCGCCGACGCAGCGATCACCGGGCCTCCCCCGGCCCGCCCAGGGCCGCGGAAAGGGGCCGCGCCCGCTCAGACGCGGGGGAAGCGTGCCTGCAACTCCCAGACGACGGGGTTGCCGTCGAGGCCCTCGTGCATGTCGATCAGGTCGGCGAGGAGGTCCTGGAGGAAGTCCCGGGCCTCCCGGCGCAGCGTGTCGTGCCGGACGGTCAGCGGCGGCGCGTCCGCGCGCTGCCAGTCGGCCGTGATGTCCACCCAGCCGAAGCGGCGCTCGAAGACCATGCGGTCGGTGCTCTCGGTGAAGTCCAGCTCCGCGCGCTGAATGCGCGCGGCCCGGCTGCCGAGGGGGTCGGCGTCGATCCGCTCGACGATGTCGCACAGCGCCCAGCCGAAGTCCAGCACGGGCAACCAGCCCCAGGCGGTGGCCAGTTCGCGGTCCGTCTCCAGGTCGGCGAGGTAGACGTCGCCGCAGAAGAGGTCGTGCCGCAGGGTGCGTACGTCCACCGCGTGGTAGTCGGTCTGCGGCGGGTCGGGGAAGCGCCCGGAGAGGGAGTAGCCGATGTCGAGCACGCCCTGATGGTTTCACGCCCCCTTACGGCCGCCGCCCTGGGCATGCCTGCCCGAGCCGCCAAGTCACCCAGGGTGACCGGTTTGCGACAAGACGTCGCCGCGGACTAGCGTTCCCGTACGGACACGCTCGCGCGATGGCGCGTACAGCGGGGTCGCTGTACGGTGGGAATATGTCAAAGCACGTCACGATCCGCCTGGACGAGGAGTTCCACGAGCGCCTCAAGGCTCGCGCGGCGGAGCAGGGCACGACGGTCACCGCGCTGATCACCGAAGCGACGAAGCGCGAACTGGACGAGGACCGGACGAGGTTCCTGGCCGGTATCGACGAGTTCGCCGAGCATTGGGACTACTTCCAGGAGCGATTCGGACTGTGAAGATCACGATGGAGTGGGCGTGGAGCGCGCTGGCGCACCACCTTCCCTCCGACCCGACCGTGTGGGACCCCTCGGGCGTGGTGGCCGCTGTCGCCCGGCATCAGAACGACCTCGTGCTCGTCGCGGACCAGCCCGCGCCGGACATCGCCTGGCGGGCCGCGGCCTTCCTGCACACGCTGGTGGTCTGCCCGCCGCTGGAGTCCCCGATGAACGAGTTCTACGCCGCCGCCGCGACGCGCTCCTACCTGCGCGTCGCGGGCGCGAAGGCGCTGCCCGACGCGGAGACCTTCGCCGACCTCGTCGACGCGGCGAAGCAGGGGCGTGCGGACGTCAGCACGGTGGCCCAGGAGCTGCGCACCCGCCTGGAGTCCTGAGCGAGCACCGCTCCACGCGTACGCGGCGGCCCCCTCCCCGAACTCCGGGAGGGTGCCGCCGCGTACGCGTGGAGCGCGGGAACCTCAGACGTATCAGATGTTGACGCCGAAGTCCTGCGCGATGCCGGTGAGACCGGCGGCGTAGCCCTGGCCGACGGCGCGGAACTTCCACTCCGCGCCGTTGCGGTACAGCTCACCGAAGACCATGGCCGTCTCCGTCGCCGCGTCCTCGCTCAGGTCGTAGCGCGTGATCTCGGCGCCGCCCGCCTGGTTGACCACGCGGATGTAGGCGTTCCGGACCTGGCCGAAGTTCTGGCTGCGGGTGTCGGCGTCGTAGATCGAGACCGGGAAGACGATCTTGTCGATGTCCGCCGGGAGCGCCGCCAGGTTGACGTTGATCGCCTCGTCGTCGCCCTCGCCCTGACCGGTGAGGTTGTCACCGGAGTGCACGATCGACTGGTCCGGGGTGGCCTTGTTGTTGAAGAAGACGAAGTGCTGGTCGGAGTAGACCTTGCCCTGCGCGTTGACGGCGATCGCGCTGGCGTCGAGGTCGAAGTCCGTGCCGGTCGTGCTGCGGACGTCCCAGCCGAGGCCGACCGTGACGGCCGTGAGGCCAGGCGCCTCCTTGGTGAGCGAGACGTTGCCGCCCTTGGACAGGCTTACAGCCATGGAGATGCCCTTCTCTAAGGAAACTCAGCGAACTCTGGGGCCTCCCCGGACCCAGGGCCCAGGGAAGGGTCTGAACCCTCACCCTCTCACCCTTCCCAACGCAGTCGGACGAGGGGCGGGTTCCAGGTTTCTTTACCTTCTTTGCCAGATCTTCCGGCGCGCACCGCCCGTCGGCCGGAAAAACACGGTGACGCGCGGCCCGCGCGGCCCGCATCATGGACACATGTCCGGTCCACACGTCATCCGCGGCTCGGTCTCCCTCCCGGAGGCCGAGCTGAGCTGGCGATTCTCCAGATCCTCCGGGCCGGGCGGCCAGCATGTGAACACCAGCGACAGCGCGGCGGAGCTGCGCTTCGACCTGGCGAGGACGGAGTCGCTGCCCGAGGTGTGGAAGGCGCGCGCCCTGGAGCGGCTGGCGGGCAGGCTGGTGAACGGCGTCCTGGTGGTGCGGGCCAGCGAGCACCGCTCCCAGTGGCGCAACCGCGAGACCGCGGCCGTCCGCATGACGGCGCTGCTGGCGGAGGCGACGGCGCCGCCGCCGCGCCCCCGCCGCAAGAAGAAGATCCCGCGCGGCATCAACGAGCGGCGGCTGCGGGAGAAGAAGCAGCGCGCGGACGTGAAGCGCGGGCGCACCGGCCGCGACTGGGCCTGACGGCCCTCAGGCCCGGCGCTCGCCCGCCGGGTACCGCCGGAACCTGTCGGTCGGCACCGCCAGCTCCAGGTCGCGCCGCGGCCGGACGGCGGCGTCAGCGCATCGCGTGGCGGCCGCGGCGCTTCGACTTCCTGCCGCCGCTACCGCTACCGCCGGGGCCGCCCGGCCCCTGGCCGTCGTCCGCCGAACGCTCCGACGCCTCCGCCTCCGCCTTCTTCGCGGAGCCGCGCCGCGCCCGCAGGTACTCGATGACGATGGGCAGCACGGACAGCAGCACGATGCCGATGAGGATCGTCTCGATGTGCGCGTGCACGAAGTCGATCTGGCCCAGCCCGGCGCCCAGCAGCGTGACGCCGGCGCCCCACAGGATGCCGCCGATGACGTTGAAGATGACGAAGAGGCGGTAGTTCATCCCGCTGACGCCCGCGATGATCGGCGTGAACGTCCGCACGATCGGGACGAAGCGGGCCAGCACCAGGGACTTGGGGCCGTACTTCTCGAAGAACTCGTGCGCCTTCTCGACGTTCTCCTGTTTGAAGACCCGGGAGTCCGGGCGCCGGAAGAGCGCCGGGCCGACCTTGCGGCCGAAGAGGTAGCCGACCTGGTCGCCGACCACCGCCGCGATGACGACGAGCAGGCACACCAGCCACAGCGGCTGGGTCAGGTACTTGCCGGTCGACACCAGCAGCCCCGTCGTGAAGAGCAGCGAGTCGCCCGGCAGGAAGAAGCCGATCAGCAGGCCCGACTCGGCGAAAACAATGATCAGGATGCCCGCCAGGCCGAAGGTCTGGATCAGGTAGTCCGGATCGAGCCAGCTGGGCCCGAGTGCGAGTTCGGTCACCGGGCAGTCTCCTCGTCGTACGAAAGGACCAGGCCACGGTCGGGGATCGAAGGGCGGCCTGATCCTTGTCTCGAGCCGCCTGTCGGATTCGAACCGACGACCTTCTGTTTACAAGACAGATGCTCTAACCAGCTGAGCTAAGGCGGCGTGCCCGTCAGTGTACCTGGCCGCGACGAGCCGCTGACGGGGAGTTTCCCCTGCCTCGCGGGGGCGGGAACGGCTGCCCCCGGGCTACTGACAAAGCCGCGGCCCACGGGTTAACGTCACCCGACGTCCCCATCTGAGGACTAGACCTTTACTACGGATCGTCCGGCACGTACCTGCCGGTGAAGGAGAAGAGAACATGGCTACGGTCACCTATGACGCGGCGACCCGGATCTACCCGGGCCAGACCAAGCCGGCCGTCGACAAGCTCGAGATCGACATCGCGGACGGCGAGTTCCTCGTCCTCGTCGGCCCGTCCGGCTGCGGCAAGTCCACCTCGCTGCGGATGCTCGCCGGCCTGGAGGACGTGGACGGGGGCATCATCCGCATCGGCGACCGTGACGTGACTCACCTCCCGCCGAAGGACCGGGACATCGCGATGGTGTTCCAGAACTACGCGCTGTACCCGCACATGACCGTCGCCGACAACATGGGCTTCGCGCTGAAGATCGCGGGCGTGCCCAAGTCGGAGATCAAGCAGAAGGTCGCGGACGCGGCCAAGATCCTGGACCTCACGGAGTACCTGGGCCGCAAGCCCAAGGCGCTCTCCGGCGGTCAGCGCCAGCGCGTCGCGATGGGCCGGGCCATCGTCCGGGAGCCCCAGGTCTTCCTGATGGACGAGCCGCTCTCCAACCTCGACGCCAAGCTCCGGGTGCAGACCCGTACGCAGATCGCGAGCCTCCAGCGCCGCCTGGGCATCACCACCGTGTACGTCACGCACGACCAGGTCGAGGCCATGACCATGGGCGACCGGGTGGCCGTGCTCAAGGACGGCCTGCTCCAGCAGGTCGACACCCCGCGCAACATGTACGACAAGCCGGAGAACCTCTTCGTCGCGGGCTTCATCGGCTCCCCGGCCATGAACCTCGTCGAGGTGCCGATCACCGACGGCGGCGTGAAGTTCGGCAACAGCATCGTGCCGGTCGAGCGCGAGGCCCTGGCCACCGCGTCGAGCAAGGGCGACACGACGGTCACCGTGGGCTGCCGCCCCGAGCACTTCGACCTCGTCGAGGGCAACGGCAAGGCGCTCTCCAAGGACGAGCCCGCCGGCCTCGCCGTCGACGTGAACGTCGTGGAGGAGCTGGGCGCCGACGCGTACGTCTACGGCAGCGCCAAGCTCGGCGGTAACCACGAGGAGCTGGTCATCCGCGTCAGCGGGCGCGAGGTCCCGGCCAAGGGCTCCGTGATCCACGTGGTGCCGCGCGCCGGTGAGACCCACGTGTTCTCGACCTCGACGGGCGCCCGCCTCAGCGACTGACCGCTTCAGCGACTGACCGCCTCAGCCGCTGACCGCCGGGGCCGCCCTCGGCGGCTGGACAGCGTGCCACGAGTGGGGCCGTACCTCCGCAGTATCAGGAGGTACGGCCCTCTTTCGATTCCCGGCGTCAACACGCAGCGGACGCGGCGAAGTTCCTCGTCCCCCGGAAGAGTGACCAAATGTCGCCAAATCATCACCCGCCGCTACCATCGCCACCGTGAACCACGCAGCCCGCCGCATCGGCCGATCCCTCGCTCTCGTCCTCCCGGTCGTCCTCGTCCTGTCCGGGACGCTCGCGGTCACCCGCGTCCCGTGGGCGACCACCTCGCCCACCGGCACCCAGGTCCTCACCGCCGCCGACCAGGCCTCCTCCCCACGGGGCGCCGACGCCCCCCGCACCCCGCAGGAACTCCTCCGGGACCGCCTGATCGCGGAACTGCGGGAACGGGACCCGGGCGCCGCCCTCACCAGCCTCCAGAAGGAGATGAACCGCAAGCCGTCGCTGGCCCGCCACTGCAAATCGATCGCGCAGGCCCTCGGGCGCGCGGCCGTCCAGAAGTACGGCGCCTCGCACCGCGCCCAGGCGTTCGCCCGCCCCGTCTGCGACACCTCCTTCGCCACGGGCGTCGCCCAGCTGCGCTGAGCCGCCCCCAGGGACAGCACGGGACAGCACGAGAGGACACAAGAGGGCACGGGAGAGCACAGGACAGCGCTTAGGCTGCGCTGCATGACCCGTGAGCAGCCTGACCCGTACGCCCCGCACGCCGCGCACCCCCCGGGGGAGCCCGGGGTCCCGCCCGAGGCGGCGCACCCCACCCAAGCCGTGGTGCTGGCAGGCGGCCAGGGGTCGCGGCTGCGCCCGTACACCGACGACCGGCCCAAACCGATGGTCGAGATCCCCGGCACCGGGGTGCCGATCATCGGCCATCAGCTCGCCTGGCTGGCCGCCGAGGGCGTCACCGACGCCGTGGTCTCCTGCGGCCATCTCGCCGAGGTGCTCCAGGACTGGCTGGCCGGTACCGAACTGCCGCTGCGCGTCAGCACGGTGATCGAGGACGAGCCGCTGGGCCGGGGCGGCGGGCTGAAGTTCGCCGCGGCCTCGCTGCCACGGCCCGCCGAGCCCTGGTACGCCACCAACGGCGACATCTGGACCCGCTTCTCGCTGCGCCGGCTCGCCGACTTCCACGCCGAACGGGACGCGACGGCCACCCTCGCGCTGGCCCGCCCGCACATCCCCTGGGGCGCCGTGGAGACCGACGAGTTCGGGCACGTGCTGGACTTCATCGAGTCGCCGCCGTCCCCGTACCTGATCAACGCGGGCGTCTACGTCTTCTCCGCCGCCTTCGCCGACCTGCTGCCGGAGCGCGGCGACCACGAACGTACGACCTTCCCCCGACTGGCCCGCGAACGCAGGCTGGCGGGCTTCCCGCTGCCGCAGGGGGCCTACTGGCGGGCGATCGACACGGCGAAGGACCTGACCGAGGCCGCGCGGGAGCTGGGCGGCGGCTGACGGGGGCCGGGGGTCTCAGCTGCGGTCGGCCGGGGCGGGGTCGCTGCGCCAGCGTGCCCGCAGTACGCCGTCGGCGTCCGGCAGTACGCCGGTCATCAGCGGACGGCGCCGGGAGACGTACCCGGACAGGACGGCTGCGGCGCGTGCGCCCGCCATCCGCGCCGCGACGTCGGCGAACTGCGACTCGTCGGCGAAGGTGCTGCGTATCCGCCCGTCGTCGTCCTCCCAGACGAACTCGGCCCCGTCGTCGGGGAGATCCGCCAGAACGGCGGCGACGTCGGCCGACAGTGTCGGCCAGACGGCCAGTCGTGCGCGCGGGGTGAGCCGTGCGCGGATCGACTCCAGGTTGCCGGTGGTCAGCCGGTGCCGACGGGAGACGTTGAGGACCGGCTGCTCCTCCAGGATCGCCGCCTCCCCCGTGGAGACGCACCACGCCAGCCGTGCCCAGAACACGTCGTCCGCGGAGCGCTGTTCGCCCGGCTCCTCGTCATAGGTGGCGTCGTGGGGGGAGTCCCGCAGCCGCGTGGCGGTGAACCCGAGCGCGCCCGCCTGCGCCAGGGCCGCCTCGCAGGGTGTGCTGCTGCCGATGTACACGTGGTGGTCGTCTCCGACGTGAACAGCGAGGACGCCGTCCGCCTCCAGGCGGCACCAGGCCCCGGCGTCGCGGAGCATGACCCGCACCAGCCGCAGTGCGACCGGCACGGACACCTGTGCGCCGTCGTGGAAACCGTCCAGGTCGTCGGGGAACAGTCCGCTCAGGCCGTGGCCCGCGACCCTCGGCTCACGGCCGAAGGACTGGGGGCCGGGGACAAGCAGGGGTTCGCGGACGGACAGGTGTGCCGCCCCGCTCTCCTCGGCGAAGGCGGCGACCACCCGGACGTACGCGTCCTCGGCAGGACGGGGGCTGCCGGCACGGGCATCCGGGGTGATCGCGTAGACATGGCGCGGCATGGCGCCATCCTCTCCGAGCCAGGAGACGCACGGCCCACCGGGCCCACCGCACCGGGCCCACCGCACCGGTCCGACAGCACGGCCCACCCGACGCCGGTCGTCCCCGGACTCAGCCGCCCAGCAGGCCGCCCAGCGACCCGCCGCCGCTCCCGCGGTCGCCCGACCCGCCGCTCCCCTCGCGGGCGGCACCGCCGCTCCCGTCCGGCGCGGCGCCGCCGTCGCCGCCGGAGGTGCCCGTCGTGCCGTCCCCGGCGGGCACCTCCACGCCCGAGGTGGCACCCGCGGTCGGCGCGGTGGCGGGGGGCGGCTCGGCGGCCGGGGGCGCCGTCTGCTGCGGCGCCTGTACGGTCTGCTGCTCGGCGGGTGTGCTCGGCCCGCCGGAGGGCGCGCCGGGCGTGCCCGGGCTGGACGCCGACGGGCTCGGCGAACGGACGGCGTCCGGTGACCGCCCGCTCCGCTCGCGCCCGTCCGGGCCGCCGCTCGGGCCCGGCTCCCGGGGCAGCGCGGAGCCCGGCAGCTGGTTCGTCGGCGGCTCGCCCGGACCGGGCACCGTCACCGTCTGGGAGGAGCGCACCGCGCCGCCCAGCAGCGCGCCCACCAGCAGCGCCGCACCGGCCACCACGGCGGCCAGCGTCCCGCCCCGGCGCAGCACCCGGCGCCGCAGGTCCGCCAGCTCCACGCGCGGGCCGAGCCGCCGCCACGCCTCGCCCGCGAGCCGGGCGTCCACCGAGTAGACGGGAGCACCCGCGATGATCAGCGGGCTCCAGGCGGCGAGGTAGATGATGTCGGGCGCGTCGTACGCGGGCACCGTACGCCAGCTCACGGTCATGATCAGGGCGGCCGAGAGCAGTACGCCGACGCCGGCGGAGAGCCGCTGCCAGAGCCCGCACACCGTCAGCACACCGACGATGACCTGGAGGAAGGCGATGGTGAGCCCGGCGCCGACCGGGTGCGCGAGCGCGAACTCGTGCAGCGGCGTGGCGATCCCCCACGGCTCCAGCGAACGGAGCCAGGTCACCATCGAGCCGCGCTCGCCGCCGTCGAAGTAGACCGGGTCGCAGAGCTTGCCCATCCCGGCGTAGATCGAGATGAAGCCGAGGAAGATCCGCAGCGGCAGCAGTACCACGCCGAGGTTCATCCGGCGGCCCGGATAGTACGCGTGCCGCACGGAGTTGACCCGGCGCGCGGACGCCGGCGTGCCCGGCTTCGGCAGGTCCGGGGCGTGCGGCTCCGCGGCGCCGTACTGCGCCGTGTGCTCCGCCGCGCCGTACTCCGCGGCCTCGCCGCCCGCCTCCGGTGTGCCGTACGGCCCGGGGGCGCCCGGCTCGTCGTACGCGCTGCTGACCGGACGGACCCCGGTCAGCAGCGGCTGCGTCGTCTCGGAGGGCTGGGGGCCGCGCGGACCGACGATCCGGGGGATGGACTGGGTGTCGGCGTCCAGCGGCTGCTCGCCCGCGTACCCGGCGCCGTACCCGCCCGGGTGCGACTGGTGGCCAGGGTTCCCCGGGTGCCCGTGGTGGCCCGGGTACTGCGGATGGCCCGGGTGCTCCGGGCGGGGTGCGACGACGGTGCCCAGCCCGGCGGCCGGGACCCGTACGGCCTGGAGGAGGCGCGTCGCCCCCGTGTCGCCCGGCCCGGTGCGACCGCTCCACACGAGGGGCGGGCGCCGCCGCCGGGCGCTCAGCGCACCGGCAGCACCCGCACCGGCCGTGCCCGTGCGCCCCGCCGCCGCCAGGACGCCGCGCTCCCAGGCGGCCCGCTCGCGCGCGATGTCGAAAGCGGAGTTCCGCGGCGCGGGCCCGGCCAGCCGCACCCGGAAGCTCGCGTGGTTCACGACGACCTGCGCGGGGTCGCACGGGACCTTGACCGTGCTCAGCACGTACTCGTCGTCGACGAATCCGCGCGCTGCGCCCTTTTCGGCCCCCTCGTTCCGACGGCCCGGCGGGACGCTCTTGCGGGGTGTTCTGGTGTCCACACTCATCTAACCGAGTGACGGACGCTTAAGACACTGCCTTGACCGCCCCGAGTGTCCGAGACCCGTCAAGCCCCGCCGAGCCGCTGGTCAGGCGCGCCTGCGGGACGCCTCGTAGAGCACCACGCCCGCCGCGACGCCCGCGTTCAGCGACTCCGCGCCGCCCGGCATGGGAATCCGCACCCGCAGGTCGCAGGTCTCGCCGACCAGCCGGGAGAGCCCCTTGCCCTCGGAGCCGATCACGATCACCACCGGCCCGTCCAGCACGTTCAGCTCGTGCAGCTCCGTGTCGCCGTCCGCGGCCAGCCCGACGACCGTCACGCCCGCCTTCTGGTACGCCTCCAGGGCGCGGGTCAGATTGGCCGCCCGCGCGACGGGGATACGCGCCGCGGCACCCGCCGAGGTCTTCCAGGCGCCCGCCGTCATGCCCGCGGCCCGCCGCTCCGGGACGACCACGCCGTGCCCGCCGAACGCGGCGGCGGAGCGCACCACGGCCCCCAGGTTGCGCGGGTCGGTCACCCCGTCGAGCGCGACGATCAGCGGCTCCTCGCCGTCGTCGTAGGCGGCGGCGGTCAGGTCCTCCGGGTGCGCGTACTCGTACGCCGGCACCTGGAGCACCATGCCCTGGTGGTTGAGCCCGTTGGTCATCCGGTCCAGCTCGGGCCGGGGCGCCTCCATCAGGTGGATGCCGCCCCGCTCCCCGGCCACCCGCAGCGCCTCGCGCACCCGCTCGTCGTTGTCGATGAACTGCTGCACGTGGAGGATGCTCGCGGGCACGCCCTCGCGCAGCGCCTCCAGCACCGAGTTGCGCCCCACGACCATCTCGGAGGTGCCCTTCGACCCGCCGCGCCGCGGGCCGCCGCCGCCGCTGGGCCTGCCCTGCGCCCGGCGCGCCTTGGCCTGCGCGGCACGCTGCTTGGCGTGGCCCTTGCGCATCTCGGCGGGCGGCGTCGGGCCCTTGCCCTCCAGCCCCCGACGGCGCTGACCGCCACTGCCGACCTGCGGGCCCTTCTTCTTGGACGTACGCCGGTTGTGCTGGCTGTTCCCGGCCATGAGGCCACCTACTTCTCTGCTTGCTGCCGTCGAATCCGCTTGCCGCCGTCGGTCGAACGGCCGGGCCGGACGTGCCCCGACGGGCTGCCGAGGTGCTGCTCACGGGTGTCCGGAAGTCTCCAGGGTACGGGGCCCGGCCCCGCCCCTACCGCCCGCCGCCGCCCAGCTCCCAGCGCGGGCCCGCCGGAGTGTCCTCGATGGCCAGCCCGGAGCGCTGGAGCTGGTCGCGGATGGCGTCCGCCGCGGCGTAGTCCTTGCGCTGCCGCGCCGCCTGCCGCTGTTCGAGCACCAGGGAGACCAGCGAGTCCACCACCTGGTGCAGGTCGGCCTGGGTGCCGCCCGCCTCGCCGCCGCCGTCCGCCGCCCGCCACACCGGGTCCAGCGGGTCGAGGCCCAGTACGCCCAGCATGGCCCGCAGCTCGGAGCAGCGGGCCGCGGCGCTCTCCTTGTCGTCGGCGGTCAGCGCGGAGTTGCCCTGCCGGAGGGTGGTGTGCACGACGGCGAGCGCCTGCGGCACGCCCAGGTCGTCGTTCATCGCCTCGGCGAAGGCGGTGGGCACCTCGGCGGCGGGCTCGATGTCCCCCACCAGATCCACCACCCGGTGCAGGAAGCCCTCGATCCGGGCGAACGCCGTCTCGGCCTCGCGCAGCGAGTCGTCGCTGTACTCGATGGTGGAGCGGTAGTGCGGGGTGCCCAGGTAGTAGCGCAGGACGATGGGGCGCCAGTGCTTGACCATCTCGCCCACCAGCACCGAGTTGCCGAGCGACTTGCTCATCTTCTCGCCGCTCATCGTCACCCAGGCGTTGTGCACCCAGTAGCGGGCGAACTCGTCGCCGTACGCGCGGGACTGGGCGATCTCGTTCTCGTGGTGCGGGAAGACGAGGTCGACGCCGCCGCCGTGGATGTCGAAGGCGCGGCCCAGGTACTTGTGCACCATCGCCGAGCACTCCAGGTGCCAGCCCGGCCGCCCCTCGCCCCACGGCGCCGTCCAGCTGGGCTCGCCGGGCTTGACGGCCTTCCACAGGGCGAAGTCGCGCGGGTCGCGCTTGCCGGTCTCGCCCTCGCCCGCGGGCTGGCGGAGGTTGTCCAGCTCCTGGTTGGACAGGGCGAGGTAGTCGCCGTAGGAGTGCACGTCGAAGTAGACGTTGCCGTCCGCCGCGTACGCGTGCCCGCGGTCGATGAGCGTGCTCATCATCTCGATCATCTCGGGGATGTGACCGGTGGCCCGCGGCTCGTGGGTGGGCGGCAGGCAGCCCAGCGCGTCGTACGCGGCGTTGAAGGCGCGCTCGTTCTCGTGCCCGATCGCCCACCAGGGGCGGCCCTGGTCGGCGGACTTCGCGATGATCTTGTCGTCGATGTCGGTGACGTTGCGGACGAAGGTCACCGCGAGGCCCTGGTACTCGAACCAGCGCCGCATGATGTCGAAGTTGAGGCCGGAGCGGATGTGCCCGATGTGCGGGGCCGCCTGCACCGTGGCACCGCACAGGTAGATCGAGACGCAGCCCGGCTGGAGCGGGACGAAGTCGCGGGTCTTCCGGGCGCTGGTGTCGTACAGGCGAAGAGTCACGCGTCAAGGGTAGACGGACCTCGGCCCGCCCCGTGCCTGGTTCCCCGACGCGCTCAGAGTCGGCCGACGACTTTCCGGGGAGTGACGCGCACGACGACGCGCTCCGCGTCCTCGGCCGCGCGCGGGTTGAACTCGGCGTAGCTCTTGCCGACGTACTTGCGCGCCAGTTCGTCGATCAGCTCCTGGCCGCCCTCGGTCGTCAGCTCCACGGTGCCGCGGATCTCCGCGTACGTGTACGGCTCGTCGGCCGGCTGCACGACGACGGTCACCCGCGGGTCGCGCCGCAGGTTCCGCGTCTTGCGGCGGTCGGCCGTCGTGGAGATCAGCAGTTCCTCGCCGTCCCGTTTCACCCACACCGGTGAGAGCTGCGGGCTGCCGTCGGGCTGGATGGTGGCGATGGTGACGAAGACGGGGGTGTCGAGGGTCGTCTTGAGATCCTGCGAGAGGGTGGCGGTCACGGGAGTCCTTCCCTGCGGGCGGGTGCTGCGGGCTGGTGCTTGTGGCGGGTGCTGCGAAAGGGGTACCTCGCAGGCCGGGGGCGCATGCGGAGCCCCCCGGATTGCCACCCGGTTCCCGCACTCCGCACCGCGCCCCACTCCGCACCGCACGCCGTGCCCCGCCGGTCAGCCCGGAGGCGCGTCCGCCGCCCGCACCACCAGCGCCGTCGCGACGGCCGCCAGGCCCTCGGCCCGGCCGGTCAGCCCGAGACCGTCCGTGGTGGTGCCGGAGACGGAGACCGGCGCGCCGACCGCCGCCGAGAGCGCCGCCTGGGCCTCCTGCCGCCGCTTTCCGATCTTCGGCCGCACCCCGATGACCTGGATCGCCACGTTGCCGATCTCGAAACCGGCCGCCCGTACGATCCGCGCCGCCTCGCTGAGCAGGGCGACGCCGGAGGCGCCGGACCACTCGGGCCGGTCGGTGCCGAAGTGGGCGCCGAGGTCGCCGAGGGCGGCGGCGGAGAAGAGCGCGTCGCAGGCGGCGTGCGCCGCGACGTCGCCGTCGGAGTGCCCGGCGAGCCCGAAACCGCCCGACTCCGCGTCTTCCCACAGCAGTCCGCCGCACCACAGGGGACGGCCGCGCTCGAAGGCGTGCACGTCCGTGCCGACGCCCACCAGCGGCAGCGCGGGCAGCCGCGGGGACGCAACCGCGGCGGGAGGCGCGGACGGGTCCTCAGAAGCCATCGGTGGCCCTCCTGCGCGCGAGCACGGCCTCGGCCAGTACGAGATCCAGCGGGCGCGTCACCTTGAACGCCTCCTCGTGGCCCGGCACCACCACGACCTGGACGCCCATCCGCTCGACCATCCCGGCGTCATCCGTGGCACCGTCGCCCTCCGCGGCGATCCGCGCGTGCGCCTCGGCCAGCGTCTTGTACGCGAAGCCCTGCGGCGTCTGCACGGCCCGCAGCAGCGCCCGCTCCGGAGTGCCGACCACGGGCTCGGGCTCGCCGGGCCGCCCGGCGGGCTCGACCTGCTTGACGGTGTCCGCCACGGGCAGCGCCGGCACGACGGCGGGCGCGCCCTCCCGTACGGCCGCCGCCACCGCGTCCACGGTGTCGACCGGGACCAGGGGGCGCGCGGCGTCGTGCACGAGCACGATGCCGGTGTCGGCGGGGAGCGCGGCGAGGCCGAGGCGTACGGAGTCCTGGCGGGTCTCGCCGCCGGGGACGACGACCACCTCCACGTCCTCGGCCGAACGGTGGCTCAGGTGCTCGTCCAGCAGATGGCGCACCTCTGCGGCGCCGTCCGGTGGAGCCACGACGACCACCAGCGAGACGGCCCGCGCACGGGCCATCGCCCGGACGGCGTGGACCAGCATCGGGGTGCCGTTCAGCGCGCGGAGGGCCTTGGGCGTGCCGGGGCCCAGCCGCACCCCGCGGCCGGCCGCGGGGATCACCGCGGCGGTGACGGGACCGGCGGGCTCGGATGACTTCGGTTGCGCGTTCAGGTTTGTTTCCTCAGCCGGGATGGGTATGGCCACAGCGTGCCGGGCGCGACGCTCGATCGGCCCCTTCCGTGACGACCGGTCGAGTCCACTGCCCGGGCCCGGCACACCAGAGCAGAGCACGGCACGGCAGGCGTACGACCCGCGGGGGGCGCACGACGCACGGTACGTACACGCAGGGCAGGCAGCAGAGAATACCGGTGGGAGATTACCGCCGAGAGATCACCGGTGAAAGACGTGCCGATGACAGACATGCCGCAGCGCCCGGATAGGAAGAATCCCGGGCACCACGGCATGTGTGAAGCGAGGCGGGCCGCCGCTGGCAGGCCACGTCTCCTTCTCGGGGTCGGTCAGGACGCGAGGACCTCGTCGAGCAGAGCCTCGGCCTTGTCTTCGTTCGTCTTCTCCGCCAGAGCCAGCTCGCTCACCAGGATCTGGCGGGCCTTGGCGAGCATTCTCTTCTCACCGGCGGACAGACCGCGCTCGCGCTCGCGGCGCCACAGGTCGCGGACGACCTCGGCCACCTTGATCACATCGCCGGAGGCGAGCTTCTCGAGATTCGCCTTGTAACGCCGGGACCAGTTCGTCGGCTCCTCGGCGTACGGAGCGCGCAGCACCTCGAAGACCTTGTCCAGCCCCTCCGAGCCGACAACATCCCGCACACCCACGAACTCCGCATTGTCCGCCGGGACACGCACCGTCAGATCGCCCTGCGCGACCTTCAGAACCAAGTAGGTCATGTCCACGCCTTTGATCTGGCGAGTTTCGATTGCCTCGATCAGCGCGGCCCCGTGATGGGGATAGACCACGGTGTCGCCAACCTTGAACGTCATGTGTCAGGTACCCCTTCCGTGACTATCCATGCTAACACGGGAACCGACCGTTCTGAATGACGTTTTCGCAGGTCAGGGCATATTTCAGGGCTTGACAAGGGCACCCGGATCGTGCTGCGGAAGCCCGTTCGGGGCGGGTATCCGCAGGTCGGGGCACGTCTGCGCGCGGCACGAAACACGCGTCTTCCCGGTCCGAAACATGCGCCCCGCGCGGAGTTTTGCACCTTTTGTCCGTGTCAAAGGCTTGGGCCGTTCGGCCGTTCCCCGGAATTGACCCGAGCCTGAGTTGATCTCCGGCGAGCCGAGTTGATCAATTCCACCGGCCTCTCACATTCCCTCCGGGATTCGCCCGTACGGTGAATCACCCGCGCGGCCAATCGCCCGGACGGCCAATCCCCGCTCGCGGATGTACGGCAGATATTCCAGGCTCGGGCACACGGGGCATCCGCCGTGCGGCCCTACCCCGGAGGGGCGGGTGCGGAACCCGTGAAGGGGGTCGGTAACCTGAGCCCTCAGCAGATCACCACCGTCCGCGACCGGGCACGCCGTTCGGCCGCCAGAGCCTGTCCTAGGAGATGCCGCCGCCGTGAGCAGCAGCCTTCGACGCGGCACCCTCGCCGCCACCGCCCTCGTGCTCTCCGCAGCCACGCTCACCGCCTGCGCGGCCGGGAACGACGCCGAAACCCTCCAGATCCAGCCGGACAACGCCGCGGCCAGCGTCGGTGACATCAAGATCCAGGCCGTCAACGTCATCACCACCGGCAAGGACGGCGACGGCCCCGCGGCCGTCACCGCGAAGCTCTTCAACACCAGCGACAAGGCCGAGACCCTCCAGGGGATCAGCATCGACGTCGCCGGCGTCCGGGTGGAGCTGGCCCCGGCCAAGGGCGAGACCCTCAAGGTGCCCGCCCACGGAGCGCTGGCGCTCGGCGGCAAAGGCAACGCCTCCGCCCTCATCCTGACCGGCACCTCCGCCCTGGAGAACGGCTCGGCCCCGCGGCTCAGCTTCGACCTCAGCCGCACCGGCTCCGTCAAGCTGCGGGCCACCGTGATGCCCGAGGAGCACGGCACCTACGAGGACTTCGGGCCGACCGTCAAGCCCACCGAGCCGTCGCCGTCCCAGACGCCCGGCGGCGAGTCCACCGACACCCCCGAGGGGACGGAGGGCGCGGAAGGCACCGAGGGGACCGAGGGCGGGGAGCAGCCCGCGCCGGACGCCTCCGCCGAGGGCGAGCAGGGCACGCAGGAGGAGCCGGGCGCGCAGGAAGAGCCCGCGCCCGGCGCGAGCGCCCCGGCCGAGGAGGCCGCGGGCACCGACGCCGGGCACTGACCCCGGCGCCCGGGCACTGCGCCCGGCACCAGCGAGGAGCGCCACCACGTGCGAGGGCCCCGGCACCGCGGAAGCGGCCGGGGCCCTCGTCACGCAGGCGCCGCCGGACCTCCGTACGGCCTGCGCGCGGCGCGCGGTCTACGGCTCGAACTTGTACCCCAGCCCCCGCACCGTGACCAGGTAGCGCGGCGCGCCCGGATCGGGCTCGATCTTCGCCCGCAGCCGCTTCACGTGCACGTCCAGCGTCTTGGTGTCCCCGACGTAGTCGGCGCCCCAGACGCGGTCGATCAGCTGCATCCGGGTCAGCACCCGCCCGGCGTTCCGCAGCAGCATCTCCAGCAGGTCGAACTCCTTCAGCGGCAGGTCGACCTTGCCTCCGGAGACGGTGACCACGTGCCGGTCGACGTCCATCCGGACCGGACCGGCCTCCAGAGCCGCCGGGGTGACCTCCTCCGGCTCGCCGCGGCGCCGCAGCACGGCGCGCACCCGGGCGACCAGCTCACGCGAGGAGAAGGGCTTGGTCACATAGTCGTCGGCTCCTATTTCCAGGCCGACGACCTTGTCGATCTCGCTGTCCTTGGCGGTCACCATGATGACCGGGACGTTGGAGCGGCCACGCAGCTGACGGCACACCTCGGTGCCCGGCAGACCCGGCAGCATGAGGTCGAGCAGCACCAGGTCGGCGCCGTTGCGTTCGAACTCGTCGAGCCCTTCCGGCCCCGTGGACGCCACGGCGACCTCGAAGCCTTCCTTGCGCAGCATGTAGGACAGTGCGTCGCTGAACGATTCCTCGTCCTCGACGACGAGCACTCTGGTCACGGGAGGACCTCCGGGGCAGAAAGGTGTTGATCTGAAGTGAAGGTCTCTTCGCCGTCTTCGTCCTCGAAGTCGGCGGGATCTTGCAGTGCGCCGCTCAGGCTGGTCCGGCTGCGCCGGACCGCCTCGGCACGCTCACGCGCGCTGCCTGCTTCCGGCAGTCTCAGGGTGAACGTCGAGCCCTGACCCTCGGCACTCCACACGGTGACCTCCCCGCCGTGCGAAGCGGCCACATGCTTGACGATCGCGAGACCGAGTCCGGTACCGCCCGTCGCGCGGGAACGGGCCGGATCGACGCGGTAGAACCGCTCGAAGATCCGCTCCTTGTCCATCGACGAGATCCCGATGCCCTGATCGGTCACGGCGATCTCGATCAGGTCTCCGCCGGGCGCCGCGATCCGGCGTCCGGCGATGCCGACCCGGGTGCGGGCCGGTGAGTAGTTGACGGCGTTCTCGACGAGGTTGCCGAGCGCCGCGGCGAGCTGGCCCCTGTTGCCCCACACGTGCAGCCCGGCCGTACCGCCCGAGACCAGGGTGATCTGCTTGTTCCCCGCGGTCTGGCTGCACCGGTCGATGGCCTCGCCCACCAGCCCCTCGACGCCGATCGGCTCGGAGTCCTCCAGCGGGTCGTCGTTCTGCACCCGGGAGAGGTCGATCAGCTCCTGCACCAGGTTGGTCAGCCGGGTCGCCTCGTTCTGCATCCGGCCGGCGAAGCGCAGCACCGCCTCCGGGTCCTCCGCCGCGTCCGAGACGGCCTCGGAGAGCAGCGAGAGCGCGCCGACCGGGGTCTTCAGCTCATGGCTGACGTTCGCCACGAAGTCGCGCCGGACGGCCTCGATGCGGCGGGCCTCGGTGAGGTCCTCGACCAGCAGCAGGACGAGCCGGGAGCCCAGCGGCGCCACCCGCGCGGAGACCGCCAGCGCCTCGCCGCGCCCCGTGCCCCGCCGGGGCAGGTCCAGCTCGACCTGGCGTATCTCTCCGTCGCGGCGGGTGTCGCGGGCCATCTGGAGCATGGGCTCGACGGCCAGCTTGCCGCCGCGCACCAGCCCCAGGGCGTAGGCGGCGGAGCTGGCCTTGACCACGTTGTCCGCCTCGTCCAGGACGACGGCGGAGGAGCGCAGTACGGACAGGACGGTGTCGACGCCGGGCGGCAGCACCGCCTCGGAGTGCAGCGAACTCCGCGTGGGACGCGTCTGCTCGCGCTCGCTCCAGCGGAACGCCAGCATGGCGATCACGCCGGTGCACACCCCGGCGATCGCTGCCACTGCGGCGACTGCCGCGTTCACGTCCATGTGTCCAGGTTATGCGGCATCCGGGAGCGTGCCCCAGCCCCTTCGGGGCGGACTCGAACACTCGTCCCCCAGAGTTCACCTCGGTGTCGGAGCTGATTCACTTGGGAGGTCGGAGGCGGACGCATTTCGGGCGGAGCGTGAGCGTGTGAGACCGTCCGGCACACGGTAGGCGACGGATGACACCGCCGGGTGACCGCGCGGGCGCCGTACGCCACGCCCCCGCGCCGGACGGTCGAACGATCTGGTGCGCCAGATCACCAGGGGGGCCCGGCTCCCATGAATAGGCCATGCGAGGGAAGGACCATCATGCGGGACGCGTACCACGAGGAGCTCGACTCCATCAGCGACAGCCTGGTCGAGATGGCGCGGCTCGTCGGCTCAGCCATCGGGCGCGCCACGACGGCGATGCTGGACGCGGATCTGAAGCTCGCCGAGAGCGTGATCGCGGCGGACGAGAAGGTGGACGACCTCCAGCGCGACCTGGAGACCCGGGCCATCCAGCTGCTCGCGCGGCAGCAGCCCGTCGCCACCGATCTGCGGATCGTGGTCACCTCGCTGCGCATGAGCGCCGACCTGGAGCGCTCGGGCGACCTCGCCCAGCACGTCGCCAAGGTCGCGCGGCTGCGCTTCCCCAACTCACCGGTGCCGCGCGACCTCCAGGCCACGCTGCTCGAGATGGGGCAGCTGGCGCAGCGGCTGATGGCCAAGGCGGGCGAGGTGATCATCACCAAGGACGTCGACCTGGCGCTCCAGCTGGAGCAGGACGACGACAAGATGGACGACCTGCACCGCACCCTCTTCCAGCACCTGATGGACGACCGCTGGAAGCACGGCATCGAGACGGCCGTCGACGTCACCCTCCTCGGCCGCTACTACGAGCGCTTCGCGGACCACGGGGTCTCGGTGGCGCGCCGCGTCGTCTACCTGGTGACGGGCGACTACGCGGACGAGCTGGACCCGAACGCGGTGCCCACCGACGGGACGGCCCCGGTCGAGAACGCGTAACCGCGCCCAGCGCGTGACCGGGTGGGCGCGCCCGGCGGGGTGACGTACGAGGGGCGTGCGGAGCGCTCCCGTACGGGGCGGATGCGCGGGGCATGCGCCCTTGCCCCGGCGTCGCGGCCGGGCGTGCAATGGCGGGAACCCTTGCCGAGGAGGTACTCATGTCCGAGTCTCCACACCAGCACGCGCCCACGTCCCCCGACCGCTCCGCGGAGCGCACGCCGCTGCCCCTGCTGGGCGCCTGCGGCTGCGGTCCCGGCTGCGGCTGCGGCTGCCAGTCCGGCGGCAGCTGCCAGTGCGGCGGCTGCTGCGGCTGACCCCCGGCCGGCACCGGCCGACCACGCAGGGCCTGGGCCCGGCGCCACCCCGGCACCGGCCCAGGCCCTGCGCGTGGCGGCTGCTTGCGTTTCGCTGGTCCGGGAGCGGAGGGGCGCCCGGCCGCCAGCCGCCACCATCGGCCGGCGCGATCGCCCTCGGACGGCCCGCGAGCGAGGCGGCACGGCGGGGAACACGCCACGGACCGGAACGCTGCCCCGGGTCAGAGGAGGCTCCGGAGCATTCCGTCCCAGTAATCCCCGGATTGAGCGGGTGCCTGTGGGTCGATAACCGCCAGGGACCGCAGGACGCGGTCGATGAGTTCGTCGTATGTCCCACCGGGCAGTCCCTCGGCTTCCTCCAGTTCGTTGATCTTTTCCTGGATTCCGCAGATGAACTCGAGGAAGAGCTGAAGGTGGGTGTTTATCAGGGTGGTCTGCTCGTTGCTCCACGACAGGACTTCCCCGGTACGCCCGTTGAGCAGCAGGACTCCGGCACGCACCCCGGCTCCGAGATACAGCAGGTCGTCCACCTCGGTTGGCGTGGCGCCTCCGACCTCCCGAAGCTGCTCCCCCATCGTGATGCAACTGCTCACGATGTCATGGAAGAAAACGTCGTCCCCGAGTTGCTGCGGCAGGCCGAATTCGGTCAGCAGGCGTGCGGCTTTCTGGTCGGGGACTTTTCCTGTCAGCTGTGCGGGTTGGGCCCTGTTGATCTCGATTCCCTCGTAGGAGAATGCGCTCAGATAACCCGCCGAGTTGATCACGGCTGCTCCAGGTGGTCCGGTTCGCGAAAGTGCAACGAGCCCCCTGCCGGCGGAGAGACCGCAGGCAGGGGGCTTGTGCGCGGCGGGCTACTTCTTCTTGCCCTGGTTCTTGACGGCCTCGATGGCCGCCGCCGCGGCGGCCGGGTCGAGGTAGGTGCCGCCGGGGTTGAGCGGGCGGAAGTCGGCGTCCAGCTCGTAGGAGAGCGGGATGCCGGTCGGGATGTTGAGCCCGGCGATCTCCCCGTCGGAGACGCCGTCCAGGTGCTTGACCAGCGCGCGCAGCGAGTTGCCGTGCGCGGCGACCAGGACCGTGCGGCCGGTGAGCAGGTCCGGCACGATGCCGTCGTACCAGTACGGCAGCATCCTGGTGACGACGTCCTTGAGGCACTCGGTGCGCGGGCGCAGCTCGCTCGGGATGTCGGCGTAGCGCGGGTCACCGCTCTGCGACCATTCGGCGCCGTCCGCCAGTTCCGGCGGCGGGGTGTCGTAGGAGCGGCGCCAGAGCATGAACTGCTCCTCGCCGAACTCCGCGAGGGTCTGCGCCTTGTCCTTGCCCTGGAGGGCGCCGTAGTGCCGCTCGTTCAGCCGCCAGCTGCGGTGGACGGGAATCCAGTGCCGGTCGGCGGCGACGAGGGCGAGGTTCGCGGTGCGGATGGCGCGCTTCTGGAGGGAAGTGTGCACGACGTCGGGGAGAAGCCCGGCGTCCTTGAGCAGCTCGCCGCCCCGGACCGCCTCCTTCTCGCCCTTCTCGTTCAGGTTGACGTCCACCCAGCCGGTGAACAGGTTCTTGGCGTTCCACTCGCTCTCGCCGTGGCGGAGGAGGATCAGCTTGTACGGTGCGTCGGCCATGCTCCGAGACTAATCGACCCCGTTCGGCGGTCGCGTCCGGCCGTCGTTTGACGCGGTCCGTCAATCCGATGGCCTCGCGCGCGCTGGCGTGCGTAACGTGCGGGTAACGCCAGGGGTACTTACCTCCGGGCCGCGCCGCCCGGCGGCGCACCGCACGCGCACCCGCACCTCCCGTCCACGTGAAGGGGTCACCCATGTCTCCGTCCGGCATGCGCCGAGCCCTCACCGAGAGCGTCTCCGGGCTGCCCCGCCAGTTCTGGTGGCTGTGGACCACCACGCTCATCAACCGGCTGGGTGCCTTCGTCGCCACCTTCCTGGCGCTCTACCTGACGGTCGAGCGCGGCTACTCCGCCTCGTACGCCGGACTGGTCGGCGCCCTGTACGGGCTGGGCGGCGTCGTCTCCTCCCTCGGCGCCGGGGTGCTGGCGGACCGGCTGGGCCGGCGGCCGACGCTGCTGATCGCCCAGGTCTCGACGTCCCTGTCGGTGGCGGCGCTCGGCTTCGTGGAGCATCCGGTGGCGATCGCGGTGCTGGCGTGCGCGGTCGGCATGGCGACCAACGGGTCCCGGCCCGCCGTCCAGGCGATGATGGCGGACATCGTGGCCCCGCAGGACCGGGTGCGCGCCTTCGCGCTCAACTACTGGGCACTGAACATGGGGTTCGCCGTCGCGTCGGCCTCCGCCGGGCTGATCGCCCAGTACAGCTACCGCTTCCTGTTCGTCGGCGAGGCCGTGATGGTGCTGGCGTGCGCGCTGCTCGTCTTCGCGAAGCTGCCGGAGTCGAGGCCGGAGGCGGAGGGGAAGGGGACGGGGACGGGGACGGGGACGGGCGCGCCGGGGGCGGGGACCGGTGCCGGTGCCGGCCCGGCCGGGGGTGCGGGAAGCGCCGCCGTCTCGATGGGCACGGTGGTGCGCGACGGCCGCTTCATGGCCGTCGTCGGCCTCAACCTGGCGCTCGCGCTCCTCTTCCAGCAGGGGTACGTCGCCCTGCCGGTGTCGATGGGCCTGGACGGCTTCTCCAGCACCGACTTCGGGCTCGTCATCGCGGCGAACGGCCTGCTGATCGTGGTGCTGCAGATCCCGGTCACCCGCCTCATCGAACACCGCGACCCCGGCAGGCTGCTCGTCGTCTCCGCGCTGCTGACCGGCTACGGCTTCGGGCTGCACGCGTTCGCCGGTTCGGTGGCGTTCTACGTGCTCGCGGTGGCTGTGTGGACGCTCGGCGAGATCATCAACTCGCCCACCCAGATGGGCCTGGTGGTGCGCCTCTCGCCGACCCACGGCCGTGGCCGGTACCAGGGGATGTACGTCATGTCCTGGTCGGTCGCCTCGCTGACCGCACCGCTGCTGGGCGGCCTGGTCATCGACCGGTTCGGGGCGGACACGCTGTGGGCGGCCAGCGCGGTGATCGGCACCGTGACGGCGGTGGGGTACGGGCTGCTGCTGCGCCGGGTCCCGGCCGACGAGGCGCCGGCCCCGGCCCCGGCGCCGCGGCGGGGACCGGCGGAAGCCGCAGCCGCAGCGACCGCAGGCGAGGGCCCCACTGGGGGTCCCGCCGAAGGGACCCGGGCCTGACCGGCCGGCGGTTCAGAGGTGCGCGTCGAGGAATTCGCGCAGCTGGCCCTCGCTGTGGGCACCGACCTTCCGCGCCACCACTTCGCCGCCCCGGAAGAGCAGCAGCGTCGGAATCCCCTGGACGTCGTACAGGGGCGCCGTCCTCGGCTGCTGGTCGATGTTGTGCCGGGCCAGGACGAACCGCCCGCCGTACTCCTCGGCGAGTGCGTCGAGGTGCGGCGCGATCATCTTGCACGGTCCGGCCCATTCCGCCCAGAAGTGCACCAGGGCCGGACCGGGGGCCGCCACGACGTCCGCGGAGAACGACGCGTCGGTGACATCGAAGCTGTGTTCGCTCATGAGCCCTCCCTGTGCGGACTGTCGGGGCCTCCTGGATCGCTACCCGGGCGCGGGCCACCGGAACCGTCACTCGGTGCGGCGGGGTTCCTCGTCTGCCGCGCCGGTGTCCGAGGGCCGCGTCAGCCGGGTGAACGCCGCCAGGTTGCGGGTGGGTTCGCCGCGCGAGACGCGCCACTCGTACTCCTTGCGGATCGCGCTCGCGAAGCCCATCTCCAGCAGGGTGTTGAAGGAGCCGTCGGCGTTCTCCAGGACGGTGCCCAGCAGTTGGTCCAGCCCCTCGGGGGTGACCACGCTCAGCGGGAGCCGCCCCACGAGGTAGATGTCGCCGAGCCGGTCGATCGCGTAACTCACCCCGTACAGGCGGGTGTTGCGCTCCAGCAGCCAGCGGTGCACCTCGGCGTGGTTCTCGTCGGGGTGGCGCACGACGAACGCGTTGACCGAGAGGGAGTGCCGCCCCACGATCAGCGAGCAGGTCGTCGACAGCTTCCGGGTGCCTGGCAGCGTGACGACGTAGCTGCCCTCGGCCGGGTTCTCCCACTCCAGCCCGGACTCCCCCAGCACCCGCTCGATCACCGCGACCGGCTCCGGTGGTGCCGGGGACTGCTGTCGTGCCAGGGGCTCCTGTCGTGCCGCCGCGCCGGACTTCCCCGCCTGTGCTTCCGCCTCCGCCTCAGCCATGCAGGGATCGTAGGTGACCGCGCCGCGCCTGCCGCGCATCGGTGTAGACGTCCACCGTCGTGGCGGCGGTCGCGTCCCAGCCGAAGCGCTGGGCGTGCCGGGCCGCCGCCGCGCCCATCCGTTCCGTACGGGTCCCGTCGTCCACGAAGCGGCGCAGCGCACGCGCGTACTCCGCCGGGTCGTGTCCGGCGATCAGGAAACCGCTCTCGCCGTCCCGCACCGCAACCGGCAGCCCGCCCACCGCCGCCGCGACCACCGGGGTGCCGCACGCCTGCGCCTCCGCCGCGACCAGCCCGAAGGACTCGCTGTACGAGGGCATGACCAGCACACTCGCCGCGCGGTACCAGTCCGCCAGCTCCCGCTGGCCGACCGGCGGCCGGAAGCGCACGAGGTCGGTGATGCCCAGCCGCGCGGCCAGCTTCTGCAGCCCCTCCGGCTTCGCCAGCCCGCTGCCGCTGGGCCCGCCGACCACCGGGACCAGCAGCCTGCCGCGCAGCGCCGGGTCGTCCCGTACGAGCATCGCGACGGCGCGGAGCAGGATGTCCGGCGCCTTCAGCGGCTGGATACGGCCCGCGAAGAGCGGGATCAGCGCGTGCTGCGGCAGGCCGAGCCGGTCGCGCGCGGCGGCGCGGCCGTCGGCGGGGCGGAAACGGTGGAGGTTCACGCCGGGGTGGACGACGGCCGTGCCGGAGGGGGCGGCGTCGTAGTGGTGGACCAGCTCCTCGGCCTCCTCGGCGGTGTTCGCGATCAGCCGGTCGGCGGCCCGTACGATCTGCGTCTCCCCGATGACGCGCGCGGGCGGCTCGGGGGTGTCGCCCTCGGCCAGGGCGGCGTTCTTGACCTTCGCCATGGTGTGCATGGTGTGCACCAGGGGCACGCCCCAGCGCTCCGAGGCCAGCCAGCCGACCTGGCCGGAGAGCCAGTAGTGCGAGTGGACCAGGTCGAAGTGGTCGGGCCGGTGGCCCGCCCACACCTGCATCACGCCATGCGTGAAGGCGCACAGCTGGGCGGGCAGTTCCTCCTTGGCCAGGCCCTCGTACGGGCCCGCGTCGATGTGCCGCACGAGCACGCCGGGGGTCAGTTCGACGGTGGGGGCCAGGCCGCCGGTCGTCGCCCGGGTGAAGATCTCCACCTCGACGCCGCGGGCGGCGAGCTGCCGGGCCAGCTCCACGATGTAGACGTTCATCCCGCCGGCGTCGCCGGTGCCCGGCTGGTGCAGCGGGGAGGTGTGCACGCTCAGCATCGCCACCCGGCGCGGGGCCCGCGCGGCGCGGCGCAGCCGGGAGCGTGCGGCGAGGACGCCACCTGGACCACTGAACCTCGATACCTGCTGGCTCACGGGCCCGGTGCCTCCTCCACGACGGAAACAACCCGCACAACACCGGGAGGGTTGCCCCGCATTTCGTCTTTGCCGAAGCTTGACTCTATTCGTTCGCGCGGGCCTCCGGGACAGGCGGGTCGTACGGGCGGGCGCGGCCCCCGTAGGCTCGCCGTATGTCCGGCCGCGCCCCCAGCCGCCCCGTCGGGTCGGCCACCCGCGGGACCACCCACCCCAACCGCCTGCGCCGCATGGACCGCTGGATCGCCCACACCCACGCCCCCGCGCTGCGTCGTGCGGACGAACCGCCACTGGCCGTCGACCTCGGCTACGGCGCCGCGCCCTGGACGGCCGTCGAACTCCTGCTGCGGCTGCGCCGGACCCGGCCGGACACCGAGGTCCTCGGCGTCGAGATCGACCCGGCCCGGGTCGCCGCCGCGCAGCCCTGGGAGCGGCCCGGACTCCGCTTCCGCCGCGGCGGCTTCGAGGTCGCGGCGGAACGGGCGCCCCTGCTCATCCGGGCCGCGAACGTGCTGCGCCAGTACCCGGAGGGCCAGGTGGAGCCCGTGTGGGCGCGGCTGTGCGGGCGGCTGGCGCCGGGCGGGCTGCTGGTGGAGGGGACCTGCGACGAGATCGGGCGGCGGCACGTATGGGTCGCGCTCGGCCCGGACGGGCCCCGTACCGTCACCTTCGCCGCCCGGCTCGCGTCGCTGGCCCGGCCGTCCGACCTGGCCGAGCGGCTGCCCAAGGCGCTCATCCACCGCAACGTGCCGGGCGAGCGGGTGCACGCGTTCCTGCGCGACTTCGACCGCGCGTGGGCGAGCGCCGCACCGTACGGGGCCCTGGGCGCGCGGCAGCGCTGGGTGCGCGCCGCCCAGGCGCTCGGCGGCCACTGGCCGCTCGCGGACGACGCCCGCCGCTGGCGCCAGGGGGAGCTGACCGTCCGCTGGGACGCGCTCGCACCGCTCGCCTGAACCGGACGGGCCGGGCCGCGCGCAGGGGCCGGGGCCGACCGGGGCAACACCAGGGGCCAAGGCCGGGGCCGGAGTCAGGCCGCGTGCAGGACCGACAGCAGCGCGTCGACCAGCAGCCGGTCCCGTTCGTGCGTCAGCCGGTGCCGGGCCTCGGCCGGGGGCAGCCAGACCAGCCGGTCCACCTCGTCGTTGGGGGCGAAGGAGCCGCCGGTCGCCTCGGCCGCCCAGTAGCGGACCCGCTTGGGCCGCCCGTCCTCGGTGGCGTAGCGGGTGCTCGGCAGCGCGGCGCCGGGCGCGCACGCCATGCCGGTCTCCTCGCGCACCTCCCGCACCGCGGCCTCCAGCGCTTCCTCGCCGCGCTTGAGCTTGCCCTTGGGATGCGACCAGTCGTCGTAGCGGGGCCGGTGTACGAGGCCGATCTCGATCCCCGCCCCGTACGGAGGGCGCCGCCGCCACAGCACGCAGCCCGCCGCCTGTACGGGGCGCGGAGCGTCCGGGCCGTCCGGCGCCGACGCGGGCTCCCCCGCCCGTGTCACGGCGCGGCCCTCGTAGGCGCCGGCGATCTCGGCGTCCACAGGCGGCCGAACGCGAACCGGGCCGCCTCGACCTCGTGCCGCTGGTCGGCATGCAGCACGCCCAGCGCGTACGCGGTGGCCGGGGCGATGCGCGGCGTACGGGCTGCGGCGGCAGCCGCGGCGGCGGCCTCCGCGGCGTCGCGGTGCCGGTCGAGCGCGCGGCTGGCCGGGCCGAGCCGGTGGTCGGCGTCCCACAGGTCCCGCTGGTCCGCCAGCACCGCCCCGGGCGCCCCGTCACGGGCCCCGGCTCCGTCCCGGGCCCCGGCCGCGTCGGCGCCGCGCAGCACCTCGCGCGCGTACCGGTGCAGCCGCAGCAGCAGCCGTACCTGGTGCCAGGAGGTGTCCCCCTGCGTCTCGACCGCCAGTGAACGAGTGAGCGCCTCCGCGTTGTACGGGTGCTCCGCGCGGGCCAGCGGCAGCAGGTCGAGCGCCTCGGCCAGCCGCCGCTGCGCCTGCTCGGCGAGCGGCACCAGCGAGTCGCCCACCGGGAGGCCGTCCGCCTCGGGCACCAGCGGCGTCTCGGAGGCGAGCACGGCCACCGCGTCGGCGACGGCGTGGAACCGCGAGGAGCCCAGCGCCTGGAGCGCGGCCGAGTGCGCCCGCGTGCGGGAGAGGGTCAGCTGCCGCTCCAGCAGCGCGCCCGCGCGGGCGGCGCCCACCGGCAGCGCGCCGCCGCCCGGCGATCCGCCGCCCGCGGCACCGGCACGGCCGCCGTGTGCCGGGCCGCCCGTACCGCCGTCGCTCGCGAGCCGGTGCAGCGCGCCGAGCAGCCGGTCCAGCCGGGCGGCGTAGGCGTACTCGCGGGCCAGGGTGCCGGAGAGCCAGCTCAGTTCGGCGCGCAGTTCGTCGGCCCAGCCGGTGTCGACCAGGGCGCGGTAAGTGTGCAGCGCGCCGCCGAGGCGCCGGGCGGTGCGGCGCAGCTGGCGTACGGCGGCGGTGGCCTCCGCGGCGGCCTCGACGCTGCCCGCGCTCTCGCCGTGCACGCGCAGGCTGCGCAGGAACTCGGTGGCCTGCGCGCGCAGATACGTGGCGAGCACCTCACCGGCGCTGTCCTGGGCGCCGTGCGCGGGTGGTGCGCCGGGTACGGGTGGTGCGCCGGGTACGGCCGGTGCGTCTGGCGCCACCGATGCGCCGGGCGCCCCCGGTACCCCTGCCCCGTTCGGCGCGTGGCACGTCTGCCCGCCGGAGGCCGCGCTGACCAGCTCGCCCCGCTCGTCCGCCCCCGGCGGCCCCACGCCCGAGCCCTCCGCGACCGAATCCCGCTGCCGCCCCATCACAGCCCCTCCCCGGCGTCGCCCGCGGCGCCCGCGCCACCCCTCGCTCGCACAGGACGCCCGGCGTACGCCGAGGGCGGTTCATGTAGCTGGGCCACGTCGGCGCCTCCGGGCGTCGATCAGCATTTCCTGGATGTTCCGCAGCGGCTGGCCGTCGGCGTCGTGTGCGACCCGCGTCCAGTCGCCGTCCGGGCCGAGGTGCCAGGACGCGGTGGTGTCCGAAGTCCCCTTCTCCAGCAGCCCGTTCAGTGAGGCGCGGTGCCCGGGGTCGGTGACCCGGACGAGCGCCTCGATCCGGCGGTCGAGATTGCGGTGCATCATGTCCGCGCTCCCGAACCACACCTCCGGCTCACCTCCGTTGCCGAAGATGAAGACCCTGGAGTGTTCGAGGAAGCGCCCGAGTATGCTCCGCACCCGGATGTTCTCGCTCAGCCCGGCGACGCCCGGCCGCAGCGCACAGATGCCGCGCACCCACACGTCCACCCGCACCCCCGCCTGCGAGGCGCGGTAGAGCGCGTCGATGACCGCCTCGTCGACCATCGAGTTGACCTTGATCCGGATGTACGCCGGGTGCCCCGCCTCGTGCTGGGTGACCTCCCGCTGGATACGCGAGACCAGCCCGTCGCGCAGCGAGCGGGGCGCCACCAGCAGCCGCCGGTAGGTGGCCCGCCGGGAGTAGCCGCTGAGCCGGTTGAAGAGGTCCGACAGGTCGGCGCCCACCTGCGCGTCGGCCGTCAGCAGACCGAGGTCCTCGTACAGCCGGGCCGTCTTGGGGTGGTAGTTGCCGGTGCCGACGTGCGCGTAGCGGCGCAGGGTGTCGCCCTCCTGGCGCACCACGAGCGACAGCTTGCAGTGCGTCTTCAGCCCGACCAGCCCGTAGACCACGTGGCAGCCGGCCTCCTCCAGCTTGCGCGCCCACTTGATGTTGGCCTGCTCGTCGAAGCGGGCCTTCAGCTCGACGAGCACCAGCACCTGCTTGCCGGACTCGGCCGCGTCGATCAGCGCGTCGACGATCGGGGAGTCGCCGGAGGTGCGGTAGAGCGTCTGCTTGATCGCCAGCACGTCCGGGTCGGCCGCCGCCTGCTCCATGAACGCCTGGACGGAGGTGGAGAAGCTGTCGTACGGGTGGTGCAGCATCACGTCGCGTTCGCGAAGGGCTGCGAAGATGTCGGGGGCGGACGCCGACTCGACCTCCGACAGGTCGCGGTGCGTGCCCGCGATGAACTTCCGGTACTTCAGGTCCGGCCGGTCCAGCCGGGAGGCGATCCCGGACAGGCCCGTCAGGTCCAGCGGGCCGGGCAGCGGGTAGACCTCCGCGTCGCCGACCTTCAGCTCGCGCACCAGCAGGTCCAGCACGTACGGGTCGATCGACTCCTCGACCTCCAGCCGCACGGGCGGCCCGAAGCGGCGGCGCATCAGCTCCTTCTCCAGCGCCTGGAGCAGGTTCTCGGTGTCGTCCTCCTCGACCTCGAGGTCCTCGTTCCGGGTGACGCGGAACATGTGGTGCCCCAGCACCTCCATGCCCGGGAACAGCTCCTCCAGGTGCGCCGCGATGACGTCCTCCAGCGGCACGTACCGCTGCGGCGACGCCTCCAGGAACCGGGCGAGCAGCGGCGGAACCTTCACCCGAGCGAAGTGATTGTGCCCGCTCAGCGGGTTCCGCACGACCACGGCCAGATTCAGCGACAGCCCCGAGATGTACGGGAACGGGTGCGCCGGGTCCACCGCGAGCGGCGTCAGCACCGGGTAGATCTGCTGCCGGAAGAGCGTGAAGAGCCGGGCCTGCTCCTTCTCGGTCAGCTCGGGCCAGCGGATCAGATGCAGGCCCTCCTCCGCGAGCGCGGGCGCGACGTCCTGCTGGAAGCAGGCGGCGTGCCGCGCCATCAGCTCCCGCGAACGGTTCCAGATCAGCTCCAGCACCTCGCGCGGCTGGAGCCCGGAGGCCGAGCGGGTGGCGACCCCGGTCGCGATCCGGCGTTTGAGCCCGGCCACCCGGACCATGAAGAACTCGTCCAGGTTGCTCGCGAAGATCGCCAGGAAGTTCGCCCGCTCCACGAGCGGCGTCTCGGGGTCCTCGGCCAGCTCCAGCACCCGTTCGTTGAACGCGAGCCAGCTTCGCTCCCGGTCCAGGAAGCGGCCCTGCGGCAGGTCCCCGGGCCCGCCGTCCGGTCCCGGACCCTCCTCGTAGTTGTCCGGGTCGGAGTCGAGATCGGGCTCCAGCGCGGGGCCGGAGCCCACCACGGTGTGCGGCCGGTGCGCGGCGATGGCCCCGACAGACGGCTGTGCGGTCGGCTGGGCGGCGTGCGGTGCGGCTGGCTGGCTCATGACCCCATTGTTCCGCGCACCGGGGTCACCGGGCGCGGCGAGCGGGGAGCGAGCGGCTGGCTGCATTCCGCGATGCTCGCAAGCGAGTTTGAATCCATGGTTAAGCGAACATGGCGGCCAGGGGATCACCGCGTTTCCGCGCGAAGCGCGGGGTGTGGAGGTGGGTGCGCCGCGGGTGGGTGGTGGTGGGCGGGGCCGGTCCGGCGGTGGTGCTTCCGGAACGGCATGATGTACGAGCCGCAAGCGGCCGCACATCACGCTTGAGTGTTCCGGAAGCACCACCCCCTCCCCGGCCCCTCACGCACCGGCTCCGCGCGCCCGGGGGAGAGCGTCCGCAGTGTCCGGCAGACCCTGGGCTCAGGTCTCCGTGCGGTACATCAGGTCCGTCTCGTGGGTGCGGAACCCGAGGCGCTCGTAGACCGCCACCGCCGGGGCGTTGTCGGCGTCGACGTACAGCATCGCCGTCGGCAGATCCCGGTCCCGCTCCAGGTGGCGCAGCCCGATCGTCGTCAGGGCCTTGCCCAGGCCGCCGCCCTGCTCGTCCGGCGACACTCCCAGGACGTAGACCTCGCCCAGCCGCTCCTCGTCGTGCACCTTGGTCCAGTGGAAGCCGACCAGCCGCCCGCCGCGTACCGCCAGGAAGAAGCCCGCCGGGTCGAACCAGGGCTGGGCCTTGCGGTCGTCCAGGTCACGCTGGGTGAGGGCGCCCTGCTCGGGGTGGTGGGCGAAGGCGAGGGCGTTGAGCGCGAGCCAGGCCGTGTCGTCCTGCCCGGGGACGAAGGCGCGGACGGACACGTCTGCGGGCAGGGCCGGTGCGGGCAGTTCCAGCCCGGCGAGCGGACGGCGCAGCTGGCGCAGCTCGCGGAAGAGGGTCAGCCCCAGGAGCTGCGCGAGGTGCCGGGCCGCCGGGTGGCCGCCGTGCGCCCAGACGCGCAGCCGCTTCCCGGAGGTGTCCAGCAGCGCCTGCCCGAGCCGGCGGCCGTGGCCGCGCCCCCGGTGCGCCGGGTGGACGACCAGCTCGCCCGCCGGGGCCTCGACGGGGTCCGTGTCCTCCAGCTGCGCGTAGCCGACCAGCCGCCCGCCCTCCCGCAGCAGCAGGTGCCGCACGCCCGCGCGCCGTCCGCCGCGCAGCTGGAGGCGCCCCTGCTCGGATACGGCGGGCTGCCCGTCGGTACGGGCCGCCGCGTCGATCAGGTCCTGTGCCTCCCGTACTGCCTCGGGCGACACCTCGTCCATCACCACCACGTCACTCATGGGGGCGAGCCTAGGCCCTGTCGTCAAAATGACGGCGTCCGGCCGGAGGCCGGGCTGTGCGGCGTTTGGTGCGTGCGCTCGCAAGGCGGAGGATGGCCCTCGTACCGGGCCCGTACCTGAGCGATTCCGACAACGCGGCGAGCATGGGGCCTCCCCAGGCCCGAAGGGCCGAGGCATGGGGCCTCCCCAGGCCCGAAGGGCCGAGGCATGGGGCCTCCCCAGGCCCGAAGGGCCGAGGGGACGCGTGCCAGACGCCGCACAGCAAGCGACATTGTGACGACAGGGCCTGGAGGAGTGGGTCCGGAGCAGCGCCGTCCGGTGCCGCCGCCGTCGCCATGAGCGCGGCGATCCGGTCGGCGTCGTCGGCGACAACTCGCCCGAGTTCGCCCCGCCACGCCCGTACACCGCACCGGCCACAGCCGTACGCGCACCCGCCGGATGCCCGGTCTTCACCGTCACCCCCCTGCCGCGCTACGCGCGTTGACTGTAGGTTGCCGTCGGCCTCCTCCGCATCCGACCCAGAGAGGGACCCAGGACTGATGACCGCGACACCCCAACGCAGACGCCGTACGGGCCGTTTGACGGCCACCGCCGCGACGCTGGTCACCGCCGCCGCACTGCTCGGCGCGGCGGTCCCGGCGGGCGCCGAGAGCGGCGCCGCCGACAGCCGCGCCGCCGCGCCGGCGCACGGCAAGGGCCACGGCCACGGCCGTACGGTCGACGTGCAGATGCTGTCGTTCAACGACTTCCACGGAAACCTGGAGCCCCCGCAGGGCTCCTCCGGCAAGGTGACCGAACTCCAGCCGGACGGCACCACGAAGCAGGTGGACGCGGGCGGCGCCGAGTACCTCGCCTCCAGCCTGCGCGACGCCCGCGCGGGCGAGCGCTACTCCGTCACGGCGGCGGCGGGCGATCTGGTGGGCGCCAGCCCGCTGCTGTCGGGGCTCTTCCACGACGAGCCGACCGTCGAGGCGATGAACAGGCTGGGCCTGGACGTCACCTCCGTCGGCAACCACGAGTTCGACGAAGGGCGCGCGGAGCTGGAGCGCCTCCAGAACGGCGGCTGCCACCCCGAGGACGGCTGCTACACCGAGGGCCGGAAGTTCGCGGGCGCCGACTACCCCTATCTCGCCGCGAACGTCACCGACGAGAAGACCGGCGAACCGGTCCTGGAGCCTTACCACATCTGGCAGCACCGGGGCGTGAAGATCGGCTTCGTCGGCGTCACCCTGGAGGGCACGCCGGACATCGTCTCCGCCGACGGCGTCAAGGGCCTGGAGTTCCACGACGAGGTCGAGACGCTCGACAAGTACGCCGAGGTCCTCAAGCGCAAGGGCGTGCACGCGGTCGTCGCGCTCGTCCACGAGGGCGGCTCCCCGGCGAGCCCGGCGTACAACTACGACTGCGACAGCCCCGGCCCGGGTGACGGCATCTCCGGCCCGGTGGCCGAGATCGCGAAGGCCACCACGTCCAAGGTGGACGCGCTGGTGACCGGGCACACCCACCAGGCGTACGCGTGCAGCATCCCGGACCCCTCCGGCACCCCGCGCACCGTGACCTCGGCCGCCTCCTTCGGCAAGCTCTTCACCGAGACGACGCTCACCTACGACCGTGCCACCAAGGACATCGTGCGCACGAAGGTGGCCGCCGCCCACCACGTGGTGCGCCGCGACCAGCCCAGGGCCGCGGACCTGACCCGGCTCATCGACCGCTGGAACAAGCTGGCCGCCCCGGTCGCGGGCAAGGCCATCGGCTGGATCAGCGAGGACATCGGCGGGCGCGGCGCGGGCACGCCCGAGACGCCGCTCGGCGACCTGATCGCGGACGCGCAGCTGGCACACGCCAGAGAGCAGGACCCGAGCGCCGACCTGGCGCTGATGAACCCCGGCGGCATCCGCGCCGACCTGGTGCACGCCGCGTCCGGGGACGAGGGCGACGGGGTGGTGACGTACGCGGAGGGCTTCACGGTCCAGCCGTTCTCGAACACCGTCAACCTCGTCGGCCTGACCGGCGCCCAGCTGCTCCAGGCGCTGCGCGAGCAGGTCAGCGGGGCGAACGAGGCGTCGCCGAAGATCCTTCAGGTGTCCGACGGCTTCACCTACACGCTCGACCTCACCAAGTCCGGCGCGGACCGGATCGACGCCGGGTCGGTACGCCTGAACGGCGAGCCGCTGGACCCGGACGCCACCTACCGGGTCGCGATGAACAGCTTCCTGGCGGGCGGCGGCGACGGCCTCCCGACGCTGGGCAAGGGCACCGACCCGCTCGTCGGCGGGGACGACCTCGGGGCGCTGGAGTCGTACCTGACCGCCAACTCCTCGGCGGCCAAGCCGCTGGACGCTCCGGCCGCCGACCGGATCACGGTCGTCGGCTGACGGGAGGGGCGGGGAGGGGACGGGCGGGGCGTACGGTGTGCCCGGCCCGGCCCCGCCCGGCCCCGCCCGGCCCGGCCCCGCCCCGGTCAGGCGGCGAACGCGCCGTACGGGCTGCGCGCGCGGGCCGTGCGCAGCGCGTCGGCCCACCACTCCAGCTGGTTGAGCATCTCCTTGGTGGCCGCGCCGGTGCCCTCCGCGTCCGCAGGGAGGCCGTCCGCGCCGAAGAGATCCCCCGCGTTGGGGAAGGTGAGCCCGTTGCGGATGCTCACCGCGTGCAGTTCGGCGAAGACGTGCCGCAGGTGCTCGACGGCCCGCAGACCGCCGCTCATCGCCCCGTACGACACGAAACCCACCGGTTTGGCCTGCCACTCCTCGTGGAACCAGTCGATCGCGTTCTTCAGGGACGCGGGGTAGCTGTGGTTGTACTCGGGGGTGACGACGACGAAGGCGTCGGCAGCGGCCAGGCGTGCGGAGAGACCGTCCGCCACCCGGGCGGTCGACGCGGGCGGTTCGGCGCCGAAGGCGGGGAAGGCCAGGGGGAGTGGATGGTCGGCGAGGTCGATGACGTCGACCTCGTCGAAGGCTCCGTGCTGCCTGGCGACGCCGGTGAACCAGTCACCGACGATCGTTCCGAAACGGCCCTCCCGGACGCTGCCGTAGATGACGGCGAGCCGGGTGGCGGGGCGGGCGTCGGCGGTGCTGGTCATGGGGACTCTCCTCGGGTGCGTACGCGCTCGTGTCGAGCGGTGCTTGCGCGATGCCCCGAGAATGCAACTTAAAGTAGAGTTCAAGTCAACCGGACGCGCCCCGGGCCCCACCCGGCGCCGGCCTAGACCAACCGCGCTTCAGAGGCTGTCGAAGTCGTTCACGACCTGCCGCGTCGCGTCGGCGAACATCGCGTAGGCCATCGACACCTCCCGCCACACCTCCTCCCACTCCGGCCTCGCGTGCGCCGAACGGGCCACGTCGGCCGCCCGCTTGAGCGCCATGCAGGTCGCGTTCGCCAGGTCCACCACGACCACCGGCCCGCAGGAGCGCACGTCGTACGTGCCCGCCAGCGCGACGTTGAGCGCGGCGTGCGCGGACGCCGCACCCGCCTCCAGCTGCTCGCCCTGCGCTCCCCCGCCGGCCGCCCGGGCCACCCGCTCCAGCTCCTCGACGGCGAGCAGCGCGGCGGCCAGCTGCCCCCGGAAGGCGGCGTAGATCTCCCGCCGGTGCTCCTCCACCCGGCGGGCCCGCTCCAGCCTGCCCCCCTCGACCACCGGCACGCGCACGGCGCGGGCCGTGTACCACGCCCCCAGCGAGGCCCCCAGCGCGCCGGTGATCCCGGCCACGCTCGCGGCCCATATCGCGGCAACCCCCTGGTCCATACCCCCGATCCTGCCCTGCAACGGCCGGGCCCGACAGCCCCGTCCGGGCACCGGCCAGGAGACGATTTGCTCGCCAACTCCGCCTAGACGGAGGGATCTTGGCGCTCCTCCCCCGGCGGTGGCGAGGCCGCGCCCGGCAGCCGCAGCAGCGCCTCCGTCCCGCCGCCGCCCTCACCGCCGCCACCCGCAGGCCGCAACTCGACCTGGCCGCCCGCCTCCCGTACCGTCCGCGCCACGATGGACAGCCCCAGCCCCGAACCGGGCAGGCTCCGCGCCGACGGCGAACGCCAGAACCGGTCGAAGACGTACGGGAGTTCCCCGTACGGCACCCCCGGACCCTGGTCGCGGACGCACAGCGTCCCGGCGTCCAGCGACACGCTCACCGTGCCGTCCGGCGGGCTGAACTTCACCGCGTTGTCCAGCAGGTTGAGCACCGCGCGCTCCAGCCCGGACGGCTCCGCCCGTACGTACCAGGGTGCGAGCCGGGTCGTCACAGTGATGCCCGTACGGCGCAACCGGGCGCGCTCCACGGCCCGTTCGGCGATCTCGTGCAGGGCGACCACCGGCACCCGCCCCCGGTCCCCGCCGTCGCCCTCCGCCCTGGACAGCTCCTGGAGGTCGCCGATGAGCGCGCTCAGCTCCGCCATCTGCGCCCGCACCGAGGCCATCAACTCCGCGCGGTCGCCCGGCGGCAGCTCCCGTCCGGTCTCCTCGCTGCGCACCAGCAGGTCTATGTTCGTGCGCATCGAGGTGAGCGGGGTGCGCAGTTCGTGCCCGGCGTCCGCGATGAGCTGCTGCTGCATGGCGCGGGAGGCGGCGAGCGAGGCGGTCATCGAGTTGAACGAGCGGGACAGCCGGGCGATCTCGTCGTCGCCGTCCGCCGGGATGCGCACGCTGAGGTCCTCGGTACGCGCGACGTGCTCCACGACCCCGGCCAGCCGGTCCACCGGCCGCAGCCCCGCGCGCGCCAGCGCGACGCCCGCCCCGGCGGCACCCAGCACACCGGCCGCCGCGACCAGGCCCAGCACCAGCGCGAGGGTGTCCAGCGAGCGGTCCACCTCGTGCAGCGGGCGGGCGACGGTCACCGCTGCGCCGGTACCGCGCAGCGGCCGGGTCAGCACCCGGTACTCGGCCCCGTCCGACGCCCGTACGCTGTGGATCGCCTCCGCCCGCTCGCCCCGCGCCACGGACACGTCGGCGCCGGCGACGGGCAGCGGCTGCTCGCCGAAGGCCATGCAGCTGGTGCCGTTGCGGTCCACGAGCTGCACCGTCGAGTCGAACGGATTCGGTACGGCCCGCCGCGTCTCGGCGGGCACGGAGGTGCACTGGCCCGTCTCCACCTGCCGGATGAGGACCGCGTCGGGCACCTGGTTCTCGCGCAGCGCGTCGTCCAGCGAGGAGACCAGCTGTGCCCGCACCAGGAACCAGGCCGCCATGGCGCACGCGGCCACCGCCACCGCCACGGCCGCCGCCACCAGCAGCGCCAGCCGCGAGCGCAGGGGCAGCGCGTTGAGGCGGCGGAACACTACTCGGCCTCGCGCAGCACGAAGCCGACGCCGCGCACCGTCTGGAGCAGTCGCGGCGCACCGCCCGCCTCGGTCTTGCGGCGCAGATACATCACGTACACGTCCAGCGAGTTGGAGGAGGGCTCGAAGTCGAAGCCCCACACGGCCTTGAGGATCTGCTCGCGGGTGAGCACCTGCCGGGGGTGCGTCAGGAACATCTCCAGCAGGGTGAACTCGGTGCGCGTCAGCTCCACCGCGCGGTCTCCGCGCGTCACCTCGCGCGTGACCAGGTCCATCCGCAGGTCGGCGAAGGCCAGCGCCTCGCCCGGCCCGCCGACCGCGCCCGTGCCCGTACCCGTGCCCGTCGCGGCACCGACCGCCTCGGCGGCGTACGAGCTGCGGCGCAGCAGCGCGCGGATGCGGGCGAGCAGCTCGTCCAGCTCGAAGGGCTTGACGAGGTAGTCGTCGGCGCCGGCGTCCAGGCCGGTCACCCGGTCGCCGACGGTGTCGCGCGCGGTCAGCATGAGGATTGGCACCCGTACGCCCGCCGCGCGCAGCCGCCGGGCGGCGGTGAGGCCGTCCATCCGGGGCATCAGCACGTCGAGAATGATCAGCTCGGGCTCGTACGCCGCCGCCTGGTCGAGGGCGTCGAGGCCGTCCACGGCGAGGACGGTCTCGTATCCCTCGAAGGCGAGGCTGCGGCGCAGCGCCTCCCGTACCGCGGGCTCGTCGTCGACGATCAGCACAGTCATGCGCCCCAGCATGCCCGCTGAGGCCGCCTCAGCCGCGCTACTGCCCGGCACCGGCGCGCAGGTCGCCCAGGAGCTGCTTCACGTCGTTGACCGGGACGGCGAAGCCGAGCCCGACGCTGCCGCCGCCACCGGCGCTGCTGCCCTGACCGCCGCCGCTGCCGCCGTTGGCCGAGTTGATGCCGATCACCTGGCCGCGCATGTCGACCAGCGGGCCGCCGGAGTTTCCGGGGTTGAGGGAGGCGTCGGTCTGGAGGGCCTTGTAGGTGGTGGTGTCCGAGCCGACGTCGCCGTTGTACTCGCCGCCGTCGAACTGGAACGGCCAGTTCTCCGGCGCGTCCCCTCCGGCGTCCCCCGGCTGGGAGCCCTCCTCGCGCTGCACGGTCACGTCGCGGCCCTTGGAGGAGATGATGCCGCTGGTCACGGTGCCGGTCAGGCCCTCCGGGGAGCCGAAGGCGACGACCTCGTCGCCGACCCCCACCTGGTCGGAGTCGCCGAGCGTGGCGGGGGTCAGGCCGCTCACGCCCTCGGCCTTGATCAGCGCCATGTCGTGATCGGCGTCGGTGCCGACGATCTCGGCCTCGGCGGTCTTGCCGTTCTTGAAGGTGACCTCGATCTTCTGGGCGCCGGAGACCACGTGGTTGTTGGTGAGGATCTCGCCGTCCTCGGTGATCACCACGCCGGAGCCGGTGGCCTCACCCTCGCCCGAGCCCGCGCGGATCTCCACCACGCTGGGGCCGACCTTCTCGGCCACCGCGCTGACGCTGCCGCCCCCGGCGGAGGTCTGCGTCCCGGGCACGGCACTGCTGGCCGCGCCGCCGGAACCGCCGGAGCCGCCGTCGTAGGCCTCACTGATCAGCGCGCCCGCGCCACCGCCGATCACGGCCGCAGCGACCGCCACGGCGGCGACCAGCGCACGGGGCCCGCGTACGCGCCGCCGCTGCGCGGCGGACGGCGCGGCAGGCGCCGCGGGGAGCGGCGGCCAGCCGGGAGCGGCGGGGGGCGGGGTCGGCGGTCCCTGGGGGGCGTGCGGCCCCTGGTCCGGGTACGGGCGATTCGCGTCGTATTCACTCATGCGTCCAGGCTGGGCCCGCTCTATGAGAATCCTCTGAACGCCTTCTGAGAGCCCTCGATGAATCCGGCCGGCCGACGGGACGGCGGCACGCACCCGCCCCGTCGGCCGGCCCCGCGCTCAGCAGTCGACGACGAGCAACCGGCAACCGGGCGGCATCAGCCCCGGACGATCCCCCGGTAGGGCAGGAAGCGGCGGAGTCCCTGCGGGCTCACACCCTTGATCGACCCGATCATCTCCATGACCTCGCTCCGCTCCCCCAGCTTCGCCCGCGACATCTCCTCGTGCGCCTCGGGTGTCGTCCACTCGCTGTAGTTGACCACCCGCGTGCCGTCCTTGTGGATGTGGAAGTGCGAGGCGATGCCGCCGTCGTCGCGCCCCGGCTGTTCCTCGCCGAAGTGGTCGACCAGGGTGTCCACGAGCTTGCGGGCCGTCTCCGGCCCGTCGGTGTCGAAGACGACGGTCACGATGCAACCGGGCAGGGGCGCGCCCGCCGCCCCCCGCATGCTGCGGTAGAGCTGGTAGCTGCCCGGCGTCCCGATATGCCCCGCCACGGCGACGATCTGCGGGGTGAGGCCTTCCTGGTTCGCCGGGTTCTGCGCGAACTCGCGGTGCGCCTCGACCGAGGTCCACTGGGCGTAATTGAAGATCGTCTTCCCGTCGGTGCCCGCGTAGGCCAGCCGGGAGAGGAATCCCTCGGGCAGCGGGTGCTGCTCCCACGCGCGAATGGTCCCGTCCATCACCTTCCGCTGCCGCTGGGCACCGTCCGGCACGTCCCAGTGGCTCATCAGCACGTGCCCGGCGTCGGGCCGGGTCACGTCCGGCAGGGAGTTCGGTATGAGTCCTTCGGTAACGATCACGGCAAACCCTCCAATGGTCCGCGCCACGTCTTCCCGCGACGCATACCAGCAGACAACTACAACCATTGTTGAAGTCAACGGAGGATGCGCGAGCCCTGAGCCTTCCGGCCAAGGATTTGACACACGCCCGGCGGGAACGACGGCACAGCACCCCGCCGTTGTCGAGCGTCAGGCCCCGGCCTGCATCGCGCTCCGCCTGAGGTGTCCGGTGACGTCGGCGACGGAGAGCGCCCCCGAGACGGCCCGCCGCCCGTTGAAGGAGAAGCTGGGCACACCGGTGACGCCGAGCCGGACGGCACGCCGCTGGTCGGCGCGGACGTCGCCCCCGAACTCGTCGCCGTCCAGCAGCGCGTCCACCTCCCCGGCGTCCAGCGCGGCCTCGGCACCGAGCCGGACGAGCGTGCGCCGGTCGCCGAGGTAGGCGCCCTCGGCGGTGTACGCACGCAGGAGCCTCTCGCGCACCGGCTCGCCCAGCGAGCAGTGCTCGCCGAAGTGGATGAGGCGGTGCACGTCGAAGGTGTTGACCGGTACGGCGTTCTCCAGCCGGTAGTCCAGCCCCAGTTCGGAGGCGAGCCGAGTGACCATCGCGAGGCCTGCGGATGCCTGCGCGGCCGTCATGCCGAGATCGCGCTGCATGCATTGAGGCACCGTCAGTTCTCCCTCGCGGGGCCCAGCAGGGTCCAGTTCGAAGCTCCGCCAGACGACCGTCACGGAATCGCGGTGCTCGAACCGGGCCAGGGCGGCCTCGAAGCGGCGCTTGCCGATGTAGCACCACGGGCAGACGACGTCGGACCAGATCTCCACAGTGATCGCGTGCATGGGCACCACCGTAAACGCGGGGCTATCTTTTCGTAAGGCCATACCTTGACGTAAGCTCCAGGCATGAACGTAAAACCTGTGGTCAAGGAGGGCGATGCCCCCGCAATGAGCGACGCGTTCACGGCGGACTGCCCGGCCCGGACGGTGCTGAATCACGTCAGCAGCCGCTGGGGAGTCCTGATCCTCGCCTCCTTGCAGGAGGGGCCGATGCGCTTCTACGTGCTGCGGGACCGGATCGGCGGCATCAGCGAGAAGATGCTGTCCCAGAATCTCCGGCTGTTCGTGCGGGACGGCTTGATCGCGCGCGAAGTCGAGCCCACCGTGCCGCCCCAGGTGACGTACTCACTCACCCCCCTCGGGCGCGAACTGTCGACGACGCTGGGCGGCCTGGTGGAGTGGATCAGTCACCGGATCGGCGACATCGTCGCGGCCCGTGAGCGCCACGACGAGGGCGCGTAAAGCCTCCGCCGCCATCGGACTGACAGCCGTTCACGATCCTGAAGAGGCCCCACCTGCGAGCTATCACCCGGGCCCGGGGCTAACCGCTGGGTAAGCCCTTACCAATCGAAAGCTCAGAACCTACGGTAAGTCTCCACGGAGCCGTGTGGCCCGGAAAGGAGACCTCGGTGGAGACGGAAATCGCCCCGCGCGCTGGAGTGCGTGAGTGGATCGGGCTGGCGGCGCTGGCGCTGCCCGCGATGCTCGTGATCATGGACATGAGCGTGCTTCATCTGGCGCTGCCGACTCTGAGCAAGGACCTGAATCCTTCCGGAGCGGAGCTGCTGTGGATCACCGACGTCTACGGCTTCGTCATCGCCGGTGCCATGATCACCATGGGCACGCTCGGCGACCGCATCGGCCGGCGCCGGATGCTGATGATCGGCGCCGTGGCCTTCGGGCTCGCCTCGGTTCTGGCCGCCTACGCACCCACCCCGGAGACACTGATCGCGGCCCGGGCGCTCCTCGGCCTCGCGGGCGCCGTACTCGGCCCCTCGACCCTCTCCCTGATCAGCGCCATGTTCCGCGACGCGAAGCAGCGCAGCTTCGCCATCACCGTGTGGATGACGAGCTTCATGCTGGGCGGAGCGATCGGCCCGCTCGTCGGGGGTCTGCTGCTCGAAGTCTTCTGGTGGGGCTCGGTATTTCTGGTGGCGGTACCCGTCATGGTGTTCCTGCTGGTGGCAGGGCCACTGGTGCTGCCGGAGGTCCGCAACCCCGAAGCCGGCCGCCTGGACCTGTCCAGCGCCGCGATGTCACTGGCGGCGATCCTGCTGGTCGTCATCGGGGTGAAGGAGTTCGCCAAGGACGGCTTCGCGTGGACGCCGTCCTTGTCCCTCGCGGTCGGCCTGCTGATCGGTGCCCTCTTCGTCGTGCGGCAGCGCCGCCTCAGCGACCCGCTGCTGGACGTGAAGCTCTTCGCGAACCGGGGCTTCAGCGTCTCGCTCGGCACGCTGACGCTGACGGTGGTGTTCATGCTGGGCAGCCAGTTCCTCATCGCTCAGTACATCCAGATGGTGGTGGGCCTCGACCCCCTGGAATCGGCGGTGTGGAGCCTGCCGATGGTCATCAGCGGGACTCTCGCGATGTTCGTGGCCCAGGGAGTGGCGGCTCAGGTGGGTAAGGCCCACGTCTTCGGGGCGGGTCTCGTGATCGCCGCCGTCGGCTTCGCCGTACTCAGCCAGGTGGACGCGGACTCCGGCATCGGGACGGTCGTCACGGCCTCGTCGCTGCTCTTCGCCGGTCTGATGCCGGTGTCGTCGCTCGGCATCGGGATGATCGTCGATGCCGCGCCGCCCGAGCAGGCGGGGTCGGCCGCGGCGGTCGGGGAAACCACCCAGGAGTTGGGTGGCGCCCTTGGCATCGCGGTACTCGGCAGCGTGCTCAACCTGGTGTACCAGAGCCGGATGACCGACTCGGTGCCGGATGCGGTGCTGACTTCCGCCGGCGAATCCGTCACCGACAACCTGCCCGCCGCCCTTGAGGCCGCCGGGCGGCTGCCGGCGGAGACCGGTGCACAACTCACGGACGCGGCACGGGAATCCTTCGCGCAGGGCCTCGCCTGGATAGCGATGGGCGCTGTTCCCCTCATGCTCGCACTGGCCGTGACGGCCACCGTGCTGCTCAGGAAAGTGGGCGGCCCCGCCGACCCCGCGGCGTCCGGCGAAGCACCTGTTCCAGAGGCTGCTGACCGATGAGACTCCCGTCTCGGTCCGGGCCGTTGGACGGCCCGGACCAGGGCCGCCGCGCGCCCACCGGGGATTGCGGACAGCCCTACCGGGAGGTCGGAGGAGGTACGTACGGAAGGGGCCGTTCGTCAACGGAGAGTCACCGGACGATCGCGGGCATACCTCGCGCGGTGTGAGACTCGGCGCGGCGATACGATCATGACTCGTCCGCGTGTGTGACACCCCCTGTGGGCCCGCGAGCGCACCCGCAACCAGCCGCACCACCTGTTGGCGTTGTTGGTGATGTTGAAGTCCTGTGCCCGTCTGGGGTGGCTCCCGCGGCTGGAGGAGGTACCGACCGTCGTGGTCGAGCACGTTCGGGACTGCGAACGCCAGGACGCGCATCCGACGATGACAAGATCGACCCCGGACAATTCCCCCTACCCATCACACGCGAGGCGACGAACAATGGATCTTGAGTACAGTTCAGAATTTATCGAATCCTACCTGGACGCAGAATACGCGGAAAGATTGGCGTCACGCACAGAGTTCGACGAAGTACTGGACGAGCGACGAAGGACCAGCGAGAGCTTCTTTCATTCAACACCTGATTCTCCCATGTTCTCCGTCATCGGACGCAGGATTGGATACTCTGCCGAGGAGTTGGCAGAGTACGCACAGACCGCAGGTCAGATAGCCCGCCGAGTCCTGTTTATTGTTGCCGAATTCGAGCATCCCGAATGGGGAAATCTCTTCGCCGGATACGTGAGTGGAGCAAGCGTCACAACTACTGGCGCCTACGATTCGAAACTCTTCGTGAAGGAAATCAAAGGGCGACCGAAAATCATCGCACAGTACGCCTCGGAAATCCTCAAACCGGCACCACCTGTGCAGTGGATTCATGTGATGGGTGAGCATATCGCTGACGTGAGCGGTCCGTCGGCTGTCAAAGCCTTGCGCGAACCGACATTCGAAGCGCACCGCCTCGATTGGGCGGCGACCTGCACATCGGCCGGCTGATCGAAATCATTCGCCCGCGCCACCAAAGACGGCGGGATCGGAGGCGTCCCGAAGGCGTCAATTCGTGACCGGGCCCTCCCAGCGCGAGACGATCCGCCGGGACCGCTGGTGTGAGCCGTTCCCGGTTTGATGGAGTCCCGGATTTATCCCCTGGACATACCGCCACTCGAAACAGCACCATCCCGAGCTCGCACACGTGAACTCCGACGCCACACCCTGCACCTGGCTTTCGTCCCCAGCCTCCGCGTCCTACCCGGACCCGACATCACGCCCGACGTCGTCGAGGCCCTCCTCGCTGCGGGAGCCGGCCCCCCAACGCGGCCGACGAGCACGGCCGCACACCGCTCGCCGACGCGGTCGTCCGCGTCGGCGAGAGCACACTCGAAGCCTGCGAATGCTTGTCAAAGCGGGCGGAAACCCCCACGCGCACATGGAAGACCCCGGGCAACTGCCCCGCAGGCCCACATCACACACACCCCTGACCATCGCCCAGGAACTCGGGCCATCCTCGACATCGACCGCCCCCAGGGTCGACGTCACGACAGTACGGAAGAGCCGCGCCCTGGGGGTTACGAGGTGTTACGCCCGAAGGGCGCCCCGGGCGTAACACCTCGTAACCCCTACCGGCAGTGCGCCCTGATCGCGCCGAAGAGTTCCGTCAGCGGGGCCGCGACCACCGGAACCTCGCCGGTCGCGGCAGGGGCCTCGTCGTCCGGGAAACTGGTGAACCGGTCGGATACCTCCCGCACCTGATCCGGCGTCAGCACCCCCGACCGGGTCCAGGCGTCCCGCAGCAGCCCGCGCAACTCGTCCTCCTCGTCGGGCTGCCAGGTCACCATGGGGATGAGCAGCGGCAGGACGAAGCACGTCGGCACAGGCGCGGGCTGCGGCCCCTCGAACGGGTGGAGGATCAGGGGGCGGATCTCGTGCCACGGCAGATCCGGGAGCCTCGGGTGGGGGTCGTCCCAACCGAGGCACACCGGCTGGGGCAACTCCGGGTGGTCAAGGTGGTGATGCACCACAGGCCAGCCCTTGAACTGGAGACGCCAGGTGAATCCGCCCGGCATCGGAAGATCCAGGGCGCTGCCCAGCGCTCCGTCGCCCCGCCCCAGGCCAGGGCCCAGCAACCGGACCAGATCGCCCGGCTCCTCCTCACCGAAGAGCTCCCGCAGCGTTTCGACGGGGTCTTCACCGACGTCCTCTTCGTCGACGTAGATGTGGTTGGCGTAGTACCAAACCCAGAACCCGCCTCCACGCAGGAAGGCGGGCCAGTCCCGAATGGGTTCCCAAGTCGAAAGCACGGTCAACAGGCTAGGTACAACCGCCAGTTCATCGCGCACGGCCTTGGGTGCGTGAGCCCGAGTCCTCGGACGCCAGGCGGTACGAGCCCTGGGTTTGGACGGAGGACCGATTCGAGCACCTCGGCCCAGCCGGTGTTCCGGGACGCGACGACCTCGGAGGCGACGCCGCCAGGCACGACCACGGACCGGCCGTGACCGGGCGACAAGCGACGGTGCGGTGGCAGGTGCGCATGGCTGCTACCTGGGAGACATGACCTCATAGAGGTTTCCGGCGTCATCGGTGAAGTACAGGCCGCGAGGGCACAGCGGGTGGTCGATCCGACCGTTGTCGGGCTCGCTGGGATCGTTGCCGTAGGGCACTTCGGCTGCGCGGAGCCGAGCGAGGATTCCGTCGAAGGACGACGGGTCCACGTCGAAGGCCAGGTGATGGCCGACCGGATTCTCGACGGACATGAAGTCCAGCGTCAGCGAATCGTTGACCCGCACCGGCGCGAAATGGCGATCTGCACCTCGATAGTCCAGGCCCATGACCGAGGCGAAGAAGCGCGCTGCCGCCCCGTTGTCGATGGCGGGAACGATGGTGTGGTTCAGCGTGATGGACATGCTTCGCCTCTCAGATCTCTGCTGGCCGGGACAGGACGCCGTGCAGGAAGACATCAACGAGGTCGCGCATTCCCAAGGGCGGCGGATCAGTCGGCTCGCCTCCTGCCGGCTGCTCGCCGGCCCCGACGAACAGGAGCCCGAGGAAGATCATTGCTGCCTGCTCGGGAGCCAACCGCAGCGACTCCCGCTCAGGCTCGAAGAGTTCGGTCAGCGCCTCCCGCACCGGCAGGGAACCAGCCGCGCGATCAGGCGGAGGCCCGGAACCGCCGGAACGGCCACTTCGTCCCCGCCCGCCCGTCGCGTGCAGCGCGCCGACCACCGCGCCGACCCGTTCCAAGTGGGCGCGCAGTGCCGAGGCAGCCTCGGTCAGCCGGACGGCGAGCGGCTGATCCATGGTCACCAGGGCAAGTTCTTCGAGGGCGTTGGCCGGGCTGAGCGCCTCGGCCACGCACGCGTCGAGGAGTTCCTCCTTGTCCGCGAAGACGCGGAAGATGGTGCCCTCCCCGATACCTGCGGCCCGGGCGATCTGACGTGTCGTCACCGCGATGCCGTGGTCGATCACGAGAGGGAGTGCAGCACGAACGATCATCTCTCGACGGCTGTCGGGATCCATCGCCGACGCTCTTCGCCGACCGGGTGTTGTCGCCATGGACACAAGTATCGGAGTGCGTGCTCACTCCGGTCAAGTGATCGCCGACGCGAAGTGTGAACTCCCGTTGCCGAGGCCCCCATACGCCCGGCGCGCGGCGGCTCGCGGCTACGGCCACGCGAGTGGACCGTGACCTACGCCACTATGGCCATCAAGCCTCACGGTACGCATTTGGACGATTACCCGCGATGCGCCATTGTGAGCGGCCTACCCACCGAAGGCAGGCACCCATGAAGCAGCTCCTCGCCCGCGTCTGGCGGGCTCTGGCAGGCTCCCTCCAGTGGCGCATCCTCTGGGTGGCGCACGCCAAGTTCATGATCGGCGTCACCGGTGTCGTCCGCGACGACGAAGGCCGCGTGCTCCTCCTGCGGCACCGCATGTGGCCGCAGGACCGGCCCTGGGGCCTCCCCACCGGATACGCGGTCAAAGGCGAGGAGTTCCCGCTGACCATCGTCCGCGAGGTCAAGGAAGAGACCGGCTTGGACGTCAAGCCCGGAAGGCTCGTGCACGTCAAGAGCGGCTACAAGCTCCGCGTGGAGATCGCCTACGAAGCGCTCTGCACCGGAGGCACCCTCAAGATCGACCCGCTGGAAATCCTGGAGGCATCATGGCACTCCCCCGACTCCCTACCCGACGGCCTACAGCCCTCACACCGCACGCTGATCCTCGGACAGCCGACGGACTGACCCCCGAAGTCCTCGCCCCGACCGCATGGGCGAGCCGGAGGCGGAGGGACTTCACTCGGTGCTCTTGACCGCGATACTCGGCGGCGACCTGCCCGCACTGCGCCTGTGGCTGGACCAGAGATCCGGTCCCGGCACGTTCGGCGCGACGTTCATGGCCCCCGGCTACCTCGGCCGCACCGATGTGGACCTGGCGAGCTGACCTATGGCCCTACGCAGACACCGACCGACCTCGGACACGACGAAACCCCCGCCGCTGGCCGTCAGTTCATGAGGCCAGCGGGCGAGCAGCGTGACAACGGGTTGGGTCATCCCCGCGTGCGCGGGGAGCAGTCGTGCGCCTCAAGGGTCCGGCGCGGCGGTGAGGGCCCATCCCCGCGTACGCGGGGAGCAGCGCGTCCGTGTCCGGGGTGGTGGAGGAGTCGTGGGTCCATCCCCGCGTACGCGGGGAGCAGATCCTGACCTCGTGATCGAACTACTCACCCAAGGGTCCATCCCCGCGTGCGCGGGGAGCAGTGCCTTCGCGGCGGCGGACGTGCGGAACCCCGGGGTCCATCCCCGCGTGCGCGGGGAGCAGTTTCCGTCGATGATTCGTCGCCGAACCGATCGGGGTCCATCCCCGCGTGCGCGGGGAGCAGGGAATGCGTGTCCAGCGGGTACAGCGGCCACCAGGTCCATCCCCGCGTGCGCGGGGAGCAGGGCTGATATGGCTTGCCGTCGGCACCGACGTGGGGTCCATCCCCGCGTGCGCGGGGAGCAGTTTCCGTCGATGATTCGTCGCCGAACCGATCGGGGTCCATCCCCGCGTGCGCGGGGAGCAGGGAATGCGTGTCCAGCGGGTACAGCGGCCACCAGGTCCATCCCCGCGTGCGCGGGGAGCAGGGCTGATATGGCTT
>NZ_KE384251.1:0-308284 GCF_000424825.1 Streptomyces sp. CNH287 | reverse complement strand
CGGGTCCATCCCCGCGTGCGCGGGGAGCAGGGATGCGCAGTGAGGCGTCAAGGACGGTCTTGGGGTCCATCCCCGCGTGCGCGGGGAGCAGTCCGACCTGTCAAGCCCGGTCCCCGACTCCGTAGGTCCATCCCCGCGTGCGCGGGGAGCAGGCTGGATGACCTGCGGGTTTATCCGGCCGGCAGGCTGGTTTCATTCACTTCCCGAGAATGCGACAAAACGCTCGCCGGAGAACTCATCGGGCCAGGCTAGCGCAGCCCTCCCCCACCGCCGTTGAACTTCGTAGTGCGGATGGTGCGCCAGGGGCGGCGAACGAATCCGGGCTCGATCCGCTCCGCGTCCTCCAGCCGCCCCTGCTTCGTGAAGATCCAGGCGAGGCAGGTGATCCCCACCGCCTCCAGGTACGGATCGTCCGATGCGCGTGCGGTGTCCGATGCCTGCTCCATCGCCGTGCACGCGGCGTCTTCCTGCCCAGCGCCGCGAGCGTGTTCGCTGCGACCTGGTGCGCCTCGGCCAGGACCGCGTGGGCCGCGCGCCGCGTGGGAGGCGGAGCATGCGACGCCCCCACGCGGACGGACCGGTCGGGCACTCACTGATCGTTGTGTGTCCACGGGTGCGGGTCGGGGTTCTCCCACAGCGGTGGCGGTGCGGCGCGGTCTTCGACGAGGGCGCCGGAGAGGGGGCAGGGCCGGGCCGTGCGGGTGTGCTCGGATATGCGGCCGTCGGTCACAGTGACGCGGTGGCGGCACCGCGGGCAGCGCAGCGAGCTGAGACGGCCGAACGGGTCGCGGTGCATGGCTGGCTTTCTGGTAGGGGATGAGCGACAGGGGTGAAGGGTCGGCCCCCGGGGCCGGTCCCGCGCCCGGGGGCGCGCGGGGCTGGCCCCTGGGGGCCGGTCTCAGTTCGCCGGGGCTGGGTGGGGCTGGTCGGCGGGTTCCCCGAGGATGAGCAGGGGTAGTTCGTTGCCGCGCTCCAGTGCGTCGAGTGCTTCGCGGACGCGGGCTTCCTGGTCGGGTCCGGCGTGCCGGGACAGATCAGCGGGGGCGATCAGCGCGCACGCGGTCAGCTCGCCGCCAGTGGCGGCGGGCAGCGCCAGCGCCCCGGCTTCCTCGTCGGTGAGCACGCCCCCTTCGCAGACCACGTTCAGCCCCTCGGCGGAGGTGCCGTCCGCACCGGCGGGAACTTGATCGAGTGTCAGGAAGTGGGTGGGGCGGCGGATAAGGCCGGTCTTGTTGCGCAGTTCCCGCGCGGCTGTCTGCGCGATGCTCTCGCCAGGGTGCGCGCTGCCGCCGGGCAGATTCCATCCCGCCTTGTGGGCGGGTTTGACCATCAGGACGTGTCCTGCTTCGTCGGTGACCAGTACGGCGCAGGCAAGACGGCGACGCGGGGGCCGGGCAGGGTCGAGATCAGCGTGTGCCACGAGGCCAACTCCTTCAGCAACAGGGAGAGGAAGAGGGAGAGGGGACGGGAGCTGGTCGTCAGGGTGAGGCGGGCGCCCGCCACCGCTCCGGGCCGCCTTACGGGAGCGGAACGCGGCCCAGCGCGCGGCCCAACTGGGCGTGCAGCGCTTCCGACTCGGCGCGCGAGAGGTTCAGGTCCACATACGTGCACGGCACCCCGTCGCGGGACAGTCGCAGCGCCAGCACGCACCGCCCCGCCCGCTCACCCCGCAGCGGCTCACCCGGGACACACTCCACACCCCACCCGTGGGGCCGGGCAGCGCTGTTCCGCGCGTCGTGCCGCGCGACGGGTGCGCCCACCGCCTCCCCCTGCCCGTTCAGCGCGCGGGAGAACTGCGCGTGCAGCGTCACGGCTTCCCCCGGGGGGAGGGACAGGTCGAGGTCCGCGAACCACTCGCCATGCCGCAGTACCCACAAGGGCAGCACACAGCCGCCGCCGTTCCGCGCGGGCCGTACCGGTCGGCCGGGGATGCATTCGATGCGCCAGACACCGGGACGGGGCACGCTCACCGCTCCGCCTCCCGTTCCGTGACCGAGTGGGCTACCCACTCCGGAGCGTGCGGGGAGGCCGCCAACTGCGGCAGGCACGGCGGGCAGGCGTACGGGAGGAACCGCGCCAAGCTGGTCTGCTCCACCGTCGACAATGTGCCGCACCGCACGCAGATACGGGTGAGGATCACCGCACACTCCCCTCAACCGCACCAGGCACCGCCTGAAGGTGCCGCGCGCAGTCCAGACACGCGTACACCGACTCCACCGGCCCCCGCCCCGACTCCACCCGCGCCACCACAACCCCCGCACACATCGGCCGCGCACACCGGCAGCACACCGCCGCAGCACGCAGCCGCACCCCGCTCACGACGCAACCCCCACCCGCACACCGCGGATGACCTCCGGCCCCAAATCGACGCCCCCCACCGCGAGAACCAGCACACGACGCCGCCCCCGCCGCTCCCACGCAGCCACATACGGCCGCACCATCGGCAACGCATCCGCATCAATCACCGTGTCATCGGGAAGACGACGGCGGGGAGTCGGCAACGGCAACGGCACACAAGGCCGTACGACAGGCACACCGCCACGGTGCCGCCCGGACGGCGACGCAGAGGCCACCCATTTCCTCAACAACTCGATGGCGCACCGGATAGTGTTCATGTGCCTGCCTGCTTCCTTCAGTTGGGCCACGCCCCCGGACCGACGCGCATCGGTTGCGGGGGTTCTGATGTGGCGGAGGGTTCTGCCCTTGCGGAGTTCGGTACCTGCGGCGTCCCGAGCGTTGGTGTCTCGGGCCTGCTTTCGGGTACTACTTTGCGTATCCCAACCATCACTCACGCTGGACCACTTGACGCCCCTCGGGCGTTGTCAGAGCGTCCGACAACAGCGGGAGGCTGTATGACCGAACAGACAGACGATGAGCAAGACGCCCGGGAGACCCTCAGCCATGCGCTGGCGATGCTGAGGAAGAAGGCGGGCAAGTCACTGGCGCAGCTGTCGGAGGATTCTGGATATGAGCGCAGCTACTTGAATCGCCTCGAAACTGGGCAGCGCTTGTCAAAACGCCCAGTGATGGAGGATCTCGACACTTACTATGAGACTGATGGATTGCTGGTCAGACTCTGGAAAGCTGCATGCAACAGCGTCATCAGTAACCGATTCAAGCTGTTCATGCAGTACGAAGAGGGGGCCGTGATCATGCATAAGTTCATGACCGCCGTCCCCGGACTTCTTCAGACTGAGGATTACGCGCGCGCCATCCTGTCCTCATCTCCGAACCACTGGGGGCCGGAGTGGCTAGAGGAACAGGTGGCCTTGCGGCTCAGCCGTCAGGAGTTGCTGAGGCGAGAGCCCTACCCGAGCCTCCGTGTGATCCTGGATGAATCCACACTTCGACGACCTACCGCTGACGCGAAGGTGTGGGCCGGTCAGCTTGAACACCTTGTGGAGTCGGCCGAACGCCCGTTCGTGGTGCTTCAGGTCCTTCCCTTCACCGCTGGAGTCCATGACCTCATGGGCGGCTCTCTGTCTTTGCTGTGGCAGGCAGACGGGGCAGGCGTTGCCTACTTGGAGGGCAACAAGTCAGGAGACTTGGTAGAGGATGCGGAAGAAGTGGCGCAGTACCGACTGTCCTACGATCGGCTACGGGACTCGGCACTTCCACCGCCAGCCTCACTCGACTTCATCAGGAGAATCATGGAGGGCAACGCATCATGAGCACCCCCAACCTTGCCAGCGCACAGTGGCGCAAGAGCAGCTACAGCAACGGGGGCGACGCCACTTGTGTTGAGGTTTCCGACAGCTTCCCCGGCGTCACGCCGGTACGGGACTCGAAGAACCCCCACGGTCCCGCGATCGTCTTCCCCGCATCGTCCTGGACGTCGTTCGTCTCGGCGGTCAAGGGCGGAGCACACCCTGCTGCCTGACGTTCCCGAGCGCCTACGCGAAGACGACGGCCCCCGCCACGGTGGGGCCGTCGTGCTGCGGAGCGACGCGCACAGCCGAACGGGCCGCCTCCTAGGCTGTGCTCATGTCCCGTCGTGACCATGTTGACCTGCGCCCCGTCCTGGAGAAGGACCTCGACCTGCTGGAGCGGCTGTACGAAGACCCCTCCGAGGCCGGGGACCACGGCTTCTTCGGATACCGCAACCCGGGGCAGCTCCGACGCCAGTGGGCCGACGGTTTCCTGTCCGCCCAGGGCGGGCGGCTGGTGATTGCCGCGGACGGCGGCCGGTTCGTCGGCGAGGTGCAGTGGCACGAGGTGTTCCAGGGCCCGGCGTCCCCCTGCTGGAACATCGGCGTGTCCCTGCTCACCGCCGAACGCGGCAAGGGATACGGCACACAGGCCCAGCGCCGGCTCGCCGCTTACCTCTTCGACCACACCAAGGTCAACAGGGTCGAGGCGAGTACGGAGCTGGCGAACATCGCCGAGCAGCGCGCCCTGGAGGGGGCGGGCTTCACCCGCGAGGGTGTCCTGCGCGGCGCCTGCTTCCGTGCGGGCGTCTGGCGCGACATGGTCATGTACTCCGTGCTGCGTACGGACGTCGCCGCCGGGGCGTAGCCGACCAGCTCGGCCTGGCCGACGCCGGGGTCAGCGCGGGTCAGCGCTGCCGCTGCCGCAGCAGCAGCGCGGCGAGCAGCGTGCCGAGCGCCAGCAGCCCGCACGCGACCCACGCCGCCGCCCGGTGCCCGGCCGACAGCGCCTCGGCGGTCCCGCCGCCGTGCCCGCCGGTCGCGCTCGCGGCGACGGTGACCAGGGCGGCCAGGCCGAGGGAGCCGCCGATCTGCCGGGAGCTGTTGATCAGCCCGGTGGCCATCCCCGCCTCGTGCGGCGCGACGTCGGCGGTGGCCGCCGTACCCAGCGGCACGATGGACATGCCCACGCCGTACGCGGTCACCAGCGACGGACCGAGGATCGCGGTGGCGAAGCCGCCGTCGGCGGTGAGCGCCAGCGCGAACCAGCCGAACCCGGCGGCGGTGACCACCCCCGCGCTCACCAGGACGATGCGCGTGCCCAGCCGGGCCAGCGTCCTCGTCGCCGTCACCGAACCGGCGACGACACCGAAGCAGAACGGCAGGAACGCCAGACCGGTGGCGGCGGGCCCGTAGTCCAGCACGTGCTGGAGATGGAGCGAGACGAAGTAGAAGACCGCGAACTGCCCGGACGCCACCAGCAGCATGAACACGTTGGCCGTGACCACCGGGCGCCGGGTGAGCAGCCGCATCCGCAGCAGCGGCTCGGCCGTGCGCAGTTCGACCGCCGCGAACAGCGCCAGCAGCGCCGCCGACAGCGCCAGTGTGAGGACCGTGGTCCGCGAGCCCCAGGAGTGGGTCTCGGTGCGGATGACGCCCAGCACCAGCGTGGACGTCCCGGCCGTCACCAGCAGCGCGCCCGCCAGATCCAGGCGCGGGGCCGGGCCGTCGCGCCGGTCGGCCGATACTCGCCGTGCCGCGAGCAGGACGGCCAGCACGATCGGTACGTTGACCAGCATCACCGCGCGCCAGCCTGCCGACTCGGTCAGCAGCCCGCCCGCCAGCACCCCGACCGCCCCGCCGACCGCCGAAGCCGCGCCCCACAGTCCCAGTGCACGGGAACGCGCGGGTCCCGCGGGGAAGTTGACGGTGATCAGGGCGAGCGCGACCGGAGCCAGGCCCGCCGCCCCGGCACCCTGCACCGCGCGGGCGGCGGTCAGCTGCCAGGGCTCCTGCGCCGCCGCCCCGGCCGCGCTGGCCAGGCCGAACAGCAGCAGCCCGGCCAGCAGGGTGCGGCGACGGCCCGCCAGGTCGCCGATCCGGCCGCCGAGCATCATCAGGCCGCCGAAGGCGAGCGCGTAGGCGTTGACCACCCAGGGCAGGTCGGCGCTGGTGTAGCCGAGGTCGGAACGGATGTCCGGCAGGGCGACGTTCACCACGGACATGTCCAGCGACACGGTGAACTGCACGGTCAGGACGACCGCGAGCAGCAGCCGTCCGCCGTGCGCGCCCGTGCCCGTGGCCTCCCCGGGCGGCGCGGGGGCGCGTACGGGGGCGGGGGAGTCGGTCCCGGTCATCCGCGGTTCTCCCGCAGGGCCGTCGGCTCGGTCCGGGTGCCCGCGGCGCGGGTGAGGGAGAGCAGGTCGGTGGGCCCCTCGATCTCCAGCCGGTGCCACCGCCCGGCCGGGACGACGAAGAGCGTGCCCGCCCCGATCCGTACGGTCTCCGCCGCCGCGGCGTCCGCGGAACTCAGGTGGACGTGTGCCGCGCCGGTCAGCACCGCCAGCAGTTCGTCGGACTCCGGGTGCAGTTCCCACAGGTCGGAGTGGACCTCGGTGTTGTCGGTGAGGTGGGCCAGGGCGAAGGTCCAGCCGTCGAGGCTGGGTCCGGCGGCGAAGTCGCGGGCCATGGGGCGCACGCTGCCGTCGTCGCGCAGCTGCGTCATGGTGGTGGCGAGGGCGGGTGTCCTGGTGGTGGGCATGGCGGAGTCCTTCCGGGCGGCAGGATTCGGTTCGGGAGCGCACCGTGCGGCGCGCAACGCAACTCAAAGTTGCGATAGCCTGAGAGTGCCACAGTGTCCGCGAATAACGCAACTAGGAGTTGCAATGACGTCCGATTCCCCCGCACCGGACCGCCCCCGGACGGCCGGGCGCGGTCCGCGGATGCACGCCGCCGTCCTGGCCGCCACGCTCGACGAGCTGACGGAGGCGGGCTACGCCGCGCTCACCGTGGAGCGGGTCGCGCAGCGCGCCGGGGTGCACAAGACGACGGTCTACCGGCGCTGGAAGGACCGCGCGGCCCTCGTCGTCGACGCCTTGGCGGGCCACGTCGCGGTGGACATCCCCATGCCCGACACCGGCTCGATCGACGGCGACCTGCGCGAGCTGGCGCGGTCGCTGGTCGCCTGGCTGTCCGGGCCGACGGGCCGGGCGGTGGAGGCCGCGCTGTCCTCGGACGCCAGTCGGCTGCCGGAGATCGCCGGGGCCAGGGCGCGGGTCTTCGGCGACCGGTTCCGCCGGGCCGAACCGGTGATCACCCGTGCCGTCGCCCGGGGTGAATTGCCCGTCGGCACGGACCCGTCCGCCGTGGTGCGGACGCTCGCCGCGCCGATCCACTTCCGGTTCCTGGTGACGGGTGAGCCGCTCGACCAGGCAGCCGCCGACCAGGCGGCCCGGATCACGCTGGCCGCCGCCCGTGCCGGGGTGCTCGGCACCCCGTGAGCGCCGTGCGGAGAACGGACCGGGGTCCGGCGCCCCTGGTGCGGGCGCCGGACCCCGGTCCGGCAGCGGACGGTGCCGCCGCTGCCGTGGTGCTGCCGTGCTGCCGAGCTGTGATGCCGCCGGTCCCGGCGTGCTGCGGGCCGGACCGGCTCCGTGCGGGTCAGTCCCGGGCGGAGCGGCGCTTGCGGGCGACCATCAGCAGCGCGCCACCGGCGGCGACGACCGCGGCGGCGATGCCCGCGATCATGGGAGTGTTGCTGGACGAGCCGGTCTCGGCCAGGTCGGCCGGTGCCGGGCTGGACGAGCCGGCGGGCTCGACCTTCGCCGGGGCGCTGCTGCTCGGCGCCTCGGAGGGCTCGGCGGGCTCGCTGGGCGAGGCCGTCTCCTCGGGGGCGCTCTCGCTGGGCGAGGGTGTCTCGGCCGGCGTGCTCTCGCTCGGCGAGGGCGTCTCCTCGGGGGTGCTCTCGCTCGGTGTCGGGGCGGGGGACTCCTCGCCCTCACACACGGGTGAGGTCTTGGTGTCTTCGAAGTTGTACTTGTCGCCGTCGTTGGCCTTGACGACCAGCTTGACGGTGACCTCCTTGTCGTGGGCGGGAAGTTCCAGTTCCTTCTGGAAGCTGCCGCCGAACGACTCGGTGGGCAGCAGGTCCTTGCCGTCCACCGTGATGGTCACGGTGTTGGTGGGCTTCTGGCTGTAGTAGGCCAGGTTGACGGACACCGAGTCGCAGTCGACCTCCCACTTCGGCGTGTGGGCCGAGGCGGGAGCGGCGAGGAATATGCCGGTGCCGACCAGCGCGGCAACCCCGGTCGCGGCGAGCGCGGCCGTGCGGCGGGGTCTGTGGTGAGCGGACAATGTGGCCTCCGGTTCGAGGACGTACTCATGGGGTAGGTGTTGCGAGCACAGAACCTACTCCGCTCGGGGCGCTGGAGCGACATCCGCCCCCACATCTTCAAGAAGCGGACGCATAGGTCCAGTTCAGACATGCCCGCGAGGAGCGCCCGCGTAGGTTGTAGAGGTGACCCTGCTGGCTGCCGCCGTTCTTGTGCACGACCGGTCCACCGACCGCGTCGTGCTGCTCCGGCGCGGCGCGAACGCGCACTACGGCCGGGGTCTGTGGGACCTGCCGGTCGGCAAGAACGAGCCGGGCGAGTCCGTCACCGGGACCGCCGTGCGCGAGCTGCGCGAGGAGACCGGACTCGTCGTCGCCGCCGCGTCCCTGCGCGTCGTCCACCTCGTGCACGGGGCGTGGGGGCCACAGGCGCCCGAGGGTTACCTGTCCGTCGTCTTCGCCGCCCGCGAGTGGACCGGCGAGCCCGTCAACCGCGAGCCGCACAAGCACACCGAGGTGCGCTGGCGGGACGCGGGCGCCCTGCGCGAGGGGCGCGGCGGCTGCGTGCGCTCGGCCGCCGGAGCGCTGGCGGCGTACTTCGCGGGCGGCGGCCCGGGCGTCAGCCTCCACGGGTGGGACGGCGCCTGACCCGCGCGCCCGCGCCGCGACGGGCCGCTACTGGGGATCGCCGCTGCCGTACGGGCGGGTGATGGCCTCCATGCCGTGGCCGGCCGGGTCCATGAAGTAGACGCCGCGCCCGCCGTCGTTGCGGTTGATCTCGCCGGGCCGCCGGCCGTGCGGCTCGGCGTAGTAGGTGATGCCGCCGTCCTGGAGGCGTTGGAAGATCCCGTCGAACTCCTCCTCGGTGACGAGGAAGGCGTAGTGCTGCGTGACGATCGACTGCGCCGGGGCGTCGGCGAAGTCCAGCGTCACGCCGTTACTCAGGTCGAGGGGGACGAAGGGGCCCCACTCGGCGCCCGCCTCCAGCCCGAGGATGTGGGCCAGGAACGCGGCGGACTCGTGCTTGTCGTGGGAATGCACGATGGTGTGGTTCAACTCGACGGCCATGCCGGATGCCTCCGTGTCTCCGTGCCCGGTCCGGGAGCACAGACCCTAGGCGGGGGTTTCGGCGGTGTCATCAGGGCCACGCCGCCGACGCCCCGGGACCGTTCACGGGCTGAGTATGCGCGTGGGCTGAGTGTGACGTGTCACAGACAACGCGACGGTGTTGTGGCAGCTTCAACGAGGTTACTCATCAGTGGGGTTGGAGCCCCGCCGGGCCGGAGGGCGGGTCGGGCGGGCCGCGGATGAAGAGGGTCATATGAGCACTGTGGAAGCCGGGACGCTGGACCAGGTGGTCGACACGCTTCGCTACCCCCTGTCCGACCTCGACAGCGCAGGCGGAGCGGCGGTGATCGCCCGTGCCCGGCGCGAGCTGGCCGACGTCGGCTGCACCGTCCTGCCGGACTTCGTACGCCCCGCGCTGCGCGAGTCCCTGCGGCGGGAGTGCGCGGCGCTCGCGCCGCGGGCCCACTTCGACGTGGAGACCGTGAACGTCTACAACATGGCCGTCGACCCCGCGCTGCCTCCGGACCACCCGGGCCGCACCTCCTTCGAACGCGGCAACGCCTTCGTCCCCCGCGACCGCGTCCCCGCCGGGGCCCTGATCAGCCGCCTCTACACGCACGGCGCCTTCCGGGAGTTCCTCGCCCGCTGCTTCGGGCTGCCCCGGCTGTACGAGCTGGCCGACCCGCTCTCCGGCCTCGTCCTGAACGTCGTCGAGCCCGGCCGGGAGCACCCCTGGCACTTCGACACCAACGAGTTCACCGTCAGCATGCTCACCCAGGACGCCCAGGACGGCGGTGTCTTCGAGTACTGCCCCGGCATCCGGTCCGCGCACGACGAGCACTTCGACGACGTACGGGACGTGCTCGGCGGCCGGGGCGAGCGGCTCACGCGGCGGCTCCCGCTGCGCCCGGGCGACCTCCAGCTCTTCCAGGGCCGCTACTCCCTGCACCGGGTCAGCCCCGTACGGGGCGCGGTCGCGCGCCACTCGGCGATCTTCGCGTACAGCGAACGGCCCGGCGTCGTGGGCAGCGTGTCCCGCACCCGGCAGCTCTTCGGCCGGGTGCTGCCCGCGCACCTGGCGGCCGAGGGCCGCGCCGTACGGGGTGACGCGCTGCTCGACTGAGGGTCGACCGAGGGACCGCACGGCCGCGCCCGGCAGCCGCGCGGCACGAGATCCACTGGCATCCACGGAGGGGTAAGCGGCGTGCGCTTCGACGCGACCGGAAAAGTCTCGCTCGACCACATCTACACCCGCCCCGACCCCCGCGCGTACTTCACCGTGCTGCGCACACTGGACTACCGGGTGCCGCAGCAGGCCAAGCCCTACTTCGCGAAGCTCATCACGGAGTACCGGGAGAGTGCGCGCGTCGAGTCGCCCAAGGTGCTGGACATCGGCTGCTCCTACGGCGTCAACGCCGCCCTGCTCAAGTACGACGTGACCATGGACGAGCTGTACGCGCGCTACGCGGCGGACCCGGACCACGATCAGGACCCGGCCGTGGCCCCGGCCCCCGCCGCGAGCCCCGCCGCCCGCCGGGAACTGCTCGCCCGGGACCGGGAGCTGGCCCGCTCGCGCCGCCCCGCCCGCCCCCTGCGCTTCATCGGCCTCGACCCCTCCGGCCCCGCGCTCGACTACGCGCTCCAGGCGGGCTTCCTGGACGAGGCGGTCCACGCCGACCTGGAGGAGCGCGACCCCACCCCCGCCCAGCGCGCCCGGCTCGCGGGGGCGGACCTGGTCATCTCCACGGGCTGCCTGGGCTACGTCACCGAACGCACCCTGGCCCGCGTCGTCCGAGCCCAGGACGGCGCTCTCCCCTGGATGGCACACTTCGTGCTGCGGATGTTCCCCTTCGATCCGGTCGAGCGCGTGCTGGCGGGTTTCGGGTACGAGACCGTGCTGCTGGACGGCGTGTTCCCGCAGCGCCGGTTCGCCTCCCCCGCGGAGCAGCGGCTCGTGCTGGACACGATGTCGGCGGCCGGGGTCGACGCGAGGGGACTGGAGGCGGAAGGCCGGCTCTACGCGCGGCTCCACATCTCGCGACCGTCCACAGATCACCACGAGCCGAATCGAGTACGGATGTGAATACCCGTCAGGAAACCGACGGCAGCGCCGCCGCCGCGGCCACCCCCTCCACCTTCGCGCACGAGGACAGCCTGCCGCGCGTCCCGCTGCCCGCCCTGGAGGAGAGCTGCGCGCGCTTCCTCTCCTGGTGCGCGCCGCTGCTCACCCCCGAGGAGCGGGCCGCGACCGAGGCCGAGGTGGCCGCGTTCCTGCGCCCCGGCGGCCCCGGGCGGCTGCTGCACGCGGCGCTGGCGGAGTACGACCGGGCGGACGGCGTGCACAGCTGGCTCGACACCTTCTGGCCGTACCGCTACCTGGGCCGCCGCGACCGGATCGCGCTCAACGCCAACTTCTTCTTCCTCTTCCGCGACACCGGCGAGTCGCAGGTGGAGCGGGCGGCCGGGCTGATCGCGGGCGCCGTCCACTACAAGCGGCAGCTCGACCAGGAGCGGATTCCGCCGGTGGAGCAGCGCGGCCAGGCGCTGTCGATGGAGCAGAACAAGTACCTCTTCTCCACCACCCGCATCCCCGGCGCACCGCAGGACACCGTCCGCAACCCGTACACCGTCCTGCCGCCGTACACCGAGCAGACGCCGGGCCCCTCGGAGGCGCGGCACATCGTGGTGTTCCACCGCGGCGGCATGTTCAAGATGGACGTGCAAGGCGCGGACGGGGTGCCGCACAGCCTGGCGGACCTGGAGGCGGGGCTGCACGCGGTGCTGAAGTCCGGTGCCGAGCCCGCCGGTTCCGACGCGCCGGTGGGGCACCTGACCACGATGGCCCGCGCCGAGTGGGCGGCCACCCGCGAGTCCCTGCTGACCTGCGACCCGCGCAACGCGGCCGTGCTGGACGACGTGGAGACCGCCCTCTTCTGCCTCTGCCTGGAGGACTTCGCACCGCGGGACACCCAGGAGGCGTGCGACAACCTGCTCTACGGCGACCGCGGCAACCGCTGGTTCGACAAGGCGCTCTCCCTGATCGTCTTCGCCGACGGCCGGGCGGGCATCAACGTCGAGCACTGCGGCCTGGACGGCACCACCATCCTCAGCTTCGTCGACGCCGTCCTGGGCACCCCCGCCGAGGAGCAGTCCCGGCTCTCCGGGGCCCGCTCGCAGGGGCTGCCCGCGACGGAGCCGCTCGCCTTCACCCTGGACGAGGCGCTGCGCGCCCAGGTGCGCACCGCCGCCGAGGAGTTCGCGGCGTACGGCGACGGCACCGCGACGGCCCTGGTCTCCTTCGACGACTTCGGCGGCAGCGCGGCCAAGGCGCTGCGCGTCTCGCCGGACGCCTTCGTCCAACTCGCCTACCAGCTCGCGCACCAGCGCGCCAAGGGCCACCTGGGCGCCACCTACGAGTCGATCGCCACCCGCCAGTGGCGGCGCGGGCGCACCGAGGCGATGCGCGTGGTCACGCCCGAGATCCAGCGGTTCGTGGCCGCCATGGAGGACCCGGCGGTCGGCCCGGAGGCCCGGCGGGCCGCCTTCCGCGCCGCCGCCGAGCAGCACGTGACGCGCGCCAAGGAGTGCCAGCGTGGCGAGGCGCCCGAACAGCACCTGTGGGAGCTGGAGCTGATCCAGCGGCGGCGCGGTACGGAGCTGGGCGTGCCCGACCAGCCCGCGCTGTACCGCACGCCGGGCTGGCGCACGATGCGCGACGACTACCTGAGCACCAGCTCGGCGCCGTCCCGGCACATCCAGTACTTCGGCTTCGGCTCCACCAGCAGCCGCTGCATCGGCGTCGCGTACGTGCTGCTGCCCGAGCAGTTCAACGTCTACCTCAGCACGCCGCGGCCGGTCGCCGACCAGATGAGCGCCTTCGCGGACCGGCTGCGCGAGGCGGTCGGCGAGCTGCGCGAGCTGCTGGCCGTCCAGGAGGCGTGAGCGGGGCCGCCGCCGCCCGGCCCCTGGGCCGCGCGGCGGCGGCGAGCGCCCCGGCCGCAGCGGCGCGGGTCGTGCGCGGTCGTGCGCGGTCGTGCAGGACGGACGACTGAACGGAGGTGAGCGCGGTACCCGGACGGCGTACGCACCGTCCCGAGGAGGATTCCGTGCCGATCGCCACCGTCAATCCGGCCACGGGGGAGACCGTCGAGACCTTCGACCCCCTGGGCGCCGAGGAGATCGAGAAGCGCCTCGCCACCGCCCGAGCCGCCTACGACAGCTACCGCACGACGACCTTCGCCCACCGCCGGGAGCGGCTGCGGGAGGCGGCCTGGCTGCTGGCGGGGGAGGAGGAGAGCGTCGCGCGCACCCTGACCCTGGAGATGGGCAAACCGCTGGCTGCGGCGCGCGCGGAGGTCGCCAAGTGCGTCAAGGCGATGCGCTGGTACGCCGAGCACGCCGAGGAGCTGCTCGCGGACGAGGACCCCGCCGAGGCCGACGTGCGCGACTCCGGCGGCAGCCGCGCCACGGTGCGCTACCGCCCGCTGGGCCCCGTGCTCGCGGTCATGCCGTGGAACTTCCCGCTGTGGCAGGTGGTCCGCTTCGCCGCCCCGGCCCTGATGGCGGGGAACGTGGGCCTGCTCAAGCACGCCTCGAACGTCCCCCGCACCGCGCTGTACCTGGAGGACCTCTTCCGCCGCGCGGGCTTCGCCGAGGGCTGCTTCCAGACGCTGCTGATCGGCTCCGGGGCGGTGGAGGGCGTCCTGCGGGACCGGCGGGTCGTCGCGGCGACCCTGACCGGCAGCGAGCCCGCGGGCCGCTCGGTGGCCTCGATCGCGGGCGACGAGATCAAGAAGACGGTGCTGGAGCTGGGCGGCAGCGACCCGTACCTGGTGCTTCCCTCGGCCGACGTGGAGCGGGCGGCCGAGGTCGCGGTGACCGCGCGGGTGCAGAACAACGGCCAGTCCTGCATCGCGGCCAAGCGCTTCATCGTGCACACGGGGGTCTACGACGACTTCGCGCGGCGCTTCGTGGCGGGGATGTCGCAGCTGACCGTCGGGGACCCGGCCGCAGAGGCGACCGACGTCGGGCCGCTCTCCAGCGAGCAGGGCCGTGCGGACCTGGAGGCGCTGGTGGAGGACGCGCGGGAGCGCGGCGCGGCCGTCCTGTGCGGCGGCGGGCGCCCGGCCGGGCACCCTGGCGGCTGGTTCTACGAGCCGACCGTGCTCGCGGACGTCTCGCCGTCCATGCGCATCCACCAGGAGGAGGCGTTCGGCCCGGTCGCCACGCTCTACCGGGTCGCGGACCTGGACGAGGCGCTGGTGCTGGCCAACGACACCTCCTTCGGCCTCAGCTCCAACGTGTGGACGCGGGACGCCCTCGAGCAGCAGCGCTGCACCCGCGACCTGGAGGCGGGCGGCATCTACTTCAACGGCATGACCGCCTCGCACCCAGGCTTCCCCTTCGGCGGGATCAAGCGCTCCGGCTACGGGCGGGAGCTGGCCGGGCACGGTCTGCGCGAGTTCTGCAACGTGACGACCGTCTGGCACGGCGAGCCCCCCGAGGACTGAGGCCCCCGCCCGGCTGAGGCCTCAGTGGCCTCAGCCGGGCGTGCCTTCGCCCGCACCTTCCGTCCCGGTGCCTTCCCTCTCCTGTCCTTCACCGGCGGGGCCGGTGAAGGACAGCTCACCGTCGCGCACGTCCACACGCAGCCGCGTGCCCGGCTCCAGCTCGCCGCGCAGCAGCATCCGGGAGAGCGGGTTGTCCACCTCGCGCTGGATCGTGCGGCGCAGCGGCCGGGCACCGTACTCCGGCCGGTAGCCGCGCTCCACCAGCCAGTCCACGGCGGCCGGGGTGAAGTCGGCCGCCACGTCCTGGGCGTGCAGCCGGTGCCGCGTCTCCTCCAGCATCAGGTCGGTGACCTGCCGCAGCTGCGTCGCCGAGAGCTGCTGGAAGATCACGATCTCGTCGATCCGGTTGAGGAACTCCGGCCGGAAGTGCTCCCGCAGCGGTCGCAGCACCCTCTCGCGGCGCGCCTTCTCGTCGGCCTCCTCGCCACCGCCGCCGAAGCCCATCCCGGTGCCGCCGCCCACGATGGCCTCGGAGCCCAGATTGCTGGTCATCACGATCACGGTGTTCGTGAAGTCGACCGTGCGGCCCTGCGCGTCGGTGAGCCGTCCGTCGTCCAGCACCTGGAGCAGCATGTTGAAGACGTCGGGATGCGCCTTCTCGATCTCGTCCAGCAGCAGCAGCGCGTACGGGGTGCGCCGCACCGCCTCGGTCAGCTGGCCGGCCTCCTCGTGCCCCACGTAGCCCGGCGGGGCTCCGATCAGCCTGCTGACGGTGTGCCGCTCCTGGTACTCGCTCATGTCCAGCCGCACCATCCGCTCCTCGCTGCCGAAGAGCGCCTCCGCCAGGGCGCGGGCCAGCTCGGTCTTGCCGACCCCGGTCGGCCCCAGGAAGAGGAAGCTGCCCATCGGGCGGTCCGGGCTGGCCAGCCCGGAGCGGGAGCGCAGCACGGCGTCCGCCACCGCGCTGACCGCCTCCCGCTGGCCGACCACGCGCTGGTGCAGCTGCTCCTCCAGCCCCAGCAGCCTCTCCCGCTCCTCCTGGGTGAGGTTGCTGACCGGGATGCCGGTCTGCCGGGCCACGATCTCGGCGACGTCCTCGACGGTGACCTCGGCGATGCGGCCGCCCGGCTGCTCGGCGCTCTCGTCCTGCCCGAGCCGCTCCTCCAGCTCGGACAGCCGGTCGCGCAGTTGGGTCGCCCGCTCGAAGTCCTCGTCGGCCACGGCCTGCGCCTTGTCCCGGCGGGCCTGCTCGGCCTCGCGCTCCAGGGCGCGTACGTCCGTGCCGCGGGTCGAGTGGCGCAGCCGTACCCGGGCGCCCGCCTGGTCGATCAGGTCGATCGCCTTGTCCGGCAGGAACCGGCCGGTCAGGTAGCGGTCCGACAGATCGACGGCGGCGACCAGGGTCGCGTCGCCGTAGCGGACCTGGTGGTGCGCCTCGTAGCGGTCGCGCAGCCCCCGCAGGATCTCCACGGCGTCCTCGGCGGAGGGCTCGGACACCAGGATCGGCTGGAAGCGGCGGGCGAGCGCGGCGTCCTTCTCGATGTAGCGCCGGTGCTCCTCCAGCGTGGTGGCGCCGATGACGTGCAGCTCACCGCGGGCCAGCGGCGGTTTGAGCATGTTGCCCGCGTCCATCGAGCCGCCCTCGCCGCCGCCTGAGCCGCCGCCCGAGCCGGCGCCGACCACCGTGTGCAGCTCGTCGATGAAGATGATCAACTCGTCCGAGTGCTGCCGGATCTCGTCGATCAGGCCCTTGAGCCGCTCCTCGAAGTCGCCCCGGTAGCGGGTGCCCGCGACCACCCCGGAGAAGTCGATCTGGACGACGCGGCGCCCCAGCAGGCTGCCCGGCACGTCGCCGTCGGCGATGCGCTGGGCCAGCCCCTCCACCACGGCGGTCTTGCCCACCCCCGCCTCACCGATGAGGACCGGGTTGTTCTTGCCGCGGCGCGCCAGTACCTCGATGGCCTGCTCGATCTCCTCGTCCCGGCCGATCACCGGGTCGATGCGGCCCTCCCGGGCCCGCTCGGTCAGGTCGCTGCCCAGCGAGTCGAGCTGCGGGGTCGGGCTCGCCTGCGCCCGGCCCAGCTGCTGCTCGGGCGGGGCCGGGCGGCCGGGCCCGGGGCGCCTGGGAACGCCGCCGGACTGGAGCTGCGCGGTGTTGAGGATCTGCCCCGCCGCCGAGTCCTCGTTGCCCGCCAGCGCCAGCAGCACGTGCTCGGGGCCGATGTACGAGGCGCCGCCCGCCAGCGCCACGTCGTGCGCGTCGATGAGCACCCGCTTGACGGCCGGGCTGACGGCGATGGAGCTGCGGGGCGGGCCCTCACCCGCCTGCCGGTCGAGTTCGACGGCGAGCGCCTCGGGGTCGGTCCCCGCGCGCGCGACCATCGAACGCGTCGGCTCGATGCTCAGCGCCGCCCGCAGGAGGTGCTCGGTGTCCAGGTCGGTGTCACCGTGCTGCGCCGCGTAGCTGGCGGCGGACGAGACCAGCCGCCGGGCGGGCTCGCTCATCAGCCGGGCGAAGTCGAACTGCTGCGGGCGCGCACCCCGGTCCCCCGGGACGGGGGGTCCGAAGAAGCGTGCGAGGAACTCTCCGAGCGGGTCCCGACCGTGGTTCTCGGGGCCGCCCGCGTACCCGCTGGTCATATGCGCCATCCTCTCGGCCCGTGCCGGGGCGTCCGGCGCGGGCGGCGGTCGCGGTCACCGGCCGGGCCCGGCGCGTGCCCGCCCGCTGGGGGAGGGCCGCCGCCTGGCCGGCCGGAGAGGTGCCTGCGCTCCGGGTCTCCAGCGCGCGGGGAGCGAAACGGGCGCTCGGCGAGCGCGGGCGCGATGGCCGGTGGCCGCACCGGCACCCGCGCCCCCCGTACGGGTGAGGCCTGCGCGACGGGGGCCCGCGCCGCCGCCGGGCCGGTAGAAGTAGGACCGGCACGACCGGCACGAATAGTACGACCGTGAGGTCCGGGTGGCGGGGACCGGTTGCCCCCCGTACATCCGGTCCCCGCCGCCCTTCGCCTCCAGAATGCCGGGCCGTCGGCGCCGGAACCAGACGATTCGGGGCAGGCCGAATCCTCAGCATGCGGGAGCGTACGGATGATCCGAATCCACTTCTCGGTCAGCGACGTGGCCCGCACCCGGCTCGCCGACGCGCCCAGCCCGCTGGCGGTGACCACGCTGAGCATGATCTACCTGGTCCGCCGCCCGGAAGCCGCACCGCCCGGCTCCTGGCGCCGCGCCGTGCGGGACGGGCTGCGCGCCGCCGAGCGGAGCCGGCCCTGGTTCGCGGCGCTCGCCTGCACCCCCGACGGCCCCGTACCCGGCTTCCTGGTCCAGGGTCCGGAGCGCGGGCACACGCTGGAGAGCGAGCTGGAACGGCTGCGGTGCACGCCGCGCGGCACGCTGCGCGCCGACCTGGAGCACGTCGCCGACCGGCGCGGTCTGCCGCCCTGGCTGCGCGGCCTGGCCGACGGCGACCGAGCCGCGCTCGACGCGCTGGCCGGGTCGGTCCGCGACTACCACCGGCTGGCCGTCGCGCCGCACTGGAGCGATCTGCGTACCCGGCTCAACGCCGACCTGGCCATCCGGAGCAGGCAACTGCGCGAGGGCGGCGTCGAACAGGTCCTCGGCAGCCTCCACCCGCGCATGCACTGGCGACCACCGGTGCTGGAGGTGGACAGCCCGGACGAGCTGGACTACCGGCTGGACGGGCGCGGGCTGCTGCTCGCGCCCGCCGCGTTCGTCTCGTACGTGCCCTGCGATCCGGGCCAGGAGCAGCCGACCCTGCACTACCAGGTGGGCCCCGTGCACAGCCCGCAGCCGCCGCCGGCCGCCCCGCACGGTCCCTTCCCCGCACTCGCGGCCCTGCTGGGGCACGGCAGGGCGACCGTACTCGAAGTGATCGCCGGAGGCGTGTCGACCAGCCTGCTGGCCGAGCGTACGGGCCTGTCACCGGCCACGGTGAGTGAACACGCCTCCGTCCTGCGCCGTGCCGGGCTGGTGGCCACCCACCCGGCGGGCAGGGCGCGCCACCACACGCTCACACCACTGGGCGCCGAACTGCTGCACAGCGCGGCGCACGGCCTCGCCGACGGCCCCCGGCCGTGACCGGACCTGCCGCGGGCACGCGGGGACGAGCGGGACAATGGACGCAGCAGCCCCCGCGCACGAGACCGGAGGACTCATGGCACAGCCCGACCCGTCGCCGCGCGAGGCCGCGCAGCACCGCCTGGTGCCCTCGCCCGCAGGCCGCATCCACCTGGTCGAGCAGGGCAGCGGCCCGCTGGTCCTGCTGGTGCACGGCTTCCCCGAGTCCTGGTACTCCTGGCGCCGCCAGTTGCCGGTGCTCGCCGCCGCCGGATTCCGCGCGGCGGCCGTCGACGTACGCGGCTACGGCCGCTCGTCCCGGCCCGCCGAGGTCGAGGCGTACCGCATGGTCGACCTCGTGGAGGACAGCGTCGCCACCGTGCACGCGCTCGGCGAGCGGAACGCCGTGGTCGTCGGCCACGACTGGGGCGCGAACATCGCGGCCCACGCCGCCCTGCTGCGGCCCGACGTCTTCACCGCCGTCGGCCTGCTCAGCGTGCCCTACGCCCCGCGCGGCGGCCCCCGCCCCACCGAGGTTTTCGCCCGGATCGGCGGCGACGAGGAGTTCTACGTCAGCTACTTCCAGCGACCGGGCCGCGCGGAGGCCGAGATCGAACCCGACGTCCGCACCTGGCTCGCCGGGTTCTACGCCGCTCTCTCCGCCGACACCATGCCCCCGCCCGAAGCCCCCGACCCGCACTTCGTCGCCCCCGGCGGACAGCTGCGCGACCGCTTCCCCACCGGCGACCCGCCCTCCTGGCTCACCGAGGAGGACCTCGACGTGTACGCCGGCGAGTTCGAACGCACCGGGCTGAGCGGCGCGCTCAACCGCTACCGCAACGTCGACCGCGACTGGCAGGACCTCGCGGGCTGGGACGGAGCCCCCCTCGAACAGCCCGCGCTGTTCGTCGGCGGCACCCGGGACGCCTCCACCACGTGGATGGCCGACGCGATCGAGGCGTTCCCCGCCACCCTGCCCGGCCTGGCCGCCGCGCACCTGCTGGAGGGCTGCGGCCACTGGGTCCAGCAGGAGCGCCCCGACGAGGTCAACCGCCACCTGCTGGAATGGCTGCGCGCCCTGCCCGCGCCGGACGCCTGAGAGACTGCCGGGCGACCTCGGACCGGATCGGCGGACGCGCTCGCGCCCTCGCCGCGTCAGACCGGCTCTCGCGGGTACGCACTGCTTCTGCGGGTACGCACGCTCGGGTACGCGCCTCCGGCTTCGGGTACGCGCCTCCGGCTTCGGGTACGCGCCTCCGGGTGCGAGCCCCGTCCGTCCGGAGGACCGTAGGGCACAGAGGCGTCGGCAGAGCACGCGGGGCGAGCGCGCTGCGGGCGCGGAGAGGAGTCAGCACGATGGCGAGTGACATGGGGGACGAGGTCTACCAGCCCGACGAGTCGGAGGTGCAGGACGACGCGGGCGTACTGGAGCCCGAGGACACCCTCGTCGAGCGGGGCGTGGCCAGCGCGCTCGACGAGGGCTACTCCCCTCCCGAGAAGCCGCTCGGCGTCGAGAGCTACGGGACGACCGCGACGGAGCAGCGGGAGGGCGAGCCGCTGGACGCGCGCCTCTCCAGGGAGACGCGCGACATCGGCAGCCCGGCCCCCGGCCTTGACGAGAGCGGGCGGGAGGACACCGACGGGGACGAGCTGGTCGACGAGAACGCGCTCGACGCCGAGGTCATCCACGAGGGGACCGACATCGACGGCGTGGCCGCCCGCGACGAGCCCACCGACGAGGAGATCCTCGACGAGGAGCAGGCCGCGGAGCGCTCCGGGGACCGGGCGGGCCGCCTGGTGGCCCCCGACGAGGGCGCGCACGCCGACGAGGAGAAGGACGTCGTGGCGCGGGACGTCGGCATCGACGGCTCCGCCGCCTCCGCCGAGGAGGCCGCCGTCCACCTCACCTCCGCACCCCGGGATCCGGACGCCCGCGAGTCTGACTGAACGGGGGGCTGACCGCCCGTCAGGAGTCGAAGTCGTACTCCAGCACGTACGAGGCCGCGTCGAGCGTCATCTCGTTCACCTCCACCGCGTGGCCCGCGCCCGCGAACGCCGTGCGGCAGATCTGGATCACCGGCGTGCCGGGCGCGAGCGCCAACTGCCGTGTCTCCTCGGCGGTCGGCATCCGGGAGCGCACCTCTTCGCGGAAGTGGACAGGCTCGTGCCCGAGGTCCGCGAGCCGGGCGTAGGTGCCTCCTGGCCCCGTGTCCTGCTGGGTCTCCTGCGGCGCCGTCAGGGCACGTCGATGTCGTGGCCGCCCGCGGCCTCGATCAGCCAGCGCAGCGCCCCGCCGCCCCCGTACGGATGGCCGTCCACGCCGAACCGGACCCAGCCGGTGGACGGCCCGTCGACGCCGCAGTCCCACCAGCGCCAGCTCCGGCCGTCCGCCAGCCCGTCGGGGTCGAACAGGTCGAGCCAGTCCGTGAGCCGCCAGTCCGCCTCCGCGTACCTGATCGCCTCGGCCCTCTTCTGCTCGGGACCCAGGCCGCGCCACCACGCGAGCCACGCGTGGGGATCGCCACCGGCCGCCGCACGCGGCGGCGCGCACCGCCGTACGAACCACTCCGGCAGCAGATCCGGCCACTGCTCGTCGGCGGGCCAGTCCGCCGCCGGAGCCGCCGCGCGGGGCAGTACGGCGAGCAGGACCTCCCGCATCAGGCCGAGGGCGGCGTGCGGGTCCTCGGCACGGAAGGTCGCCCGGACGTCGATCAGCGGGTTCACGGAGTCGGGGTGCGGCCCGTGGCGGACCCGGAGCGCCTCCGCCGCGCATCCGGTGGGCTCCAACAGCTCGTGCAGGAGCTGGACGGTGCGGTGGGGGAGGGCCGCGGCGCGGTCGGCCAGCGCCAGGAGTCCGGCGCGCTGCTCGGGTGTGGTGTCGAAGGCGGGCCGCTCCCTGGTGCGCCACGGCGTCGGGTACAGCAGACGGGCCAGGGCGGCGGTGTCGCCGGCGGCCCGGCGGGACAGCCGCGCATCCGGATCGGCCGCCGTGCCGAGCAGGACGCGCAGCCGGGCCACGGCGTCCGGCTCGCTCAGCAGCCGGTAGCCCGCACGGCGTACGACGCTCCGGTCCTCGTCGGCCAGCAGCGCGGGGGCCAGCCCCGGGGGGAGCCGCGACGCGTGCGGGCGCAGTGCGGCGGCCGCCTCCCGGACCACCTTGCCCGAGGGGTCGCGAAGCAGCGGGACGACGCGGTCCTGCGGCACGGCGCCGAGGACGCGCAGAGCGCGCAGCGCCTGCGTGCGCACCTCGGCGCGCGGATCACCGAGCAGGGGGATCAGCAGGGCACCGTCGGAGTCGGTGCCGGTCTCGCCCAGCCCGGCGACCGCCCCGACCGGCGGCTGCTCCCGCCGGACGGCCGCCCGGTAGTGCGCGAGCGTGTCGCCGCCCCGGCGGCGGGCGGCGTCCCGGGCGAGCGCGCGGACCAGACCCGAGGGGTCGTCCACGTACGCGGACACCTCTTCCCCGTGCCCGGCGCGGAGCAGTCCCGTCAGCGCGGTCACGCGCACCTCATGGTGCCGGTCGGCGGACAGCCGCCGCAGCAGTTCCGTCCGGCCCGTCCACACCGCCTCCCGGGTGGCAGCCTCGGCGGCCCGCGCCCGTACCCGCGCATCCGGGTCGCCCTCCGCGAGCGCGGTCAGCGTACGGAGGGGCCGGCGGTGTGCCGCCCCCGCGAAGTCCAGTGCGAAGCACCGCACTTCGCGGTGGGGCGAGGCGAGCAGCTGCTCGAAGAGGGCCGTGCCCGGCACGGACAGCAGCGCGGCGACCAGCTGCCCGCGGGCGTACGCGCCGCGACCGCGGTGCGCCGTGCGGAGCGCGACCGGGGCGGCGGCAGGCAGGAACCGCAGGGGCTCCCGGTGCAGCAGGTCCGTCAGGGCTGCGCGGGCCCGTTCGCGCACCGGAGGCGCCCAGTCGGAGGTACGCAGCACCAGGAAGGGCAGCAGCGCCGCGCTCGGGCGCGCGGCGAGGCGGTCGACGGCGCGCTCGCGTATGCGGCCGTCGCTGTGCGAGCAGGCCAGGGCCAGGGCGACGGGCCCCGCGTCCGGGGGCAGGGCCGCCGCCGCCCGGGCCGCCCGCCCAGCGAGTGCGCCGGGTGCGCCGGGGCGGAACTCCTGCCGCTGGTCCCGGCGCAGCCGCTCGTCCAGCCGCAGGATGTGGCCGGGGTGCTCCGCGAGCGCGGCCAGCGCGGCGGCGCCCGCCACGTGGTCGCCCGCCGCGTCGACCTCCCGCAGCGTGGCCGTCAACTCGTCGTGCCCGGCGTCGCCGGTGGTCGTCCCGGCCCGGGCGAGGGCGGCCCGGAGCCGGTCCGGCCGCGGTGCGGAAGCGCTGTTCATCGGCCCATCCTTGCTCAGCAGCCGGCGGCCGCCACCACCGGCCCGCTCCGCGTGGCCGCGCGCGGACTCACCGCGGCCGGTAGGTGAGGACCGGGTCGGCCCACCCGCCGAGCCGACGGCTGATCCCGAAGCGCGCGGGAAGCCACCGGCGCCTGCGGACGTGCCGCTCGGTCACGGCCGACCACCGGGGTCCGGCCAGGTCCCCCACCCTCCACCAGGTCTTCACCGCCTTGCTGCCGTTCAGTTTCCACAGCGGCCGGCGCGGCAGGTGCAGGCCGACGAAGAAGATCGACACGTCGTCGCCGCACTTCGTCGTGCAGAAGTACCGCTCGGCGTCCGTGTAGCTGGCGCCCAGTTCTCCGCCCTGGGCCACCTGGCCCCGCGCCTCCCTCTCATCCTTGTCTGACCTGCCGACCGCTCAGCCGTCCCGCCTCGCAGGGGCAGCGTCGGGGAGGAAAGCGAATCCAGTCACGCAGGGTGGTGAATCAGCCGAAATGAATGCTTAAACAGACATTGATCGTTCCTGTCCATGACGATGCATCCAGACGTATCCACGCGGCGGGAGGGTCAATGGGCAAGCAGGTCAAGTGCGGATCGACGAAGACCAAGAGCGGCAGGCCATGTCAGAAGCCGGCGATGATCGGCTACTCCCGCTGCCAACTCCACCGAGGTGAGTGGACGCCACGACAGCAGAAGAGGACCAAGAAGCGCTGACCGTACGGGCCGAAGCCGCCGTCAAGCGCGCTGCCCCGACCCCGGAAGGGGCAGCCGCTCGTCCTGGGTCTGGGCGGGGCACCGCGCTCCGCCCCTCGGGGTGCTGCCTGGCCTGCCTTGTGTACGGCGGTGCTACTCGGCGCGGTAGGTGTCCTTCCCGCGCCTTCGGCGGGCGCGATCGCCTTGCCCGGTGCCGTTCAGCGGCAGCATGGCCGGCAGCGGGGTGCCCGTGTTCCACACGCCCAGCAGATCGCGGTGTACGGCGAGTACGCGGTGCTGGACCGCGAGCGCGAGCGCGGCCTTGCTGAAAGTACAGGTCGCCGCGAACACCGCCACGTCGGCCTTGTGGTGCAGCCAGGCGGTGCCGAGGAACTTCTGCATGTCGCCGCTGGGTACGGACCGGTGTGGGGCGTAGTGCTTGCACTGGATGACCAGTCTCCGGCCGTCGGGCAGAGTGGCGACGACATCGGCCCCCAGGTCGCCGGACCGGCCGCTCACCTCCACGTTCGTGCAGCCGTCGCGGCGGCACAACTCGGCCACGTACCGTTCGAACTCCTGCCAGCTCATCGCATCCACCTCGGCCATGGAACGGCGGCCGACGCGGATCGCGTCCTCGTTCCGCCACTGCTGGTCCCGGCCCCGGATGAGCCGGTCGGTGTGCCGGAGCCACCACAACGCCCCGCCAGCACCCATGAGCACCGCCATGCCTACGAGGTATGGCCAGACCTGGGACCATAACGCCGCCAGCAGGAACAGCCCCACCGCACCACTGCCCAAGGCCGCAGTCCGTCGATCCTTCTGTCTTCTCCGTACCGCCACCCGGCGCTTGCGCTTCCTCGCCATGCTTCCCCCCCCGCCCCTGTTTCAGACCAGTTGGGCGGCAGTCTGGGTGAGAACCGGGCCGAACGAAAAGACCGCACCTACGGCCAGAGGCTCGATTCCGCCGTTGGCGGGGGCGCGGCTCTGTGCGGTCACACTGCCGGGTATCTCCTGCGCAAGGCATCTTCCTTCTGGGCAGGCGCCCCACACTGATCCCCCGAAAGCGCGGACACGCCCTGGGAAGCGGCGCCTGAGTTGCGGTGTTCGGCAGATCAGACAGGTGCGACTCGTGCCTGACCAAGCGAGTGAGCGTCGTCACCCCCTCTGGAGGGGGTGACGACGCTCATCGAGAGATCTCACGAGTCACAGCATTTCCAGGCTTCCGCCCAGACCGTCCGAACCCGGTTTAGATGTCGAAGTACAGTTCGAACTCGTGCGGGTGGGGGCGGAGCTGCATGGGGGCGATCTCGTTGGTGCGCTTGTAGTCGATCCAGGTCTCGATCAGGTCCGAGGTGAAGACGCCGCCCGCCTGGAGGTACTCGTTGTCGGCCTCGAGGGCCTCCAGGACCGCCGGGAGGGAGGTGGGGACCTGGGGCACGCTCGCGTGCTCCTCGGGGGCCAGTTCGTAGAGGTCCTTGTCGATCGGCTCGGCCGGCTCGATCTTGTTCTTGACGCCGTCCAGGCCCGCCATCAGCAGCGCGGAGAAGGCGAGGTACGGGTTCGAGGACGGGTCCGGGGCGCGGAACTCGACGCGCTTGGCCTTCGGGTTGGCGCCCGTGATCGGGATACGCATCGCGGCGGAGCGGTTGCGCTGCGAGTAGACCATGTTGACCGGGGCCTCGAAGCCGGGGACCAGGCGGTGGTACGAGTTGACCGTCGGGTTGGTGAAGGCCAGCAGCGACGGGGCGTGCTTGAGGATGCCGCCGATGTAGTAGCGGGCCATGTCGGACAGCCCGGCGTAGCCCTGCTCGTCGTAGAAGAGCGGGTCGCCGCCGGACCACAGCGACTGGTGCACGTGCATGCCGGAGCCGTTGTCGCCGAAGATCGGCTTGGGCATGAAGGTCGCGGTCTTGCCGTTGCGCCAGGCGACATTCTTCACGATGTACTTGAAGAGCATGAGGTCGTCGGCGGCGGCGAGGAGCGTGTTGAACTTGTAGTTGATCTCGGCCTGGCCCGCGGTGCCGACCTCGTGGTGCTGGCGCTCGACCTGGAGGCCGTTGCGGCTCAGTTCCAGGGAGATCTCCGCGCGCAGGTCGGCGAAGTGGTCGACGGGCGGGGCCGGGAAGTAGCCGCCCTTGTAGCGGACCTTGTAGCCGCGGTTGCCGCCGTCCTCGATGGCGCCGGTGTTCCAGGCGCCGGCCTCGGAGTCGATGTGGTAGTAGCCCGCGTTGGCCTTGGTCTCGAAGCGGACGTCGTCGAACACGTAGAACTCGGCCTCGGGGCCGAAGTACGCGGTGTCGGCGATGCCGGATGCGGCGAGGTACGCCTCGGCCTTCTTCGCCACGTTGCGCGGGTCACGGCTGTACTGCTCGCCCGTGATCGGGTCGTGGATGAAGAAGTTGACGTTGAGCGTCTTGTCCTTGCGGAACGGGTCCATCCGCGCGGTGGACAGGTCCGCGGCGAGCGCCATGTCGGACTCGTGGATCGCCTGGAAGCCGCGGATCGACGAGCCGTCGAACATCAGGTCCTCGGCCGGGTCGAACGTTTCGGCGGGGACGGTGAAGTGCTGCATGATGCCCGGCAGGTCACAGAACCTGACATCGACGAACTTCACGTCGTTGTCCGTGATGTACGTCTTTACCTCGTCGGCGTTCTGGAACATCCCACTCCTCCTATGCCCCGCCGCGAGGGGACGGGATTTGCTGCCTTGGGGCGCCTACCCTTGCGGGGTCGCGCTGATGCTCGACCATAGGCAGAGGGCATTTCTCGGGCATGACCCGGTTGTTTCGCCGATGTTAACCAGCGCGAGGCCGGATTCAGCGGCGCGGGACGCGGCGTGGTGCGGCGCCGCCCCGGGGTGCGGGGAGCAAGGTCGTTTTTCCGCGCGATACCGTTGAGGTGTGGACAACAGGGATGCGATCGGATCGTGGCTCTCCGGCCCGCGCGCGGCGGCCGAACGGATGGGCGTGGACTTCGGTTACCGGGGTGAGCGGCTCGGCCTGCCGAAGGAGGGGCCCGGGTCGATCGCGCCGCTGGGGCGGCGCTTCGGTGCCATCTTCCTGGACTGGGGCCTCTCGGCCCTCATCGGCTACGGGCTGCTCTCCGGCCGTGACCTCGCCTCCACCGACACCTGGACGCTCGCGGTGTTCCTGGTGATGAGCCTGCTGACGGTGGGCACGGTGGGGTGTACGCCCGGCAAGCGCCTGTTCGGCCTGCGGGTGGTCGCGGTCGACGGCTTGCAGCGGCTGGCGGGCTGGCGGGTGCTCGCCCGTACCGTGCTGCTCGGGCTGGCCCTGCCCGCGCTGATCTGGGACCGGGACAACAGGGGCCTGCACGACCGCGTCGCGGGTGCGGTGCAGGTCCGGATCTGAAGCACGCCGCTCAGCTGAGGCAGGCGGCGCTGAGGCAGGCTGAGCAGGCGCCCGAGCGCCGCCGCACCGGGCGGGCTGCGAGAGCCCGCCCGTCCGGGCGGAGTCGCCTCAGCGGCCCCCCTGGCCCCTCGGCATCCGCATGCCCTTGGGCATCGGCCCCTTCGGGATCGGCATGTTCTTCATCAGGTCGCCCATCGCCCGCAGCCGGTCGTTGACCTGGGTGACCTGGGGGCCCGGCAGGACGCGCGGCAGCTTGAGCATCGTCGCGCGGAGCTTCTTCAGCGGCACCTGGCCCTCGTCGTTGCCCACGACGATGTCGTGCACCGGCACGTCCGCGACGACGCGGGCCATGCGCCTCTTCTCCGCGGCCAGCAAGGAGCGCACGCGGTTCGGATTGCCCTCGGCCACCAGCACGATGCCCGCCCGGCCCACGGCCCGGTGGATCACGTCCTGGCTGCGGTTGATCGCCACCGCCGGGGTGACGGTCCACTGCCTGCCGACCTTGTCGAGCACGGCCGCAGCCGCTCCCGGCTGCCCCTCCATCTGCCCGAACGCCGCCTTCTCGGCACGGCGCCCGAAGACGATCGCCGTCGTGAGGAAGGCCAGCAGGAACCCCAGGATGCCCAGGTAGACCGGGTGGTCGATCCAGAAGCCGAACGCGAGGAAGACACCGAAGGTGACCAGCCCCACGCCGGCCAGAATCCAGCCGATCCACCGGTCCGCACGCCGGGTCATCTTGTACGTCAGGGCGATCTGCTTGAGCCGCCCTGGATTCTCGGATGTTTCCTTCCTCGCCATGGGAGGAAGTTTACGTGCCCCGCCGACCGGTGGTGGTCCCGGCCGGGAGTACGTGCGGGGCGCACGGCCCGCCGCGGCGGGCACGGCACCGGCGGGGCACCGGTGCGTGGTGCTGCCGTCACGCACCGGTCACACCCCGGCGCCTCGCGCGGGGGAACCGCGCGGGGGCACCGGGCCGCCGTGCCGCTCAGGCCGCCTGTGCGGCACGTGCCTCCATCGCCTGCTTGTACAGCCGCCCGGCCCGGTAGGAGGACCGCACCAGCGGCCCGGACATGACGCCGGTGAAGCCGATCTCCTCGGCCTCCTGCTGGAGTTCCACGAACTCCTGCGGCTTGGCCCAGCGCTCCACCGGGTGGTGCCGGGGGGAGGGGCGCAGGTACTGGGTGATGGTGATCAGTTCGCAGCCCGCCGCGTGCAGGTCGCGCAGGGCCTGGCTGATCTCCTCGCGGGTCTCGCCCAGGCCGAGGATCAGGTTGGACTTGGTGACCAGCCCGTCGGCGCGCGCCTTGGTGATGACCTCGAGGGAGCGCTCGTAACGGAAGGCGGGACGGATGCGCTTGAAGATGCGCGGCACCGTCTCGACGTTGTGCGCCAGCACCTCGGGCCGGGACGAGAAGACCTCGGCGAGCTGCTCGGGCACCGCGTTGAAGTCGGGGATGAGCAGCTCGACGCCGGTACCCGGCATCCGGCCGTGGATCTGCCGGACCGTCTCGGCGTACAGCCAGGCGCCGCCGTCGTCGAGGTCGTCACGCGCCACGCCGGTGATCGTGGCGTACCGCAGCTCCATCTGCTGGACGGACTCCGCCACCCGGCGCGGCTCGTCCCGGTCCAGCTCGGCGGGCTTGCCGGTGTCGATCTGGCAGAAGTCGCAGCGCCGGGTGCACTGCTCACCGCCGATGAGGAAGGTGGCCTCGCGGTCCTCCCAGCACTCGAAGATGTTGGGACAGCCGGCCTCCTGGCAGACGGTGTGCAGCCCCTCGCGCTTGACCAGGCTCTGGAGCGCGTTGTACTCGGGGCCCATCTTCGCCCGCGTCTTGATCCACTCGGGCTTGCGCTCGATGGGGGTCTGGCTGTTCCGGACCTCAAGACGGAGCATTTTGCGACCGTCGGGTGCGACAGCGGACACGTCCGACTCCCTACGTACTTTCGATTCCTCGGTGCGTATCAGCGTACGCCTGTGCTTGTACGACTCAGACGGCGCGGGGCAGTGGGACTGCCGCCTCCAACACCGCGCGCAAGTGTTTCTCCACTACGGGAATCACCTCGCGCACCGATACATTCCGGCCCAGTTCGTTCGCCAGCGACGCGACGCCCGCATCCCGGATGCCGCACGGCACGATGCGGTCGAACCAGGTGTTGTCCGGGTTGCAGTTGAGCGCGAAGCCGTGCATGGTCACGCCCTTGGCGACGCGGATGCCGATGGCCGCGATCTTGCGGTCCTCGCCCCGCTGGCCCGCGTTGGAGGGCGCGTACTCGGGGCCGCTGAGCCGGGGGTCGAACTCGTCGTCGGCCGGCCGGGGGGCGAAGTCCAGGGAGAGGCCGCCGTGCGCCCGCTCCTCCCGTGCCACCGGGTCGCCCAGGACCCACACCCCGCTGCGGCCCTCCACCCGTGAGGTCGCCAGGCCGAAGTCCGCGCACACCGCGATGAGCGCGTCCTCCAGCCGCCGCACGTGGGCGACCACGTCGACGGGGCGCGGCAGCTTGAGGATCGGGTAGCCGACGAGCTGGCCCGGTCCGTGCCAGGTGATCTTTCCGCCGCGGTCGACGTCCACCACCGGGGTGCCGTCGAGCGGGCGCTCGCTCTCCTCCGTGCGCCGCCCCGCCGTGTACACCGGGGGGTGCTCCAGCAGCAGGCAGGTGTCCGGGATCTCGTCGGCGAAACGGGCCGCGTGCACCCGGCGCTGCTCCTGCCACGCCTCGCGGTACTCCACCGCCTCGTCGCCGAAGCCGAGCTGGACGAAGCGCAGCGCGCCCGCCCCGCCCTCCGGGGACTCACCCATGGCAGCTCCTCATGTCCTCTGCGTCCTGCGTCTTCGACGGCCGCGTGCCCGCACGTCGTGCGCCCGTGCCACTGTACGGCCGGTCCGCGGCGTCGCCCGAGCCGGCCGCCACTCACACGTATGGATGAATACGCGGCAGACAGGGCGAGTGGCGCGCCTGGGGCCGTTACATTCGCGCCGATCCATCTGGGCGCCCCGGCGTCTGCCGCAAGCCGTGAGGGCAGGAGACCGTAAAGCTGATGACGACGGAACGACCTGGGGGCACCTCCCCGCAGCGCACTCCAAACCGCCAGCTCGCAGCACTCATCGCCGAGGCCGGATTCTCCAACGCCGGGCTGGCCCGCCGGGTGGATCAGCTCGGCCTCGAACACGGCCTCGACCTCAGATACGACAAGACCTCCGTGACCCGCTGGCTGCGCGGGCAGCAGCCGCGCGGTACGACTCCGGCGCTGATCGCCGAGGTCTTCACCCGGCGGCTCGGGCGCCGCCTCTCCGCCCAGGACCTGGGGCTGGACGCGTGTGCCCCGGTATACGCCGGGCTGGAGTTCGCGGCCTCGCCCGCCGAGGCGGTGGACATCGTGAGCGGGCTGTGGCGGAAGGACTCGGGCAGCCACGCCGAGCTGCGCAAGATCGCGTTCACCCCGGCCGGGCTCGTGGTGCCCAGCCGCGACTGGCTCATCGGGCGCGCCGACGAGCGGGTCGCGCGCGGCCCCGACCCGGCCGCAGAGCAGGGCGTACGGGCGGAGGGCGCCCGGACCGAGGGCGTACGGCTGCCGCATGCGGTGCGCCCCGGCGGGCACCCCGGCGGCTCCGCCCGGGTCCCCGCGCAGGTCCGGGTGCCCGCGGGCGCCGGGGCGCCGGGGGTGCCCGCGCAGCAGGGTGCGCTGGGCGCCGGGCCCGGGGCCGTGCTCCGTCCGGCGGGGGCCGCGCCCGGGGCGGTCCGGCTGCCGCCGCTGCCCGCGCCGGTGCTGGAGCGCATCGAGCGCGGGCCGGGCCAGAAGGTCACCGGCGGCGACATCGCCGCGCTGCGCTCCGTCGGCGAGCTGTTCCGCGCGCTCGACCACGCCTACGGCGGCGGCCACGCCCGGCAGGCGCTCGTGCGGTACCTGGAGCACGAGGCCGAGCCGATGCTGCGCGGGGTCTACGGAGAGCAGGCCGGCCGCCGCCTTTTCTCGGCGGTGGCCGACCTGACCCGGCTCGCGGGCTGGACCTCGTACGACATCGCGGCGCACGGCCTCGCCCAGCGCTACTTCGTGCAGTCGCTGCGGCTGGCGCAGGCGGCGGGCGACCGGGCCTACGGCAGCTACGTACTGGTCACGATGAGCAGGCAGGCGGTCTACCTGGGCCACGGCAGGGAGGCGGTGCAGCTGGCCCGGGTGGCGCAGCAGGGCATCGGGGGCGTCGCCTCGTCCGCCGTGCAGTCGCTGCTGCACGCGGCGGAGGCGCGGGGGCACGGGGTGCTGGGGGAGGCGCGCGCCTGCACGACCTCACTGGCCCGGGCCGAACGGGCGCTGGAGGCCGCGCGGCCGGGCGAGGAGGTGCCGTCCTGGGCGCGCTTCTTCGACGAGGCGCAGTTGGCGGACGAGTTCGGGCACTGCCACCGGGACCTTCAGCAGTACCGGGTGTCCGCGCAGCACGCTGAGCGTTCGCTCCAGCTGCGCGGCGCCGGGTACGCGCGCAGCCGGCTCTTCTGCCGGGTCGTGCTGGCGACGGCGCGGCTGGGCCTGGGCGAGATCGAGCAGGCGTGCGCGCTCGGTGCGGAGGCGGCACAGCAGGCGTCGGAGATGCGTTCGGCACGGGCGCACGAGTACGTACGGGACTTCGAGCGCCGCCTCGAGCCCTACCGCGACGCGGCGCCCGTACGCGGCTACCGGGAGCGGGTGGCGGCCCTGGGGTGAGGGACGGCGGGTGCGGCGGCGGTGCGCCCGGTGGCGGCGCCTCCGCGCGCCGTCCGCGCCTCGCCGCCTCCCGGCGGTCAGCACCCGCGGCGGTCAGCACACGCAGAACTCGTTGCCCTCCGGGTCCCGCAGCTGCACCGCGTAATGGTCCTGGCCTGGCTCGGCCTGGACGCCGCCGCGCCGTGCCCCCGCCGCCTCCAGCCGGGCCGCCTCGGCGTCGACGCGGGCCCTGCGGGTCTCCAGCGGGACCTCGCGGCCACCGCTGACTTGCAGGTCGAGGTGGAGGCGGTTCTTGACCGCCTTGCCCTCCGGCACCTGCTGGAACCAGATGCGCGGGCCCCTGCCCTCCGGGTCGACCAGGGAGTCCGCGCAGTCGCCCGTACCCAGCTCCTCCTCGGGCACCCCGATGCTCAGCCAGTACGCGCGCCAGGTGGCGAAGCCGGAGGGCGGCGCCTCCGGCTCGTATCCCAGCGCCGCCGCCCAGAAGGCCACCAGCGGGGACGGGTCCGCGCAGTCGATCGTCAGCTGGAAGGTCACGGTCATGGGGCTCCTCCGTCGGCGCCGTCGGGCGCGATGCGGGCACGGCGGACGCCGCGCCCTCGTACCCGATCCTGCCCGGCGGCACTGACATCGCCGACGGTCCGGCGAGCGGCACCGCGAACTCGTGGCCGCGCTGCCCGCGGCGATGGGCATGGCCACCGGTCGCACGGCCGAACCCGACGAGGTCGCAGCGGTCGTCGCGTTCCTCGCCTCGGACCGCGCGGCAAGCGTGACCGGTGCCGACTACGTCATCGAGGGCGGCGGCATCAAGTCTCCCCACGGTGTCCGCACCAGCGGACACCGAGCGCCGGGTGGGGCACAGTTCGACCTTGTCCCGCACCTCCCGGCGGGACGCGGCGGTCGGACGGATGCCGACCGGACGTGTCGCCACATCCGGCCGGCACGACGACCGTCACCGCCACCCCGGTGACCGTCTCCGGAGAGCGACAGGCCCTTTAGCGCGAGGAGCCCTCGCCGGCGGCGGGGAGGAGGGAGCGCACCAGCCGGCAGGTGACGTGCGACGGGGGCCGGATGTCGATACGCGCCGCCGTCCCGCGTATCCGGCGGTTGGTGGCGCGCTCCGGGGTGTAGACGCCGGAGTCGAGCAGGGCGATGGCGAGGCGCATCGCCTTCAGCTGCCTGTTGTGGGTTTCATACCACTCGCGGGGCTGGCCGGCGGGCAGCTTCGCCTTGCGCAGGGGCTTCGTCACGGGGCGGACAGTGGCCATCAGCGACCTCCTGGGGCGTTGGTGAACCAGCTCTCGATTCTGCTTCCAGAATACCGCCCGGCACTGACAAAAGGGCCTGGTGGAAGGGGAATTCAGGGCTCCGACAACAGCTGCCGCAGGTGTGCGCAGGCCGCGCTCTCCGTGGTGTGCCGGGCGAGCGCCTCCCAGCGCCCCCGTTCGTGCAGGCCCGTCTCCCAGCCGCCCGCCGGGTGCCGTCGCAGGAAGAGGAACTCCACAGGTGTGGGAGCCGGTTCGTGGACGCCCTCGATCCAGTAGTGGACGTCGGCGAACCCCGCCGCGCGCAGTGCGAGGCGGAGCCCGGCGCGGTCCGTCACCTCAGCTCATCCGGAGGTGCGGACGCGGGTCAGATAGCCGTGCTCGATCAGCCACTTCACGTTCAGCGGCGCACCGGCGGCGGGGCGCTCGGACGGCGGCAGCAGCGCGGGGTCGAGCAGGATCTGCTGCCCGCCGCCCGCCTGCTCGAACCAGGGTGCGATGCTGCCCTGCCAGACGGTCAGCGGCCGGTTGACGCGGTAGACGTGGTAGTTGCAGGGGAACGCGGACTCGTAGGTGTTGAGGCTCTGCGGGGGCAGGGCACGCTCGCCGTACCCGGCTCCGGCCGGGGCCAGGAAGCGGCCGTACTCGGAGCCGAAGCGGTCCAGCTCCTCGCCCTTCGCCAGTTGCGCGGGCCACTTGTCCAGCGAGCCGTTGACCGTGCCGAAGCCGTCGTTGGGCGGGTACTTCCAGCCGCCCGAATCCGCCGGTCCCTCCCAGTACTTGCGCAGGAAGGCGTCGGGTGAGAGGGAACCGGTGCGCTCGTAACCCGCGAGCAGGGCGGCGAAGGGCCGCTGCGAGCGCGCGGCCAGGTGGTCGGGGCCGAGCCGCGCGTCCCCCGCGAACTCGCCCGTGCACGGGGCGGCCGGCCGCGCCCGGCTCTGACGGGTGTCGGTGCCGGGGCCCGGACCGGCGGCGGTGGCCTGGCCCGGCAGCCCGGAGAACAGCAGGACGACGGTGCCCATCGCGGCCAGGCTGACGCGGATGCGGTTCACGGACGACTCCTCACGCTTCGGATGGAGATTCGGCACGCGAACCGTATGACAGGAATGTGCAAGTCCGGCTTGTTTGCTGCCATTTGTCACCCGTACGAGGCAGCGCCGCTGCCCGGAGTCGGACGCGCCGTGCGCCCCCGCCTGCCCGCCGCCCCCGCCCCGTACGGGCGTCAGGCCGCCGCGCGGAGCGCCTCGCCGTCGGCGGGCAGGGGGCGCAGGCCGAAGTCGCGCAGCACCTCGGCCGCCGCCCGGCGGGCGGAGGCCAGCGCGCCGCCGGTGCTGGAGGTGTCCCGGTGGTCACCACACACGTACAGCCCGCACAGCACGCGCACCGGCCGCCGGCCGTCGTGCGGTGCGGGCATGGCGGGTACGGCCCATGCGTCGTGGTGCCGGCCGAGCAGCTGCCAGCGCTCGGCCGGTGCCTGGTAGAGGTGGGCGAGCTGGCCGCGGACCGCCTTGTCCAGCACGCCCACCGGATCGGCCGCGGCCGATCCGAGCACGACCGAGGTGACCAGCGTGCGGTCCGGCCGCGCGCGGGAGGGGTCCACGGCGGAGGTGACCCAGGTGTGCGAGACGGGCCCCTGGCGGTCGGCGCTCACCACCAGGGTGGGGGCGGTCATCGGCGGCTCGTCGGCCGCGTGGTGCAGCACCGTGACCGGATGGAAGGCGGGCACCCGCAGACCTGGGAGGAGGTGTGCGGCGTCCCGCGCCCCGGTGGCGATGAGCACGGCGCGGCAGCGCAGCGTGCCGTACCCGTCGGTGTCCACCGCGTTGGCCGCGACCGAGACCGCCCGTACGCCCGTACGCACCGTGCCCTCCGGCACCCCGGCGGCCAGCAGCTCCGGCAGGGTGGACGCGCCGCCCGCGGGCAGGCACAGGCCCGAGCGGACGAAGCGGCGCAGCGTCAGGTCGGCGACGCGGCTGGAGGTGGTCAGGTCCGGGTCCGACAGGAGCGCGGCCAGCAGCGGTCCGACCAGTGCGCCGGCGGTGCGCGCGGGGAAGCCGCGTACGGACAGCGCCTCCGCGGTGGGCAGTTCGGTTCGGGCGCGCAGCCGGTCGGTGGAGGTGTTGGCGAGGCGGGCCAGGCCCGCGCGCAGCCGGGCCAGCTCCAGCGCGTCCGTCACGGCCGCCCGCCCGCGCGCACCGGTGAGCGCGCGGGCCGCGCTGAAGGCGCCCCGCGGGCCCCGCACTCCAGGCCCGCTGACCCCTTGGCCGCCGGGGCGCCCGTGCCCGCCGGGGCGGTCGTGGCGCACGGGCCGCACCGCGTACCCGCGCCGCCCGGCGGCGGCCTGGCGCAGCTCGCCGACGCGCAGGCAGCGGTCGCCCAGGCGCAGCAGCGCGCCCGGCGTGAAGGGCCGCAGTACGAGCGCGGAGCCGAGACCCAGGCCCGGCAGCGCGGCCAGCTCCGGGCAGCCGGCGCACAGGAGGCCGCTGCCGTGGTCCAGCCGGTAGCCGTCGATCTGGTCGGTGACCAGTCTGCCGCCGACCCGCTGCGCGGCCTCCAGCACGATGACCCGAAGTCCCGCCGCGCGCAGGTGGTGAGCCGCGGCCAGGCCCGCCAGCCCGGCGCCGACGATGACGACGTCGGCGTCGTCCGCGTCGGTGCGGTGTGTGCGTGCGCTGCTGGTGAGCACGTGCCCTCCCCGTGGTCGGCGCGCGACAGTAGGGCTTCCTCAGCCGGGACTTGGGCGTCTGGCGACGCGACGTCCCGCTGACCTCATGCCCGGGTCGGCGCGAGAAATACCCGAGTTCGCGTCGACCCTATGCAGTCGGAGAGTCGCCGTCAGTAGCGCGCGAGTCAAGTGCGGTCGCACGGCAGCGCACAGGCGTGTGCGGCAGGGCGCACGAAAGGGCGTACGGCGGATGGCTGACCGCCCGAGCGCGAGGACCGTACGCGGTCTGCGCTCCCCACCGAGCCGCCTCGGCGGCGGACCGCGTACGGGCGGACCGCGTACGTGCGGGCCGCGTGCGGGGTGTTCAGTCCAGCGCTGCCCGGATCGCCTCGTCGATGCCGGGGAAGGCGAAGCGGAAGCCGGAGTCGAGCAGTTTGCGCGGCAGCACCCGCTGGCTTCCCAGCACGTCCCCGGCGAACTCGCCGAGCGCGGCGCGCAGCGCGAACGCCGGCACCGGGAACGGCGTCGGCCGGCGCAGCACCCGCCCCATGGCGGCGGTCACCTCCCGGTTGGTGACCGGTTCCGGGCCGGTGAGGTTGACCGGACCGCGCAGCTCCTCGGTGTCCAGGATGTGCCGCAGCGCCGCGATGTGGTCGTGCAGCGCGATGTGGCTCCAGTACTGCCGCCCGCTGCCCAGCCGTCCCCCCAGCCCGGCCCGGAAGATCGGGAAGAGCCTGCCCCAGGCGCCGCCCCGGCGCGCCACCACCAGCCCGGTGCGGGCGTACGCGGTACGTACGCCCGCCGCCTCGGCGGGCCGGGCGGCCGCCTCCCACTCCTGGCACAGGTCGGCCAGGAAGCCCCTGCCGGGGGGCGCGCTCTCGTCGACGGCGCGGTCGCCGGTGTCGCCGTAGTAGCCGACGGCGGTGCCGAGCAGCAGCGTGCGGGGCGGGGTGTCCAGGGAGGCCACAGCCTCGGCGAGGGTCGTGGTGCCCAGCACCCGGCTGTCGCGCAGCTCCCGCTTGTAGGCGGCCGTCCAGCGCCGGTCGCCGATGCCCGCCCCCGCCAGGTGGACGACGGCCTCGCAGCCGACGAGCCCCGCGGTGTCCACGTGACCGCCCTTGGGGTCCCACTCCACCTCGTCGCCCGCGCGCGCCGCGCGGCGTACGAGCTGGACGGTCTGGTGCCCGTCCGCGCGGAGCGAGGCGAGCAGGGCCGTGCCGATGAGTCCGGTGGAACCGGTGACTGCGATACGCATGCCGCCCATCCTGGTGGACGGGTGAGCGGGAGGCGAGGCAGAGTGGCCGGTATGGCTCCCGTGTTCACCGTTCGCGTCGCGGACCTCGCCGACGACACCGCGCTCGCCGAGCTGGACCGGCGCGCCTGGTCGCCGCTGCACGCCGTCCTGCCGCGGCCGCAGCCGCCGTACGCGCCGTTCTTCGACGCCGGGCACCGGCCCGCGCACCTCCTGGTCGCCGAGCTGACCGGTGCGGCGGCGGACGCGGGCGGCGCGGAGGAGGCGGGCGGCCCCCAGGGCGCCGCCGACGACAAGGGCATCGCGGGCTACATCCGCGTCGTGTGCCCCACCCCGCTGCCCAGCAACGCGCACGTCCGCCAGATACAGGGCCTGGTCGTGGACGCCGCCGCGCGCGGCCAGGGCATCGCCCGTGCGCTGCTGGAGGCGGCGTGCGCGCGGGCGGCGGAGCAGGGCGCGCTGCGTATGACGCTGCGGGTGCTCGGGCACAACGCCCCGGCGCGCAGGCTCTACGAGGCGGCGGGCTTCACGGTGGAGGGCGTGCTGCCGGGCGAGTTCCTGATCGAGGGGGAGTTCGTGGACGACGTCCTGATGGGGCGTCGACTGGTGCTGGGGCCGGGGAGGTCTGCGGGCCGGTGAACCCTCCCGGCCACAGCGCCAGCGGCCTGAGCGGGAGACGGGCCCCGGGCCTCCCCTCTGGCCGGGGCGTCCTGGCGGTTCTGCCCGCAGTGAACCCCGGCGCCTCGGCATCGCGCGGGGCTTCCGGGAACGGGGAAGGAGAAGCGGGCCGAAGGCGAGCGAGGCGAGCGCGTGCGTCCGACCGCGCCCGCGTGGCGGCTCACCGCTTGCCGAAGCGCTCCCACAGCCTCGGCAGCCGCTCCGCCAGCGCCTCGGCGTCTTCCAGCCCGAGGGGGGTGCCCACGGGCTCGGCGGGCGGGTCGGGCAGCCCGGAGTCGGGCAGCAGGGTGCCGGTGAGCTGCTCGTACGCCTCGTCGGCGACGAAGCCCAGGTCCTCGCCCTCGCCGTCGAGGTCCGCGTCGAAGTCCTCCAGCAGTTCTGCCAGCGCGTCGGCGTCGTGCGCCGCGCCCTCGAACACCTCCCGGCCCTGGCCGATCAGCCAGCAGCGGAACGAGTCGAAGGCGTCGTCGCTGGCGCCGTCCAGCAGAATCCACGCGGCTGCCCACAGGTCCCACTGGTAGGCACGCTGGTAGCGGGACTCGAAGTGCCGGGCGAACACGGCGACGGCCTCCGGGTCGAGCCGGGTCAGCCGCTCGACCAGCACGTCGGCCTGCTCCTCGGGGTCGCCGTCGGCGGCCTCGCGGGCACTGTCCACGTGCTCCCAGAACTCCGTCTCGTCCATCACGGCACCAGCATCGGCCCTCGGGTACCCCCGCGCACGCGGAGCGCGCCAGATGCGGCTGTGTCGTTATCCGAACGCGTCCGCGCGGTGCGCGAGGCTGCCTGGTGCGGCCTCGGGGAAACCGCCGCGGGAATCCGGACGCACCCTGTCGGGTATCGCTGGCACGGTCGGCGGACGGTGCGCGGCCACGGCCTGGCCGCGCACACGGACCGACAGGAAGAGGGCAGAACCGGTGGAGAAGACCGAAGGCGCACTGCACGGCAGGATCGCGCTGGTCGCCGGGGCGACCCGGGGTGCCGGCCGCGCGATGGCCGTCGAACTGGGCCGGGCCGGAGCGACGGTGTACGCGACCGGCCGCACCACCCGTACGCACACCAGCGAGGTGGGCCGCGCGAGGGAGACCATCGAGGAGACGGCGGAACTGGTCGACGCCGCGGGCGGCCACGGGATCGCCGTACCGACCGACCACCTGGAGCCGGAGCAGGTGCGGGCTCTGACCGAGCGGATCGACCGGGAGCAGGGACGGCTGGACATCCTGGTCAACGACCTCTGGGGCGGGGACGCGCTGGTCGGCTGGGGGCGGAAGATGTGGGACCACGACCTGGCCGAGGGGCTGCGCGTCCTGCGGCTGGGCGTCGAGTCGCACATCGTCACCAGCCACTTCGCCCTGCCGCTGCTGATCCGGCGGCCGGGCGGCCTGCTGGTGGAGGTGACCGACGGCACCGAGGAGTACAACCGGCGCTACCGCGAGCCCTTCTACTACGACCTGGCCAAGGCCGCGCCCCTGCGGATGGCGTACGGACTCTCCGGGGAGCTGGCGGAGTACGGTGCCACCGCCGTCTGCCTGACGCCCGGCTGGCTGCGCTCCGAGGCGATGCTCGACACCCACTTCAAGGTGACCGAGGAGGAGTGGCGCAAGGGCTGCGAGCAGAACCCGCACTTCGCGATCTCCGAGTCGCCCACGTACGTCGGCCGGGCGCTGGCCGCGCTGGCCGCCGATCCGGCACGGGACCGCTTCAACGGCCGTTCGCTCTCCAGCGGCGGGCTGGCCCGGGAGTACGGCTTCACGGACACCGACGGCTCGCAGCCGGACTGCTGGCGGTACATCACGGAGGTGGACCAGAGCAGCGGCACCGCCGACGTCACCGGCTACCGCTGACGGCCTCGCCCGCCGCTGCCCGCCCGCCGGCCTCGCCGCCCCCGTACAGCGCGGACATGCGCCGTGCCGCCTCGCGGAACCGCGCGCGCAACCCGGCGGGCTCCAGCACCTCGCACTCCGGGCCCAGCCCGGCCAGCTGGCTGAACGCGACGTCCAGGCTCTCCACGGGCAGGGTCACGGTGGTCCGCCCCAGCGGATCGCGCTCGCCCCGCTCCAGCGCCTCCCGCGCGGCCGTACGGTCGGTGACGTGGACCAGCTGCCGTGCCCCGGCCGCGGAGAGCCGCAGCGTCACCTCCTCGCGCAGGAGGGAGCGGGCGAAGTCGGCGGCCCGCTCGGCCCAGAAGCGCGGCAGGTCGAAGTCCTCGTCGCGGGCGAAGCGGTCCCCGGCTTCCGGGTCTACCGGGCGGACGGCGGTGACGCGCTCCACCCGGTAGACCCGGAAGCCGCCCGGCGCCCGCGCCACGAAGTACCAGACGCCCGCCTTCAGCACCAGCCCGTACGGCTCCAGCACGCGCTCCACCTCGCCGTCACGGCGCCGGTAGCGTACGGCGATCCGGCGGTCGCCCCAGACGGCCTCGGCGATCCCGGGCAGCAGCGGCGGCGTCCGCGGCTCGTGCCACCAGCCGGGCGCGTCCAGGTGGAAGCGCCGCGCGGCGGACTCCTCGGCGTCCGCCAGCTCCGGCAGCAGGGCCGCCGTCACCTTCAGCCGGGCGGCCGACCCGGCGTCGGCCAGCCCCATCCCGCGCAGCGCGGCGGGCACGCCGGACAGGAACAGCGCCTCCGCCTCCGTACGGGCCAGCCCCGTCAGCCGGGTACGGTATCCCCCGATCAGCCGGTAGCCGCCGGCGCGGCCCCGGTCGGCGTAGACGGGCACGCCCGCCTCGGAGAGGGCGAGCATGTCGCGGGCGACCGTACGCTCCGACACCTCCAGTTCCGCGGCCAGTTCGGCCGCCGTCATCGAACGGCGGATCTGGAGCAGGAGCACCATCCTGATCAGGCGTGCAGCGCGCATGGGTACAGTCTGCCGTGCATGCGGGCGTCGCCGCCCGCTCCTTTGGAGCGCGCGCGGGCCGCTCCACTGCTAGCGTTCGGAAAATTGTGGTGAATACCGACAAGGATGGGAAAATGCCTCAGCAGTCCCGCGAGCGGTGGGGGTCACGGACCGGCTTCCTGTTCGCCGCGATCGGATCAGCCATCGGCCTCGGCAACATCTGGCGCTTCCCGGCCGAGGCCTACCGCAACGGCGGCGGCGCCTTCCTTCTGCCCTACCTCATCGCCCTGCTGACCGCCGGCATCCCCCTGCTCATCCTCGAGTACACGGTGGGGCGCAAGTACCGCAAGTCGCCTCCCGCCGCGTACCGTCAACTGGCCAAGCCCGCCCAGTTCATCGGCTGGTGGCAGGTGGCGATCTGCTTCGTCATCGCCACCTACTACGCGGTGATCCTGGCCTGGGCGGTGCGCTACGTCGGCTTCTCCTTCGGGGAGCAGTGGGGCGACAAGCCCGAGGAGTTCCTCTTCGACGACTTCCTCCAGTCCTCCGAGACCCCGGGGGACATCGGCGGCTACGTCAGCGGGGTGTTCTGGCCGCTGCTGGCCGTCTGGGTCGTCGTGCTCCTCATCCTGGCGCTCGGCGTCCGGAAGGGCATCGAGCGGTCGAACACCATCTTCATCCCCGCCCTCGCCCTCTTCTTCACCGTCCTGGTCATCCGGGCACTCACCCTGGACGGCTCGTCCAAGGGCCTGGACGCGCTCTTCTCGCCGGACTGGTCGGCGCTGGGCGACGGCAGCGTCTGGGTCGCTGCGTACGGCCAGATCTTCTTCTCGCTCTCCATCGGCTTCGGCATCATGGTCACCTACGCCTCCTATCTGGGGCGCCGGTCCGACCTCAGCGGCTCCGCGCTGGTGGCGGGCTTCGCGAACAGCTCCTTCGAGATCCTCGCCGGGATCGGGGTCTTCGCCACGCTCGGCTTCATGGCGCAGGCCGAGGGCGTGGCCGTGGACGAGGTGGCGGCCGACGGGCTGGGGCTGGCGTTCGTCGCCTTCCCGACCGTCATCTCCAGCATGCCCGCGGGCTGGCTGATGGGGCTGCTCTTCTTCCTGTCGCTGGTGATCGCCGGTCTGACCTCGCTGGTGAGCATCGTGCAGGTCGTCGTCGCCTCCGTGCAGGACCGCACCGGGATGAACCGGGTGCCCGCCGTCCTCTCGGTCGGCGGCCTGATCGCCCTCGTGTCGATCCTGCTGTTCGCCTCCGACAACGGGGTGTGGTTCCTGGACGCCGCCGACCACTTCATCAACCAGTACGGCATCGTGCTGGCCGGACTGGTCCTGGTGGTCGTGGTCGCCTGGTGGCTGCGCAGCCTCCCGGAGCTGCGGGCCGACGCCGACGCCACCTCCGCGGTCAGGCTGGGCAGGTGGTGGCTGATCTGCCTGGGCGTCATCACCCCGCTGGTGCTGGGCTGGATGATGGTGGACAGCCTGCGCACGGAGTTCGACGAGAACTACGGCGGCTTCACCGACGACTTCCTGCTCAAGTACGGCTGGGGTGTGGCGATCGGCGCGCTGGTCGTCGGCATCCTGATCTCCCTCATCCCCTGGCGGCGCTCCGACGAGCTGCCGCTGACCGACTCCCTTGAGAAGAGGAACCGCTGATGTCCGCCAGCGCCGTCGTCATGATGGCCATCGCCATCCTTGTCGTATGGGGCGGCCTGATCGCCGCGATCATCCAGCTGCGCCGGCACCCGGACGCACCGGAGGACGGGGAGCCGGGTGCGTCCGACGCGCCCGCCGGCGGGGGGCCGGGGGAGCCGGTGCGGCCCGCCCGCGACTGACGCCCGCCCGCTCGCACGACGCCGCACGCACCGTGCCCCCGCCCGATCACCTCGGGCGGGGGCACGGTGCGTCGCGCGCGGGGGCGCGGGCGGTCAGTCCAGGCCGTAGCGCTTTGCGGCCTGCCGTACCGTCTCCTGCTTGACCTCACCGCGCCGGGCGAGCCGGGCGAGCGCGGCGACCACGACCGACTGCGCGTCGACCCCGAAGTGCCGCCGGGCCGCCTCGCGGGTGTCCGACAGCCCGAAGCCGTCGGTGCCCAGCGAGGACCAGTCCTGCTCGACCCACTGGCTGATCTGGTCCGGCACGGCCCGCATCCAGTCACTCACCGCGAGCACCGGACCGGGCGCGCCGGACAGCGCGCGGGTGACGTACGGGACGCGGTCCTCGCCCCGCAGCTGCGCCGCGTCGCACGCCAGCGCGTCGCGGCGCAGCTCGCTCCAGGACGGGGCCGACCACACGTCGGCGGTCACCCCCCACTCCTCGGCGAGCAGCTGCTGCGCCTCCAGAATCCAGTGCACCGCCGTACCCGAGGCCAGCAGTTGGATGCGCGGCGCGTCCTCGCCGGGGGGCGTCCCCTCGCGGAAGCGGTAGAGGCCGCGCAGGACGCCCTCCTCGACGCCCTCGGGCATCGGGGGCTGCACCTTGGTCTCGTTGTAGACCGTGAGGTAGTAGAAGACGTCCTCGTGCAGCGCCGGGTCGGGGCCGTACATCCGGCGCAGGCCCTCCCGGACGATCACCCCGACCTCGTAGGCGAACGCCGGGTCGTAGCTGAGCGCCGCCGGGTTCGTCGAGGCGATCAGCGGCGAGTGGCCGTCGGCGTGCTGGAGGCCCTCACCGGTCATCGTGGTGCGGCCCGCGGTGGCGCCGATCAGGAAGCCGCGGCCGAGCTGGTCGGCGAGCGCCCACATCTGGTCGGCGGTGCGCTGCCAGCCGAACATCGAGTAGAAGATGTAGAGCGGGATCATCGGCTCGCCGTGGGTGGCGTAGGCCGTCGCGGCGGCGGTGAAGTCCGCCATGGAACCGGCCTCGGTGATGCCCTCGTTGAGGATCTGCCCGTTCGCCGCCTCCTTGTAGTAGAGCAGCTGGTCGCGGTCGACCGGGTCGTAGGTCTGGCCCAGCGGCGAGTAGATGCCCGCGGTCGGGAAGAGCGACTCCATGCCGAACGTACGCGCCTCGTCCGGCACGATCGGCACCCAGCGCCTGCCCGACTCCTTCTCCCGCATCAGGTCCTTGACCAGGCGGACGAGGGCCATCGTGGTGGCGATCTCCTGCGAGCCGGAGCCCTTGGCCAGCGTCTCGAAGGGCTTGGCGGCGGGCTCGGGCAGCGCGACCGGGTGCACCCGGCGGGCCGGGGCGGGACCGCCCAGGGCGGCGCGCCGGTCCTGGAGGTAGCGCACCTCGGGGGAGTCGGCGCCGGGGTGCACGTAGGGCACCAGCTCGTCGTCGAGCCTGCTGTCCGGGATGGGCAGCTCCAGCAGGTCCCGCATGGCGCGGAACTGCTTGCCGTCCAGCTTCTTCATCTGGTGGTTGGCGTTGCGGGACTCGAAGCCGGGGCCCAGCGTCCAGCCCTTGACCGTCTGCGCCAGGATCACCGTCGGCGCGCCCCGGTGCGCGAGGGCGGCGCGGTAGGCGGCGTACACCTTGCGGGGCTCGTGCCCGCCGCGCGAGGTGTGGAAGCACTCGGTGATCTTGTCGTCGCTCAGCAGCCTGGCCAGTTCGGCCAGGGCGGGCTCGGCACCGAAGAAGTGCTCGCGGATGTAGGCCGCGTCGCGCGTCGCGTACGTCTGGAACTGCGCGTCCGGCACCTCGCGCAGGCGGCGCACCAGGGCGCCGGTGGCATCGAGCGCGAGCAGCTCGTCCCAGGCCGCGCCCCACAGCGACTTGACGACGTTCCAGCCGGCGGCGCGGAACTGCGCCTCCAGCTCCTGCACGATCTTGAAGTTCGCGCGGACCGGGCCGTCGAGGCGCTGCAGATTGCAGTTGATGACGAAGGTGAGGTTGTCGAGCCCCTCGCGGCCGGCGAGCGCGAGGGCGGCCGTCGACTCGGGCTCGTCCATCTCGCCGTCGCCCAGGAACGCCCAGACGTGCGAGGAGGAGGTGTCCTTGATGCCGCGGCCGGTCAGGTAGCGGTTGAAGCGGGCCTGGTAGATCGCGGAGATCGGGCCCAGCCCCATCGACACGGTGGGGAACTCCCACAGCCACGGCAGCCGCCGCGGGTGCGGATAGGAGGGCAGGCCCTTGCCGCCCGCCTCGCGGCGGAAGTGGTCGAGGTCGCCCTCGGTGAGGCGGCCGTCGAGGAAGGCGCGGGCGTAGATGCCGGGGGAGGCGTGGCCCTGGAGGAAGAGCTGGTCACCGGAGGCGTGCTCGCCGGCGGCCGGGCCCTCCTTGCCCCGGAAGAAGTGCTGGAAGCCCGTCTCGTAGAGCCAGGCGGCCGAGGCGAAGGTCGCTATGTGCCCGCCGAGGCCGAGGCGGCTGCCGCGGGTGACCATCGCGGCGGCGTTCCAGCGGTTCCAGGCGGTGATCCGGGCCTCCATCGCCGCGTCGCCGGGAACCTCCGGCTCGTCGGCGGTGGGGATGGAGTTGACGTAGTCCGTCTCCAGGAGCCGGGGTACGGAGAGCCCGCTGCGCTCGGCGTGCTCCACGGTGCGGCGCACCAGGTACTCGGCGCGGCGGGGGCCGGCATGCTCGGTGACGGCCTCCAGGGACTCGCGCCACTCGGCGGTCTCCTGCGGGTCGCGGTCCGGGAGCTGGTCCAGCTCGCTCGGGGGGGTACGTACGGTTTCGGGCATGGTGGCCACCTTCCGGACGGGCGGACAGATGAGCTGGGGGTGGGTAGGTGGTGGTACGGGTGGTCCCGATGGCAGGCAGGACAGGGAGACTCCCCAACGACAGGACTGTACGCCCGCGATCGATGATCGATCAAAGACTTGGCCGAAATTGGCATCCCGTGCCAGTTAAGTGGGCACGCGGTGCCGGTGGCCTGCGACGGAGTGCGACCGAGAGGCGACGGAGCGCCTACCGGCCACGGGTTCGGGGGGCCTAGGGGCGGGGCGCACAGCCCAGCACGTGGGACTTCACCAGCTCCCCGATGCGCGGATCGCGCCGCCGGAAGGCCTCGAGCACGGCCTCGTGCTCCTCGGCGTACGACTGCTGCACCGTGCCCAGCCAGCGGATGGACAGCGTCGTCCACACCTCGATGCCCAGCGACTCCCAGGTGTGCAGCAGCACGCTGTTCCCCGAGGCGCGCACCAGCTCCCGGTGGAAGGCGACGGTGTGCCGCACCTGCGCCTCGCCGTCCCCCTTGCGGTCGGCCCCGTACAGGGCCGTGACGTGCGGCGCCAGCCGGGAGGTGTCCTCCGCCAGGCGCGGGACAGCCAGCTCGGCGGCGATCTGCTCCAGCCCGGCGCGGACGGGGTAGATCTCCTCCAGGTCGGGGGCGGAGAGCTGCCGCACCCGTACGCCCTTGTTGGGCGCCGACTCGATCAGCCGCAGCGCCTCCAGCTCGCGCAGAGCCTCCCGTACGGGCGTCTGGCTGACGTTCAGCTCCACCGCGATCCGCCGCTCCACGATGCGTTCGCCCGGCTTCCAGCGTCCGCTGACGATCCCTTCGACGATGTGCTCGCGGATCTGTTCGCGCAACGAGTGGATGACGGGTGGGGTCATGCGCATTCTCCTTGGGGCGGTGGTCTCGACGATACGGCGACGGCCCCCGTCCGGAGAGATCCGAAGCGGGGGCCGCCGTACTGCCGGATGATCCTTACAGGCCCAGCTCGCCCTCGAACTCGCCTGCTTCCAGACGCGCCTTCACGTCGCCCAGGTAGCGGGCCGCGTCCGCGCCGTCGACCAGCTGGTGGTCGTAGGACAGGGTCAGATAGACCATGTCGCGCACGGCGATGGTCTCGCCCAGCTCCGGGTGGTCGATGACCACCGGACGGCGCACGGTGGCGCCGATGCCCAGCTCGGCGACCTGCGGGTAGTTCACGATGATCGTGTCGAACAGCGCACCGCGCGAGCCGGTGTTGCTGATCGTGAACGTGCCGCCGGACATGTCGTCCGGGCTCAGACCGCCCTTGCGGACCTTGTTCGCCAGGTCGGCGGTCCGGCGGGCGATGCCCGCGAGGTTGAGGTTCCCGGCCTCCTTGATGACCGGGACCATCAGCCCCTTCTCCGAGTCCACCGCGATGCCGACGTTCTCGACGTCGTGGTAGGTGATCGTGCCGTCGTCGTTGATCTTGGCGTTCACCGACGGGTTCGTCTTCAGCGCCTCGGCGGCGGCCTGGACGAAGAACGGCATCGGCGAGAGCTTGACGCCCTCACGCGCCAGGAAGGACTCCTTGGCCCGCGCGCGCAGCTTCATCACCCGCGTGACGTCCACCTCGATCACGGTGGACAGCTGCGCCTGGTTGTGCAGCGCCCGCATCATGTTCTCGCCGATGACCTTGCGGATGCGCGGCATCTTGACCGTCTGGCCGCGCAGCGGCGAGGGCGCCGCCTTGGCAGCCGGAGCCTGCGCCGGGGCGGCGGCCGCAGGTGCGGGCGCGGAGGCCGTCTGCCGGGCACGGGCCGCCTCCGCGGCCGTGACGACGTCCTGCTTGCGGATACGGCCGCCGACGCCGGTGCCCTTGACGTCCGCGAGCCGCACACCCTGCTCGGCCGCGAGCTTGCGGACCAGCGGGGTGACGTACGCGCCGTCGCCCGTACCCGGTGCGGCGGCGGGCGCCGGAGCCGGTGCGGGAGCCTGCGCCGGTGCGGGAGCCTGCGCCGCGGCCGGAGCCGGGGCGGCGGGCTGCGGTGCCGCGGCCGGTGCGGGCGCGGGTGCCGGGGCGGGCTCGGCCGGAGCGGCGGGCTCCGCCGGAGCCGGTGCCGGGGCGGCGGCCGGAGCGGCGTCGCCCGAGCCGATGACGGCCAGCTTGGCGCCGACCTCCGCCGTCTCGTCCTCGCCCACCACGATCTCGAGCAGCGTGCCCGAGGTCGGGGCGGGGATCTCGGTGTCCACCTTGTCCGTCGAGACCTCCAGCAGCGGCTCGTCGGCCTCGACCGACTCGCCGACCGCCTTGAGCCAGCGGGTGACGGTGCCCTCGGTCACCGACTCGCCCAGCGCGGGCAGCACGACGTCGGTGCCCGTCGCCCCGCCGCCGCCGCCACCGGCGGCGGGTGCGGGCGCGGCGGGCTGCTCGGGCGCCGGTGCGGGCGCCTCGGCGGCGGCCGGAGCAGGCTCCGGCTGGGCCGCCGGTGCCTGCTGCGGCGCGGCCTCGGGAGCCGGTGCCGCCTCCGGAGCCGGCGCGGCGGCGGGCTCCGGCTGGGCCGGTGCCTCGGCGGCCGGTGCCGCCGCCGGGGCGCCGCCGGTGCCGTCGTCGATGATGGCCAGCTCGGCGCCGACCTCGACCGTCTCGTCCTCGGCCACCTTGATGGAGGCCAGGGTGCCCGCGGCGGGCGCGGGGATCTCGGTGTCTACCTTGTCCGTCGAGACCTCGAGCAACGGCTCGTCGGCCTCGACGTGCTCACCCTCGGCCTTCAGCCAGCGGGTGACGGTGCCCTCGGTCACGCTCTCGCCGAGCGCCGGCAGGGTTACGGAAACCGCCATGGTTTCGGTTGCTCCTTACGAAAAGTGCGGATGGGTCGCGCCCGGAGATGATCAGTCGTGGGAGTGCAGCGGCTTGCCCGCGAGCGCCAGGTGCGCCTCGCCGAGAGCCTCGTTCTGCGTCGGGTGGGCGTGGATGAGCTGCGCGACCTCGGCCGGCAGCGCCTCCCAGTTGTAGATCAGCTGGGCCTCGCCCACCTGCTCGCCGATCCGGTCACCGACCATGTGGACGCCGACCACCGCACCGTCGCGGACCTGGACGAGCTTGATCTCGCCCGTGGTCTTGAGGATCTTGCTCTTGCCGTTCCCCGCCAGGTTGTACTTCAGGGTCACGACCTTGTCCGCGCCGTACAGCTCCTTGGCCCTGGCCTCGGAGACACCGACCGAGGCCACCTCGGGGTGGCAGTACGTCACACGCGGCACGCCGTCGTAGTCGACCGGCACCGGGCTGAGGCCCGCGAGGCGCTCGGCCACCAGGATGCCCTCGGCGAAGCCGACGTGCGCGAGCTGGAGGGTGGGGATGAGGTCGCCGACGGCGGAGATCGTCGGCACGTTGGTGCGGCAGTACTCGTCGGCCACGACGAAGCCGCGGTCCATGGCGACCCCCGCCTCCTCGTACCCGAGGCCCTGCGAGACGGGGCCGCGCCCGATGGCGACGAGCAGCACCTCGGCCTCGTAGGTCTTGCCGTTGGCCAGCGAGACCTTGACGCCGTTGTCGGTGTACTCGGCCTTCTCGAAGAAGGAGCCCAGGGAGAAGGCGATGCCGCGCTTGCGGAAGGCGCGCTCCAGGAGCTTGGAGCTGTTCTCGTCCTCGGCGGGCACCAGGTGGGGCAGGCCCTCCACGATGGTGACGTCCGTGCCGAAGGACTTCCAGGCGGAGGCGAACTCGACGCCGATGACGCCGCCGCCCAGGATGATCGCGGACTGGGGCACCCGGTCCAGGACCAGCGCGTGGTCCGAGGAGATGATGCGGTTGCCGTCGATCTCCAGACCCGGCAGCGACTTCGGCACGGAGCCGGTCGCCAGCAGGATGTGGCGGCCCTCGTAACGCTGGCCGTTCACGTCGACGGAGGTGGGGGAGGACAGCCGGCCCTCACCCTCCACGTAGGTGACCTTGCGGCTGGCCACCAGGCCCTGGAGCCCCTTGTACAGGCCGGCGACGACGCCGTCCTTGTACTTGTGGACCCCGGCGATGTCGATGCCCTCGAAGGTCGCCTTGACGCCGAACTCGGCGCTCTCACGGGCCTGGTCGGCGATCTCGCCCGCGTGCAGCAGGGCCTTGGTGGGGATGCAGCCGTTGTGCAGACAGGTGCCGCCGAGCTTGTTCTTCTCGATCAGGGCGACGTCCAGACCCAGCTGGGCGGCACGCAGGGCAGCCGCATAGCCGCCGCTCCCGCCTCCGAGGATCACTAGGTCGAAAACGGTGCTGGCGTCGTTCGCCACGTCACGTCCTCCATGCATGGGTGCGCCAAGACCGGTCTCGACCGGCCGGGGCGGCTGTACGTTCGGCCGCTTGTGTGTTTCGGCCCTGGACTCGACTTCGGGGTGGAAGTCGCGGGGGCCCTGTCCTGCCGAGAATCCATCTTGTCACTTGTTGGCCGAAGACGGGACTCCGGGCCGGGTCAAGCAGGCGTACGGCCCCGTTCGCCGAGAGCGATCGGGGCCGTACGGCAGGGTTCCCGGCGTCCTGGGGGCTCAGCCCAGGTCGCCCGAGGCGGTGCGCTCGGCCAGCCCCAGCAGGGTGCGTACGGCCGTGCCGGTGCCGCCCTTGGGGGTGTAGCCGAAGGGGCTGCCCTCGTTGAAGCTAGGACCGGCGATGTCCAGGTGGGCCCAGGTCGTGCCGTCCGTGACGAACTCCTCCAGGAAGAGGCCGGCGACCAGGCCGCCGCCCATCCGGTCGCCCATGTTCGCGATGTCGGCGATCGGCGACTCCATGCCCTTGCGCAGGTGCGGCGGGGCGGGCATCGGCCATGAGTCCTCGCCGGTCTCGCCCGCGATCTCGTGCACCGAGGCGCGGAAGGCGTCGTCGTTCGCCATGATGCCGAAGGTGCGGCTGCCGAGCGCCAGCATCATCGCGCCGGTGAGCGTGGCGACGTCCACCAGCGCGTCCGGCGACTCCTCGCAGGCGCGGGCGAGCGCGTCGGCCAGCACGAGGCGGCCCTCGGCGTCGGTGTTGAGCACCTCGACCGTCTTGCCGCTGTACATGGTCAGCACGTCGCCGGGGCGGGTGGCCGAACCGGAGGGCATGTTCTCGGCGAGCGCGAGCCAGCCGGTGACGTTGACCGGCAGGCCGAGCCGCGCGGCGGCGACGACCGCGCCGAAGACGGCGGCGGCGCCGGCCATGTCGCACTTCATCGTCTCGTTGTGCCCGGCGGGCTTGAGCGAGATGCCGCCCGAGTCGTAGGTGATGCCCTTGCCGACGAAGGCCAGCGACTTCTTCGCCTTGCTGTGCGTGTGCGTGAGCCGCACCAGACGGGGCGGGCTGTCCGAGCCCTGGCCGACGCCGAGGATGCCGCCGTAGCCGCCCTTGGCCAGCGCCTTCTCGTCCAGCACCTCGACCTTGAGGCCGTGCTCCTTGGCCGCCGCCTGGACGCGCGCGGCGAAGGTCTTGGGGTTGAGGTCGTTGGAGGGGATGTTCACCAGGTCGCGGGCGCGGTGCACCTCGGACGCCAGCACCTCGGCGCGGTCGATCGCGGCCTTGTGCGCCTTGTCCCGGGGCTTCGCGCCGAGCAGGGTGATCTCGGCGAGCGGGGCGCTGCCGTCCTTCTTGCCCTTCTTGTCCTTGCCGCCCGCGCCGCCGCTGCCGGCCTCGGCGGTGCCCCGGTACGCGGTGAAGGCGTAGGCGCCCAGCAGCGCGCCCTCCGCGACCGCGGCCACCGCCTCCACCTGGGCCGCCTCGGCGAGCGGCAGGGCGAACCCGGCCTTCTTGGTGCCGGTCAGGGCGCGGGAGGCCGCACCGGCGGCGCGGCGCAGCACCTCGGGCTCGTAGTCCGCGTTCTTGGCCGGGACGTCCCCCAGCCCGACCGCCAGCACGACCGGCGCCTTCAGGCCGGAGGAGGGCGCGGGCAGCTTGGTGGTCTCGCCCTCGCCGCCGCTCGCGTCGAGGGCCTCCAGGGTGGCGGCCAGCTTCCCGCCGAACGCCTTGTCCACGGATTCACCGCCGGGAGCGACGACGAGTCCCTTGGCGCCCTTGGCGACGCCGACGACGACGGCGTCCGCGCGCAGCGTCGCGGCGGACGAGGTGCTGAGAGTCAGAGCAGACACGGTGGAAGGGACCTGCTTTCGTTTGGGAACCGTCGGGGGTGTGCACGGCCTCGGGCCTGCCGGCGGGTCTTCCGCGGATCAGCCCGCGGCGCCCGGCACGCACACCTGCCGCGTGGTCGGAGGCGCCCGCGTCCACCCGGCACGAGGGCGGCCCTCCGTCCCGCGCACGCACACACCAGACGGCCGCGGGCCGATCCCGGAAGATCCGCCGGGCAGGCCCCAGGGCACTTCGGGCATCGTATGCCCGGTCGGGCCCGGCTTTTCGGCGAGCCTACGCCTCCACCGGCGCGGGGCGCGACGCCTGTGGACGGAGGCGGCCGGGGTCAGCCCAGCGCGAGCACGACCAGCGCGCCGGTGGTGGCCGTCTCGGCCAGCGCGCCGAACACGTCGCCGGTCACGCCGCCGAAGCGCCGGCGGCAGTGCCGCAGCAGCAACTCCCCGGCGCCGAGCGCCAGCACCGCCGCCGCGGCGGCCCGCACCGGCCCGTACGGCGCCATGGCCGCGCCCGCCCCGGCCGCCGCCAGCACGGCGACGGCCGCCACCGCCCCGGCCGCCCCCGTGCCCACCACCCCCGCGACCGCGGCGCCCAGCCCCTGCGGGCGGGCCGCCGGTACGCCCCTGCGGGCGGCCAGGGTGAGCGAGGCGCGGGAGACGAGCCCGGCGACGGCCGCCGCGAGCGCGCCCTCGGCCCAGCCGCGCGCGTACAGCTCGCTCAGTGCGGCGACCTGCGCCAGCAGTACGAGAACCAGGGTGAGCACCCCGAACGGGCCGATGTCCGACTGCTTCATGATCCGCAGCGCGTCCGCGGCGGGCTTGCCGCTGCCGAGCCCGTCGGCGACGTCGGCGAGCCCGTCCAGGTGCAGCCCGCGGGTGAGCGCGGCGGGCAGGGCGACCGCGGCGACGGCGGCCAGCGGCGGCCCCGCCCCCAGCAGCGTCAGCACTCCGCCGAGCGCGCCCGCCGCCAGGCCCAGGGCGGCTCCGGCGAGCGGCGCGCACACCATGCCGCGCCGCGCGGCGGGCCGGTCCCAGCGGGTGACCCGCACGGGCAGTGCGGTGAGCGTGCCGAACGCGAAGCGCAGCCCGTCACCGGGCGTCGCCGCCTCGGGGTCGCGGGCCTCGTCCATGGCGCTGGAGGCTATCCCAGCCCCGCGGCGCGGCGCGGCGTCGCGTCGGCCCGGCCGGTCAGGTCGCGTCGAGCGCGCCAGGGTCCTGCGGCGCGTCCGGTGCCCCATCCTCCGCCGGTTGCGGTCCGGCCGTCTCCGGCAGCTCCGCCGCGAGTGCCGCCGCCGCCCGTACCAGCGGGTAGGCCAGCAGCGCGCCCAGGCCCTCGCCCGCGGTGACACCGTGGTTGCCCAGCGGTTCCAGCGCCATCCGGTCCAGCGCCTTGGCCTGCGCGGGTTCGCCGTTCGCCTGCCCGGCCAGCCACCAGTCGGGGGCGCGGAACGCGACGCGCTGCGCGACGAGCGCGCAGGCGGCCGAGACGACGCCGTCCAGGATCACCGGTGTACGGCGCACCGCGCACTGGAGCAGGAAGCCGGTGAGCGCGGTGAGGTCGGCGCCGGCGAGGGTGGCGAGGAGTTGGAGCTGGTCCCCCTGGGTGGGGCGGGCGCGGCGCAGGCCGTCCCGGATGGCGGCGCACTTGCGCATCCACGTCAGGTCGTCGATGCCGCCGCCGCCCCTGCCGGTCACCACCGAGGCGTCGGTGCCGCACAGCGCGGCGACCAGGGCACCCGCGGCCGTCGTGCCGCCGACGGACAGGTCACCCAGCACGATCAGGTCCGTGCCGCCGTCGGCCTCCTCGTCGGCCAGCGCCATGCCCGTACGGAACGCCTGCTCCGCCTCCTCGGCGGTGAGGCTGTCCTCCCGGTCGAGGAGCCCCGAGGAACGGCGCACCCGGTGGCGGGTGACCTCCTCGGGCAGCGTCTCGGGCGCGCAGTCGAGCGACATGTCGATCACCCGCAGCGGCACCCCCAGTTGCCGGGCCAGGATCGCGGTGGGGCTGCGGCCCTCGAGCGTGGCCTGTACGAGGGTGTGCGCGGTGCCCGCCCGGCGGGTCGAGACGTCGAGCGAGGCGATCCCGTGATCACCCGCGAAGAGGATCATGCGGGGGCTGCGCACCGGGGTCACCGGCACCCGGGCCTGTGCCGCGGCCAGCCAGCCGCCGAGTTCGTCCAGCCGGCCGAGCGCGCCGCGCGGCAGGCCGGCCCGCTCGCGGCGGTCCTCGGCGTCCCGGCGGACGCCGACGTCCGGGCGCTCGATGAGGTCGTCGAAATCGTCCAGGTTCAGGCTGCCCTCACGCATGCGGCGAAGATTACGTCACCCCGTGGCCGAGAGACGGCCCTGGGGCCGCCGGCCCCCGCTCGTACCGGGAGGCGGGAAGCGGGAATTGACGTGAATGCGCGCGCTCGTCGTCAGCTGCTTCTCGAATTCACCCCCGGCAAGGGCTCACGCAAGGCTACGTGTGCGGGATCAGCCCCGTATATCCGTGACGGTGCCGTGCCGCAGCCTCCCCGCGAAGCCGCGCCCCGCCGTACGCACGCACGGGTGCGGTGTACGGCGGGGCGCACCGGCGGCTGCTCAGCCCTGCTCGGCGTGCAGGCTCATCGGCCCGTACACCTTGGTGCCGTCCTCGAACAGGGACACCTGGTCGGCGCCGCCGTCCAGCAGTTCCTTCCAGACCTCCCCGATCCACGACTCCGCGTCCCCCTGGGTGGGGAACTCCTCCGGCTCGACGGCGGGCGCCGTCTCACTGCCGTCGGACTTCTCGAACCGCCACGTCCACGCCATGTCGTCTCCCGGATCAGCTCGCGTCTCTAGGCCCTGTTGTCAAAATGTCGCCTGCTGTGCGGCCTCCGGCCGGACGCCGCCATTTCGACGACAGAGGCTAGCCCGCAGAGTAGTGCCCGGTGCGCGCCCGGCGGGGGGTCGCGAGACGATCGACGGGTGGAACTGACCCTGCTCGGCACCGGCGCGCCCGCCGGGCTGCCCCGCCCGCACTGCCCCTGCGCGGCCTGCGCGACCGCCGCCGGCCCCGAGGCGCGCGCCGCCACCGCCGTCCTGGTGGACGGCACCGTGCTGCTCGACCTCACCCCGGGCCCCGCCCTCGCCGCTGCCCGCGCGGGCCGGTCGCTGCACGGCGTACGGCACGTACTGCTCTCCCATCCGCACGACGGCCCGGCACTGGAGATCCCGGCCGGGCTGCCCGCCCCCGTACGCGTACCGGACGGCCAGGAGCTGACGCTGATCAGCGGCCACCGGCTGCGCGCCGTGCCGCTGGACGCCCCCGGCACCGGCTACCAGGTCACCGGGCCGGACGGCGAACGGCTGCTCTACCTCCCGCCGCGTGCCGCGCCCGCCGGGCTGGAGGACGTCCCGCAGCCGTACGGCACGGTGCTGCTCGACGTGCTCGGCCGTCCCGACGCGCTGGCCCGGCTGCGCGCCGGCGGGGCCGTCGGACCGGACACGGACGCGGTGGCCGTGCACCTCGACCACGACGTGCCGCCCGGCGCCGAGCTGCGCCGCCGGGCCGCCGCGGCGGGCGCCCGTACCGAGCCGGACGGCACGACGCTGACCGTCGGCGCCTACCGGGAGAGCGCCGCCCGGCCCCGCCGCACCCTGGTCCTGGGCGGCGCCCGCTCCGGCAAGTCGCTGGAGGCCGAACGGCGGCTGGCCGCCTTCCCGGACGTCGAGTACGCCGCCACCGGCGGCACCCGCGCGGGCGACACCGAGTGGGCCGCCCGGATCGCCCTCCACCGGGAGCGCCGCCCGGCGTCCTGGCGCACGTCGGAGACCTGTGAGCTGGTGCCGCTGCTCGCCGAGCGGGACGCGGGGCCGCTGCTGATCGACTGCCTCGCGCTCTGGCTCACCCACGCGATGGACGAGGTGGACGCCTGGGACGACGACCTGTGGGCGGGCGGCGGCGCGCGGGAGCTGGCGGGGCGGGTCACCGAGCTGGTCGGGGCGCTGCGGGCGACCGGGCGCACCGTCGTCGCCGTCAGCAACGAGGTCGGCTCGGGCATCGTGCCCGCCACCCCGGGGGGCCGCCGCTTCCGGGACGAGCTGGGCCGGCTGAACGCGGCGGTGGCGGGGGAGTGCGAACACGTCCTGCTGGTCGTCGCCGGTACGGTGCTGCCGCTGCGCGGCTGAGGCGGGCGGGCGCCGGCGCCGCTCGGGACCGTGCGCCGCTCAGCCCCGTACGCCGCACAGGTGCAGCAGCGCGGCCACCGCGCGGTACGGGTCGGTGCGGCCCGCCCGCTCCTCGGCGGCCACCAGCCGCGCGTCGTCGGCGGGCGTGGCGCTGCCGGTGGTGAAGACCTGCACGCCGTACCACTCGGTCAGCGGGGTGCCGATGCCCGCCAGCACCGTGGTCAGGCTGTCCAGCCGGAAGGCGCGCTCGGGGAAGTCGAATGCGGACAGCGCCGCCTCCCAGTCGCCCTCGCGGCCGGGCTGCATGGCCAGCGCGGCGTCGTTGCGGATGAGCAGGGACAGCAGGCCGCCCGGCGCCAGCACCCGGGCCAGCCCGGCCAGCACGCTGGCCGGGTCACGGGCGCCCATCAGCACGCCGTGGCACAGCACGAGGTCGAAGGAGCCGGGCAGGAAGTGCGCGCCGGTGTCCTCGCCGCCGCCCGCCACCAGGCGCACCCGGGAGCGTACCGCCGCCTCCTCGCCCGCCAGCGACTCCGCCGCCAGCGCGCGCAGCGCCGGGTCCGCCTCCAGCCCGGTCACCTGGTGGCCCGCACGGGCCAGCCGGACCGCCTGGGCTCCCTGGCCGTAACCCGCGTCCAGCACCCGCAGGGTGTGCTCCGGGCCGAAGTGCGCCGCGAGGCGCTCGTCGAGCTGCCGGGCGACCAGCTCCTGCCGGATCAGGGCCGTTCGCCGCGGGCGACCTGCGGCTTCGGCAGCCGCATCCGGCGCATCTGGAGGGTGCGCATCAGCGCGTAGCCGACGGCGCCCTTGCGGCTCTCGTCCGGGAAGCGCGTGCGCAGGGCCTTCTTCAGCCGGAACGCGGTGCTGAAGGAGTCCAGCACGATCATCACGATCACGCCGAGCCACAGCAGCAGCGAGATGTTCTTGACCTGGAGCGAGGGGAGCAGGCTCAGGATGAGGATCGTGATCGCGATGGGCAGGAAGAACTCGGCCACGCACCACTTGGAGTCCACGAAGTCACGCGTGAAGCGCCGCACCGGCCCCTGGTCGCGGGCCGGGAGGTAGCGCTCGTCGCCGCTGGCCAGCGCCTCGCGCTGTTTGGCCAGAGCGGCGCGCCGCGTCTCGCGGGCGCGCTTGGCGGCCTCCTTGCGGCCTGCCGGAGGAGCCGCGAGGGTGCGTCGCTGGGACTGCGCCTCGCTGCGCTTCGGCGTCGGGCGGCCCTTGGGGGCCTGCGGGTCACGGACCTGGGGCTCGGCGTCTGCCACCTGAGTGGCGGCGGCCTGCTCATCCTTCGAACGGCTTCGGAACACACCTCAAGAATACGGTGCTCCCCGGTGTGAGCCCCACCCCCGGGGGGAACGATCCCGCAACGCCTTGGGGCCTGCGTCCGGATCTCGCCGGTCGCTCCCCCAGCCCCGCCTACTCCCTGCGCTGGAGGCTTTCCGGCCGCGATCGTCCTCCAGGATGAGCAGATCGGCACCCGAACAGTGCGGTAATGGAACCAGGCCCCGTACCCTGGGGTCTCAAGGTGTGCCGAGGTTCGAGTCCGTTACGAAGGGGGCGCGCGAGGCCCATGAGCGGTGTCATGAAGCGTATGGGAATGATTTTCCGCGCGAAGGCCAACAAGGCCCTGGACCGGGCCGAGGACCCGCGCGAGACGCTGGACTACTCGTACCAGAAGCAGCTGGAGCTGCTCCAGAAGGTGCGACGGGGTGTCGCCGACGTGGCGACGTCCCGCAAGAGGCTGGAGCTCCAGCTCAACCAGCTGCAAGGCCAGTCCTCCAAGCTCGAGGACCAGGGCAAGAAGGCCCTGGCGCTGGGCCGCGAGGACCTGGCGCGTGAGGCGCTCACCCGCCGCGCCGCCCTCCAGCAGCAGGTCACCGATCTGGAGACGCAGCACCAGACGCTCCAGGGCGAGGAGGAGAAGCTCACTCTGGCGGCCCAGCGGCTCCAGGCCAAGGTGGATGCCTTCCGGACGAAGAAGGAGACCATCAAGGCCACCTACACCGCCGCCCAGGCGCAGACCCGGATCGGTGAGGCGTTCACCGGCATCTCCGAGGAGATGGGCGACGTGGGCATGGCCATCCAGCGTGCCGAGGACAAGACGCAGCAGCTCCAGGCCCGCTCCGGTGCCATCGACGAGCTGCTCGCCTCCGGTGCGCTGGAGGACCCGACCGGCACCGCCAGGGACGACATCTCGGCCGAGCTGGACCGCCTCTCCGGCGGCACCGACGTCGAGCTGGAGCTGGCCCGGATGAAGGCCGAGCTGGCCGGCGGTCCGGGTGCGGACGGCAAGCAGGCCATCGAGGGTGGCAGTAGCGGCAAGGAGGTCAGCCCGCACCAGCCGCAGGACACACCCAGGTTCGACAAGCAGTGACCTGCCGCCGGTCCGCCGGCGGCCGGGCGGCCCGCGCGAGAAGGAGAGCGTCGTGATCGTACGGATCATGGGGGAAGGGCAGGTCCAGCTGGACGACAGCCACTTCGCCGAGTTGAACGCCCTCGACGACGAACTGCTGGCGGAGATGGAGTCCGGTGACCAGGCGGGTTTCCGCCGGACCTTGGGCGCGCTGCTCAGCGCCGTCCGTACGATGGGCACCGTGCTGCCGGACGACTCCCTGGAGCCGTCCGAGCTGATCCTCCCCGCGCCGGACGCGACGCTGGACGAGGTGCGCGGCATGCTCAGTGCGGACGGGCTCATCCCGGGCTCGCCGGGCTGAGAGGCTGCCGGAGACCGTGAACCCGTAAGCCGTAGCAGCGGACAAGCCGCAGCAGCAGAAGAATGAGGCCTCGTGGGCGCAGGCGTCCGAGCCCGGCAGACCGGAGACCCCCTCTCCGGTGCGTGCCGCACCCAGTCCGGCGGGAGCCGCACCGCGCCTCCTGCGACCGCCGGTGCGGGGAACGAGCGCCTCTCCGAGCTGCGCTGCTGGCAGAGCTGCCACCCGCGAGTGGTGGACACGCTCATCGCGACGGCCGCCTTCGTGATGGTCGTCATCGGCGCCGCGACCCAGCCCAACAGCGTGGACGGGCGTCCGCACATAGGTGAGCGCGAGCTCAACCTCCAGACCGTGATCCTCGCGGTGATCGCCTGCGGCGCGCTGGTGCTGCGCAGACGGCAGCCGCTTCCGGTGCTGTGCCTGACCACGACCGTCACCGTCGTCGGCCTCGTACTGGCCCCGAACACCGGCGCGCCCTCCGACAGCAGGGCGCCCCTGGCGGTGGCCTCGGTCATCGCCCTGTACACCGTCTGCGCCTACACCGACCGCGCCACCTCGTGGCGGGCGGGCGCGGCCACCGTCGCCGCCGTGACCACGGCCGGGATGCTCTTCGGCGCCCGGCCCTGGTTCGCGCAGGAGAACCTGGGCATCTTCGCCTGGACGGGACTGGCCGCCGCCGTGGGTGAGGCGGTACGCAGCCGCCGCGCGTTCGTCGACGCCATCCGGGAGCGCGCCGAGCGGGCCGAGCGCACCCGGGACGAGGAGGCGCGCCGCCGGGTCGCGGAGGAGCGCATGCGCATCGCGCGCGAACTGCACGACGTGGTGGCGCACCACATCGCGCTGGTCAACGTCCAGGCCGGGGTTGCCTCGCATGTCATGGACAAGCGCCCCGACCAGGCGAAACAGGCACTGGCGCACGTCCGGGAGGCCAGTCGGCACGCTCTGGACGAGTTGCAGTCCACCGTCGGGCTGCTGCGCCAGTCCGGGGACCCGGCCGCGCCCACCGAGCCCGCGCCCGGCCTCGGAGTGCTGGACGACCTCGTCGAGGGCTTCCGGCGGGCCGGCCTGCAGGTGGCGGTGGAGCTGCCGCCACCGGGCACCGCGCTGCCGTCCGCGGTGGACCTGACCGCGTACCGCGTGGTGCAGGAGGCGCTGACCAACGTGCAGAAGCACGTGGGCACCGGCGCCCGGGTGCGCGTCCGCATCGAGCGCGGCAGGCACACGCTGGAGATCACCGTCTGCGACGACGGCGCGGGCGAGGCCTCCCCGGCCGGGGAGGGCGGCGGGCACGGCCTCATCGGGATGCGGGAGCGCGCCGCCGCGCTGCACGGCCAGTGCGAGGCGGGGCCGCTGGAGGACGGCGGCTTCCAGGTGCGGGTGCTGCTGCCGCTCCAGACGGGCGCGGCGAAGAGGCCCGGCGAGGCCGGGGACGACACCGAGGGAGACAGGCCCGTATGACGATCCGCGTGGTGCTCGCCGACGACCAGGCGCTGCTGCGCAGCGCCTTCAAGGTGCTGGTCGACTCGGAGACCGACATGAAGGTCGTCGGAGAGGCGTCCGACGGCGCCCAGGCGGTCGCGGTCACCCGTGCGCAGGACGCGGACGTGGTGCTGATGGACATCCGGATGCCCGGCACCGACGGCATCGCCGCGACCCGCGAGATCGGCGCGGACCCCTCCCTCGCCGACGTCAAGGTCGTCATCCTGACCACCTTCGAGCAGGACGAGTACGTGCTCCAGTCGCTGCGCGCGGGCGCCTCCGGCTTCCTCGGCAAGGGTGCGGAGCCGGGCGAACTACTGGCCGCGATCCGCATCGCGGCGCAGGGCGACGCGCTGCTCTCCCCGGCGGCGACCAAGGGGCTGATCGCGAAGTTCCTCGCTCAGGGCGGCAGTTCGGCGCCGGGGGAGGGGCCGGGAATCGACGGCATGGACGCGCTCACCGTCCGCGAGCGGGAGGTGCTCGTCCTCGTCGCGGCCGGGCTCTCCAACGACGAGATCGCCAAGCGGCTGGCCGTCAGCCCGCTCACCGTCAAGACGCATGTGAACCGCACCATGTCCAAGCTGCACGCCCGCGACCGCGCCCAGCTGGTGGTCGCCGCGTACGAGAGCGGGCTGGTCCGGCCGGGAGTGTAGGGCCTCTCGTCGGGATCATGCTGGGGCTCGCGGGGTCCGGCGGCGCGCACACCCAAGGGCCAGGTTTCGCCGCTGCCAGGACTTCGGCCCGGTACGGGGACCTGGTCTCCTGGCAGAAGACAGCGTGATCACCTGTCCACGATGCTGACCGCGGTGCGAGTGCGACTTCCTCGCACCAGGTGGTGACGATCGCGGCAGGAGACAGGTACCAGGCATGTCTACACAGCCCCCGGCGCCCTCGGGCACCGACCACGCAGCACCCCTCGACCCGCAGTCCGAGAGCTTCCGCACCTGCCCGTACGCCGCGTACGCCGAGGTCCGGAAGACCTCGCCCGTCGTGCACCAGGCCGCCCTCGACGAGTGGATAGTCGTCGGGCGGGACGAGATCGAGAGCGTCCAGCGCGACCACGCCCACTTCACCAGCCGCTACAACCTCGACGGGGCCTACCCCTTCAGCCCCGAGGCCCGTGCGGTCCTGGAGGACTCGCTGTTCTTCCGCGTCGCGCTCTACAACGTGGAACCGCCCGCCCACACCCGCTTCCGCACACTCATCAGCGAGTACTTCTCGCCCCGCAATCTCCGCGCGCTCGAACCGGCCGTCCGCCGCACGGCGGACCGGCTGGCCCAGGGCATCTCCGGTGCCGGAGAGGCGGACCTGCTCCAGGAGTTCGCGTACCCGCTGCCCATGACCGTCATCTGCGACCTCATCGGCATCCCCGAGCAGGACCGCGCCCAGGTCAAGGAGTGGAACAACCAGTGGCTGGCGCTCCAGGTGGTGCCGCTTCCCGGCGAGCAGCAGGTGCACTGCGCGCGGAACGTCGTCGAGTACGAGAGGTACGTCCTGCGGCTGCTGCGGGAGCGCCGTGACCATCCGGCGGACGACCTGCTGACCGTGCTGGCGAACGCCGCGGCCGAGGAGGACCCGGTCTGCGCGGTCGAGGACGCGGTCGTCGCCCTTCGCGTGATGATCGCCGCCGGGCACGAGACGACGACCAACCTGATCGGCAACACGGTGTGGCACCTCCTCGAGGACCGCGCGCTGTGGGAGGCGCTGGTGGCGGATTCCGCGCTGATTCCCGCCGCGGTGGAGGAGGGCCTCCGCTTCGACTCCTCCGTGCAGGGCGCCCCGCGCGTGGCGACGGAGGCGGTCAAGGTCGGCGGGACGGAGATCCCCGCCGGCGGGCAGGTCCGCGTGATGTTCGCCGCCGCCGGGCGGGACCCGGAGTGGGTACAGGACCCGGCATCCTTCCGCCTCGACCGCCAGGGGCCGCCCCGCCACCTGGGGTTCGGGCACGGCATCCACTTCTGCGTCGGGGCCGGACTGGCCCGGCTGGAGACCCGTATCGCACTGGAGACGCTCACCGGCCGGTTCCCGTCACTGCGGCTGGCGGAGGGCTTCACGCCCGAGCACCTGCCGGGCGGCTTCGTCTTCCGCGGTCTGGGCGCGCTTCCCGTCGCCTGGTCCTGACACCTGGCCCGCTCCGGCCGGCCGAACGCCCCGCGAGTACTCGATGGAGATCACCATGGCACTTGCCACCGCCGCTCCGCCCGTCCCGCCCATGCCCGGGCGGCTGCCGCTCGCCGGGCACGCGGTCCAGATGTTCCGCGACCCGCTCAAGTTCTTCCAGTCCGTCAGTGCGCGCGGCGGTCTCGTGCGGATCTGGCTCGGCACGAAGCAGGCGTACGTCGTCAGCGACCACGACATGCTCTACGACATCCTCGTCCGCAAGGCGAAGTCCTTCGAGAAGGGGATGCAGTTCGACCAGGCGCGGCCCCTGCTGGGCAACGGCATCCTGTTGTCCGAGGGCGACTTCCACCGCAGGCAGCGGCTGCTGATGCAGCCGGCCTTCCACCACACCCGCGTCGCCGCCTACGTCGAGGTCATGCGGGAATCCGCCTCGGAGGTCTTCGACGGCTGGCGTGACGGCCAGGAAGTCACGATGTACGACATGTTCTACGAGCTGGCGGTGCGCATCGTCATCAAGGCGCTGTTCTCCACCGACATGGTCGAGCAGGACGTCGCGCAGGTCTACAAGTCCATGCCGATCGTGATCTCCGGGGTCGAGAAGCGGGCGGCGATCCCCCCGGCCCTGCTCGACCGGCTCCCGACCAGGTCGAGCCGCGAGTTCCACGGCTCCGTCGCCCGCCTGTACGCGATGGGCCGGCGCATCATCGCGGACTACCGGGCCCAGGGCCGCAAGGCGGACCAGGACGACCTGATGACCCTCCTGTTCGCCGCGCAGGACAGCGGCAACAAGGAGATGACGGACAAGCAGATCCAGGACGAGTTCATGACGCTGCTGACCGCGGGGTCCGAGACCACGCCCAGCGCGATGAGCTGGAGCGCGATGCTGCTGGGACGGCACCCCGAGGTGCAGCGCAGGCTTCAGGAGGAGGTCGACACCGTGGTCGGGGAGCGTCCCGTGACCGCGGAGGACCTGCGCGCGCTCGACTACACGCGGCGGGTGATCCAGGAGGCGCTGCGGCTCTATCCGCCGGTGTGGGCGCTGGGCCGCAAGTGTGTGCGGGACGTCGAGCTGGGCGGGCACCGCATCGCCGCCGGCACCGAGGTGCTGTACTCGATCTACGCGGTGCACCATGACCCCGAACTGTACGAGAACCCGGAGGCGTTCGACCCGGACCGCTGGCTGCCGGAACGCGCCAAGGGCGTGCCGCGGAGCGCCTTCATGCCCTTCGGGGCGGGGGTGCGCAACTGCATCGGCGAGTCGTTCTCCTGGTTCGAGACGCAGACCGTGCTCGCCACGATGGCGCAGCAGTGGACCGTCCAGCCCGTCACCGCCGAACCGGTCAAGCCGGTCGCGATGGGCGCACTGGTCCCCGGGCCACTTCCCATGAAGGTCGTGAGGCGCGCGAAATGAGCGTGCTGGAGGAAGAGCTGGCCGAGGGGCGCGTCGCACTCAGGGCCCAGATCGACGGCCGGCTCGACTCCTACCTGCGCGGGCGGCTGGACGCCGAGCCGAACCCCGAAGCCCGGCAGGCGCTGCGGCTTCTCCACACGTTCGCGCTTCGCGGGGGCAAGCGGGTCCGGCCGCTGTTCTGCTACTGGGGCTGGCGCGGTGCGGGCGGGGAGGCGGGCGACCCGGAGGTGCTGGGTGCCGCCACCGCCCTGGAACTGTTCCACACGGCGGCCCTGATCCATGACGACATCATCGACGAGAGCGATCTGCGCCGCGGCCGGCCCACGATGCACATGTCGATGGCGGAGTTGCACGGCGCTTCCGCGCTGCGGGGCGAAGGGGACAGGTTCGGGCTCTGCGGCGCCCTGCTCGCCGGGAACGCGTGCCTGGTGTGGTCGGAGGAGCTGTTCCACCAGAGCCCGCTGGTCACCCGGAGCGCGCGGGCGCGCGCGCTCTTCGGGCGGCTGCGGAGTTCGGCCGTGTACGGCGAGTTCCTCGACCTCGTCGGTGAGGCCCGCGACAGCACGACGGACGAGGCGCTGAAGATCGTCCGGCACAAGACGGCGAGCTACACCGTCCGCTATCCGCTCCAGATCGGCGGTGCCCTGGCCGGGGCCGACGAGGAGCTGCTGGCCGCGTACGACAGCTTCGGGCTGCTCATCGGCGAGGCGTTCCAGCTGCGCGACGACCTCGTCGGCTTCCTGGGCACCTCATGTGTCTCCGGCAAGTCGGCCGCTGACGACGCCCGCAGCGGGAAGCCGACGGCGCTGATCGCCGTCGCCCGTGAGCTGGCCGACGCCCGGCAGCGCGCCTGCCTCGACCGCCTCTACGGGGCTCGGTGGATCGGCGACGCCGAGGTCGCCCGCCTGCGGGAGACCGTCGAGAGGACAGGCGCGCCCGCCGTCATCGAGCGGATGATCCACGAGCGCCATGCCGAAGCCCTCCGGCAGCTGCGCGGAGCGTCGCTGCACCCCACCGCACGGGCCGAGCTGGAGCTGCTGGCGACGGCCTCGTTGAACCGCGAAAGTTGAAGGAGTCCTATGCCGAAGCCTCGGGCGCCCTACGCACCCGGTAGCGAGATCTACCTGCCGGAATTCCCGTACCTGCTCCCCGCCCGCTGCCACCCGCAGACCGCGTCCATCCGCGCGGAGTCCGACGCCTGGACACGCGAGAGCATGGGCTTCGCGCTGGAGGGCGAACGGGAGATGGAACTCCTCATGGAGGAGACAGCCTCCCTGTGGACCTGCTACGTCCTGCCGACGGCGCGGCAGGAGCGGCTGCGGCTGCTGTGCAAGTACACCGAGTACCTCTCCGTCTTCGACAACGCGATGGTGGACCGCCGCCGTATCGGCAAGGACCCCCAGGCGGCGAAGGTGCTCTTCGGCCGGGTGGTGAACATCCTGAACGACCAGGCCGACGCCGCCGACTTCGCGTGGGGCCGGGTGCTCCAGGGGCTGTGGAAGGAGATGCGGGCGGACGCCTCGGACCCCCTGTGGAGCCGCTTCATGACGGAGGTGCAGCGCTTCCTGTCCGGCTGCGTCTCCGAGATCGACTCCCGGGCCGAGAAAATGGTCTTCGACTACGACACCTACATCGGCGTGCGCCGGGACAGCGTCGGCATGGGCATGTACTTCGTGCTCGGCGAGTACGGCCTGGGCATCGATCTGAGCGAGGACCTGGAGCTCCACCCGGAGCTGCGCGGCATCATCGACACGGCGCTGGTCCACATCATGCTCACCAACGACCTGTTCTCCTTCCGCGCCGAGGCCGAGATGGACGACTACGTCAACGCCCTCTCGGTGCTGCGGCTGAGCGAGGGCCTCGCCCTCCAGGCCGCCGTGGACCGGCTGTTCGCACTGATCGACGGCCTGCGGGCCGAGTTCATGGCGGCACGTTCCGCCATCGAGGCGGGTCCGCTCGGCTCCCGGGCCGACATCAGGGCCTACCTGGACGCGCTGTGGCACATGATGGCGGGCAACCTCCAGTGGTCCTACCTCACCTCCCGCTACAACGGTCCCGGGCACGTCTGGAACGGCGCGCGCTCCGGGGTGCTCCGGCTGCATCCGGACCGGACCGAGTTCACCGGAGGGGCCTACTGGACGCTGGGCGCCGACGCGGTTGCCGGGGCCGGCACGGCTGAGGGCACCGGCCGCAGCGGCCGGGCCGCCGCCACCGCGCCCGCGGCGGAACTGCCGGTGCGGGCATGAGCACCACCTACGCCACCGCGCCCGGACGGGCCCCGGGGGTGGGGCACGCGCTGGCGCTGATGCGCTCCCCGCTGGGGTTCATCCAGTCGCTGCGCGGCCACGGCGATCTGGTGCGCGTGGACCTGGGCCCCATGCCCGCGCTGTTCGTCACCGAGCCGGAGCTGATCCACACTCTTCTGACGGACCGCAGGGACCTCCTCGACAAGGGAAGGTTCTACGACAAGGTGCGCCCGCTCACCGGGGACGGCGTGATCCACGCCTACGGCGCCGAGCACCGCCGCCAGCGGGCCATGATCAAACCCTCCTTCCACCGGGAGCAGATCGCCCGCTACGCGGAGGTCATGCACGAGGTCACCACCCGGAAGACCGCCTCCTGGCAGGCTGGTGAGCAGATCCCGCTCGACAAGGCGATGCGCGACATCACCTTCAACATCCTGGCCTCGACGATGTTCGGGTCGGCGGTGGGCAAGGAGGCGCATCAGGAACTGGCCGACCTGCTGCCCGTCGTCCTGGAGGCGATCATGTGGCGCACCGTGTCCCCGGGCGATCTGCTGGAGAAGCTGCCGCTGCCCATGAACCGCCGCTTCGACCGGGCGTTCGCCGAACTGCGCGCGGCGATCAGCCGGGTCATGCTGGAGTACCGCAGGAGCGAGGACGGGGAGCGGCGCGCGGACATGCTCTCCATGCTGCTCGGCGCCCGGGACGAGGACACGGGCGAGCCCATGAGCGACGAGGAGATCTGCAACCAGATCGTCTCGATCACCATGGCCGGGTCGGAGACCGCGGCGACTGCGATGGCCTGGATGTTCTACGAACTCGACCGGCACCCGGAGGTCGAGCGGCGCGTCCGCGCGGAGGTGGGGGAGGTCCTGGGGCAGCGGGACTTCGAGCTGGCGGACGCGGGGCGGCTGCCGTACTGCCGGACCGTACTGCAGGAGGTCCTGCGGGTGCGCCAGCCGATCCTGGTCATCTCGCGCCGGGCCGTGTACGACTTCCCCCTGGGCTCGGGCACGGTACGGGCCGGCACCGAGCTGTTCTACAGCCCCTACGCGGTGCACCGGGACCCGGAACTCTTCCCCGACCCGCTGCGCTTCGATCCCGACCGCTGGGTCGCCCGCCCGGCCGCGTCCCTGCCGAAGGGGGCGTACACGCCCTTCGGCGCCGGTCCGCGGCACTGCATCGGGGAGCAGTTCGCCTGGGCCATGATGCACGCGGTGCTGGCCATCGTCGTGCGGCGCTGGCGCCTGGTCCTGCCGCGCGGGGTGCAGGTGCGGGAGATGCCCTGGGCCACGGTCAATCCCCAGCACATGCCCATGGTGCCCGTCCCGGTCGGGCGCGAGGAGAGCGTGCACGGTGAAGATCAGCGTCGATGAGGAGAAGTGCTGCGGTTCCGGGATGTGCGCGCTGTCGGCCCCCGGTCTCTTCGACCAGGGGCCGGACGGCCGGGTGGTCGTGCTGGAGCCGTTCCCGTCCCCGGCGGCGGAAGACCTGATTCAGGTTGCGGTCTGCAACTGCCCGTGCGAGGCCATACGGCTTGAAGACGATTTGTGACCACCTGTACCGACCGGGCCGTGGTGCGGCAATCGGCGTGCGGGTAATGGACGAGTTATGAAGTGCAAACATATCGCGCGTCTCTTGTGCAGCCTAGCACCGATGGATAGCCTCTCCGTATTCGGTGGGCATCAGGGAGCGCGGATGCTTTTCGGCAAAGCCGGGCCGCGAGGCCGGGCCGCACCGCATTCTGCCGGCCGTCGGACGGGCAGCGCGAAGGGGCAGTCATGGCTTTAATTTCGGATGCGATGCCGGTCAGCGTCATCGTCTGTGACGGAAACCCGCATGCCAGGCTCGGACTACAGGTAATTCTCGGCCGCGATCCCCGTATAGCGGTCATAGCTGACGTCTCGGATGAGGCCGGTGTGCTGTGCCGGATGTCCGAGTTCCCGGTCGATGTCGTGCTGCTGGACGTCGCGTTCGCCCACCTGCTCGGCGGGATCGCCCGGTTCCGCCGCGGCCGGCTGCCCGCCACCGTCGTCTACGGCGTGGCGGAGGCCACGCCCGAGGCGCTCTCGGCGCTCGTCCGGGCCAACGTGACGTGCCTCGTCCACCGCGACGCGCCCCAGGCCGACCTGCCGTCCGCGGTGCACGCCGCGGCCACCGGCGAGGGGTTCGCCTCGCACGCACTGACGGGGGCCCTGCTGGAGGCCGTCCGCCGGCGCGGGCATCGGGAGCGGTTCGACCTGCCCCTGTCCGCGCAGCTCACCGAGCGGGAGCGGGAGGTCGTCCAGGTGCTCTGCCAGGGGCTCTCGAACAAGGCCATCGCGGACGCGCTGTCACTCAGCGAGAAGACCGTCAAGTTCCACGTGTCCAACGTGCTGGCCAAGGCCGGCCTGCGCAGCCGGGCGCAGCTGATCGCCTCGTCCGGGACGCTCTCGGTCTCCTGAGCCGTGCGCCGGCCGCCGGCCGCCGGCCGGTGGCCGGTGCGAGACCGCACCGCTCCCGCCTGGTCTTTCGTCCAGGTGTGCCTCAACTTCGGGCGGAAGACAGCCCGGCGCCCCGGGGATAATCTCCCCGGACTCGCAGTTCTCCTCGGTCGAAAGAGTGCACATGCCGCGACAGCGTTATCTGGAGCCGAGCGAGGCGTACCACGCATTTGTCAACTGGTCGGGCTCGTACTCCGTCGCCTATGAGGGGTACATCGATACGGACATTCTGGCCGAATCGTTTAATTTGCTTTGCGTGAGTAACCCACTATTGCGGGGTCGGCTCCACCGTGAAAGGGAAGGCTTCGTTTTCTTTGTCCCGGCCGGGCCGTACGCGGAGGTGACGGTCCGCGAGGGCGGCGAACAGGTCTACCTGGAGGAGATGGGCCGTCCGCTGGACTCCAGCCGCGAGCTGTGCCGCCTGGTGCTCGTCCGCGCAGCGGAGCGCGGCGGACACCTCATCCTGGTGCTGCACCACAGCATGATCGACGGCCGTGGCGGCATCACGCTGCTCGAACAGCTGCTCCGCTACCACACGGCCCTCACCAGGGGAGAGGCGCCGCACGTGCCCGCCGACCCGCCGCTCCCCGCGCCCGCGGAGGAGCTGCTGCGCACCCGGCGCGGCCCCGGCACCCCGGGCGCCTCCGCCCCGGGCGAGCAGGTGGACCGGGCCGCTCTGCGGGCCGCGCTGGCCGCAGCCCCATCGCCCGGCCAGCTGGAAGTGGCGGCGGACCGCGTCCGGCTCGACGAACGGAGCACGGCGGAGCTGATCGGCCGGCTGCGAGGCGAGCGGCTCTCGGTACACGCCTACCTCTGCGGTGCGGCCACCGTCGCCCTGCGCGACGTACGCGACGCCGGCGACGAGCCCCGGGAGATGGTGTGCGGCTGTCCGGTCGACCTCCGGGACCGCGTCCGGCCACCGGTGACGGTGGCGGAGTCGACCAACTTCGTGAGCGGGGTCGAGGCCACCGTCCAGGTCCCCGGCGGCGGGGACCCGCGGGCCGTCGGACGCCGGATCAAGGCCCGGCTGGACTCCGCGGTCTCGGACGGCGAGGCGGAGCGCGCCATCCTCGAAGCACAGCAGTTCACCGCGGCCGAACCCACCGCGGTCGACCTGGTGGTCACCAACCTGGGACCCGTACCCGCGTTCACCGCGCCGGACGGGGTCCGCGTCACGGACTTCCGCGGATTCACCACGACGACCATGACGGGCCTGCTGCTCTTCGTCGTCACCAGCTACGGCGGCAGGCTGAGCGTCGAGATCACCTCGCCGGCCGGCCACCTCGGCGGGGAGGCGCGCGCCGCGCTCACCGAGCGCATGCGCCACCTGCTGGGCGCCCCGGCCACCGCGCCCGCCGGTAGCTGAGCCCTCTCTTCCACCACCCCCGCGCGCCCGGTGCCGCACCCCGCCCGCTCCCAGGACGTCTCAGGAGGACCTATGCCCGATCCCGATTCCCGGCCGCCCAGGATTCCGACCGAGCGGCAGAACGTACTGGACCCGCCCACCCCCCTCGCCGAGCTGCGCAAGCGCTGCCCCGTGTCACCGCTGAGCTACGCCGACGGCCACCTGGGCTGGCTCGTGACGAGCCACGAGCTGGCCCGGAAGGTGCTGTCCGACTCCCGGTTCAGCTCCCGGCCGGAGCTGCGGCACTCCGCCGTGCACGAGGTGCTGGGCGACGGCCAGCCGCCGGAGGAGGACGTGCCCGGGATGTTCGTCGGCATGGACCCGCCCGACCACACCAAGTACCGGCGGCTGCTGACCGGCGAGTTGAGCGTACGCAGAATGCGGCAGCTCGAACCGAAGATCGCCGGGACGGCCCACGAGCTGATCGACCGGATGCTGGCGGAGCACCCCTCCGGCTCCGCGGACCTGGTCACCTCCTTCGCCCTCGCCCTGCCGTCCCGGGTGATCTGCGAACTGCTGGGCATCCCGTACGACCGGTGGGAGCACATCCAGCCGGTGTCCGAGAAGATGCTGCGCATCGACTCCACGGCTGACGAGGTCAAGGAGTGCTACCGGATCATCTTCGAGTTCCTCGCGGACGTGGTCGCCCGCAAGCAGCGCGAGCCCGCCGACGATCTGCTGGGCGGACTCGTCGAGAGCGCCGAGCTGAGCGCGGAGGAACTCACCAGCGTCGCGTTCCAGCTCTTCACCGCCGGGCACGAGACCACGGCCAACATGCTCTCGCTGGGCGTCTACACCCTGCTGACGCACCCGGCGCAGCTGGCCGCCCTGCGGGCGGACCCCGCACTGCTGGACGGCGCCGTGGAGGAACTGCTGCGCTACCTCACCGTCATCCAGTTCGGCATCTCCCGGGGTGCGCTGGAGGACGTGGAGATGGGCGGCGAGGTCGTGCGCAAGGGCCAGACGGTGACCGTGTCGCTGCCCGCGGCCAACCGCGACCCCGCCCGCTTCACCGACCCCGACACCTTCGACATCACCCGCCCGCCCAGCGGCGGCCTGGCCTTCGGGTTCGGCGTCCACCAGTGCGTGGCGCAGCAGCTCGCCCGCAGCGAGATGCGCACCGGGTACGGCACGCTGCTGGAGCGGCTGCCCGGCCTGCGGCTCGCCGTGCCCGCGGCGCAGGTGCCGATGCGCGACGGGGCCATCGTGTACGGCGTCGAGTCGCTGCCGGTCGCGTGGTGAGGTGCGGCCGTCCGGCGACCGCTTCAGCGGGCCGGGACGTACGCGCCTCAGCGGGCCGGCATGCGCAGGGCGCCGTCCAGCCGGATGGTCTCGCCGTTGAGCATCCGGTTGCTGATGATCTGGCCGACCAGCTCGGCGAACTCCTCCGGGCGGCCCCACCGGCGCGGATGCGGGATCTGGGCGGCCAGCGCCGCGCGGGTGCCGGCGGGGAGCCCTTCGGCGGCCGGGGTGTCGAACAGCCCCGGTGCCACAGTCACCACGCGTATCCGCAGCCCCGCCAGGTCGCGGGCCAAGGGCAGCGTCATGCCGGCCACGCCCGCCTTGGCGGCGGCGTAGGCGGCCTGGCCCACCTGGCCGTCGAAGGCGGCGATGGACGCGGTGTTGACGATGACCCCGCGCTCCTCCGCGACCGGTTCGAGGGCGGACATGCGCTCCGCCGCGAGGCGTACGACGTTGAACGTGCCGACGAGGTGGGAGGTGACGACCGCCACGAAGTCCTCCAGCGCGTGCGGTCCGCCGCGGCCCACCACCCGGGCCGCGTGCGCCGTCCCCGCGCAGTTGACGACCACACGCAGCTCGCCGTGCCGCGCCGCGGCGTCCAGGGCGCGGGTGACGTCGAGTGCGTCGGCGACATCGCCCCGGACGAAGACGGCGTCACCTCCCAGGTGCTCCACCGCGGCCAGCCCGCGCTCCTTCGAACGCCCCAGCAGGATCGGCACGGTGCCCGCGGAGAGCAGCATGCCGGCTGTCGCGAGCCCGAGCCCGGACGTGCCTCCGGTCACCAGGGCGACGGGCGGGGAGTGGGGCATGAGGGCCTTCCGGGAGCAGCGGGAGACGGGGGAGCAAGGGGCGGAGGGGGAACGCGGCCGGGGAACGGGCCGCGCAGCGCTGCTGATTCTGCCTTTTATCCCACTCCGTGGCAATTGTTTGGGTTTTCCAGATGGGAGGGAAGCAGTGCGTGACCGCGCCAACTCGCCAGGGCCGACTGCCGGTATACGTGCGGTGGGGCGCTTCGTACCCCCCACCGAGATATCCAACGCGGACCTCGAGGCCCGGTTCGACACCAGCGAAGCGTGGATTCGCGAGAAGCTGGGCATGCGGACCCGCCGGGTGGCCGCGGCGGACCAGTGGACGTCGGACCTGGCGGTGCTCGCCCTGCGCGACGCCTGTACGCGCGCGGGCGTGCACCCCGAGAGCATCGACCTGCTGATCTGCTGCACCGGCACCCCTGACCACATGCTGCCGGCCACGGCCGCCGCGATCCTCCGCAAGGCCGAACTGCACGGCATCCCGGGCTTCGACGTCAACGCGGGCGGCTGCGCGGGCGGGGTCTTCGCGCTGGACGTCGGCGCCAAGTACATCGCCTCCGGCGAGTACCGGCGGGTCGCCGTCGTCATCGCCGACACCGTGGCCCAGGCCCTGGACCCCGGCGACCGTACGGCGCACGCCCTCTTCGGCGACGGCGCGGGCTGCTACCTGCTGGAGGCGTGCGCGACCGGACCCGCGCTGAGCCCCACGCTGCTGCGCACCCGCCCCGACCTCTACTACACGGCCCACACCGAGCGCCTCCCGCCCGACGGCGGCGCGCCGAACCGCTTCAGCGGCGCCAACTACATGCGCATGGAGGGCAGGGGGGTACGGGACTTCGCGCTGGAGGTGATCCCCGAGTTCGTCCGGCAGGTGGCCAAGGCGGCGGACACCACCCTGGAGGACGTCGACCTGATCATCTCCCACCAGGCCAACCCGGCGCTGCTGCTGCGGCTGATGGACGTGCTCGGCCAGCCGCGGGACAAGACGGTCGTGGTGGCGGACCGCCTGGGCAACACCAGCGGGTCGAGCGTGATCCTGGCGCTGGTCGAGGCCGTGGACACCGGGCGGCTGCGGCCCGGCGACCAGGTGCTGCTGCTGGCCTTCGGCTCCGGGATGAGCTACGGGGGGACCGTCGTCCGCTGGTGCGGCCCCCGCGACTTCGGACCGGTGGTGCCCGTACGGGCCGCGACGGCGTACGGGGAGCAGGCGCCGTGACCGCGCCCATGCCGCAGACGCCGCCGCAGCGGACGCCGCCGCCCGCGGCCGTGGCGGTCGTCACCGGTTCGTCGCGCGGCATCGGACGGGCAGTGGCCCGCACCCTGGCCGCGCGGGGTACCCACGTGGTGGTCAACTACAAGCGCGACGCCGACGCGGCGGCGCGCACGCTGGCCGAGATCGAGCAGGCCGGGGGGCACGGTCTCGTATGCCGGGCCGATGTGGAGGACCCGGGGCAGATGCGCGTGCTCTTCGACACCGTGCGGCAGGTCTACGGGCGCCTGGACTTCTTCGTGGCCAACGCCGCGGCGGGCCCCGCCAAGACGGTCGGCGAACTGGAGCAGCGCCATCTCCAGCGGTCCCACGCGATGAACTCGCAGTCCTTCGTCCTGGCGGCTCAGCATGCCGCCGGGCTGATGGACGGCGGCGGCCGGATCGTCGCGCTGTCCTCGCTCGCCGCCGTCCGCGCATTCCCGGGCTACGCCGCCATCGGCGCGGAGAAGGCCGCCCTGGAGGCGTGGGTCCGGTACTTCGCCTGTGAGCTGGCCCCCGCCGGGATCAACGTCAACGCCGTGACCGGCGGGATGATCGAGACCGCCTCGCTCGCCCACTACCTGCGCGCCCTGGGCGCGGAGCCGGAGGCCGTGGTCGCGCACATCCCCAAGCGCCGCCCGGGAACACCGGAGGAGGTCGCGGACGCGGTGGCCTTCCTGCTCTCTCCGGCCGCCGAGTACATCACCGGCCAGAACCTCGTCGTCGACGGCGGGCTCAGCGTCACACCGCCCCTGTCCGGCGGCCCCTACTGAGCTACCGAAGGGGGCGGCTGTCCCGGGCACGGCTCTGCGGCCCGGGACAGCCGTGCCGGAGAGCCGTGCCGAGAGCCGCGGCCGGATCAGGGCAGGGCGAGCATCTGCTCCAGGGCGACCTTCGCGTACTTCTCGGTGTCGGCGTCGACCTCGATCCGGTTGACCACCCGACCCTCGGCCAGCGACTCCAGCGCCCAGACGAGGTGGGGGAGGTCGATCCGGTTCATCGTCGAGCAGAAGCAGACCGTCCGGTCCAGGAAGACGACCTCCTTGTCCTGCGCGGCGTAGCGCTCGGCGAGCCGCCGTACGAGGTTCAACTCCGTGCCGATCGCCCACTTCGACCCGGCGGGCGCGGCCTCCAGTGTGTCGATGATGTACTCGGTCGACCCGACGTAGTCGGCGGCCTCCACGACCTCCTGCTTGCACTCGGGGTGGACCAGCACGTTGACCCCGGGCACCCGCTCGCGCACCTCGGCGACCGAGTCGAGCGAGAAGCGGCCGTGCACCGAGCAGTGGCCGCGCCACAGGATCATCCGGGCGTCGCGCAGTTGCGCGGGGGTGAGCCCGCCGCCCGGCTTGTGCGGGTTGTAGACGACGCAGTCCTCGGGCGACAGGCCCAGGTCGCGTACGGCCGTGTTGCGTCCGAGGTGCTGGTCGGGGAGGAAGAGCACCTTCTGCGCGGCGCCCTCGCCCTGGGCGAAGGCCCACCGCAGGGCCCGCTCGGCGTTGGAGGAGGTGCAGATCGTGCCGCCGTGGCGGCCGGTGAACGCCTTGATGTCGGCGGAGGAGTTCATGTACGAGACGGGGACGGTGACGTTGGCTATCCCGGCCTCGGTGAGCACGTCCCAGCACTCGGCGACCTGCTCCGCGCTGGCCATGTCCGCCATCGAGCAGCCCGCGGCGAGGTCGGGCAGGACCACCTGCTGCCTGCCCGAGGTGAGGATGTCGGCCGACTCGGCCATGAAGTGCACGCCGCAGAAGACGATGTACTCCGCCTCCGGGCGGGCCGCGGCGTCCCGGGCCAGCTTGAAGGAGTCGCCCGTGACGTCCGCGAACTCGATGACCTCGTCGCGCTGGTAGTGGTGGCCGAGGACGAAGACCTTGTCCCCGAGCTTCGCCTTGGCCGCGCGGGCGCGCGCCACCAGATCCGGATCGGAGGGTGCGGGCAGGTCGCCGGGGCACTCCACGCCGCGCTCGCTCTTCGGGTCCGCCGCACGGCCCAGCAGCAGCAGGGCGAGCGGAGTCGGGGTGACGTCCAGGGGTTGGGCGGTGGTCACGTCACGCACCCTTTCTGTTCCAGAACACGAGAGTTATCGTCTCTTTGACGTTATCTATGATAGCTCCTTTGCGTCACGTTGACGATGGCCATCGCGTCGATGTGACGCATTCCCCGGGCGAGGGCGGGAGTGCCGGGCGAGTGACCGATCATCGCCGGGTGTGCGAGCATGAGAAGCACGAGAAATGACCTGTCAGACCTGGAATGAATCCGGGCTGCCGCTGGTTGCAGCCGGTGGCAGAGCAGTCCGTACAACCCGGGAGAGAAGCAGATGTCCGTTTCGGACGAGACCGCTGTGAGCGAGGGCATCATCCTGTCCGACACCGCTGCGGGAAAGGTCAAGAGCCTGCTCGAGCAGGAGGGTCGTGACGATCTGGCGCTCCGCGTGGCCGTCCAGCCCGGTGGCTGTTCCGGGCTGCGCTACCAGCTCTTCTTCGACGAGCGTTCCCTCGACGGCGATGTCGTGAAGGACTTCGACGGCGTCAAGGTCGTCACCGACCGGATGAGCGCCCCGTACCTGGGCGGCGCCTCCATCGACTTCGTCGACACCATCGAGAAGCAGGGCTTCACCATCGACAATCCGAACGCCACGGGCTCCTGCGCCTGCGGCGACTCCTTCAGCTGAGCGCCACGGGCTGTACGGCAGCCTGAGCACGCCAGGGGCGGCGGACCGGTTCCGGTCCGCCGCCCCTGGCGCCGTCTTGGCCCTGGAGACCGGGGGAGACCCCGCCCCGCGGGCGGACGGCGGCAGGTGTCCGACGCGGTCTAGCGGCGCGGCAGCTGCTCGCCGTTGCGGGCGTCCACCACCTCGCGGTCGCCGAGCGCCTCGTCCAGCCGCACCTTGACGCTCTGCTTCTTCGCGATGGCGATGCAGGGTTCGTCCTTGCGCGGCTCACGCGGCTCGACGGACACCGTCACCTTCTCCTTCGTCGCCTTCGCCGTGCCCCGGTAGTCGTCGCAGACCCCGCCCCAGAAGGTCACGGTCAGCGTGCGGCCCTCGGCGCGGTACGAGCTGACCGCCTGACGCCCGTCGTCCGGGTCCGGCGGCGTGCCGGGGGAGTCCTCGTCCCGGCCGCCGCCCGCGGCCACCAGGTACGCGGGATCGACCGCCGGGTGCGCCACCTCGTAACTGCCGCCGCCCGGCTGCTCCACCGAGAAGATCCAGGAGGGTACGAGGACGGGCCTGCCCTTGGAGAACTCGGTGGCCAGCCCGAACTCCGCGTCCTGCACCGCGGCCGTGCGCGCCGGTCCGGCCGGTCCCGGACCGCAGGGCGCCGTGTCCCGCTCCGCGGGCTCCGGCGTGGCGCAGCGCGCGCTCACCGAGGCGCCGCCGCGGTGCTTGTTCAGCTCCTTGAGCGTCTTCGCGGCCGTCAGCACCGGATACTCGGCGCCCTCGGTCAGCTTGCCCAGGCGACCCTGGCCGCGTACCAGCTGTCCGTCGGAACCCACCGTGAAATTGACGGCCCAGTCGTGCACGGGACGCCCGTCCAGCCGGGGTTCGACGCTGACCACGCGCAGCGCGCCGTTCACCGAGGAGGCGTCCAGACGCGCGCCCTGGAGCTTCATCGCCTTCAGCACCGGACGGACCGCCGCCTCGGCCCGCGCCGCCGAGACGGGGCCGGCGGCGCCGTCCTCGCCCGGCGCCGCGCCCGGCGGCTTGCCCGGGGTCCCGCCCGGCGCGTACCGCGAGAAGTTCCAGCTGCCCGCCTGCTGGGCGTCCCCGACGCTCAGCGACGGGCCGGAGCCGTCCTTGCCGTCCGCCACCGTCCACCGGCCGCCCTTGCGCTCGGGGCGCCCGTCCATGCCCAGCGCCTCGGCGACGGCCGCCACCTCCGCCTTCGTCACCCCGTCCCCCGGACGGTAGACGGACGCGGCCTCGGGGCCCTTGGGCAGCGGTCCCTCGGCGCGGTACGCCCCGCCCCTCGGGTCGGGCTCGCCCGGCGCGATGTCCGAGCGGCTGCCCGTGCCGACGTCGGCGCCGTCGCCGGACTCCTGCGCCCCGACGCCGTCCAGGGCCAGCGGCGGGGGCTCGGCGGCGGTGCCGTCGGCCGCGGGCGCACCGTCGTCGGCGGTGCCTGACGCCCAGTAGGCGGCACCGCCGCCGGCCACCAGCACGGCCGCCGCCACCGAGATGACGGTCAGCCGGCGCCGCGGGGGTCGCTCGGGGGTCTCTTCGGTGCTCACGGCATCGCTCCTTCGGCTCCGCTCGTCGCTCGGATCATGACCCTGGCGGGGTCGTCCGTGGGACGGGGCCGAGGCGCGGGCGGTTCCCTCCGCGCCGGACCGGGACGAGGGCGTGTGACCTGACGCGCCGCGCCGGCACCGCCGGGGCCCTCAGTCGCCGTACTCCGACATGCCGTCCAGCAGGCGGGCGGAGCGCGGCGGGACCCGCACGCCGTGCGGACCGGACCCGGCGGGAGCCCCGGCGGGGGCGGGGGAGGGGGCGGACGTCCAGCGCGGGGCCATCCGCGCGCAGTCGCCGCGCAGCTGGGCCAGGGACTCGGGCTCGGACAGCGGGAGCCCGGGGGTGCGGGCACGATTCTTCATGCACCTGACGCTACGCAGGTCACGCTGTGCCGGGAAGGCCCTACTATCTGGTAGTTATGCCGTGTTCGGTTGGCGCCCGGGACCGGGTAGCTTGGTCGGGCCCGCCTTCCTTCTTCTCCACCAGGAGTAGATCTCGTCGTGCGTATCGCAGTCACCGGCTCCATCGCCACCGACCATCTGATGACGTTTCCCGGCCGCTTCGCCGACATGCTGGTCGCCGAGCAGCTGCACACCGTCTCCCTCTCCTTCCTCGTCGACCAGCTCGACGTCCGCCGCGGCGGCGTCGGCGCCAACATCTGTTTCGGGATGGGCCAGCTCGGCGCGCGGCCGATCCTGGTCGGCGCGGCCGGTGAGGACTTCGACGACTACCGCGCCTGGCTGGACCGCCACGGGGTGGACACCGAGTCGGTCCGGATCTCCGAGACCGCCCACACCGCCCGCTTCGTCTGCACCACCGACGCCGACCACAACCAGATCGGCTCGTTCTACACCGGCGCGATGAGCGAGGCCCGGCTGATCGAGCTGCACGCGGTCGCCGAACGGGTCGGCGCGCTCGACCTGGTCAGCATCGGGGCGGACGACCCCGAGGCGATGACCCGCCACACCGAGGAGTGCCGTGCGCGCGGCATCCCCTTCGCGGCGGACTTCTCCCAGCAGATCGCCCGGATGGACGGCGACGACATCCGCGGGCTGCTGGACGGCGCGACCTACCTCTTCTCGAACGAGTACGAGAAGGGGCTCATCGAGTCCAAGACCGGCTGGTCCGACGACGAGATCCTCGGCCGGGTCGGCACCCGCGTCACGACACTCGGCGCCGACGGCGTGCGCATCGACCGCAAGGGCGAGGAGCCCATCCTGGTCGGCTGTGCGGAGGAGCGGACCAAGGCCGACCCCACGGGCGTCGGCGACGCCTTCCGTGCGGGCTTCCTCACCGGCCTGGCCTGGGGCGTGGGCCTGGAGCGGGCGGCGCAGGTCGGCTGCATGCTGGCCACGCTGGTGATCGAGACCGTGGGCACGCAGGAGTACGAGCTGGGCCGCGAGAGCTTCATGGAGCGCTTCACCAAGGCGTACGGCGAGGCCGCGGCCACCGAGGTGCGCGGCTACCTGGCCTGACCTGCCGGCTCCGGGCCCGTGTGCTCCGGCACACGCGGCCCGGCCGCCCGCGCCCCGGCAGCCCGGCTCAGTGGCGGCGGCGCACCCGGTAGGCGGTCCCGGTCACGCCCAGATACGCGTGGTCCCGCATCCCGCACCAGGCGGGGATGTCCAGCCGGGCCGCCTCGTCGTCGGCCAGCACGGTCACGACCCCGCCGACGGGCACCTCCGAGATCACCTTCGCCAGCTCGATCACGGGCAGCGGGCACCGCTTGCCCAGCGCGTCGACGGTCAGCCCCGCCGCCGGCCCGCCAGCCGTCTGCACCGGTCCCCGGGCCGTCTCCACGGAGTCCTCCGCCGTGCCCGCCCCCGTCCCCGCCGCCCCGGCGCCGGGCGCGTCGAGCTGCGCCCGAACCGACCGCACCGCCTCCGGCAGCACGGCGAGGAAGCGGTCGACCTCCGCCGACTCCGTCCCCGCGGGCAGCGACACCCGTACGTTGCCCTCCGAGAGCACCCCCATCGCCTCCAGCACATGGCTGGGCGTGAGGGTGCTGGAGGTGCAGGAGGAGCCGGAGGAGACCGAGAAGCCCGCCCGGTCCAGCGCGTGCAGCAGGGCCTCGCCGTCGGCGTAGAGGCAGGAGAAAGTGACCAGTTGGGGCAGCCTGCGCACGGGGTCGCCGACGACCTCCGTGTCCGGCACCAGCTCCGGCACCCGGCAGCGGATGCGGTCCACCAGCGCGCGCAGCCGTACGTCCTCGGCGGCGGCCTCGGCGCGTACCGCCCGCAGCGAGGCCGCCGCCGCCACGACGGCCGGGATGTTCTCGAAGCCGGGCGCCCGCCCCGCCTCCCGCTCGTCCACCGGGCGCGGCACCGCGAACCGGACGCCCTTGCGGACCGCCAGCAGCCCCACCCCGCCGGGCCCGCCCCACTTGTGCGCGCTGCCCGCCAGCAGCGACCAGCCCGGTGCCACCTCGGCACGGCCCAGCGACTGCGCGGCGTCCACCAGCAGCGGCACGCCCGCCGCGCGGCACGCCTCGGCCACCTCGGCGACGGGCTGCTCGGTGCCCACCTCGTGGTTCGCGCTCTGGAGGCACGCCAGCGCGGTGTCCTCGCCCAGTGCCCGCGCGTACTCCTCCGCCGCGACCCGGCCCGTACGGTCCACCGCGACCCGGGCCACGGTGCCGCCGGCGGCCTCGTGCGCCTCGGCCGTGTGGAGGACGGCGGAGTGCTCCACGGCGGAGACCACCAGCCGGCGGCCGACCCGCCGCCGTCCGGCCAGCGCGCCCGCGATGCCGGTGTGCAGGGCACGGGTGCCCGAGCTGGTGAAGGCCAGCTCGTCGGGACGGCAGCCGACCGACTCCGCGGCGCTCTCGCGCGCGGCGTCCAGCAGCATCCGCGCCCGGCGCCCCTCCCGGTGCAGCCGGGCCGGATCGGCCCACCCCTCCTCCAGCGCGGCGAGCAGCGCCTGCCGGGCGACGGGATGCAGCGGGGCGGAGGAGGCGGCGTCGAAGTAGGGCACGCACGCACGCTAACCCGCCCCGCCCCGGCGCGGGACGCGGCTCCCGCCGCCGCAGCCTCGCGCGACGCGCCCAACGGCGCGTCAGCGGCACCCGCGTACCCGGCGATTCCACCCCTTCGGGGTGTGGCGCGCCGCGTTACCCACCCTCCCCGCGCGACCCCGATCGGCGTCCAGTAAGGTTTGGCCCGCATAAACATCCAAACCCTGCCCGCGCCAGGGCCGGCGCCCGCCCATAAGACGGCCGTGCCCGGCTGAGCGGGCGAGACTCTCGGGAAGGCGCTACGTGAGTCCCAACGGCTCAGACCTCCCCCACCGCCCTAAGGGCGGGGGCGGTACCCCCTCGTCGCGGCGCCCGATCCGGCGGAAGCTGCTGCAAGCGCTGACGGCGGGGCTGGTCCTGGCAACCGCGACCGGTTGCACATCCAAGGACTTCCCCCGGCTCGGCATGCCCACTCCGGTGACGGAGGAGGCACCCCGAATCCTCTCCTTGTGGCAGGGTTCGTGGGCGGCGGCACTCGCCACGGGCGCGCTGGTGTGGGGCCTGATCCTGTGGAGTGTCTTCTTCCACCGGCGGTCCCGGACCAAGGTGGAGGTACCGGCTCAGACCAGGTACAACATGCCCATCGAGGCTCTGTACACGGTGGTTCCGATCATCATGGTGGCGGTGCTCTTCTACTTCACCGCGCGTGACGAGGCGGAGCTGCTGGAGACCTCCGAGAAGCCCGACCACGTCGTGAACGTGGTGGGCTACCAGTGGAGCTGGGGCTTCAACTACATCGAGGACGTGGACGGCGACGCGAAGACCTCCGCCACTGACTCCAAGGCCCTGGCGGCCATCCCCGACCGGATGCAGAAGGCCTTCCCGGAGGGTGCGGAGGGTGTCTACACCGCCGGCACGCCCGCGGACCGGAACCCGCAGAACGGCAACCCGGGCCCGACCCTGTGGCTGCCCAAGGGCGAGACGGTCCAGTTCATCCTGACCTCCCGCGATGTCATCCACTCGTTCTGGGTGGTGCCGTTCCTGATGAAGCAGGACATCATCCCCGGCCACACCAACCGCTTCGAGGTGACTCCCACCAAGGAGGGCACCTACATGGGCAAGTGCGCCGAGCTGTGCGGACCGGACCATTCCCGGATGCTCTTCAACGTCAAGATCGTCTCTCCTGAGCGTTACCAGAAGCACCTGGAGGACCTGGCGAAGAAGGGCCAGACCGGCTACATCCCGGCGGGCGTTCCCACCACCGGTGACGCCAGGAACGCGGAGACGAATAACCCGTGAGCATCCTCAACGAATCTCAGGGTGCCGCCGCAGCAGACGACTCGTACGAGAACGAGCTGCCCGTGCGCCGCAAAGAGCCCGGCAACGTCGTGGTGAAGTGGATGACGACCACGGACCACAAGACGATCGGCTCGCTCTACCTGATCACGTCGTTCGCGTTCTTCTGCATCGGCGGAGTCATGGCGCTGTTCATGCGCGCCGAACTCGCCCGGCCGGGTACGCAGATCATGTCGAACGAGCAGTTCAACCAGGCGTTCACCATGCATGGCACGGTCATGCTGCTGATGTTCGCCACTCCGCTGTTCGCCGGCTTCGCGAACTGGATCATGCCGCTCCAGATCGGCGCGCCGGACGTGGCGTTCCCGCGGCTGAACATGTTCGCGTACTGGCTCTACCTCTTCGGCTCGCTCATCGCCGTCGGCGGTTTCCTCACCCCGCAGGGTGCGGCGGACTTCGGCTGGTTCGCGTACTCGCCGCTCTCCAGCGAGGTGTACTCGCCGGGGCTCGGCGCCGACATGTGGATCATGGGTCTGGCCTTCTCCGGCTTCGGCACGATCCTCGGCTCGGTCAACTTCATCACCACGATCATCTGCATGCGCGCGCCCGGCATGACGATGTTCCGGATGCCGATCTTCACCTGGAACGTGCTGCTGACCGGTGTGCTGGTACTGCTGGCCTTCCCGGTGCTCGCCGCCGCGCTCTTCGCGCTGGAGGCGGACAGGCAGTTCGGAACCCATATCTTCGACGCGGCCAACGGCGGACCACTGCTCTGGCAGCATCTGTTCTGGTTCTTCGGTCACCCCGAGGTGTACATCATCGCGCTGCCGTTCTTCGGCATCGTCTCCGAGATCATCCCGGTCTTCAGCCGCAAGCCGATGTTCGGCTACATCAGCCTGATCGGCGCCACGATCTCGATCGCGGGCCTCTCGGTGACGGTCTGGGCGCACCACATGTACGTGACGGGCGGCGTGCTCCTGCCGTTCTTCTCCTTCATGACGTTCCTGATCGCGGTGCCGACCGGAGTGAAGTTCTTCAACTGGCTCGGCACGATGTGGAAGGGCTCGCTGTCGTTCGAGACACCGATGCTCTGGACCATCGGCTTCCTGGTCACCTTCCTCTTCGGCGGTCTGACCGGCGTCATCCTGGCCTCGCCGCCGATGGACTTCCACGTCTCCGACTCGTACTTCGTCGTGGCGCACTTCCACTACGTCGTCTTCGGCACCGTCGTCTTCGCGATGTTCGCCGGATTCCACTTCTGGTGGCCCAAGTTCACCGGCAAGATGCTCGACGAACGGCTCGGGAAGATCACCTTCTGGACGCTCTTCATCGGCTTCCACGGCACCTTCCTGGTCCAGCACTGGCTGGGCGCCGAGGGCATGCCCCGCCGGTACCCGGACTACCTGGAGGCCGACGGGTTCACCTTCTTGAACACCGTCTCCACGGTCAGCTCGTTCCTTCTCGGCCTCTCCATGCTGCCGTTCTTCTACAACGTCTGGAAGACGGCCAAGCACGGCAAGAAGATCGAGGTGGACGACCCGTGGGGCTACGGCAGGTCACTCGAATGGGCGACCTCGTGTCCGCCACCCCGGCACAACTTCCTCACTCTGCCGCGCATCCGTTCCGAATCCCCGGCCTTCGATCTGCATCATCCGGAGATCACCGCGCTCGAACAGCTTGACCTGCGCGGCGATGACAAGGTGCTGGCCGGTGGCGTTGTCGCAGGAGAGGGTGACGGCAAGTGAAGGCCCAGGGACGCATGTTCATCTGGCTGTCCGTGTTCCTCCTCGGCGTGGCCGTCGTGTACGGCCTGTGGTCGAAGGAGCCGGTCGGCACCACGGGGCTCTTCCTGTCCTTCGGTCTGTCGATCATGATCGGCTACTACCTGGCCTTCACCGCCCGCCGGGTGGACACCGGGGCGCAGGACAACAAGGACGCGGACGTCGCGGACGACGCCGGTGAGGTGGGCTTCTTCAGCCCGCACAGCTGGCAGCCGCTCTTCCTGGGCGTCGGCGGCGCCCTGGCGTTCCTCGGTGTCGCGCTCGGCTGGTGGCTGCTGTTCTTCTCGCTGCCGCTGCTGCTCGTGGGCCTCTTCGGATGGGTCTTCGAGTACTACCACGGCGAGGCGCAGAACCAGTAGGAACGCCCCGCGCGGCAGGCACACGCCGCACGCACGGTCAAGGGTCGGCCCCCGGACACCTCCGGGGGCCGACCCGTTTGCATGAACCCAGCAGGCCCGAACTGACCAATCTTCATATTTTGGGCCTATGACACATCTACCGAACCGCCGGATGGCGATCAGCTGCGCACTGATACTCGTGCCCCTGGCGGTGGGGCTCACCGCCTGCGGCGAGGACACCAGCCCGTTCGCCGCCGCGCCGTACGACGCCAGTGACCAGGTGGCCGTCAACGTCGGGGACGACGGCGCCGTCGTCGACTACCGCGAGCCGCTCGAGGTCACCACGACGGGCGGCGAGGGCCGCATCACGGACGTCATAGCCAGCGACGGCGCGGGCCGCCGGGTCGCGGGCCGGCTCTCCGCCGACGGCACCCGCTGGCGCAGCACCGGCTCACTGGCCGCGGGCGTCCGCTACACGGTGCTGGTCAGCACGGAGAAGGGCGGTGGCGCCCCCGGCAGCCGCACTCTGCGCTTCGAGACCAAGCCGGCCGACGGCCGGAAGCTCGGCGTCACCTTCGGCCCGGACAAGGGCACCTACGGCGTCGGGCAGCCGCTGGTGGCACAGCTGAGCCACCGCGTCCAGGACCCGGAGGAGCGCCGCACCGTGGAGCGCGCCCTGCTGGTCGACTCCGTGCCCCGGACGGCCGGAGCGTGGCACTGGGCGGACGACAAGACCCTGCACTACCGGCCCCGGGAGTACTGGCCCGCGCACGCGTCGATCACCGCCCGCTCCGCGCTCCAGGGGGTCCGCATCCGGGACGGCCTGCGCGGCGGCGCCTCCGAGCCGCTGGCGATCCGCACCGGCCGGCGGATCGAGGCGCTGGTCGACATGAGCACCCACACGATGACCGTGCGCCGGAACGGGCAGCGGCTGCGCACCGTGCCCGTCACCACCGGCAAGCCCGGGTTCCGTACCCGCACCGGGGTCAAGGTGGTGCTGGGGAAGCAGCCGTTCATCCGCATGCAGGGCACCAGCATCGGCATACCGGAGGGCAGCTCCGAGTCGTACGACCTGCCCGTCCACTGGAACACGCAGGTGACCCGCAGCGGCGAGTTCGTGCACGGGGCGCCCTGGTCGTCCGGCTCGCACGGGTCGGCCAACGTCAGTCACGGCTGCACGGGCATGAGCAGCGAGAACGCCCAGTGGTTCTACAAGCTGGTGCGCCGGGGCGACATAGTGAAGTACGTCAACGGCGACGGGGACCGCATGCCCGCCTTCGGCAACGGCTTCGGGGACTGGAACCTGAGCTGGCCGAAGTGGCGGGAGGGCAGCTCGCTGCTCAAGGAGACCCGCGGACGGGAGACCGGCAGCGACGCGGCCCGGCTCCGCTTCGACTTCTGAGGCCCAGGGGCCGCGCGGCCTCTCAGGCGGCGCCGGAGTCCACGCCCGTACGCTCGCCGCGCAGCAGCCCGGCGAGGGCGTCCGCCAGCGCCACCGGGTCCACCGGGTGGGAGACCGCAGCCTCCGCCCGGCTCCAGGTGGCCAGCCAGGCGTCCTGCGGGCGGCCGATGAGCAGGAGCACCGGCGGGCAGCGGAAGATCTCGTCCTTGATCTGGCGGCACACGCCCATGCCGCCGGCCGGTACCGCCTCGCCGTCCAGCACGCAGACGTCCACCACGCGCTCCTCCAGGGTGGAGATCAGGGCCGGCAGCGTGGCGCACTCGATGTACTGGATCTGCGGCACGTCGGAGGCCGGGCGGCGCCCGGCGGCGAGCCGGACCTGCTCGCGGGTGTTGGCGTCGTCGCTGTAGACCAGCACCGTGGCGGTCGCCTTCATCGTTCCTCCGCGTGAGGGATCTCGTCGAACTTCGAACGCTGCTGGGCCGGATGCTACTCCTTCCGACGTCGCGTCAACACTGCCGCCGGGGCCGTCGCACAGGGCCGTTTGAGCAGGGACGGCACCCGGGGACACACCGAACGGCACCCCCCAAGGTGAGGCCGGGATAAGCGACCGACATAATGTCGGCGTGGCGACAGCAACAGCAGTAGACACCGGGCACGCGCACCCATCGGTCAACCGACCGAACCTCACCAGCGTCGGAACCATCATCTGGCTCAGTTCCGAGCTGATGTTCTTCGCGGCCCTCTTCGCGATGTACTTCACCCTGCGATCCGTGACGGGCGCCGAGTTCTGGAAGGGGCATGCGGAAACGCTGAACCTTCCCTTCGCGGCGACGAACACCACGATCCTGGTGCTCTCCTCGCTCACCTGCCAGCTCGGCGTGTTCGCTGCCGAGCGCGGGGACGTGAAGAAGCTCCGGAGCTGGTTCATCGTCACGTTCGTGATGGGTGCCGTCTTCGTGGGCGGCCAGATCTTCGAGTACACGGAGCTGGTCAAGAAGGACGGCATGACGCTGTCCTCGGATGCCTACGGGTCGGCGTTCTACCTGACCACCGGCTTCCACGGGTTGCATGTGACGGGCGGACTGATCGCCTTCCTGCTCGTGCTGGCCAGGACGTACGCGGCGAAGCGGTTCACCCACGAGCAGGCCACGGCCGCCATCGTCGTGTCCTATTACTGGCACTTCGTCGATGTCGTCTGGATCGGCCTCTTCGCCACGATCTACCTGATCCAGTGATCCGCGCACGGGTCCTTCACTCTCAGACATAGCCATAAGCATCGACGCAGAAGATCCTGACACCGGGGTAATCCGTGAAAAAGCTCTCCGCACGACGGCGCCATCCGCTGGCGGCGCTGGTCGTCCTACTCTTCGCGCTGGCGGCTACCGGGGGGCTGTACACCGCGTTCGCTCCTGCGGATGAGGCCAAGGCCGACCAGGCGTCGAGTTCCTCCCTCGCCATCAAGGAGGGCAAGAAGCTCTACGCCGTAGGCTGCGCCAGCTGCCACGGCACCGGCGGCAAGGGCTCCACCGACGGGCCGAGCCTGGTGGGCGTCGGCGCCGCAGCCGTGGACTTCCAGGTCGGCACGGGCCGCATGCCCGCCCAGCAGCCCGGTGCGCAGGCGCCGAAGAAGAAGCCGAAGTACACGCAGGCCGAGACGGACCAGCTGGCGGCCTACGTCGCCTCGCTGGGCCCCGGCCCGAGCGTGCCCACCAAGGACCAGTACAGCCCGAACGGCGCGGACCTGGCCAAGGGCGGCGAACTGTTCCGTACGAACTGCGCGCAGTGCCACAACTTCACCGGCGAGGGCGGTGCCCTGACGAAGGGCAAGTACGCGCCCGACCTCGGGGACGTCGACGAGAAGCACATCTACGAGGCCATGCAGACCGGCCCGCAGGCCATGCCCTCGTTCCCCGACACGCTGGTGACGAAGAAGGACAAGAAGGACATTGTCGCGTACCTGAAGACCGTCAACAGCGACACGGCGGACTCTCCGGGCGGCTACAAGCTCGGCGGCACCGGACCGGTCAGCGAAGGGCTCTTCGCCTGGGTGTTCGGCCTCGGCGCGATGATCGCCACCGCCGTGTGGGTCGCGGCCCGGACCACAAAGGCCAAGAAGTCATGAGTAGCGAGACTGGACCACACGAGAACGTGTCAGACGACGAGAATCTGCCCCGCGGGCAGCAGTCGGAATCCGGCGACGGAGCGCGGTCGGCCGACGGTTCGGTAGCCGTGCCGGCGGAGGACCCCTTCGCCAATCCGGGGCTGCCGCCGCACGAGCACCGCATCCAGGACCTGGACGAGAAGGCGGCCAGGCGCTCCGAGCGCGCGGTCGCGTTCCTCTTCACCATGTCGATGGTGGCCACCGTCGCCTTCATCGCCTCGTTCGTGGCCTTCCCGATCGACAAGATCGTCTACATCTGGCCGCTGGGCCACGTCAGCGTGCTGAACCTCTCGCTGGGTCTGACGCTGGGCATCGCGCTGTTCGGCATCGGCGCGGGCGCGGTGCACTGGGCCCGCACGTTGATGACGGACGTGGAGCTGATCCAGGAACGCCACCCGATGGCGGCCGAGCCCGAGGTCAAGGCCCAGGTCCTGGCGGAGTTCAAGCAGGGCTCCGACGAGTCGCAGTTCGGGCGCCGCAAGCTGATCCGCAACACGATGTTCGGTGCGATGGCCCTGCTGCCGCTCTCCAGCGTCGTGCTGCTGCGCGACCTCGGGCCGCTGCCCGAGGACAAGCTGCTGCACACGATGTGGAAGAAGGGCAAGGTCCTCGTCAACGAGAACACCGGCCTGAAGCTGAAGCCCGAGGACATCGTCGTCGGCTCGCTCGCCTTCGCCAAGCCCGAGGGGCTGGAGGAGGGCACGCACGAGTTCCAGACGGAGATCGCCAAGGCGGCCCTGATGCTCGTCCGGATCGAGCCGGACGACATCAAGGACAAGCAGTCACTGGACTGGTCGCACGAGGGCATTCTGGCCTACTCTAAAATCTGCACCCACGTCGGCTGCCCGGTCAGCCTGTACGAGCAGCAGACGCACCACGTCCTGTGCCCCTGCCACCAGTCGACCTTCGACCTCAGCGACGGCGCACGCGTGCTGTTCGGTCCGGCGGGCCACCCGCTGCCGCAGCTGAATATCAGCGTCAACAAGGACGGATTCCTCGAAGCGCAGGGCGACTTCGCGGAGCCGGTCGGTCCGGCCTTCTGGGAGCGCGGATGAGTATTTCAACGTCGAACCGGTCCGACGCCGAGGCGTCGGAGAGGCGGAAGGCTCCCGCGGGGGAGCGTGTCGCCGACTGGGCGGACGGCCGGGTCAGCATCTACGGCGCGGCCAAGGCCAACATGCGCAAGATCTTCCCGGACCACTGGTCCTTCATGCTGGGTGAGGTCGCGCTCTACAGCTTCATCGTCATCATCCTCACGGGTGTCTACCTGACGATGTTCTTCACGCCGAGCATGGCCGAGGTCGAGTACCACGGCTCCTACGTGCCGATGCACGGCATCACGATGTCCGAGGCGTACGCCTCGACGCTGGACATCAGCTTCGACGTACGCGGTGGCCTGCTCATCCGGCAGATCCACCACTGGGGCGCGCTGATCTTCCTCGCGGCCATGTTCGTGCACATGATGCGGGTGTTCTTCACGGGCGCCTTCCGCAAGCCGCGTGAGATCAACTGGCTGTTCGGCTTCACGCTGCTCGTGCTGGGGATGTTCACCGGCCTCACGGGCTACTCGCTGCCGGACGACCTGCTCTCCGGTACCGGTCTGCGCTTCATGCACGGTGCGATCCTGGCGACCCCGGTGGTCGGCACGTACATCGCGATGTTCCTGTTCGGCGGTGAGTTCCCGGGGACGGACATCATCCCGCGCTTCTTCTCGCTGCACGTGCTGTTGTTGCCGGGCATCATGGTCGGCCTCGTGGTGGCGCACCTGATCCTGGTCTTCTACCAGAAGCACACCCAGTTCGCGGGTGCCGGAAAGACCAACAAGAACGTCGTCGGTACGCCGTTCATGCCGGTCTACATGGCCAAGGCGGGCGGCTTCTTCTTCCTGGTCTTCGGTGTCATCTCGGCCATCGCCGCGCTGTTCACCATCAACCCGATCTGGGTGCTCGGCCCGTACCGGCCCGACCAGGTGTCGACGAACGCGCAGCCCGACTGGTATCTCGGCTTCTCCGAGGGGCTGGTCCGGATCATGCCGGGCTGGGAGATCAGCGCCTGGGGGCACACGCTTGTGCTCGGCGTGTTCATCCCGCTCCTGATGCTGGGCGTGATGCTGACGGTCATCGCGGTCTATCCGTTCATCGAGTCCTGGGTGACCGGGGACAAACGCGAGCACCATATTCTCGACCGCCCGCGGAACGTGCCGACGCGTACGGCGTTCGGCATGGCCTGGATCGCCTGGTACTTCGTCGCGCTCATCGGCGGCGGAAACGACTTGTGGGCCACGTATCTGCATCTGTCGATCAACTCGATCACCTGGTTCGTCCGTATCGGCTTCTTCGTGGTGCCGGTCCTGACGTTCATCGTGACCAAGCGGATCTGCCTCGGGCTCCAGCGCCGGGACCGCGAGAAGGTGCTGCACGGACGCGAGTCCGGCATCATCAAGCGGCTGCCGCACGGCGAGTTCGTGGAGGTGCACGAGCCGCTCTCGCAGGAGCAGCTGCACGTCCTCACGGCGCACGACCAGTACAAGCCGCTGGAGATCGGTCCGCAGACCGACGAGAACGGCGTCGAACGCAAGGTCAACCCGGTGGAGAAGATCCGGGTCTCGCTCTCGAAGGGCTTCTACAGCGACGAGAGCCAGGTGCCCAAGCCGACGGCGGAGGAGTACAAGGAGCTGACGAGCGGCCACGGTCACCACTGACCGGCCCGCACCACAGCCCCCAGGAGGGCCCCGATCCCCTTACGGGACGGGGCCCTCCGGCCTTTCCTTCCCTCTTCCCTCCCCCTTCCTTCGGCCTTCTCCCTCCGCCCCCGTCCGTCCCGCCGTCCGCAGTACGGGCACACTCGCGCCGCCGGGCCCCGGCGCCGATAGGCTGGCCGCCGGATCGCGCCGCGGTGGCGCGTCCGTACGGCACACCGAACCAGGCCAGGAGTGATCCCCATGAGCGCTGCGACCCCCGCTGGAGGCGACACCACGGCGGCCCGCTCGTGGCCGGACGTCCTGAGGCCCCTGCTGGCCCGTGAGAACCTCTCCGCCGAGGCCACGGCCTGGGCCATGGACAGGATCATGAACGGTGAGGCCACCAACGCGCAGATCGCCGGGTTCGCCGTGGCGCTGCGGGCCAAGGGCGAGACGGTGGAGGAGATCTCCGGGCTCGTGCGGGCGATGTACGCCCACGCCAACGTCATCGAGGTCCCCGGTCCCACCGTCGACATCGTCGGCACGGGCGGCGACGGCGCCCGTACGGTGAACATCTCCACCATGTCCTCGATCGTGGTCGCCGGGGCCGGCGCGCGGGTCGTCAAGCACGGCAACCGCGCCTCCTCCTCCGCCAGCGGTGCCTCGGACGTCCTGGAGAAGCTCGGCGTCAATCTGGAGCTGACACCGCGCCGGGTCGCCGAGGTCGCCGAGGAGGCGGGCATCACCTTCTGTTTCGCGGTGAAGTTCCATCCCTCCTTCCGACACGTCGGCCAGGCCCGCCGGGAGCTGGGCATCCCGACGTCCTTCAACTTCCTGGGGCCGCTGACCAATCCGGCGCGGGTGCGGGCGCAGGCGACGGGCGTCGCCGACGCGCGGATGGCGCCGATCATCGCGGGCGTACTCGCCGAGCGCGGCTCCTCGGGGCTGGTCTTCCGCGGCGACGACGGTCTGGACGAGCTGACCACGACGGCCACCTCGACGGTCTGGACCGTACGGGAGGGCACGGTGCGCCAGGAGACGTTCGACCCGCGCGAGGTGGGCCTGGAGCTGGTGCCCGTCGAGGCGCTGCGCGGGGCGGACGCCTCGTACAACGCGGAGGTCGCGCGCAGACTGCTGGACGGCACGCCGGGGCCCGTACGGGACGCGGTGCTGCTGAACTCGGCGGCGGCGCTGGTCGCCCTCGAACCGGGTACGGGCACGCTGGCCGAGCAGCTCGCGGCAGGCATGCGGCGGGCGGCCGAGGCGATCGACTCGGGGGCGGCGAAGGCCGCGCTGGAGGCGTGGGTGGCGGCGAGCAACAGGTAGGCGCCGGCGCTGGGTCGGGGCAGCCGCTCCCGCCGGGGGACTCCCCGGCAGGGAGCGCTTCCGCGTCCGGGGAGCGGTGTGGCATACTCCCGTGCAGGTCACGAGTGACAGCGATCAAGGCCCCGGCCCGCTGTCCGGCAACCCTCCGTCCGTGGCGGGGTGCCCCGGGTGATGACCAGGCCGCAGACAGCGAGGTCTGCGGCAAGCGCGGGTCCCTCTTTCCAGGGGTCCCTGGTCTTCGAGGGAGTTCTTTTTGTGAGCCAGCGAATGTGCTAGGGGTGTCTTCGAAGTAGCGCCGTCCCTCCCCCTGGGCCTTGGCGGCCCGGGAGGTGCCCCCTGGGAGGGCGGGTGCTCGTGGTGTCTGGTGCGTGCGGCTGCAAGGCGGAGGGGCGTCCTCGTAGTGGGTTACGTGGACGTTCCGACAACGCAGGGGGTACCTCCCGGCGAAGCCAGGGGGAAGACGTGCGTGCCAGGCGCCACGAGCAAGGCGGGACTTCGAAGACACTCCTAAGGCGTGCCGCCCCGCTCCTCCTGTCTGCCGTCCGACGCTGCTGTGGCGTTCGGCCCGGGTGGGCGGCCCGGTGAGTACGCCCCCGTGAGCAGTCCCGTGCGACGGCGCTCCGCGCTGTCCGCCTGCCCCGTGCCGAACACGCCCGCTTCAGGAGATCTCGCCATGCCCGTCGACGCCCCTGCCTTCGACCTGCCCGCAGCCTCGCCCGCCCCCGCCCCTGCCTTCCCCTCGGCCCGTCCCGCCGCCGCCCGCACGGGCGGTGAGCCGCTGCCCGTGCTCGGTGACGACGTGCTCGTCCCGCTGGTCACCGGCGGCGAGGTGCGCTACGCCGCGCTGGACCAGGCCGCCAGTGCGCCGGTGCTGCGCAAGGTGTGGGACGACCTCGCCGCGTACGCCCCGTACTACGGCAGCGTGCACCGGGGCGCCGGGTACCTCTCGCAGCTCTCCACCGACCTGTACGAGCGCAGCCGCGCCACTGTGGCCGCCTTCCTCGGCTGCCGCCCGGACGACGAGGTCGTCTTCACCCGGGCGACGACCGACTCGCTGAACCTGCTCGCCCGCGCCCTGCCGGACGGCACCCGCGTGTTCGTCTTCGAGACCGAGCACCACGCCTCGCTGCTGCCCTGGCGGGACCACGCCACCACCTGCCTGACCGCCCCCCGCAGCCCCGGGCAGGCCGTGGCCGACCTGGAATCGGCGCTGCGCGCGGCGCCCGCGGGCCCCAAGCTGGTGTGCGTCACCGGCGCCTCCAACGTGACCGGCGAGATCTGGCCCGTACGGGAGCTGGCCGAGGTGGCGCACCGGCACGGCGCGCGGATCGTGCTGGACGCCGCGCAGTTGGCCCCCCACCACCCTGTCGACCTGGCAGGCCTCGACGTCGACTGGGTCGCCCTCTCCGGCCACAAGCTCTACGCCCCCTTCGGCGCCGGAGTCCTGGCCGGGCGGGCCGACTGGCTGCGCAGCGCCGAGCCCTACCTGGCGGGCGGCGGCGCCAGCCGTACGGTCACCCGCACGCCGCAGGGCCGGGTGGAGGTCGAGTGGCACACCGGCGCCGCGCGGCACGAGGCCGGTTCGCCCAACGTCGTGGGCGCCTACGCGCTCGCCTCGGCCTGCCGGGCGCTGGCGGAGGCCGGGTTCGAACAGCTGGTGCGGCGGGAGCGGGAACTGCTCGCACGGCTGCTGGACGGGCTGGCCGAGGTGCCCGGCGTACGGGTGCTGTCACTGTTCGGCCCCGAGGCCGAGCGGGTCGGCGTGGTCTCCTTCGTCGTCGAGGGCTGGCACAGCTCGCACTTCGCGGCGGCGCTGTCGGCCGAGTACGGGATCGGGGTGCGCGACGGCCTCTTCTGCGCGCACCCGCTGCTGCGCGCCTTGCTGGACCGCGAGGCGGACGAGCCCGGGGAGTGCGGCGCGGGGGAGACCGGGCCCGGGCAGCGCCCGCTGAACGCGGTGCGGGTCAGCTTCGGGGTGGGCACGCCGGACGAGCACATCGAGCGGTTCCTCGGCGCCGTACGGGAGCTGGTGGCGCACGGCGCCCGGTGGACCTACCGAAGCGAGGGGGGCCGCTACGTGCCCGGTCACGCGGTGGACGCGGACACCCTCGCGGACACTCCCGCGGACGCTTCCACCGGCGCCCCGGCCACGGGGGCCCGGCCCGGTTCGCCCGACCCCGCCCGCTGACCGGCCGGCCACGCCCCGCCCGTCATCCGGGTGCCGAGCAGCACCATGCGCAGGGCCCGCTCGGCCGCGTCCGTCAGGTACTCCTCACCGCGGCTGAGCGCCTCGGCCAGCGCGACGGGCGCGGGCAGGATGCCGCTGTAGGCGTCCACCCCGGACGCCCGTACGGTGTGCGCGCCCTCGCCGAGGGTGCCGGCCAGCGCGATGACCGGCCGGCCGAGCGCCTTGGCGCGCCGGGCCACCTCGGCGGGCACCTTGCCGCGCGCGGTCTGCCGGTCCAGCGCGCCCTCGGCGGTGACCACCAGGTGGGCGGGGGCCAGCCGGGCGTCCAGGTCGAGGTGGTCCAGCAGCACGTCGAAGCGGGGCAGCAGCCGGGCGCCGAGCGCGGCCAGTCCCGCGCCAAGGCCCCCGGAGGCGCCGGTGCCCGGCGCGAGCCGCAGGTCCTCGATCCGCAGGGGGGTGCCGGGGCCGCCGCCGTCGGCGCGCTGCCGGGGGCGCAGGTCGCGGACGAGTACGTCGGCCCAGTGCTCCAGGGCGCCCGCGAGCAGCTCCACCTGGGCGGGGGTCGCCCCTTTCTGCGGTCCGAAGACGCGCGCGACGCCGCGCTCCCCGCACAGCACGTTGAACGGGTTGCAGGCGACCAGGAGTTCGGTCTCGTGCAGCCGCGGGTCCAGTTGCCGTACGTCGATGCGGTGCAGGCGGGTCAGCACGCCGCCGCCGTCCGGGAGTTCGCGGCCGTCCGCGTCCAGCAGCCGGGCGCCCAGCGCCCGCAGCGCGCCCGCGCCGCCGTCGGAGGTGCCCGAGTCGCCGCAGCCGATCAGGATGCGGCGGGCTCCGGCGTCCAGGGCGGCGCGGATCAGTTCGCCCACGCCGTAGGTGGTGGTGCTGACGGGGTCGCGCTGGTCCTGGGGTACGAGGGACAGCCCGGCGACGGCGGCCATCTCCACCACGGCGGTGAGCGGGGCGCCCTGCTCCGTCCCCAGCAGCGCGAAGTGGGTGCGCACCGGCGCGCCCACCGGGCCGGTCGCGGTGCGTTCCACGAGTGTGCCGCCGGTCGCGGCGGCCAGCGCCTCGGCCGTGCCCTCGCCGCCGTCCACGATGGGGATCAGGTCGAGGGAGGCGTCGGGCACCACGCGGCGGATGCCGCGTGCGATGGCCTCGGCGGCCTGTGCGGCGGACAGCGAGCCCTTGAAGCCGCTGGGGGCGATGACGAAGCGGTAGTGCGACACGGGGGTCTCCTTCAGAGGACGGGCACGCCGAGCAGCGGCCAGACGGCGAGAGCGAAGAACAGCACCAGCGCGGCGGTCAGCGGCGCCAGTACGGCGGACAGGCGCAGCAGGTCGCGCGGGGTGTAGGTGGTCACGCCGGGCACGTCGGAGAAGAGCGTGACCGGCTTGGCGGAGGCGGGCAGCGTGTGGCAGAAGCCGGCGGCGGCGGTCGAGGCCAGCGCGGCGGTGACGGGGTTGACCCCGGCCCCGGCAGCCGCGGCGACCACCAGCGGCACCAACACGCTGGAGCGGGCGGAACGGGACTGGAGCACCAGGTGCGCCGCGGTGCTCACCGCGACCACGACCGCCAGGAAGAGCCACGGTGGCACCCGCGCCCCGTCCGCGCCGCCGCCGTCCGTGCCGGACGAGGCGAGCCCGCCCACCAGGTAGGAGGCCGCACCGGAGGTGGAGAGGGCTATGCCCATGGCCATCGTCGCCGCCATGAACAGCAGCAGGGACCAGGGCACGGTGCGCAGCGCGTCCTTCAGCCGCACGGTGCCCAGCACGGGGGAGGCGGCCACGACCGCGCCGATGAGCGCGACCACCGCGGGCGTGACCCCGTGCAGCGGCTCGGCGCACCACAGCGCCACCACGGTGAACAGCAGCAGCAGGCAGCGGACCTCGACGGTGGAGAGCGGGCCGGTGACGGAGTCCTCCGAGTGCTCCTGGATGTCCTCTGCGCTGATGTGCACGGGCGCGCTCCGGTCGGCGCGGGAGGTCGTCGTCATCAGTACGGTCTCCGCGCCCAGGTGCGAGGACGCCAGCGCCAGCGGCAGCCCGAGCAGCAGCCACTGCGTGAAGCCGATCTGCTGGCCGGTCGCCTCCCACAGCACGCTGACGGTGATCAGGTGCGCGCCCGCCCCGATGAGGGTGGCGACGGCCGACAGCAGGATGACGGTGGGGAAGAGCAGCGCCAGCATCACCACCAGCCGGGTGCGCTCCGCCAGCGCCTTGGCCAGCGCGAGGAAGACGGGGAGGGCGAGCGCCGCGCGGCCGGAGGTGGCGGGGATGGCGAAGGCGGTCACCACGAGCGCGGCGGTGGTGAGGTGGACCAGTTGGCGCACCGTGCGGGCGCCGCTGACCAGGAAGGCCGCCGCCCGCCCGGCCAGCCCCGTCCGCGCCACCGCGGCGGCCAGCACGAAGGCGCAGATCAGCAGCCAGACCGTCGAGTCGCCCAGGGTGCCGAAGAGGGTGTCGCTGCTGATCACGCCCGTCACGCTGAGGGCCAGGCCGGCGCTCAGCGCGACGTAGGTGTCGTCGATGGGGGTGGCGACCCAGGCGCAGGTGGCCAGCGTGAAGATGGCGAGGGTGAGGCGGCCGTCCGTGCCGAGACCGGGGAAGTTACCCGGTACGGCGAGGAGGGCGCAGAAGCTGAACGTGACGCACAGCGCGGCGTACTGTCTGACGGAGAGTGGCACGATGACGAGTTTTGGACGCCACCGTGAGCGCCGGGTGAGTGGCGGATGAAGGAGATTTCATCCGGCGGGGAGTTCCGCCCCGGCCGCCCTCATCTGGGAGGCTCCTCCCCGGGCAGCCGGTAGCCCATGCCGCGTACCGTCTCCACCTGGGCGGCGCCCAGCTTCTTGCGCAGCGCCCGCACGTAGACGTCGACGATGTTCGAGCCGGGGTCGAAGTCGTAGCCCCACACGTGCGACAGGATCTGCTCCCGCGAGAGCACCTGCCCCGGATGCCGCAGGAACAGCTCCAGCAGCACGAACTCCCGGGCCGTCAGGTCCACGGTGCCCCCCTGGGCGCGGGCCCGCCGGGTGCGCAGGTCCAGCGAGAGGCTGCCGCTGCGCAGCACGGTGACCTCCGGGGTGCGGGTCGCCGTGCGCAGCCGCAGCCGCACGCGGGCCAGCAGCTCCTCGAAGCGGAACGGCTTGGTCATCCAGTCGTCCGCACCGCCCTCGAGGCCGGCCACGGTGTCCCGTACGGAGTCGCGGGCGGTGAGCACGATCACCGGGACGGTCACCCGCGCCTCGCGCAGCTCGCGCAGCACGGTGAAGCCGTCCCGCAGGGGGAGCCCGATGTCGAGGATGACCAGGTCGAAGCCGCCGTTGCGGGCGTAGCCGAAGGCGGTGCCGCCGTCGGCGGCGACGGTGGTGGTGAAGCCGTTGGCGCGCAGCCCCTTCTCGACGAACGACGCGATCCTCTCCTCGTCCTCCGCGATGAGAATCCGGTTCAACGTGTGTCCTTTCCGGCCTCCGTGGCCCGTGCTGGGTGTGGTGTCGCCGCGGGCTCGTCGAGTCCGTCGGGTTCCACAGGGTCCGCCGGGCCGTCCGCGGCCACGGTGATGACGAAGGTGGCGCCCCCGCCGGGCGTCGTCAGCAGTTCGACGTGCCCCCCGCGGTGCCCCTCGGCGATCGCCTTCACGATCGAGAGCCCGAGGCCCGCGCCCCCCGAGCCGCGGTTGCCGCGCCGTACGGTGCCCCGGCGGAAGCGTTCGAAGATCAGCTCGGCGTCCTCGTCCCGTACGCCCGAACCGGTGTCGGCCACCCACAGCTCGACGGTGCCGGCGGCGCGGCGGGAGCCGATCCGTACGGTGTCCTCCTGCGTGGTGTGCTGCACGGCGTTCTGCGCGAGCTGCACCATGGCCTGGGTGACGCGTTGCGGGTCGAGCCGTACGGTGCCCTCGGCCACCGCGTCCAGCTTCCAGCGTCGGCGGCCCAGGGTGCGGGCCTTGTCGAAGACGTCGGCGGTCAGCTCGGCCAGTGCCACCGGCTCCACCGACACGAAGTCGGGCCGCTCGGCCTTGGCGAGCAGCAGCAGGTCCTCGACGATCCGGCTCATCCGGTCCAGCTCGTCGGTCACCAGCCGTACGGTCTCCTCGCGCTCCACCGGGTCGTCGCCCATCAGCTCCAGATGGCCGCGCACGATGGTGATGGGGGTGCGCAGCTCGTGCCCCGCGTCGTCGACGAAGTGGCGCTGCGCGGCGAAGGCCTGCTCCAGCCGGTCGAGCATCGCGTTGAAGGTCTCCGCGAGCGCCGCGATGTCGTCCCGCCCGTGCACGGGGATGCGCTGGGTGAGGTCCTGCTCGGTGAGCTGGGCGGCCGTGGTGCGCACCAGCCGTACGGGGGCGAGGATGCGGCCCGCGACCGCCCAGCCGATCACGCAGGTCATCAGCAGGGCGATACCGGAGATCGCGAGCAGGGTGCGGAAGACGTCGTTGGCCCTGGTCTTCTCGCGGTCGGTGTGGAAGGCGACGACGAAGGCTCCGCTGGGGGTGTCCCCGGCTGGTTCGATCTGGACCCGCGCCCAGCGGACCTCGCCCTCGGGGCGGTGCAGGGTGCCGCTGCGGGCGTCGCTCGCGGTGATGCGCGCCAGTGACTCCCGGTCCTTCTCGAGCGACAGGGTGCCGGGGAAGTCCCGCTGCTGGTGCAGCACGTGGTCACCGGCCACGCCGAGGAGTTCCTCGTCCGGGTCGGAGTACTGGCGCTGGAGGAAGAGGAGGAGCAGCCGCCGGGAGGTGGTGAAGCGTGCCCCGGTGTCCGGGTCCTTGCCGTGCGTGACGAAGTTCGCGAACTCGCCCGTCTCCTGGGCCAGGAGCTGGGAGATGCGGTGGTCGACGTCCCGCTGAAGGATGGAGCGGGTGGTCGTGGCGACCGCGGTGAGCGCGACCGTCATCACCACCAGCAGCCACAGCAGGATGCGGACCCGGGCGGTGACCTGCGGCAGGCGGTGCCGCAGCGGGCCCGGCCCGGGCCGCGTCGCCACCGGGTCAGCCGTCATCCCCGCCGTCGTCGCCTCCGCTGTCGTCGCCCTGGTCGTCCGCGTCGTCATCGCCGCCGGCGTCGGTCGGGGACGGCGGCGGCACCGCGGTGTCGCCGGGCGACTTCGAGGGGCCGTCGGACGGGCTCCGGGACGGACCGCCGGACGGACTGCCGGAGGGATCGCCGGTGGGGGACGTGCTGGGGCGGGGCGGGGTCGGGTGCGGGCTGTCGCTCTCCAGATCCACCTTGGCGGGGGAGCGGGGCGGGTCGGGGTCGTCGCTCAGCGCGTAGCTGGTGACGGCGATGCCGAGCGGGATCGCCACGACGGCGACGAGTGTCGCCATGCGATGTGAAAAGGCCATGTGGGGGAGCCTGCGGGAGAGAGCGTGGTGCATGCATGAAAGCTGGATGAAGAATTCTTCACGTACGGGTTCCGGGCCGGCTGTCAGACGCCGCCTAGGCGTCCAGGCCGATGGCGAACGCCGCCTCGAGGTCGTGCTGGGAGTAGGTGCGGAAGGCGATGTGCGTCTCGGTCGAGAGCACCCCGGGGACCTTGCTGATCCGGCCGGGGATGACGTCGGCGAGATCGTCGTGCCGGGCGACCCGCACCATGGCGATCAGATCGTGCGCGCCGGTGACGGAGTAGACCTCGCTGACGCCCTCCAGGGCCGCGATCTGCTCGGCGATCTCCGGAATGCTGTCCGTGCTGGTCCTGATGAGCACGATCGAGGTGATCATGGTGCGGTCCCTTCGTCGCGGGTACGGCCCGCGAGGGGCCGCTGCCGTGCCCGGCGCCCTCGGCGGTGACCGCGGCCCTGTGCCGCGGGAGCGGGCCCGACCACTCTAACGACCCCGCCCCCGGACGGGCGCGGGCTCCCGGCCGCCTGCACCTCCGGCGGCCGTGTTGTCGTCGGTCGATGACGCTCCGCGTCGCCTCCCTCCTCCGCCTTGCTGCCGAAGGCGCATCCGGCCGGTCGCGGGTCCACTCCCGTCCGGGGGCGCGGCCGTGCGACCCCGCCCCCGGACGGGCGCGGGTTCCCGGCCGCCTGCACCTCCGGCGGCCGTGTTGTCGTCGGTCGATGACGCTCCGCGTCGCCTCCCTCCTCCGCCTTGCTGCCGAAGGCGCATCCGGCCGGTCGCGGGTCCACTCCCGTCCGGGGGCGCGGCCGTGCGACCCCGCCCCCGGACGGGCGCGGGCTCCCGCCCGGGGGTGCGGGTGGTGACGGAGCGTGGCGGGTGCTCGTGCGCGCAGCGGGTAGGGAACACCTGTCGGAACCGCACCGGCGAGCCGAGCGTGACAGTCCGGTGGCGGAAGGTGCTTCCCGGCACGCGCGGGTGACGTCAGGTCGTAAGGTGACCGGCAGTGCTCCCGTGAAGACGAAGTGACACGGAAGAGGCGTGACGACGACGACACGCGACACCATGGCGACCCGGAGTCGTGCACCCGGCCGCGGCCGGAGACCCCCGTCGCACACCTGGCACCGAGAAGAGAAGGAAGTGGACGCGACCATGACGCTCTCCCAGCCCACCGCGGAGACCCGCTGGCGCTGCACCCTCTGCGGGAACCTCACCCGGTTCGACGTGACGCGCTCCAGCAAGGTGCGGGAGTACGTCCATCTGGACCTGGCCGGCGAGCCGAAGGTGGAGGAACGCGAGGTGCTCAATGAGACCATCGAGTCCGTGCGGTGCCGTTGGTGCAACGCGGTGGACCAGATCGAGCTGGTGGACCGCCCGGGCGCACAGGTCTGACGGAACGGGCGGGTGTGAGCGGTGGTCGAAGGTGCGGGCGGTGAGGGCGGACCGGAACGCGAGCTGTCGGAGGAGACGCTCGACCGCCCGCTGCCCGTGAAGGTGCGCCACCGGGTGGTGGCGCTCACGGGCGACGCGCTCGGCGGGATGACCGTGGGTGAACTGCCGCTCGCCCTGCGGCAGTACGCCCGTTTCACCCCGCAGCGCCGTACCAAGTTCGGGGGCAACGCGATGGCCGCGTCCCTGGAGGGCGATCCGGTCTTCCGGCAGCGTGTCGCCGTCCGGCTGCGGGAGCTGCTGCCCGAGCTGACCGGCGCGCTGGAGAGCGGCTCGCCGCCCGCCGCCGCCGATCCGGTCGACGTCGCCGCGGCGGCGTACGTGCTGCGCCCGGCGGGCTGGGCCAAGCTCGTCACGGCGGCGGGCGAGGAGGCCCAGCGGGCGCAGGCGGAGCGCGCCGGTGAGGACGCGCAGCGCGAACTGGCCCGTCTGCGCGAGGAGCTGAGCCAGCTGCGCGCCTCGGCGCGGGCCGAGGCGGAGAGCGGGCGCGGCGAGTTGGAGGCCGTACGCAAGGAGGCCGAGGCGGTGCAGCGGAAGCTGCGCAGCGCGCAGAGCGACGTGAAGCGGGGTGAGGCGGCGCTGCGCAAGGTGCGCGCGGAGCTGGAGTCCCTGCGGTCGGCGACCGCCGCCGAGAAGGTGGCGGCCGACGCGGAGGCGCGGCGGCTCAAGGCACGGCTCACCGAGGCGGAGTCGGCCCTGGAGGCCGGTCGGCGGGCGGCCCGCGAGGGGCGCAGCGTCGAGGACATGCGGGTTCGGCTCCTGCTGGACACGGTGCTGGACGCCGCGCAGGGGCTGCGCCGCGAGTTGGCGCTGCCGCCCGCGGAGGGCCGTCCGGCGGACACGGTGGACGCGGTCGAGCCGGGCCGGATGAGCCCGAAGGACATCGCGGCGCGGGCCCTCTCCGAGAGTGATCCCGCGCTGCTGGACCAGCTGTTGGCGCTGCCCCAGGCCCATCTGGTGGTCGACGGCTACAACGTGACCAAGACCGGGTACCCGACGATGCCGCTGGACAAGCAGCGACTGCGGCTGCTGGGCGGGCTGGCCGTGCTGGCGGCCCAGACGGGTGCCGAGATGACCTGCGTCTTCGACGGCGCGGAGCTGGCCGCGCCGGTGCTGCTGGCACCGCCGCGCGGGGTGCGGGTGCTCTTCAGCAAGCCGGGGCAGACCGCGGACGAGCTGATCCGGCGGCTGGTGCGCGCGGAGCCGCAGGGGCGGCCGGTGGTCGTGGTCTCCTCGGACCGCGAGGTCGCGGACGGCTGCGCGGCGGCGGGGGCCCGGCCGGTCGCCTCGGCGCTGCTGCTCAAGCGCCTCGTCCGGACCTGAGCGGGCGCGAGCGCGCCGCAGAGGTGGACGCCGCAGGTGCGGGCGTGCACGCCGTGCGCGAAGGCTCCGGAAGTGCCCGGTCCGGATAGCGGGGACCGCCCGGTGGACACGTGTCCACCTTGCCCGTATTGCTCCTACGGAGTGTCAAGTTGCCGTTGCTACGCGTGGGATGAGGGTAAAGAATGTGGCCCAGGAGCAGGTTTTTTCTCTGGAGGATTTGATCCGATCAGATGAGGCTGGCTAGTGTCTGGGCTCGAACCCTCGCGCAGTTGATCGCTCATCCGGAGTGACGGCGGGGGTACCGCCTAGTTCCACGAAGCCCGAACCCCGAGTGTGTACGCGGGGTGCGAGCGAAGCGGAGCCGGAGTGACCACCGGCAGGCGGCTGAGGAAGAAGGAGCTCGCCCCAGTGGCGTCCCACCGTCGTCCCAAGCAGCCGAACCGCGCCCGCATCACCGTGCTCACGGCGACCGCTGCCGCTGCCGTAGCCATGACCTCCCAGTCGGCGCAGGCCGACGAGCCCTCGAAAGAGGAGGTCAAGTCGCAGGTCGACAAGCTGTATGAGGACGCCGAGGCGGCGACGGAGTCGTACAACGGCGCCAAGGAGAAGCAGACCAAGCTCCAGACGCAGGTCAGCCAGCTCCAGGACAGCGTGGCGCGCGGCCAGGGCGACCTGAACAAGCTGCGCAACGGCCTCGGTTCGATGGCCACCGCGCAGTACCGCAGCGGCGGCATCGACCCCTCGCTCCAGCTCTTCCTCTCCTCGGACCCGGACGGCTACCTGGACAAGGCGGCCACGCTCGACCAGTTGAGCACCAAGCAGACCGAGGCCCTGTCGAAGATCAAGAGCAAGCAGCGCAGTCTCGCGCAGCAGCGCACCGAGGCCAAGGGCAAGCTCGCCGACCTCGCCGAGACCCGCAAGGGCCTCGGCGAGAAGAAGAAGAAGATCCAGGGCAAGCTCTCCAAGGCGCAGACGCTGCTCAACACGCTGTCCGCCAAGGAGCGCGCCGCGCTCGCCAAGGAGGAGGAGCGCGCCAACCGCGCCTCCAGTGAGCGTGCCGAACTGGAGCCGGAGAAGGAGAAGGAGACCGAGTCCGCGCCCACCAGCGGGCGTGCGGGCGCCGCCCTCGCGGCGGCCAAGGGCAAGGTCGGCTCGCCGTACGTGTGGGGTGCCACCGGCCCCAGCTCCTTCGACTGCTCCGGGCTGACGTCCTGGGCGTACGGCCAGGCCGGCGTCTCGCTGCCGCGCACCTCGCAGGCGCAGGCCAGTTCGGGCACCCAGATCGGGCGGGACGCGCTCAAGCCCGGCGACCTGGTGCTCTTCTACGGCGACCTGCACCACATCGGCCTCTACGCGGGCAACGGCCAGGTCCTGCACGCCCCGAAGCCGGGTGCGAACGTGCGGTACGAGTCGATGGACAACATGCCCTTCCAGTACGGCGTGCGCGTCGGCTGACACGGCCCGGCGGCCCGCCGGGTGTCGTTCGTCCGGGTGATTCCGGGCGGCCCACCCCGGCCCGCCGCGCTGCGGGTGACCTGCGCCGTCGGGGACTCGTCGGATCTGCGTACGGATGCATACGCACGCACGGCACGCTGGACCCTCCGTAGTGGTGTGGCTACATTCTGTGGGCGCAGTTCGCCTAGCGGAAGGCCCCACCGTGGTCTCGCACCGGTCCCATCGACGCTCACCGGCCCCGCGCCGACCCTTCCGGCCGGGTACGGGCTGGCCCGTACCCCTCACCGTGCTGACGGCGGCGGCGGGCGCCGTCGCCGCGCTCACCGCGGCCCCCGCCGGAGCGGAGCCCGAGGAGACCTCCGCCACACAGGCCGGGGCGCGCGTCGACCGGCTCTACACCGAGGCGGAGCGCGCCACGGAGAAGTACAACGGGGCGTCGGAGCGCGCGGACCGGCTCCGGCGCGAGCTGAACCGCGTGCAGGAGCGGGCGGCCCGCGGGCAGCAGCGCGTCAACCGCCTGCGTGACGACCTGGGCGCGCTGGCGGGCGCGCAGTACCGCTCCGGCGGCCTGGACCCCTCGGTCGCGCTGCTGCTCTCCCCCGACCCCGACGCCTACCTGGAGCGGGCCGCCGCGATGGAGCGGATCAGCCGGAGCCACCGCGGCACGCTGCGCTCGTTCGAGGAGGCGCAGCGCACTCTGGAGCAGGTCCGGCAGGAGGGCGCGCGCAAGGTGGCCGAGCTGGACCGGCAGCGCGACGCGCTGCGGCAGCACAAGAAGTCGGTGCGGAAGAAGCTGGGTTCGGCCCGGCGGCTGCTCGACCGGCTCACCCCCGAGCAGCGCACGGAGCACGAGCGCACGGAGCGCGAGCGCACCGCGCGCGAGGCCGCGCGCGGCGGCCCGGCGCCGGTCGGCCGGGCCGTGCCCGGCGCGGCGTCCGCGCGGGCGGCGGCGGCCGTCGCCGCGGCCCGCGGAGTCGTGGGGGCGCCGTACGGCTGGGGCAAGGCGGGGCCGGGCGCGTTCGACTGCTCGGGGCTCACGCAGTGGGCGTACGGCAGGGCCGGGGTCGCGATCCCGCGCACCTCCCAGGCCCAGGCGTCGGCCGGGCGCCGGGTGGCGCTCTCCGAGGCCCGGCCCGGCGACCTCGTGGTCTACCGGGCCGACGCCAGCCACGTCGCGATGTACGTGGGCGGCGGCCAGGTGGTGCACGCGCCGCGTCCGGGCGCGCGGGTGCGGTACGACCCGGTCGGCATGATGCCGGTCTCCGCCGTCGCCCGGCCGTAAGCCGGGGCCTGGCCCGCACCGGTGCTCACGCCGGTCCCCGCCGTACGATCGCCCGTGTGGGCGACAGACCGGCGGAGGCGGCGGGGCGGGGCGTGCGCGGGCGCGCGCTGTGCGCCCTGCTCGCGCTGTGCGCGGTGCTGGCGGCCTGCGGCGGACCGCCCGACGAGCGGCGGGCCGACCGTACGGAGATCCGGGCGCTGCTCGCCCGGCAGGCGGCGGCCGTGCCCACGGACGGGGCGGGTGGCGCGGACGGTGCGGGCGACGAGCGCGCCTACCTCGCCGCCGTCGACCCCACCGCCGCCGACTACCGGGCCGTTCAGCGCCGGACGTTCCGCAACCTGCGGCGGCTGCCGCTGGACGAGTGGTCCGTACGCGTCACCGGCCTCGAGGTCGACGGACGGCACGCCGAGGCGAAGGTGCGCCTGCGCTACCGGCTGCGCGGCTACGACCGGGCACCGGTCGACGCCACCGAGCGGGTCACGCTCGTCCGCCGCGACGCGGGCTGGTTCGTCACCGGGGAGCGGCGCGGCAGCCCCCGGCAGCTGTGGGAGCAGGGGCGGGTGACGGTGCTGCGCGGCGAGCGCAGCCTGGTGCTGGCCGTCGGCGCCGCCACGGACGCGGAGCGCGGGACGCTGCGCTCGATCGCCGCCGCCGCCGAACGCGCGGTGCCCGCCGTGACGTTGGCGTGGCCGCGCCCCTGGGCGGGCCGGGTGGTGGTCGAGGTGCCCGGCAGCCTGCGCGGGATGGGGGAGCTGCTGGGGTCGTCCGCCGAGTCGTACGAGGGGATAGCGGCGGTGACCCTGGGGGAGGGCGGCGGCGCGGATGAGGCGCCCGCCGACCGGATCGTGGTCAACCCGGAGGCGTACGGCCTGCTCGGCGAGGAGGGGCGGCAGATCGTCATGACGCACGAGGCGGTGCATGTCGCGACCCGCGCGCACACCACCGGCTCCACGCCGCTGTGGCTCTCCGAGGGCCTGGCCGACTGGTTCGGCTACCGGGGGACCGGGCGTACGCCGCGCGAGGCCGCGCCGGAGCTGGCCCGCGAGGTGCGGGAGGGCGAGGTGCCCCCGAGGCTCCCGCGTGACGAGGACTTCCGCTTCGGGGGCGGCGCGGACGCGCTGGGCCGCGCGTACGAGAGTGGCTGGCTCGCCTGCCGCATGATCGCCTCCAAGTGGGGAGAGGAGCGGCTGATGGCGTTCTACCTGGCGGTCGGCGGGCAGGGGCGGGACCAGCGGGAGGGTGCGGTGGACGAGGCGCTGCGGGAGGTGCTCGGGGTGAGCCGGGCGGAGTTCGGCGAGCGCTGGCGGGCGTACCTGGTGGCGGAACTGGGCGGGTAAGCCGGGCCGGGCCCGCAGGCGCACCGCGTCCGTCCCGCGTCCGTTCGCGTCCGCAAGCGCCGCTCAGCGCGGCAGTTCCTGCCGCTGCCCGCCGGACGGCGCCGCCCGGTCCGCCCCGGCCCGGCGACCGGTGCCCTGCTGGAAGGACGGCAGTGCTGCCGCCGGGCCGCGCCCGGTCCGCCCGGCCCGGCGCGGCTCGGTGACCGTCGTGCGCCACAGCACCCGGCAGGCCAGCAGCGAGGCCGCGACCAGCAGCCCGTTGCGCACCACGAGGAGTCCGACGCCGAGGGTGTCGCTGGTGACCACGTGCCCGAACCAGATCGGGAACTCCAGCAGCGTCACCCCCGTCGCCGCCAGCACCAGCAGCGCGGGCAGCCCCTGGCGGCCGGCCCGTCGGGTGACGCACACCGCCGCCAGGCCGACCAGCCAGACCAGGTACTGCGGGCTGATGACCCGGCTGGTCGTGGTGAAGAGCAGCACCGCGGCGAACGCCGCGTCCGCCGGGGTGGTCGACGTCCACTCCACCGCCCGCAGGCGCCACCACAGCAGCCAGCCGAAGGCCGCCGCCGTCAGCGCGAGCGACGCGTCGCTGACCAGGCCCACGTACGGGCCGAGGAACTCGATCGAGCCGTAGTTGAGCCGTACCTCGCCCTCCCAGCCGTAGTGCCGGGCGACGTGGAAGACGAGCGAACCCAGCGACTCGACCTCCGTCCCCCGGTCCCGCTGCGCGGTGAGGAAGTCGAAGGCGCCGGGCATCGAGGCGGTGAACAGCAGCGCCAGCAGCGCCGCCACGGCCACCGCCGTCGTCCATGCGACCCGGGTGACCCGCCCGCGCGGGGTGCCGAGCAGCAGCAGCGCGGGCCACACCTTCAGCATCGCCCCGAACGCCGCCAGCCCCGCCGCAACCCGCGGATGCCGGGACAGCGCCAGCAGCGCGGCGACCGCGACGGCCACCACCATCAGGTCGTAGCGCGAGTAGACGGTCGGCCCCAGCAGCGGCACCCCCGCCACCCAGCACCACGCCCCCGCCCGGCGGCTGCCCGTACGGCCGCCCGCGTGCAGCAGGCAGGCGAACGCCACCGCGTCGGCCGCGCAGGCCAGGACGAAGAAGGCGGCGGTGTAACTGAGGAACGGCAGCGCTCCGGGGGCGAGTACCGCGAGCGCGGCGCCGGGCGGGTACTGCCAGGTGACGTCGTCCACCGGGAACGTGCCGGTCCGCAGCACGTCGGACCAGCCCTGGTAGATCACCGTGACGTCGGAGGTGACGTCGGGGCCGGGCAGCGTGAAGACCTTGAAGACGCAGAGCAGCAGCACGGCCCGGGTGGCGATCCAGACGGCCACGGCGGGCCCGGGCCCTGAGGGGAGGCGCATGACGAGGACACTACCGGCCGGTGCCCGGCCACCCGGTACTGTCGTCGGCGATGCACAAGACCCTGATCGTCACGAACGACTTCCCGCCCCGCCCCGGGGGTATCCAGGCGTTTCTGCACAGCATGGCGCTCCGGCTCGACCCGGCGCAGGTCGTCGTGTACGCCTCCACCTGGAAGCGGGGGCGTGCGGGCGCCGAGGCCACCGCCCGGTTCGACGCCGAGCAGCCGTTCACCGTCGTACGCGACCGCACCACCATGCTGCTGCCCACCCCCGCCGTCACCCGGCGTGCGGTGGGGCTGCTGCGCGCGCATGAGTGCCGGTCCGTGTGGTTCGGGGCGGCGGCGCCGCTCGGACTGATGGCCCCCGCGCTGCGCCGGGCCGGGGCGCGGCGGCTGGTCGCGACGACGCACGGGCACGAGGCGGCCTGGGCGCAACTGCCCGCCGCGCGCCGGCTGTTGCGCCGGATCGGGGACGGCACGGACACGCTGACCTACCTGGGCGAGTACACCCGCTCCCGGATCGCGGGCGCGCTGAGCGCCCCGGCCGCGGCCCGGATGGTCCAACTGCCCCCCGGCGTCGACGAGAAGGCGTTCCGGCCCGCCGCGTCCGAGGGCCCCGGCTCGCCCGGCGCGCGCCTGCGGGAGCGGCTGGGGCTGGGCGGCCGGCCGGTGGTCGTCTGCGTCTCCCGGCTCGTACCGCGCAAGGGGCAGGACACGCTGATCGCCGCCATGCCGCGCGTGCTGGCGGCCGTGCCGGACGCGGTGCTGCTGATCGTCGGCGACGGCCCCTACCGGGGGGAGCTGGTGAAGCTGGCCGCTGCGGCAGGAGTGTCCGACGCGGTGCGCTTCACCGGCGGCGTCCCCTGGGCGGAACTGCCCGCGCACTACGCCGCGGGCGACGTCTTCGCCATGCCGTGCCGCACGCGCCGGGGTGGGCTGGACGTGGAGGGCCTCGGCATCGTCTACCTGGAGGCGTCCGCCACGGGACTGCCCGTCGTCGCCGGGGACTCCGGCGGTGCGCCGGACGCGGTGCTGGACGGTGAGACGGGCTGGGTGGTGCGCGGCGGCGTGCCCCAGGAGGCGGCCGACCGCCTGGTCGCGCTGCTGCGCGACCCGGATCTGCGGGCCCGGATGGGCGCGCGGGGGCGGGCCTGGGTCGAGGAGCGCTGGTCCTGGGACCTGCTCGCGGAGCGGCTGCGGGAGCTGCTGTAGCGGTTGCGGCCACCGCGCTGGTGTCCGCCCTGCGGCCGTCCGGTCCGCGCAGGTACGGACCTGGGGTAGGGTGCCGTCCATGTTCGCGCAGCTGACACACCGCAACTGGTGGTGGACCGCACACCCGGCGGCCCACTGACTGCGCGTACCCAGACGACGCGAAGGCCGCCCGAGGGGCGGCCTTTTTCGTGTCCGGCGCCGGATACGGGTCGCTCCCTCCGCACCCAGACCCGGAAGGAACCACCCGCCATGTCCGACCACCCCGCCCGTTCCGTACGCAGCCGCCTCGACGCGCTGTGCGCCGCCGACGGCCCGCCCTTCGCGCTGCTGCGCAGACGCACCCCCGGCCGGGACGGCACCACCGTGGAACTGCTGACCGGCCCGGTACGCGAGGTCGCCCGGCTCGCCGACCTCCCCTCCGGCCAGGGCCGGGGCGCCCTGGCCCTGGTGCCCTTCCGGCAGATCGCCGAGCGCGGCTTCGAGGCGCGCGACGACGGCACCCCGCTCGCGGTCCTCGTCCCCGAGGAGACCTGCGAACTGCCCCTGGAGGAAGTGCTGCACGCGCTGCCCCGGCACCGCGTGCAGGTCGCCGACGGCGCCTTCGACGTGGACGACGCCGCCTACGAGGAGATCGTGCGCCGCGTCGTCGAGGACGAGATCGGTGCGGGGGAGGGCGCCAACTTCGTCATCCGGCGGAACTTCCAGGGCGTCGTCCGCGGCTTCTCCCGCGCCGACGCCCTCGCCCTCTTCGGCCGCCTGCTCAGCGAGGAGCAGGGCGCGTACTGGACGTTCCTGGTGCACACCGGGGAACAGGTGCTGGTCGGTGCCAGCCCCGAGGTGCACGTGCGGATGAGCGGCGGCACCGCCGTGATGAACCCGATCAGCGGCACCTACCGCTATCCGCCCGAAGGCCCCTCCACCGAAGGCCTGCTGGAGTTCCTCGGCGACCGCAAGGAGAGCGAGGAGCTGTCCATGGTGGTCGACGAGGAACTGAAGATGATGAGCGTCATCGGCGACCACGGCGGTGTGGTCGTCGGCCCCCGGCTGCGCGAGATGGCGCACCTGGCGCACACCGAGTACGAGCTGCGCGGGCGCAGTTCGCTGGACGCGCGCGAGGTGCTGCGCGAGACGATGTTCGCCGCGACCGTCACCGGCTCGCCCGTCCAGAACGCCTGCCGGGTGATCAGCCGGTACGAGCCGACCGGGCGCGGCTACTACGCCGGCGCGCTGGCGCTGCTCGGCGAGTCCGGCGGGGCGCAGACGCTCGACTCGCCGATCCTCATCCGCACCGCCTACCTCGACGCGGCCGACGGCACGCTGCGGGTGCCCGTCGGCGCGACCCTCGTACGCGCCTCGGACCCGGCGGCCGAGGTCGCCGAGACGCACGCCAAGGCGGCGGGCGTGCTCACCGCCCTGGGCGTGCGGGAGGCGCCCGCGCGGGCGGCCGGGCCGCGGGCGGCGCTCGCCGACGACCCCCGGGTGCAGGCTGCGCTGGCGGCCCGGCGCGAGGGGCTCGCGCCGTTCTGGCTGCGGATGCAGGAGCACAGCGCCGAGCGGCACGGGCACGCCTTCGTGGTGGACGGCGAGGACACCTTCACCTCGATGCTCGCGCACCTGCTGCGGGTGTGCGGGTACGAGGTGACCGTGCGCCGCTACGACGCGCCCGGCGTACGTGAGACGGTGCTCGCGCACCCGGGCCCGGTGGTGCTCGGCCCCGGGCCGGGCGACCCGGCGGACGCCGCCGACCCCAAGATGCGCTTCCTGCGCTCCCTGGCGGGGGACCTGCTCGCCGGGCACCGGCACGGGCTGCTCGGCGTCTGCCTGGGACACGAGCTGCTCGCCGCCGAACTGGGCCTGACGCTGGCGCGCAAGGCGCGGCCGTACCAGGGGGCGCAGGAGCGGATCGACCTGTTCGGGAGGACGGAGACCGTCGGCTTCTACAACTCCTACACTGCGCGCTGCGACGAGCGGGTTGCGGGTGAACTGTCTCTGCGCGGGGTCGAGTTGAGCCGCGATGGGGCAAGCGGCGACGTGCACGCCCTGCGCGGGCCCGGCTTCGCGGGCGTGCAGTTCCACCCCGAGTCCGTGCTGACGCTGGACGGGGCGCGGGTGACGGCGGAGCTGCTCGCGGGCGTCCTGGTCTGACCCGGGCCGGGCGGCGGCGGACGCCGGGTGTCCGGGTGCGTGGCGCGCACCCGGACACCCGCCGCCCGCGCGGCCGTCAGCCGAAGAACACCCCCGCCTCCTCGTACAGCTCGGGCGAGACGGTCTTCAGCGTCTCCGTCGCCTCCGCGAGCGGCACCCGCACGATGTCGGTGCCCCGGAGCGCGACCATGGTGCCCCAGTCGCCGTCGTGCACCGCGTCGATGGCGTGCAGCCCGAAGCGGGTGGCCAGCCAGCGGTCGAACGCGCTCGGCGTACCGCCGCGCTGCACGTGCCCCAGCACCGTCGTCCGCGCCTCCTTGCCGGTACGCCGCTCCACCTCCTTGGCCAGCCACTCGCCGACGCCCGACAGGCGCACGTGCCCGAACGAGTCCGTCGAGCCGTCCTTGAGCACCATCTGCCCGTCGACGGGCATCGCCCCCTCGGCGATCACGACGATCGGCGCGTAGCTCGCTTTGAACCGGGACTCCACCCAGGCGCACACCTTCTCGACGTCGAAGCGCTGCTCGGGGATGAGGATGCAGTTCGCGCCGCCCGCGAGCCCGGAGTGCAGGGCGATCCAGCCCGCGTGCCGGCCCATCACCTCCACGACCAGCACCCGCATGTGGGACTCGGCGGTGGTGTGCAGCCGGTCGATGGCCTCCGTCGCGACGCCGACGGCCGTGTCGAAGCCGAAGGTGTAGTCCGTGGCGGAGAGGTCGTTGTCGATGGTCTTGGGAACGCCGACGCATTTGATGCCGAACTCGCCGGTGAGCTTGGCGGCGACACCGAGGGTGTCCTCGCCGCCGATCGCGATCAGTGCGTCGACCTCGTACTTCGCGAGGTTCTCCCGGATTCTCCGCACACCGTTCTCCTCCTTGAACGGATTGGTGCGCGAAGAGCCCAGGATCGTGCCGCCGCGCGGCAGCGTGCCGCGCACCGTCGGGATGTCGAGTGGCAGGGTGTCGCCTTCCAGAGGACCGCGCCAGCCGTCCCGGAAACCGAGGAAGTCGTATTCGTAGCGCTGGACTCCCTTACGGACGACAGCCCGCATGACCGCGTTGAGACCGGGGCAGTCGCCGCCACCGGTCAGCACTCCGACCCGCATGGGATCTCCCTTCTCCGCGTGGACGCAACAGCGTCACGCTAGCGGTGATCCACATCACATCGGGATGCCCCGGACGGACGGATTCTGGGGAACATGGCGGAAACCAGCCGGAGTTCGGGCCGCGGACCCGCCGAACGCGCTCACTCGAACGAGCGACCGCTCACCCGTCGTCCAAACCCCGCTCGATCGCGTACCGCACCAGCTCGACCCGGTTGTGCAACTGGAGCTTGCCCAGGGTGTTCTGCACGTGGTTCTGCACCGTCCGGTGCGATATCACCAGCCGCTCCGCGATCTGCCGGTAGCTGAGGCCCTTCGCCACCAGGCGCAGCACCTCGGTCTCGCGGTCCGTCAGCTGCGGGACGCCGGGATCGGGGGCGGTGGCGGGCGCCGGCTCGGTGGCCAGCCTGCGGTACTCGCCCAGCACCAGCCCGGCCAGCCCCGGGGTGAAGACCGCGTCGCCCGCGGCCGTCCGGCGTACCGCGTCCACCAGTTCCTCCGTGGACGCGGACTTGACCAGGTAGCCGGTGGCGCCCGACTTCACCGCTTCCAGCACGTCCGCGTGCTCACCGCTGGCCGAGAGCACCAGCACCCGGAACTCCTCGCCCACCCCGACCAGCGTCCGGCACACCTCGACGCCCGGCATACCCGGCAGGTTGAGGTCCAGCACCAGCACGTCGGGACGGGCCGCACGCGCGCGGCGTACGGCCTGCTCGCCGTCGCCCGCGGTCGCGACCACCTCGAAGCCGGCCTCGCCCAGATCGCGGGCGACCGCGTCCCGCCACATCGGATGGTCGTCCACGACCATCACCTTCAACGGCCGCGCCCGGTCCGGCGCCCGGTCCGGCGCCTGATCCTCCGACCGCTGCTGCTCCCGCGCCTGCTCAGACATCCTTCGGCATCCTCAATTCCACCTCGGTCCCCTGTCCCGGCACCGACACCAGCTCCGCCGTGCCGCCCAGATCGCGCAGCCGTCCGCGGATGGACAGCGCGACCCCCATCCGGCCCTCCGCCTCCGCGTCCGCCAGCCGCCCGGCCGGGATGCCGGGCCCGTCGTCGCGGACGGTCACCAGCACCGCGTCCGGCTCGTCCTCCAGGAGAATCCACGCCTGCGCGTCCGCACCGGCGTGCTGCCGCACATTGTCCAGCGCCGCGCCCACGGCCGCGACCAGCTCCCGGGCCGGGCCCGGCGCCAGCCGGACGGGGAGGCCCGGCCCGGAGAAGGTCACCCGCGCACCGGCCAGCCCGGCCAGCAGCCCGTGCAGGTCGCGGCTGTCCGCCGGGAGGCTGCCCGGACCCTCCTGACGCGTGCCGGACTGCCTGGGCACCTCCGGCACCGTCGGTTCGGACGGCCCGGCGGCCACCAGCGCCCGCAGCGCCACCTCCTGCTCGCCCGCCAGCATGCCCAGCTCCGCCGCCTCACCGCCGAGCGCCGTCCCGCGCCGCTGCACCATCGCCAGGACCTGGAGCACACTGTCGTGGATGTCCCGGGCGAGCCGCTCGCGCTCACGGGTGGCCGCCTCGATCTGGAGGGCGCGCGACAGCGTGCGCTCACTGGCCCGTGCGACCTCCACCACGTAGCCGATGGCGATGCTCGCCACGCACACCAGCAGCACGTTGTGCAGGGTGTCGCCGGAGGCGCTGCCGCGCTCGACGATGTTGGCCACACCGACCGCGAGGGCCGCCGAGACGCCCCACCGCCAGCCGCCCTTGAGGGCGAAGCCGAGGACGGCGCCCGCAGTCCATATCGACGGCAGGGTGCTGACTCCGCCCTCGACCCGGTCCAGATGCTCGACGTGCCGGGTGAGGAGTATGCCGGTCAGCGCCATCGTGAGATCGCCCGCCAGGAAGAGCGGCGTGCAGCGCTCCGCCGACAGCACCTTCCGTACGGTACCCAGGGTCCAGAGCGTGAGCGCGGCGATGTAAGCGCTGGCGACGAGCGGGTGCTCGTAGCGGCCGTGCGCGACGACGTGCAGCGTCACCGCGTACACCAGGGTCCCCACGCGGTAGGCCGTCAGCGCGCGCCACAGCGGCTGCTCGACCGAGAACCTCGCGGGCACGTCCGCCCGGGCCCCGCCCGACTCCGCGCGCCGCTGCCGCTGCCGGAGCACGCGCTACGCCGCCCTGCCCCGGCCGTCGCCCCGGGCCTTCTCGGCCTGCGCGGACTTCTCCGCCTGCGCGGCTTTCTCGGCCTTCTCCGCCTTCTCGGCCTCGGCGATACGGCGCTTGGCGGCGGTCGCGTACACGTCCACGTACTCCTGGCCGGAGAGCCGCATGATCTCGTACATCACCTCGTCCGTCACCGAGCGCTGGATGAAACGGTCGCCGTCCATGCCCTGGTAGCGGGCGAAGTCCAGCGGGCGGCCGACCCGGATGCCCGGCCGCATCAGCTTCGGCACGACCTGGCCGGGCGGCTGGATCTTCTCCGTGTCGATCATGGCCACCGGGATCACCGGCGCCCCCGAGCGCAGCGCGAGCCGGGCCAGCCCGCCGGGCTTGCCCCGGTAGAGCCTGCCGTCGGGGGAGCGGGTGCCCTCGGGGTAGATGCCGAACAGCTCGCCGCGCTCCAGCACCTCCAGCCCGCTCCTGATCGCCGCCTCACCCGCGCCCCGCACACCCGAGCGGTCCACCGGCAGCTGCCCGACGCCCTTGAAGAAGGCGGCCGTCAGCTTCCCCTTGACCCCGGGGGAGGTGAAGTACTCGGCCTTCGCGATGAAGGTGACCTTGCGGTCCAGCACGGCGGGCAGGAAGAAGGAGTCCGAGAAGGAGAGGTGATTGCTGGCGAGGATGGCCGGACCGGCCGCGGGAATGTTCTCCAGGCCCTCCGCCCAGGGGCGGAAGACCAGCTTCAGCGAGCTGCCGACCGACAGCTTCATCGCGCCGTAGAACAACCGGGACCTCCAGAGGAATGATGGGCACGAGCCTATCCCCCTCCCGGGGCGCCCGCCCCGCCCCGCACGAGCTACCCGCCGGGGGGAGCGCACGCGTAGGCTGGCCGCGGGCGCGGTCCTCGCCGGGACCGCCCGCCCGCCACGACTCCCGCTCCGTCCGTGCGAATGGAGATTCACGGTGCCGCTCATGCCCGGAGCCGAACCGATGCGCCATGACGGCTCGGAGGTCGGCGTGCTCCTGTGCCACGGCTTCACGGGCTCACCGCAGTCGCTGCGGCCCTGGGCCCGCCACCTGGCCGACCAGGGGCTCACCGTCTCGCTCCCGCTGCTGCCCGGACACGGCACCCGCTGGGAGGACCTCCAGGTCACCGGCTGGCAGGACTGGTACGCCACCGTGGACCGCGAGTTGCACCTCCTGCGCGAGCGCTGCGAGCAGGTCTTCGTCTGCGGGCTGTCCATGGGCGGCACGCTGGCGCTGCGGCTGGCCGCCCGGCACGGGGACGCGGTCAGCGGTGTCGTCGTGGTCAACCCGGCGAGCACCTTCCCGCGGCTGCCCGGCTACGCGCTGCCGATCGCGCGGTACCTGGTGCGCTCCTCGCCCGGCGTGGTCGACGACATCGCCAAGGAGGGCGCGCACGAGCTGGGATACGACCGGGTGCCGTTGCACGCCGCGTACGCCCTGCGGGATTTCTTCCGGGTGATGCTCGGCGAACTGCCCCAGGTCACCCAGCCGCTGCTGGTGCTGCACAGCAGGACGGACCACGTCGTGCCGCCCACCGACTCGGCGCTGATCCTCTCCAAGGTCTCCTCGACAGAGGTGACCGAGACGGTGCTGGAGCGCAGCTACCACGTCGCCACGCTGGACCACGACGCGGAGCGCGTGTTCGCGGACAGCTACGGCTTCATCTCCCGCCTCTCCCGTATCGCGGCAAGGGAGCCTTCCCGTGACGGAGCGTAATCCCGGTGCCGAGCAGGGCGACGAGCCGGAGTCCATCCTGCCCCCGGACGAGGAGGCGGCGTGGGCGGCGATCGTGGCCGGGTACGGCGAGCAGCCCGGTGTCGAGGGGGACGCGCCGGGCGAGGCCGAGTCCGGTCCCGGCTCCGACGGCAGTGCTGATCCCGGCTCCGACGGCGGCGACGAGGGCCGCGAGCCGGACGGCGACACCCTGACCCGGCCCGAAGGGGAGCCGCGGGAGGGCGAGGACGGCGAGCCCCCCGTCCGCAGCGTCACGGTCTACGCCGCGGGTACCGGTCCGCGCGACTGGCCGCTGTCCGAGGCGGCCGAGGCGGCGGCGGAGGCGGACGACCACTTCGTGCCCCCGGACCCGCCGCTGCCGCCGTCCGACCCCACCAGCACCTTCGCCTGGATCGCGGTGCTGGGCGGGCCGCTGCTGCTGATCGCGGGGGTGATCTTCCGCTTCGAGATGACGTGGTGGGTCATCACCCTGGGCGTCGGCGGCTTCCTGGGCGGCTTCGGCACGCTCGTGGCCCGGATGCGCGAGGACAGCGACGACGACTTCGAGGACCCGGGGCGCGGCGCGGTCGTCTGACCCGCCCTGAAGACCCGAGCGGGCCCGGGCGGGCTGGTCAGCCCGGCCGCAGGCCGTCGAAGAGCAGCGACTCCATGCGGTCCGCGTGCTCCCCGGGGAGCTGGCCGCGCAGCCAGGCCGCCGCGCTGATGAGCGCGAAGACGTCGGCGGCGGTGGCGTCGGTGCGGACGGCGCCGGCGGCGCGGGCCCGCTCCAGCAGCGCCTCGCCCGCCGCCGACATCCTCTGGCAGGCCGCGTGCAGCTCCGAGGTCTCGTCCTCCAGGCTGCCCAGGAACTGGTCGGTGAGCCCGCTGTACGTCGCGGTGTGCTCGGTGACGGCGCGCATCCACCGGTCGAGCGCTTCGCCGGGCGTGCTGCCGGCGCCTGCCCCGGTGCCGTCGAGCAGTTCGTCGCCGAGGGCGTGGACCGCCTCCTGCCGTTCGTGCAGCAGCGCCTCCAACAGGGCGCGCCGGTTGGGGAAGTGGGAGTAGAGCGTGCCGATGGCGACGCCTGCCCCGCGGGCGACACGCTCCAGCGACGCCTGGGTCCCCTGCTCCCGGAAGACGGTGTCCGCCTCGGCGAGCAGCCGTGCGTGGTTGCGCCGCGCGTCCGCGCGTCTGCGGCGGGGCGGCGGCGTCGCGGATGACGTCTCCGGCATAAGTCGAGGACTCCTCATCTAAGGCTGGTACATTTTCTTGAGGGACTCTCAGGTTAAGTGGAGGAACACATGATCCTGGTGACAGGCGCGACCGGCACCATAGGCAGGCATCTGGTGCGGGCGCTCGCGGACGCGGGCGCGCCGTTCCGGGCGATGGTGCGGGACCAGGCCAAAGGCGAGGCCCTGGGCTGCGACTTCGTCGTGGCCGACTTCGACGAACCGGCTTCGCTGACGGCCGCGCTGGAGGGCGTCGACCGGCTGCTGCTCAACAGCGGCGGTGCGCTCCCCGTGCCCGGATCGCAGCCGATGGTCGGGCAGCAGACCGCCGCCGTCGACGCGGCGCGGGCCGCCGGGGTCTCCCGCGTGGTGAAGGTGGGGGCGTGGCGGCCCGGCCCGGAGTCGAAGCTGTCGGTGCGCGCGCACTGGGAGATCGAGCGGTACCTCGAAACGTCCGGCCTGGAGTGGTCGATGCTCCAGCCCACCGGCTACATGCAGAACTTCTTCACGGGCAAGGGCGGGTTCCGCCACAGCGGCGCCCTGGCGGGCCCGTACGGTACGGGCCGGGTGGCCTACCTCGACGCCTACGACGTCGCCGCCTGCGCCGCGGTGCTGCTGACCGGCTCGTCCGGCGCCGGGCGGACGTACCCGCTCACCGGTCCGGAGGCGCTCACGCACGAGGAGATCGCCTCGCTGCTCGGCGTCCCCTTCCGGGACGTGCCGCCCGCGGAGGCCGCAGCGGACCTGCGGGCGCAGGGGCTGCCCGGCTGGTTCGTGGACGATCTCCTGTGGCTCTACGCGGACATGGCGTCCGGCGGCATGTCGGAGGTGACGTCGGCGGTGCGGGATCTGACCGGGCGCGCGCCCCGTACGTTCGCCGCGTTCCTGCGGGCGAACGCGGCGGGGGCGGGCGCCGGCTGAGCGACACCTGGCCGGAGACCCCTGCCGGGCGCGGACCGGTCACGCGCCGGCAGCCCCCGGGTGCGGTGGCACCCGCAGGGCCGCGAGCACCGGCAGGTGGTCGGTCGCCGCGCGCAGGTCGCCGTCGGTGACGCCGGGCAGTCCGGCGGGCACGCCGCAGCCGAGGACCTCGACGCCCTCCGAGGCGAGCACCGCGTCGATGCGCTGGTGCGGGCGCTCCGGGGTGGAGGTGAACTCGCCGCCCCACGGCTTGCTGACCCAGCCGTCCCGCAGGCTGTCCGTGAGCCTGCTGAAGCCGCGTCCCTCCGGCCGTTCGTTGAAGTCGCCCGCGACGACGCTGTGCGGCGTACTCGGGTGCGGCAGCCGGTCCAGCAGCAGACCGGCCTGCGCGTAGCGCTCGGCACCCTGGAGGCTCAGGTGGCAGCTGACCACCGTCAGCCGCGCCGAGGTGCCGAACCGCAGGACGGCGGTGGCGAGTCCGCGCCGGTGCAGACCGGGTGTCAGCGGCAGCAGGACGTCCTCGGTGTGCTCGACGTACGCGCGCAGCGAGGCCAGGATCAGCGGGCCGCTGGCCGTCGCGCCGCCCGTGACGTAGGTGAGGTCCGTCGCACGGGCGAGCCGTGCGGCGTACTTGCGCCAGCGGAAGAACCGCGGCGCCTCCTGTACGCAGACGACGTCGGGGGCACAGGCCCGGATCACCTGGGCGAGCGCCTCCGTGTCGTCGCGCATGGAGCGGATGTTGTAGCTCAGGAGGCGGATGACGGCGGAGCCGTCGGGCTCGGTCTTCGACTCGGGAAGATCCGCAAGTGTCATGGGCGAAAGCGTAGTACGCCTCCGGCGCCCGGGGCGCGGCGCGCGGCCGTCGTGGCGGGGCCGGGGACACCGGGGACCGCTCCCAGGGGTGGCGCGGACGAGGACGCGTCGTACCCCGGTCACCCGTCACGGGATGATGCCCGGTAATCGCCCGTGGTGACGGGGGTGATCGGTCTACCGTGACAAGTGGAGGGCACGTACTGGACTTTGGGGCTCCGCCGCCCTCCGGCGCGCGGTGCCCTGCCGGGACGAAAGTGGTGACTTGTGTCAGGAAGTGCAGGACGAAAAGGCAGGCGGCGCCGGGCCGTGGTCGGTCTGGCGGCTGCCGGGCTGCTGGCGCCGCCGGCGTTGGCCGGTCTCGCCGCGGCACCCGCGCATGCGGCGGGCTCGTGGTGCGGGGGTCTGCAAGGGCCCTACCAGAAGCAGGCGGAGCGGTTCCTGGGGCTGAAGGCCGACGGCATCCAGACGACCGCCGACTGCCGGAAGATCCGGTCGTTCCAGGCGTCGCACGGCATCCAGCCGCAGTACGGCTACGCCGGGCCGGTCACCTGGAAGGTGATGAAGGCGGTGAAGCGGCAGGAGTCCGCGGGCAGCGAGCCGAACCGGGCCGGACGCTGCCCGGTGGACAAGGGCCGTATCGCGTGCGTGGACCTGACCCGGCAGATCAGCTGGATTCAGGACGGCGGGCAGCTCCGCAAGGGGCCGGTACCGGTGCGGACGGGCCGGAACGGCCATGAGACCCGCACCGGGCTGTACGAGGTCTACTGGCGGCACAAGAACCACGTGTCGTCGCTCTACGACTCCAAGATGCCCTACAGCCAGTTCTTCGACGGCGGCGAGGCTTTCCACGCGATCAGCGGGAGCGTGTGGTCGGAGCCGGGCTCCCACGGCTGCGTCAACATGCGTACCGAGGACGCCAAGGCGTACTGGAAGCTGCTGAGCCACGGGGACGAGGTGTACGTGTACGGGCGCAAGTCCGGCACGTGAGGGTGTGCCCGCCCCGACGGTGCCCCGCCGCCCGTGACCCGGCCGGCGGGGCACCGTCCTGCCCGGGCATGCCCCACCCGCCTCGTCTCTCCGGGCGGACGCTGCCCCGCCGCTCTCTCTCCTGGCTTCGCCGGGAGGTGCCCCTGCGTGGTCGGGATCGTCCCGGTACGCCCCGTACGCAGACGAGTCCCTAGCCTTGCGCTCTACCGCGCCTGCCACCGCGGACTCGTCCTCGTACCGGGCCGTACGTGGGCGACTCCGACAACGCGGCGAGCATGGGGCCTCCCCAGGCCCGAAGGGCCGAGGCATGGGGCCTCCCCAGGCCCGAAGGGCCGAGGGGACGCGTGCCAGGCGTCGCACAGCAGGCGACATTGTGACGACAGAGCCTAGCCCTGGCGGGCCAGGTCCGCCGCGCCGACCAGCCCCGCCTCGCCGCCCAGCCGGGCCGCGAGCACCTGCGCGTGGGGCCGCCACTGGCCGCCGACCAGCCAGCGCCGGAACGACTTGCGGATCGGGTCCAGTACGAGATCGCCCTCGTCCGAGACGCCGCCGCCGACGATGAACGCGGAGGGGTCGAAGAGCGAGGCCAGGTCGGCCAGACCGGCGCCCGCCCAGCGGGCCAGCTCGCGGAAGGCGTCGACCGAGACCGGGTCGCCCTGCCGTGCGGCCTGGCTGACGTGCCGCCCCTGGATGCCCGCCGGGGTGCCGTCGCCGAGGCCGAGCAGGGTCTCCGCGTGCTCCGGGGTCGCGGCGGCGCGCTGCTGCGCGTACCGCACCAGCGCGCGGCCGGAGGCGTACTGCTCCCAGCAGCCCTGGCTGCCGCAGCCGCACAGCAGCCCGTCCGGTACGACCCGGATGTGGCCGAACTCCGCCGCGACGCCGAAGCGCCCGCGGTGCAGCCTGCCGCCGATGACGATGCCGCCGCCGAGCCCGGTGCCCAGGGTGATGCACACGACGTCGTCGTGGCCCTGGCCCGCGCCGAAGCGGTATTCGCCCCAGGCCGCGGCGTTCGCGTCGTTCTCCACGACGACCGGCAGTCCGACGCGCTGCTCGACCTTGTCCTTGAGCGCCTCGTGGCGCCAGGCGATGTTGGGGGCGAAGAGGACGGTGGCACGCTTGTCGTCGACATATCCGGCGGCACCGATGCCGACGGCCTCCACCGGGTGCTGGGCGCTGGCCGAGCGGACCGCGTCCGCGATGGCGTCGACGACGCCCTCGGCGGTGGGCGGGGTCGGCACCTTGCTCGTCTCCAGGACCGCGCCGGCCTCGTCGACCACCCCGGCCGCGATCTTGGTGCCACCGATGTCGACGCCGATGGTGAGTCCCATATATCCCTCAGTTTTCGGTCGATCCCCGCTGCGCACGAGGGTACCGGAGGGGAGGGGCGCGCACGGCTGCTCCGGACGACCGCCCGGCCGGGCGGGGCGGAAGTCCCGGGCGGGGGGCGGGGGGTGGCGCGGCTGCGGAGCCCGGCGGGGCTCAGCGGCGCTCAGTCGAGGTCGATGCGCTCCGCTCCCGGCGGGCCCTCGTCGCCGTCCGGGCGCTTGTCGGACGGCACTTCGGCGTCCGTCGGCCGCGACGGCGCCGTCCAGCGCCGCTCCTCGCCCTGCACGGCGGAGCGGTAGGCGGCGAGCAGCTCACCACCCGCTGCCGCGAGGTGGTCGAAGAGCTGCGGGTTGCGCTCGACCACCGGCTCCACCACGGACCGCGCCTGGGCGAACAATTGCCGTGCGACGTTCTGCGCGGCCACCTCACCGGCCGGACCGGCCAGCGGCTTGCCCAGCCGGCCGACCCTGTCGGCGACCGCGTCGGCGAGCCGCCGCAGCTCGTCGGCGGCGCTGACGGGCTGCGGCCCGTAGGCCGCGCGGCGGCGGGCCTTCTCCGCGGCGAGGTCCTCTTCGCATGCCGTCGCCCAGGCGTCGGGGTCCGGGTCGGCCGCGGGGTACTCGGCTGCGGCATCGCTCATGGCGGGCTCCTGGAGGAGAGTGGCTTTCTCCCGACGTTACCCGAACGGCGCGCCCAGGGGGGTGCCGTTCGGCCAGGGTCCCGGGGCGGCGGAGCCGCCCGGGTGCGCGGCGGGACGCGCCGCGTTCGGCCTCAGCCGCGCGCCGCTTCCGGCCACAGCCGGGGCTCGGGCGCGAACCGCACCCGCAGTTGGCCGTCCGCCAGCGCGGCGCCGGCCACGCGGCAGCGGCGCAGTACGGAGGGCAGCGGCAGCAGCCGCCGGTACGGGCCGACCCCGACGATCAGTTCGTCGCCGCGCCGTACCAGCTCCAGCGTCTCGCGCCGTGCGCCGGGCAGCGGCAGCAGCCAGTGGAGCATGCCGTCCTCGGCGAGTTGGTCGGTGACCCGGCCCAGTACGGCGCCGCCGGGCTGCCGGGGCAGGCGCGGTGCGCGCGGACCACCCGCCGGCCCGTCCGGCACCCCGTCCGGCAGGCCGGCCGCCGAGGCGAGCAGGGAGAGGTCGGCGGAGCCGTGCGGATCGCGTCCCAGGTGCGGCAGTTCACACAGCGGCACGCCCGTCGCCCCGTCGCCCGCCGCCGCGCGCAGCTCCTTCAGCACGGCCTGCTGCCGTCCGCTCAGCGCCGCCAGCCACGCGTCCTCGGAGCCGGTGGGCAGCACCCGGCTGGCCAGCACCGCGTCCAGCGGCAGCCCGTAGAGCGCGCACCCCGCCCGTGCCTCCCGTACGGCGGCGGGGGCCGCCCCGCCCGGCTCGGTGACCAGCCGTACGGAGGTGCCCGGGGCGCCGATCACCCGCTGCGCGCGCGCCAGTTCCGCGTCCCAGCGGGCCGCCGTCGCGTACAGGCCGTGCGCGGGCATCGGCACGCCCGCGAGCTGGGCCAGCACCGGGCGCAGCGCCCGCGCGGCCTGCTTCTCGGGCGGCAGGAGCCGCCGCAGGTATCTGCGCAGCTGCTCGGGGAGCGCGAGCATGCCGAGCGCCTGCCGGACCGGCGGCAGGTCCGCCACGACCAGGTCCCACGGCTGCGCCGGGCGCGTGCACAGCGCGCGCAGCAGGGCGAAGGTCTCAGCGCCGGGCAGGGCGGTGAGTTCGCCGGCGTCCAGCGGTTCGGCGCCGGTGAGGTCCAGGGCCGCACGGGCGCGCTCCTGGAGGGCGGCGGCCTGGGTACGGAACTCCTCGTCCGGATCGGCGCGGGCCACCCACAGGCCGTCGGTGCCCGGCACGGCCACCGGCGCCGCGCCCGCGTCGGTGCCGGAGGAGTCGGGGCGGGAGGCGCCGAGGGAGGCGCCGAGCACCGCCTCCAGCACGTGGGGCGGCTCCGCGCTCACCAGCAGGACCCGGGCGCCCGCCCGGGCGGCGGCGGTCGCGGTCGCGGCGGCGGCCGTCGTACGGCCCGCGCCGCCCGCTCCGGTGACGAGCACCGTGCGGCGCGGCGGCGGGGCCGGGCGGCCGTCGTCCTCGCTCACCTCAGGACTTGCCGCCCTCGGCGGTCTCCGCCGCCGGTGCCGCGCCGCCGGACTCGACCCGCTTCTTGAGGCCGTCCAGGGCGCGGTCGATGATGACCTTCTCCGCCTTGCGCTTGATCATCCCGAGCATCGGGATCTTGACGTCCACCGTCAGCTGGTAGGTCACCTCGGTACGCGCGCCCCCGGCGACCGGGGTGAGCCGGTAGGAGCCGTCCAGCGCGCGCAGCATCTGCGACTTCACCAGAGACCAGCGCACCTCGCCGTCACCGACCCACTCGTACGCCAGGGTGTGCTCGTCCTTGATCGCGCCCGCGTCGAGCAGCAGCCGGACCTGCTCGGCCCGGCCCGCGGCGTCCGAGGTGAGGATCTCGGCCTCCTTCACCTCGCCCGTCCACTCCGGGTAGCTCGCGAAGTCGGAGATCACCCCCATGACATCGGTGGGGGCGGCCTCGATGGTGATGCTCGAGCTGGTGTGTTCCGCCATCGACGTGGCTCCTCGCTTACCCCGTTGCCGCTGCTACCGCTGTCGCGCTCTGCGCTGGAAGGCTACCGCGCGGCCCGGCGGGGCCCGTCACCGCTCCGGAACCCGGTCACCGCTGCCGAACGCGTCACCGCCCCGGAAGTCTCACCACTCCAGGACCCACGGTGTACCCGTCGCGTTGAAGTGGCCGACGTTCACGCACTCGGTGGTGCCCAGGCGCATCCTCCGCACCAGCGGCTGATGGACGTGCCCGAAGAGGTGGTAGCGGGGGCGTACGGCGCGCACCGCCTCCAGCAGCGCCGTGCTGCCGCGCTCGAAGCGGCGCGCGACGGTGTCGTAGCACAGCTCCGGCACCTCCGGCGGTATGTGCGAGCACAGCACGTCGACTTCGCCCAGGGCCGCGACCTTCGCCGCGTACGTCTCCTCCTCGACCTCGAACGGGGTGCGCATGGAGGAGGGCAGGCCGCCGCCCACGAAGCCGAACCGGAGCCCGCCGATCTCGGCCGTCCCGCCGTCCAGGACGGTGGTGCCGGGTCCGGCGTACTCCGGCCACAGGGCAGGCATGTCGACATTGCCGTAGGTCGCGTACGTCGGGGTGGGGAAGACGGCGAACATTTCGGCGTACTGCCTGCGCACCGCCGCCTCCGTGGCGGCCCGGCGGTCGACGGTCGCCCACAGGCGGGCGGAGAACGCGTGGGCCTCGGTGAAGCGGCGCGCATCGCGCAGGGCGACGATGCGGTCGGCGTTCTCCCTGCCGAAGAGGTCGGGGAAGATGCCGCGTGAGTGGTCCGCGTAGTCGAGGAAGAGGATGAGGTCGCCGAGGCACAGCAGGGCGTCGGCGCCGTCGCCCGCCCTGGCCAGTGCCTCGGTGTTGCCGTGCACATCGCTCACCACATGGACTCTCATGGCCATACCCTAGGGTTTGTCCCGGGGCGTCATAGGTCGCGGTAGGCGCACCGGGCAGGGTGGGCAGCTGTCCCGTACGCGCCGCCGCCGAGCCGTCCGCCCGCACGGGCGGTCCCGGCCCGCGCTGTGTGACGCGGCGAACATCTGGCCGCCACCCCCTATCCCGCGAGCTTTACCAGTGGGTAACGTCCGGGCCGTCACCCTTCAGATCCCGCGATACCTCGCCGGGAATCTGGACCGAGCCGCCGGAGGCCGCCCCGCCCGGCCTCCGTTCGGCGCCGACGAGGAGCAGCAGTTGCGTGAGTTCAGCCTTCCGGCACTTTACGAGGTCCCCGCGGACGGAAACCTGACGGATCTCATCCACCGCAACGCCGCGCTCCACCCCGAGGTCGCCGTGCTGGCCCGCAAGCGTGCGGGGAGCTGGGAGGACGTCACCGCCGCCGCGTTCCTGGACGAGGTCCGCACGGCCGCCAAGGGCCTGATCGCGGCCGGGGTCCAGGCGGGCGACCGGGTGGCGCTGATGTCCCGTACCCGCTACGAGTGGACGCTCCTCGACTTCGCCGTCTGGAGCGCGGGCGCGGTCACCGTGCCCGTGTACGAGACCAGCTCGCCGGAGCAGATCGCCTGGATTCTCGGTGACTCGGGCGCGGTCGCCGCGCTGGTCGAGACGGCTGCGCACGGCGCCGCGCTGGAGTCCGTACGCGACCGGCTGCCGAGGCTCGCACATGTGTGGCAAATCGATCCTTCGCCCGCCGCCCGGGCGTCCGACCCCGCGTCCGTACCCGTCTTCACGCCCTCGGGCGGCGGCGCGGGCGCCGTCGCCGTACTGGCGGATGCGGGCGCCGGCCTCTCCGACGCGGACGTGGACGCCCGCAGCGCGGTGGCGAACGCCGACTCCCCGGCCACCATCGTCTACACCTCGGGCACCACCGGCCGCCCCAAGGGCTGCGTGCTCACCCACCGCAGCTTCTTCGCGGAGTGCGGCAACGTGGTGGAGAGACTGAGCCCCCTCTTCCGCACCGGCGACTCCTCCGTGCTGCTCTTCCTCCCCGTCGCCCACGTCCTCGGCCGCCTGGTGCAGGTCGCCGCCGTCATGGCGCCGATCAAGCTCGGCCACGTCTCCGACGTCAGGAACCTCACGGACGAGCTGGCCGCCTTCCGGCCGACCCTGATCCTGGGGGTGCCGCGGGTCTTCGAGAAGGTCTTCAACGCGGCGCGGGCCAAGGCGCGGGCGGGAGGCAAGGGCGGCCTCTTCGACCGGGCCGCCGACACGGCCATCGCGTACAGCCGCGCGCTGGCCGAGGCCTCCGCCGCGTCGGCCGCCTCCGCCGGACCCGGTGACTCCGGCCGCACCGGCCGCTCCGGCCCGTCCCTGGGCCTGCGGCTGCGGCACAAGGTGTTCGACCGGCTCGTCTACCGCAAGCTGCGCGCCGTCCTCGGCGGCCGTGCCACCCACGCCATCTCCGGCGGCGCTCCGCTCGGTGAGCGCCTCGGCCACTTCTACCGCGGCATCGGCTTCACCGTGCTGGAGGGCTACGGGCTGAGCGAGTCCTGCGCCGCTACGGCCTTCAACCCCAGCGACCGCCCCAAGATCGGAACGGTCGGCCAGCCGCTGCCCGGTTCGGTGATCCGCATCGCGGACGACGGCGAGGTGCTGCTGCACGGCGAGCACCTCTTCTCCGGCTACTGGAACAACGAACAGGCGACCCGCGACGCCCTGGCGGACGGCTGGTTCCACACCGGCGACCTGGGCTCGCTGGACGCGGAGGGCTATCTCACGATCACCGGGCGCAAGAAGGAGATCCTGGTGACCGCGGGCGGCAAGAACGTCGCCCCGGCGGTCCTGGAGGACCGTATCCGCGCGCACGCGCTGGTCGCGGAGTGCATGGTGGTGGGGGACGGGCGCCCGTTCATCGGCGCGCTGGTCACCGTGGACGAGGAGTTCCTGCCCCGCTGGGCGGCCGAACGCGGCAAGGACGGGCTCGGGCGGGCGGAGCTGCTCGCGGACCAGGAGCTGCTGGCGGAGCTGCAGACGGCGGTCGACCACGGCAACGCGGCGGTCTCCAAGGCGGAGTCGGTGCGCAAGTTCCGGGTGCTTCCCGGGCAGTTCACCGAGGACTCGGGGCACGTCACCCCCTCGCTCAAGCTCAAGCGCAACGCCGTGGCGAAGGACTTCGCCGACGAGATCGAGGCGCTGTACGAGCGCTGAGGGTCTGCCGGGTGGCCTCGATTCGGGCGGTCGCCCTCCGCATCCGGGACGTCACGTCTCACCCATCGGTCCGCGGGATGATTTCATCCGCAGACCCCGTAATCTGGGCTGTGTGACTGTCAACGCCAAGACCCCCGCCGGTGCCCATTCCTGGAGAGACCTGCCCGCCGCGCAGCAGCCCGACTGGCCGGACCGCGACGAGCTGCGCGAGGTGGTCGCCGAGCTCGAGTCCTATCCGCCGCTCGTCTTCGCGGGCGAGTGCGACCTGCTCAAGCAGCGGCTGGGCGCCGTGGCCAGGGGCGAGGCGTTCCTGCTCCAGGGCGGTGACTGCGGGGAGGCGTTCGACGCCGTGTCCGCGGAGCACATCCGGAACAAGCTGAAGACGCTGCTTCAGATGGGCGCCGTGCTCACCTACGCGGGCTCGGTGCCGGTGGTCAAGGTCGGCCGGATCGCCGGCCAGTACAGCAAGCCGCGCTCCAAGCCGACCGAGACGCGGGACGGCGTGACGCTGCCCGTCTACCGCGGCGACTCGGTCAACGGCTTCGAGTTCACCCCCGAGGCCCGGCGGCCCGACCCGCAGCGCCTCAAGCGGATGTACCACGCCTCGGCCTCGACGCTGAACCTCGTACGCGCCTTCACCACCGGCGGTTACGCCGACCTGCGCCAGGTGCACGCCTGGAACCAGGACTTCGTGCGCAACTCCCCCTCCGGGCAGCGGTACGAGGCGCTGGCCCGCGAGATCGACCAGGCCATGAAGTTCATGCACGCCTGCGGCACGGACCCCGAAGAGCTGAAGACCGTCGAGTTCTACGCCTCGCACGAGGCGCTGCTGCTCGACTACGAGGGCCCGCTGACCCGTACGGACTCGCGCAGCGGCGCGCTCTACGACGTCTCCGGTCACATGCTGTGGATCGGTGAGCGCACGCGGCAGCTGGACGGCGCGCACATCGAGTTCGCCTCCAAGGTGCGCAACCCGCTGGGCGTGAAGCTGGGGCCGACGACGACGCCGGAGGAGGCCCTCGCCCTCATCGACCGGCTGGACCCGGAGCGGGAGCCGGGGCGGCTCACCTTCATCACCCGGATGGGAGCGGACAAGATCCGCGACCGCCTGCCGCTGCTGGTGGAGAAGGTCACCGCGTCCGGGGCCCAGGTGGGCTGGGTGTGCGACCCGATGCACGGCAACACCTTCGAGGCGGCCAGCGGGCACAAGACGCGGCGCTTCGACGACGTGCTGGACGAGGTCAAGGGCTTCTTCGAGGTGCACAAGGGCCTCGGCTCGCACCCCGGCGGCATCCACATGGAGCTGACGGGGGACGACGTGACGGAGTGCGTCGGCGGCGGCGACGAGATCTTCGTCGACGACCTGCACCAGCGGTACGAGACGGCGTGCGACCCGCGGCTCAACCGCAGCCAGTCGCTCGACCTGGCCTTCCTGGTGGCGGAGATGTACCGCGACCAGTAGTGGCCGGGCGGGGCGCGAGGTGTCGCGCGGGCGGTGGGGCCCGTGTCACAGGGAATGTGACACGGGCCCCACCGCGTCGGGTGGACGCCGCCCGATGGGTAAGGTTAGGGTTACCTCACCGTTTGAACCCGCCGGTGCGCTCGCGAGGGAGGTCCGCCGCGTGTACGTCTGCTCATGCTTCGGCATCACCGAGGAGCAGGTCCGCGAGCACGCGGATGCCGGGGTGTGCACCCCGCGCCAGATAGCCTCCGCCAGCAAGGCGGGCACGGACTGCGGGTCCTGCGTGCGCCGCATCCAGGGACTGCTCGGACGGGGCGGCTGCCCGCGCCGTACGGTCCTGGAGCAGAAGGCGCCGCCCGCGGAGGCGGCACCGGGGGCGGCTCCGGCCCCGCCCCTCGTACCGTCCGCGCCGGTGACTCCGGCGGCTCCGGTGCCCGAACTTCCCGCGGTGGCGGCCGTGTCCGCGGCAGTCGCCGCCTAGCGCGTCACGAGTCCGGCTGCTCGATCAGCTGGGCGATGTACAGCGGTTCGCCGAGCTTCTCGATCAGCTCCAGCTGCGTGTCCAGGTAGTCGATGTGGTGCTCCTCGTCCGCAAGGATCTCCTCGAAGATGTTGGCCGAGGTGATGTCGCCCTTGGCGCGCATGACGTCGACGCCCCGGCGCAGCCTGTCGATGGCTTCCACCTCGATCTGCCGGTCGGCCTGGAACATCTCGGTGACCGTCTGGCCCACCCGGACGTGGAAGAGTCGCTGGTAGTTGGGCAGTCCGTCCAGGAAGAGGATGCGGTCGGTCAGCTTCTCCGCGTGCCGCATCTCGTCGAAGGACTCGGACCGGGTGTATTTGGCCAGTTTCGACCAGCCGAAGTTCTCCTGCATCTTCGCGTGCAGGAAGTACTGGTTGATCGCAGTCAGCTCGGCGGTCAGCTGCTCGTTGAGGAATTCGATGACCTCGGGGTCGCCCTGCATGGCAGCGGGCTCCTTCCAAGCGGTGGTCGGCGGGATGCGCGCATCCTCGCACCAAGGCCGGGACGCGTCCAGTAAGTGCAGGCTTGCCTGATTTGGAATAGTTGGTCGAGTGCGGCTTTATCCGGTACGGCCGGATTTAAGGATTGCGTAGGTTTCTGGCGGGGGGTGGTCGGGGCAGCGGAAGGCGGTCTGTCACCATGGAGGCATGGGTCAGCCGGAAAGCCGCGAATCGGAGCAGTCGCCGCTTCCGCCGGGGCAGCGATTCCAGCGCGGCTGGCCGGTTACGCACTACGGGCCGGTGCCCAAGTTCAGGCCGGAGCGCTGGGAGTTCCGCGTCTTCGGCGCCACGGCCGACGGCGACAAGCACTGCTGGACGCACGAGGAGTTCTCCGCCCTCCCCTACGACACGGTGGTCGCGGACCTGCACTGCGTGACGAAGTTCAGCATGCTGGGCGCGGAGTGGGGCGGCGTCCGCACCCGTACGCTCATGGAGCTGGCTCCGCCCGCGCCCGAGGCCACCCACGTCATGGTGTGGGCCGAGTACGGCTTCAGCTCCAACCTGCGGCTCGCGGACTTCACCGCCGACGGCACCCTCTTCGCCACCCACCGCGCGGGCGAGCTGCTGACGGCCGAACACGGCTTCCCGGTGCGGCTGGTCGTCCCGCACCTCTACGCCTGGAAGGGGCCGAAGTGGGTCCGGGGCGTGGAGTACATGTCGGCCGACCGGCGGGGCTTCTGGGAGGAGCGGGGCTACCACAACATCGGCGACCCGTGGCGGGAGCAGCGCTACTCCTACCAGGAGGCGCCGGGGGAGGGCCCCGAACTCTGACCGGGGCCGCAGCGGACCGCGTCCACCATCCGGCCAAGGCCGCCCGGCAGCCTCTCAGCACTCTGGGCGGAGGTCCTTGAGCAGGGCGATGTCCGCCGCGTGCCCCGCCTTGCCGCCCGGAGTCTCCGTCACCAGCGGCACCCCGGCGGTCGCGGGGTGGCTCAGCAGTGCGGCGAACGGCTCGGCGCCGATGTGGCCGGAGCCGATGTTCTCGTGCCGGTCCTTGTGCGCGCCCGCGACGTCCTTGGAGTCGTTCGCGTGGATCAGTCGCAGCCGTCCGCCCCCGGTCACCGCCTCCAGCGCGTCGAGGGTCTCCTTGACCCCGCCGGGCGCGGCCAGGTCGTGGCCCGCTGCGTGGGCGTGGCAGGTGTCCAGGCACACGCCCAGCTTCGGGTGGTGGTCGAGGGCGTCGAAGTAGGGCCCCAGGTCCTGGACTTGGGAGCAGATCGACGAGCCCTGGCCCGCCGTCGGCTCCAGCAGCAGCCAGGGGTCGTCGTCGTGCGTCAGTTCGGCCAGCAGCGGCAGCATCCGCTCCCGGACCTGGGCGAGCGCGGTCCCGCGCGGTCTGCCGCCCGTCGCGGAGCCGGTGTGGACCACGACGCCCAGTGCGCCGATGTCCCGCCCGCGGCGCAGCGAGTGGCGCAGCGAAGCGACGGAACTCGCGACGGTGGCCTCGGTGTGCGAACCGAAATTGATCAGATAGGGCGCGTGTACGTACGCCGGAATTCCGCGCGCCGCGCAGGCGGTTCGGAATTCCTCGTCCTGTGCCGGACGGCCGGGCGGTGTGGCCCAGCCGCGCGGATTGGCGACGAATACCTGCACCGCTTCCGCGCCGATATCCGCCGCATAGGAAATGCCGACGGCGGCCAGGCCCCCGGCTACCGGGACGTGACCGCCGATGGCGTTACGCGTGCGTGCTGTGTTCACCCGGTCAGTATGCCGAGTCCACGTTGTCCATCGAACCGTAGCGGTCGGCGGCGTAGTTGCACGCGGCGACGATGTTCGCGACCGGGTCGGTGAGGTTCCGGGGCGTGCCCTCGACGTGGTAGGCGTCGAAGGTCGGCTGGATCACCTGGAGCAGGCCCTTGGACGGGATGCCGTTGCGGGCGTTGATGTCCCAGTTGTTGACGGCGTTCGGGTCGCCGGAGGACTCGCGGATGATGTTGCGGTGGATTCCCTCGTACGAGCCGGGGATGCCCTTCTCCTTCATGATCGCCCTGGCCTCGCGTATCCAGCCGTCCAGCGTGTTCGGGTAGGCGGGCTTGACCTGGGCCGGCTTCGCCGGGGCGGGCTTGGCCTGCGGGCGCTCGGACGAGCGGCTGGCGGCGGCGTCGGCCGCGCGGGACTTGCCGGCCTCGGCCTTCGCGGCGGCCTGGACCGCGGCCCGCTGCTTCTCGGCCGCCTTCTGCTTCGCCGCGGCCTCCGCCTGCACCCGCTGCTGGACCGCGTCCACCTGCTGGGCGATGCCGTCCGCCTTGGGCTGGGAGTGCTGGGCCTGGCCGGTGAAGGCGACGGGCAGCGCGGTGGCCTTGGCGGCGGAGCTCTGGCCCGCCTCGCCGTCGTCGGCGGAACCGGGGACGACGGCCACGCTCAGCGCCGCTGCTCCGGCGAGCAGACCGACCGTCGAGTACTTGGTGGCTTTGGTCATGCGGGTGTATCCGGGAATGCGGAGCATGGTGCGAGCGAGCCCTTTCGATTGCTGACGTCGCAGCCGCCAGGGGCAGGCGATCGGAACCGCGTTCTGTTTCGCGGCACCATGCGACGAGAGCAATTCTTAAAGCCCGGAAATTGGCAGATCAAGAATGTGACGTACTACCCGCATTCGTGCTGCGGGGGAATGATCACTGTCCGAAATACCGGGGATGCGCGGTCATGTCATGGCAAACGTCCACTAATCCCGTTCGTAAGTGATGTGGGTCCTATGTGCGGCCTCACAGCGCACCCCTGGGTCGGCTACCCAGGGGTGCGGGGGAATCGGCGTGCTGTGACCGGATCTTCCGGCCGGAAGGCGGGCGGGCGGGGGAGTCAGGCGGGCCGGGTCACTGGACCCAGATGGTGACCTCGGACCCGCGCGGGGCCTCGTCGCCGCTGTTCGGGGACTGGTTGAAGACCTTGTCCCTGATGAACAGCTTGTTCACGTCCACCGAGAAGCCCGCGCCCTCCAGCGCCGCACGGGCCTCGCTCTCGCTCATGCCCTCGACGTCCGGCACCTCGACCATCTCCGGGCCCTTGGAGACCGTGAGCGTGACCGTGTCGCCCTTGGCGGCGATGGAGCCCTGGCCGGGGGACTGCCGGGCGACGGCGCCCTTGTCCTCCTCCGAGAACACCCGCTGGGCTGCGACGCGCACCTTGAGCCCCGCCTCCCGCAGCTCCTCGCGGGCCTCGGCCTCGCCGTCGCCGACGACGTCCGGGATCTCGATCTCGCGCCCCTTGGAGACGGTCAGCGCTACCGCCGTGCCGGGCCGCTTGCTGCTGCCCGCCTTGGGGTCGGTGCGGATGACGGAGCCCTGCGCCGTCTCGTCGTCGAACTCGCGCTTGACGAGACCGGGCTTCAGCCCCTCGTCCTTGAGCTGGGCGCGGGCGTCGGAGAGCGGCTTGCCGGAGAGGTCGGGGACCTTGACGACGTCGGGGCCGCGCGAGACCACGATGGTCACCGGCCCGTCGCCCCGTACGCGGCCGCCCGGCTTCGGATCGCTCTCGATCACCCGGCCGCGCTTGATCCCCACGCTGTGCTCGTGCTTCACCTTCACCTCGAACCCCTCCTCGCGGAGGGCGTCCTTGGCTTCGGCCTCGGTCATGTCGAGCACCGCGGGGGTCTGGCTGAACTGGCCCGAGTTGATGTACCAGACCCCGGTGCCCAGCAGCACGACCAGGACCGCGCCCAGCAGCGCGAGCACCGCGGGCCGGGGCCGGCGGCGGCCCGCGCCGGCCGGGCCGCGGGGCGGTGCGGGCGGCGCCGGGGGCGCAGCGGGCGGCGCGGCCAGGCGGCTGGTGCGGTGCACGCCGTCCTCGTCGTCACCGGGGACCGGCGCCAGGCTGTCCCGGTCCAGCGCGTCCGCGCCGCTCGCGGAGCCGGTGGTGTCCACGAAGCCGTCGGCCGGGGCGGCGGCCGGGGCCGCGGACGTGCCGAAGGCGCGCGGGATGACGCTGGTCAGGTGCTCGGCACCGGGCTCGCCCGCCTCGTTCGCCTGCGGCGGCACCGCGTCCAGTTGCGCGTCGGTGAGCGCGGCGCGCGCCGTACGGGTCTCGGCCAGCAGGGCGACGGCGTCCTCGGGCCGCTGCTCCGGGTCGCGGGCGGCGGCGCGGGCGGTCAGCCCGTCCAGCTCGGGGGCGAGGCCGGGGACGGCGGCGGAGGGCGCCGGGAGGTCCTCGTGCAGGTGCTTGTACAGCACCTGGGCCGGAGTGCCGCCGGAGTGCGGCTTGGTGCCCGTCAGCATCTCGTGCAGCATCACGCCGCACGCGTACAGGTCCGTACGGGGATCGGCCTGGCCGTGCTCGATCTGCTCCGGCGCGAGATAGGAGACCGTGCCCAGGAGGGAGTCGGTGGTGGCGGAGGTCTGGCCGTCCACGGTGCGCACGAGCCCGAAGTCGGCGACCTTGACCCGGCCGTCGTCGCCGATGAGGACGTTCTCGGGCTTCATGTCCCGGTGCACCAGCCCGGCGCGGTGCGCGGCGCCGAGCGCAGCGAGCATCGGCTCCAGCACGTCCAGGGCAGCCCGTGGCTGGAGGGCCCCGCGGTCGCGCAGCACGTCGCGGAGCGTGCAGCCCGCGACGTACTCCATGGCGAGGTAGACGTAGGTGCCGTCGGTGCCCTGGTCGAAGACGCCCACCACGTTGGGGTGCGCGAGCCGGGCGACGGACTTGGCCTCCCGGATGAAGCGGTCGACGAAGAGGCGGTCGGCGGCGAGCGAGGGATGCATCACCTTCAGCGCGAGTACCCGGTCCAGCCGGGTGTCCAGCGCGCGGTACACCGTGGCCATGCCGCCGACGGCGATGCGCGCGTCGACGCGGTACCGCCCGTCGAGTACCTGGCCGCAGATCGGATCGTGAAGGGTCGCATCCACGGCGGAGAGTCTACGAGGCGGCCCGCGCCCCCCACTCCACCCGGGACCAGCAGCGAGCCGCACTGAAGCCGAACGGTGACAACCTCCCGATGCGGCCATGACCTCGGGCACCACAGGGGTGACAGCGGGTGGTCAGCCGAACGCGGGGCGCTCCGGGTCCAGCGCGGCCATGCCGTCCGTGGGCGAGGACGCGTCCGCGAAGTGCCGCCGCGGGATACGGCCCGCCCGGTGGGCCAGACGGCCCGCCTCCACCGCGTGCCGCATGGCCGCCGCCATCAGCGCGGGCTCCTGCGCCCGCGTCACCGCGGAGGCCAGCATGACCGCGGCGCAGCCCAGCTCCATCGCCTGCGCCGCGTCGGAGGCGGTGCCCGCGCCCGCGTCCAGGATGACCGGGACCCGCGCGCGCTCGGTGATCAGCTGGAAGTTGTGCGGGTTGCGGATGCCCAGGCCGGAGCCGATGGGGGAGCCCAGCGGCATGATCGCCGCGCAGCCCGCGTCCTCCAGCTTGCGCGCGAGCACCGGGTCGTCGTTGGTGTACGGCAGGACGGTGAACCCGTCGTCCACCAGGGTCTCGGCGGCGTCCAGCAGCTCGACGGGGTCGGGCAGCAGGGTGCGCTCGTCCGCGATCACCTCCAGCTTCACCCAGCTGGTGCCCAGCGCCTCACGGGCGAGCCGGGCGGTCAGCACGGCCTCGCCGGCCGTGTAGCAGCCCGCCGTGTTCGGCAGCACCTGGATGCCGTGCCGTTCCAGGACGGAGAGCACCGAGCCCCGCACGGTCGGGTCCAGGCGGCGCATCGCCACGGTCGTCAGCTCGGTGCCGGAGGCCAGCAGGGAGCGTTCCATGACGTCGAGGCTGGGGGCGCCGCCGGTGCCCATGATCAGCCGGGAGGTGAAGGAGGCGCCGCCCAGGAGCAGCGGATCGGGAGCGGTGGCGGTGCCCGCGGTGGCGGTGCTGGTGCTGGTACGGGTGTCCGCGGTGGTGTCGGTGCTGCTCATGGCGGGTCTCAGCCTCCCTGTACGGCGGTCAGGACCTCGACCCGGTCGCCGTCGGCGAGCGCGGTCCGCGCCCACCGGCCGCGCGGTACGACCGTCTCGTTGACGGCCGCCGCGACCCCGGCGGGGGCGGCCGTCAGCTGGCCGACGAGCAGGTCGAGGGTGAGGCCGCCGGGCACGCGCCGGGCCTCCCCGTTGACGGTCACGGTGCGGGTGGAGTCGGTGGTGCCGTTCATCCTGGCTGCTCCTGGGAGAGGGGCGCGCCGAACCGGCGCGGCGTGAAGGGGCGGGCGTGCTCGGGGAGTTCGCCGGTGGCCAGCAGCTCACCGAGCACGTCACCGGTGACCGGGGTGAGCAGCACCCCGTTGCGGTGGTGCCCGGTGGCCATGATCAGGCCGGGAAGCGCGGTGGGCCCCAGCAGCGGGGCGTTGTCCGGGGAGGCGGGCCGCAGTCCGGCGCCGGTCTCGGCCAGCGGCAGTTCGGTGATGCCCGGGATCAGCTCGTGCGCGTCGCGCAGCAGCTCGTAGACCCCGCCGGCGGTCACCGTGACGTCCCAGCCCAGTTCCTCGCTGGTGGCGCCCACCACCAGCTCGCCGTCGGCGCGCGGCACGAGGTAGAGGTGCCCGCCGCGCACCACGGCGCGCACCGTACGGGAGAGGAAGGGCGCGTACGCGTCCGGCACCCGTAGCCGCACGACCTGCCCCTTGACCGGCCGTACGGGGGGCAGCACCTCGCCGGGCACGCCGGCCAGCCGCCCGCTGTCCGGACCGGTGGCCAGCACCGTGTGCGCCGCGCCCACCTCGGTGCCGTCCGCCAGCACGGCCCCGGTGGCGCGGTCGCCCGCGACCGCCAGCCGGGCCGCCGCCACGCGGCGGAAGGCCACGCCCGCCCGTTCGCAGGCGGCCAGCAGCGCGGCGGCCAGGCGGCGCGGATCGACCTGGTGGTCGCCGTCCACCCGGAGACCGCCGCGCACGGAAGGGGACAGCATGGGCTCCAGACGCCGGCAGTCGCGGCCGGAGAGCCACTGGGAGTCCAGCCCGCAGCGCTGCTGGAGGGCGTGCAGCTCGCGCAGGTCCGCCCGGTCGTCGGCGTCGAGGGCGACCGCGAGGGTGCCGCAGGCCCGGTAGCCGGTCGGCAGGCCGCTGGCCTCCTCCAGCTCCCGGACGAAGTCCGGGTAGCGTTCGGCGGAGGCGAGGTTGAGGGCCAGCAGGGCCTCCTCGCCGTAGTGCAGCTCGGTGACCGCGGCGAGCATGCCGGCCGCCACCCGCGCCGCGCCGCCGCCGGGCGCCGGGTCCACGACCTCGGTACGCAGGCCGCGCTGCGCCGCCCGCCAGGCGGTGACCAGTCCGATGATGCCGCCGCCCAGGACGAGCACGTCCGTTCGGGGATGCGCGCCGCGCATGGGAAAGCAGTCCTCCCTTCGCCGGTATGACCCGGATCAGGTTCGTACGGTCGGAGGCCGTCAGCCTCCCTCTCAGCCCGGTACGTCCGGGCTCCCGCGTATGTCGTACGCTCGCCACCCTACTGCGCCCCTCCGGGCGCCGGGCAAGGAGCCGGTGCACTCCGCCGTCCGTACGGTCCCGGGGCGTGCGCCGAAGCCTCCGCACCCCCGGGAGCCCGACCGTGCACCCCTCGCTCGACGGCCAGGTGTGGGCCGCGTACGAGGGCGGTGACGTCGCGCGCGGCCAGCTGGTCGGGACGCGCACGGGCGACCGGCTCGACTTCCGCTACGTCCCATTGCGCTCGGACGGGACCACCGCCTCCGGGCACTGCGTCAGCCGCGTCACGGCGCTGCCCGACGGCCGGCTGCGGCTGGAGGAGGGCTGGCAGTGGGAGTCGCAGCCGGGCAGCGGCACCAGCGCGGTGGAGCAGGTGCCGGGCTGACGGCCGGGCGGCTCCATGCCCGGCCCTGGTGGGGCCGGCCCGCGCGCGCCTGGTCGTTAGAGTGACGGGGTGACTGACAGCCCTGAGCGGAATCCGGCACCCGAACACGTCGTCATCGTCGGAGCCGGGATGGCCGGGGTGCAGACCGCCGTCCAACTGCGCGAGCAGGGCTGGGCGGGCGCCGTCACGCTGATCGGCGCCGAACCGCACCGGCCGTACGACCGGCCGCCGCTGTCCAAGGCGGTGCTGCTCGGCAAGGTCGAGGGCTCGGAGTTCGACATCGACTACGACGACCTGGCCATCGGGCTGGAGCTGGGCCGCGTGGTCACCGGGCTGCGGCCCTCGGCGCACCGGCTGGACCTCGCCGCCGGCGGCACCCTCGCCTACGACCGGCTGGTCCTGGCGACCGGCGCCGAGCCCGTCGTGCCGCCCGGCTGGGAAGCGGGCATCGCGGCGGGTCCCGGCCCCGGGGTCCACCTGCTGCGCACGCTCGACGACGCCGCCCGGCTGCGCCCCGTGCTGCTGGGGCGCGGCTCCGTCGTGGTCGTCGGCGCGGGCTGGATCGGCGCCGAGTTCGCGACGGCCGCGCGCGAGGCGGGCTGCGAGGTGACGGTCGTGGAGGCCGCCGGACTGCCGCTGGCGGGCGTACTGCCGCCGGAGGTCACCGAGCACATGCGCGACTGGTACGCCGAGGGCGGGGTCCGGCTGCGCGTCGGCATCCCGGTGACCGCCGTCGCGGCGGACGGCGTGCTGCTCGCGGACGGCGAGCGGCTCGCCGCCGACGCGGTCGTCGTCGGCGTCGGGGCGCGGCCCGCGACCGGCTGGCTGGCCGGATCGGGCGTCGCGCTGTGCCCGGACGGCTCGGTCCGGGCGGACGCGGGGCTGCGCACCTCGCAGGCGCACGTGTACGCCGTCGGCGACTGCGCCTCCTTCCCCTCCGCCCGCTACGGCAGGCGGCTGCTGGTGCACCACTGGGACAACGCGCTCCAGGGCCCCCGGGTGGTCGCCGCGAATTTGGTGGCCGAGTGCCGCGCGGGGCGGGCCGAGGAGAGCGTGGAGTACGACCCCGTGCCGTACTTCTGGTCCGAGCAGTTCGGCCGCTTCGTGCAGTACGTCGGGCAGCACTCGGAGGGGGACGAGCTGGTGCGGCGCGGCGATCCGGGCGGTGCGGCCTGGTCGGTGTGCTGGCTGCGGGACGGCGCGCTGACCGCGCTGCTGGCTGTCGGGCGCCCGCGCGACCTGGCGCAGGGGCGCAAGCTCGTAGCGCAGGGCACGCGGCTGGACCCGGTGCTCGTCTCGGACCCGGCGCTCGCACTGAAGAAGGCACTGCGGTAGTGACTGTCAGTGCGAGGTGGCAGTCTTGTGCATGTGACCGAGATTGACGCAAAGACCGATGCTCTCGTCCCCGCCTGGCTCACCCTTCCCGACGTCGCGGAGCAGCTCGACGTCCCCGTGACCCGTATCCGGCAGCTGGTCAAGGAGGGCCAGCTGATCGCGGTGCGGCGGGGGGAGAACCGCGTACTCCAGGTGCCCGCCGACTTCGTCGGCGACGGCAGAGTGGTGAAGGGCCTGGTGGGCACCATCACGCTCCTCAAGGACGACGGCTTCAGCGACGAGGAGATGCTGGAGTGGCTGTTCACACCCGATGACAGCCTGCCCGGGACTCCGGCGCAGGCGCTGCGCGAGAACCGCGGGACAGAGGTGAAGCGCCGCGCCCAGGCTCTCGCGGTCTGAGCGGGCCGCGCGGCCCGGCCGGCGCCCCTGAACGACGGACCGGACCGCACCGGTCCGCACCGCACAACGACACGACACCACACCACACCGGTGCATGGGCCGCGCCAGGCCCATGCACCCCTTCTCGGGGGAACGCGCCATGTCCCGTACCGCCCATCCGCCCCTGCCCGGCACCGCCCGCGAGCGGCTGGCGGCCTCCCGGCTGTACCTGTGCACCGACGCCCGCAGGGAGCGGGGCGACCTGCCCGAGTTCCTCGACGCGGTGCTCGGCTCGGGGGTCGACATCGTGCAGCTGCGCGACAAGGGCATGGAGGCGGCGGAGGAGCTGGACCACCTGGCCGTGTTCGCGGCGGCCTGCCGTCGGCACGGCGCGCTGCTCGCGGTCAACGACCGGGCGGACGTGGCGCACGCCGTCGGCGCCGACGTGCTGCACCTGGGCCAGGGCGACCTGCCCGTCCCGGCCGCCCGCGCCATCCTGGGCGGCGGCCCCGAGGACGTGCTCGTCGGCCGGTCGACGCACGCGGAGCACGAGGTGGCGGCGGCCCTGGCCGAGCCGGGCGTGGACTACTTCTGCACCGGCCCGTGCTGGCCGACCCCCACCAAGCCCGGCCGCGCCGCCCCCGGCCTGCCGCTCGTGCGGCACACGGCCGCGCTCTCCCCGGCCCGCCCCTGGTTCGCGATCGGCGGCATCGACGCCGGGAACCTGGACGAGGTGCTGGACGCCGGAGCCCGGCGTGTCGTCGTCGTCCGCGCACTCACCGAGGCCGCCGACCCGGCCGGGGCCGCCGCCGACCTGGCCCGTCGGCTGCGCGAGCGTCCACTCAGCCGCTGAGGGACACCAGGCGGCCGAGGAGCGGACAGAAGGGGCATAGCGTACGGCGCTGGCGAGGCGGTCTTGTGCGGGCGGCTAACCTGCACTCATGGCCCTTGGTACCTCTTCCACCAGGACAGCTCGCACTCCGGCGGTTCGTGATCTGCTCGCCTCAGGCACCCGCTCGTACTCCTTCGAGTTCTTCGCGCCGAAGACGGAGAAGGGCGAGCGGACGCTCTGGGACGCCCTGCGGCGCATCGAGGCGGTCGCGCCGACCTTCGTCTCCGTGACGTACGGCGCGGGCGGTTCCTCCCGGGAGGGCACGGTCACCTCCACCGAGCGGATCGCCACCGAGACCACGCTCACCCCCGTCGCGCACCTGACGGCGGTCAACCACTCGCGTGCGGAGCTGCGCAACGTCATCGGCCAGTACGCGGGCGCGGGCATCCGCAACGTCCTGGCGGTGCGCGGCGACCCGCCCGGCGACCCGATGGGCGAGTGGGTGCGCCACCCGGAGGGCCTGGGGTACGCGGCGGAGCTGGTGGAGCTGATCAAGGAGTCCGGGGACTTCTGCGTCGGCGTGGCCGCCTTCCCCGAGATGCACCCGCGCTCGACGGACTGGGACACCGACGTGCGCCACTTCGTGGACAAGTGCCGCGCAGGGGCGGACTACGCGATCACGCAGATGTTCTTCAACGCCGAGGACTATCTGCGGCTGCGCGACAGCGTCTCCGCGGCGGGCTGCGAGACGCCCATCATCCCGGAGATCATGCCGGTCACCAACTGGCGGCAGATCGAGCGTTTCGCCAAACTGAGCAACGCCACCTTCCCGCCGGGCCTCGCCGAACGCATCCTCGCGGTCAAAGACGACCCGGCCGCTGTACGCTCAATCGGGATCGAGTACGCCACGGAGCTGTGCGCGAGGCTGATGGCCGAGGACATCCCCGGACTCCACTTCATTACGCTCAACCACTCCACGGCGACACTGGAGATCTACGAGAATCTGGGACTGCACGGGCAGTCCCCGAGCTGACAGAGCTGCACGGGCGGGAAGAGGGGCGTACATGGGCTGGGCGGTCCTCTATATCGCGTTCGGAGTGGTCGCGCTGTGGCTGCTGGGCGAGGTCCTGCTGCAGTACAAGGCGCGGCTGCGCTGGCGGCTGCTGGCCTTCGGCGGCTTCTCCACAGTGGTCGTCGGAGTGGCGGTGCTCTCCTCGATCGCCGTGATCGCCCTGGGCGCGATGGCCTTCGCGGTCGGCCAGACCTTCGTCACCCTCTCCTACCGCCGCGGCTTCTCCACCGGCTGGGCGCTCGGCGGTAAGCCCGGCTCCAGCCGCCGCAGGCGGGCGGGCGGCCCGGACGGGCAGGAGGCGGCGGACGTGGAGCCGGTGCTCCAGGTCTCCGGCCTGGAGACGTACGAGCCGCAGCCGCTGCCCGATGACACCGGCGGGTACGGCGTGTACGACCGCGGCGGTCAGCAGGAGCCGCAGCAGTCCGCCCAGATCCCCGGCCAGGCCCCCGACCAGGAGCCGCCGCTCCCGGGCCAGGCGCCCGGGTACGGCGGCTGGGACGAGCAGCACCGGTACGCCGCGGCGGAGACCGAGACCTACCCCGCCTACGACGGCGGGCAGTACGACGGCGCCGGCTACGACTCCGCCCAGTACGCCACCGCCGCCTTCGACGCGGTCAGCGGCGCGGGGACACCGCCACCGCCGCCCTCGTACGCGCCCGAGCAGCCCGGGTACGCCCCGGGCCAGTACGCCGCCCCGCAGCAGTCCTACGGCGGCGACGCGTACCAGCCGGACCCGTACCAGCCCGATCCCTACGCCGACGCCCCCTACCCGCAGCCGCCGTACGCGGGAAGCCCGCTCGGCGCACAGAGCCCGCAGAGCGCCTACCCGGAGACGCCGCCCGGCGGCGTGTGGATGCCGCAGCAGCGCGACGCGGGCACGCCGCCGCCGCCCGAGCAGCCGTACCCGTACCAGGAGGGCGCGCAGGGGCAGAGCCCGGACGGCGTGCCCTACGGCGCCGGTTACGACGCCTACGACCCCTCGGGCAACGGCTACTACGACGAGCCGCGAGGCTACTGAGCGGGCGGCGCCGGGCCGTCAGCTCGAACCGCGCCAGTCCGCGCCGCCCACGATCAGTCCGGCCACCAGCGCCCCCGACATCCCGGCGTGCGCGAGCCCGCCGCCGGGGTGTGCCCAGCCGCCCACCCGGTACAGGCCCTCGACCGGCGTCCGGTTGGGCGCTTGCAGGTACGTGCCCCCCGCACCCGCCAGCGCGGGCGGGGGCACCAGCCCGCCGGGGGCCGCGGTCTCGGCCTCGTTGTCCGCAGGGGTGCGCGGCACCCGCCACAGCACCCGCGCGCCGAGACCCAGACCGGCGGCGTCGACGGTGGCCAGCAGCTCGTCCGCCAGCCGTTCCGGGTCGCCCGCCCCGGCGGCGCCGGGCAGTACGGCCGACAGCACCGCCGTCTCGTGCGCGCCGTCGGGGCGCAGCGCCGGGTCGTCCGGGCGCAGCACCGTGACCGTGCGGTCCGTGCCGTGCACGACGGTGCGGTGCGCGGTGTCCTGGGGGCGCGCGCCGCGCAGCGCGAGCAGCACGGTGAAGCGCGCGCCGGCCCCGGTGTCCCCGGCGGCGGCAGCGGCCTCCTGCCCGGCGCCCGCACCGGGCACCACCGGGCCGCCACCCCAGACGACCGTGTCGGCCTCCACCGTCCCCCCGTCCCCGGCCAGTTCCACCCCGGCCGCCCGGCCGTCCCGCACCAGCACGCGCGCGGCCGGAGAGGTGAAGCGGAACTCCACCCGGCGCGCCAGGCACCGCTCGTACACCGCCGTCGCCAGCTCCCGCATGCCGCCTTGGACGTACCAGGTGCCGAAGGTCTGCTCCAGGTAGGGCAGTACCGCCGCGCTCGCCGGTGCCCGCCCGGGCAGCAGGCCGTACGCGAGCGCGCCGCTCTCCAGCAGGGCCGTCAGCCGCGCGTCGCGCAGTTCGGCGGCGCCGGCCTCGGCGAGCAGCGGGGCGCGGCGGCGCAGGAGTCCGCGTCTGCGCGGCGCCGGGTAGGGGTCGCGCTCCAGGGCCTCCCGGGCGGGCCCGAAGTCGAGCGGCTCCTCCAGCAGCGGGCGGCGGGTCGCCTCCCAGACCGTGCGGGCACGGGCCAGCAGTTCGTTCCAGCGGGCGCCCGCGCCCGCGCCGAGCGCCGCGTCCAGCGCCGCCGTGACTCCGGCGCGGGAGGCGTTCGGGAGGGTGACGGTGGTGCCGTCCGCGAAGTGGTGGCGCGCGGCCGGGTCGACCTGGGTCAGCCCGACGCACTCCTCCAGCGGCTCGCGGCCGGTCTTGACGAACAGGTCCCGGTAGACGGCGGGCAGCCGCAGCAGTCCGGGGCCGGTGTCGAAGGCGAAGCCGTCGCGCTCCCAGCGCCGTACGGCGCCGCCGTAGGTGCCGGTGCGCTCGAGGACGGTCACCTGGTTCCCGGCGACCGCCAGCCGTGCCGCCGCCGCCATGGCGCCCAGGCCGGCGCCGATCACCGCAATCCGTGCCATGACCAGGGACTCTAACCGCCGCGCGCCGGCCCGCCGCCCGGAGGGCCTACGCGACCGGGCCGCCCACCCGTCCCTGCACCAGCATGCTCAGCGCGCCGTGCACCTCGTCCAGCGAACGCTCCGGCTGGAAGGACTGCCAGTCCAGCGCGGACACCAGGACCATCCCCACCAGCGCGGCGGCGGTCAGCTGCACGTCGACCTCCTCGCTCAGCTCCTCCTTGGCCACCGCGTCGCGCAGCACGGTCTCGACCACGGCGATCACCTGCTGCCGCAGCACCGTCAGGGTGGGCCGCCAGGCGCGGTTGGTGCGCCACAGCTCGGCCACGTAGAGCTGGGTGAAGGCCGGGTAGCGGTCGATGAAGTGGAGCCCGGCGCGGATCATCGAGTCCAGCGCCTCCACCCGGCTGCCGCCTCTCTCGAGCGTGGCGTCGGCGGCCCGCTGGAGGTCGGTGGTGAGCAGCGAGACGCCGTGGCGCAGGAGTTCCTCGAAGAGTTCGGTCTTGCTTTTGAAGTTGTAGTAGACCGTGCCCTTGGCGACGCCCGCACGGTCGGCGATCTCGTCCACGGTGGTGGAGGAGAAGCCCTGCTCGGCGATGAGCGTGACCGCCGCCTCGTAGAGCTTCTGCCGGGTTGCCCTGCGACGCGTGCTGCTCGTGTCCATGGCGCAGATTCTCACAGACCGGGACGGGGCCGACGAACGGGCGGCGGGCGTGGGCGGCTTCCTGCGGGGCGGCCAGCCGCTCCACCGCGCCCCGCCCCGTGCCGATGGCTTCCGCAGCTCCCTGGAGGCGTGCGTCTGCGCAGGTCACAGCGATTGTCAGTGGCATGCGCAACGATATGTCCATACGGCCGAATCATCGGAACCGTCAGACGACTGCAGGAGGTTCGCCATGCACGGGCCCCCGAACGATGTCCACCCCGTCCTCCGCCGCGCCTCGGCGCCGCCCGCCGCGCTCGACCTGCTCGCCCAGGCGCAGCACGGGCTCGACGAGGCGATGGCCATGGAGACGGCCAACGAGCGCTACGCCACGGCGCACCTCGCCGCGCTGCGCACCGCGGCGGCGGTCCTCGCCGTCCGCGTCCGCCCCGAGGAGCCGAGCCCCCGCCGCCGAGGCGGCCCGCCCAGGCGGAGAGTCCGCCCGGGAGCGATACGCAGCGCCTGGGAGGTGCTGCCCGAGGTCGCACCCGAACTGACCGAGTGGAGCGCCCTGTTCGCCTCCGGCGCCGCGCGCCGGGCGCGCGCCGAGGCGGGTATCCCCGCCGCGGCCTGCTGGCGGGACGCCGACGACCTCGTCCGGGACGCCGGGGTCTTCCTGCGGCTCGTCGAGCGGATGCTGGTGTCCCAGCCCGCGCTGCCGCAGCCGCGGGTGGCCCCGGCGGACGAGGAGGGCTGGCGCGCGCGTTCGCGTGCGGGGTGACGCGCGGCGGCGGGTGGCGCGGCTCGGCAGGGAGTGCCGGACGGGGGGCCGCCCCCCCCGGGGCACGGCGCCCGCCGCCCGCCGCCCGGCCTGCGGTTACGCTGGGACTCGCCCGCACCACAGTTGCCGAGGAGCCACCGCCATGTCCCGCCCCAGCGCTTCCCTCCGTACCGCCGTGGTCTGGGAGGTGCTGAAGGACGCGCTCGACCAGCGGGTCAAGAGCACCGGCCGGGACGTCCTGGACGTCCTGGACACCGGCGGCGGCACCGGCAACTTCGCGGTGCCGGTCGCCCGCCTCGGCCACCGCGTCACTGTGGTCGACCCCAGCCCCGACGCGCTGTTCGCGCTGGAGCGCCGGGCGGCGGAGGCCGGGGTCGCCGAGCGGGTGCGCGGCGTGCAGGGGGACGTGCACGGGCTGTTCGACGTCGCCGAGCGCGCCGGCTCCGACGCGGTGCTGTGCCACGGGGTCCTGGAGTACGTGGACGATCCGGCGGAGGGGCTGCGGAACGCCGTGGCCGCGCTCCGCCCGTCCGGCGGGACGCTCAGCCTGCTCGCCGCCGGGCTGGGCGGCGCCGTGCTGGCCCGCGCCCTGGCGGGCCACTTCAGCGAGGCGCGGCAGGCACTCACCGCTCCGGCCGGCAGCTGGGGCGACGGCGACCCGGTGCCGCGCCGCTTCACCGCCGAGCAGCTGACCGGTCTGGTCACCGCCACCGGGCTGGAGGTGGCCTCCGTGCACGGCGTGCGGATCTTCGCGGATCTGGTGCCGGGGGCGACGGAGGAGTCGGAGGCCGACGCACAGGAGGCGCTGGGCCGACTGGAGGCCGCGGCCTCGGGGCTGCCCGCCTTCCACGCGGTGGCCGGCCAGCTGCACGTGCTGGCCGAGGTGCGGTAGAGCACAGCCCGCCCGATTGGCTGCTACTCGCCGTATGATCGAGGCACACCGTCCGGCATGACGGAAAGGCGGTGAGGGAATGCACGGAATGCACCGACCATCACCACTGCCCGGCATGCGGGCGTAAGTGCGAGGAATTGGCGTAGAGGGCGGGTTTCACGGGGGCGATTCCCTGCCTATCCTTGAAGGGTCGCATCCGGTCGCCCCCGCGACCGACGAGTAGGAGGACTCCGTGCCGCTCTCTGAGCACGAGCAGCGCATGCTCGAGCAGATGGAGCGAGCGCTGTACGCCGAAGATCCCAAGTTCGCGACAGCGCTCGAGGGAAGCGAGCTGCGCAAGTACACCCGCAAGCGGGTGTACCAGGCGGTCGCGGGCTTTCTGGTGGGCATCGCGCTCCTCATGGCCGGTATGGTCGCCCAGCAGATCTGGGTCAGTGTCGTTGGTTTCCTCGTCATGCTCGGCTGTGCCGTGCTCGCGGTGACCGGCTGGCGCAAGGCCCCCAAGCCGGGGGAGGAGCAGCAGGCCGCAGGCGATCCGGGCTCCGCGCCACCGGGCGGGGCCGGGGGCAGCGGTACGCGGCAGCGCCGCCAGCCACGGCAGCGCCGTTCCGTGATGAACCGCATCGAGGAGCGCTGGCAGCGCCGCCGGGACGAGCAGGGTTAGTTCCCTCCCGCCTTGCCGCCCGCTCTCTCGCCTGATGCACGACGTATCACGTGCGACGTACCACGTATGACCTTGACCTATGACGGTCAGGAAGGGTGGGGCCGCCTCTCCAGGCGGCCCCACCCTTCCTGCGTTTCCGCCGCGCGCCGCCGTGGCGTCGCCCGGCCGCAGGCCTCAGCCCGTGACCGCCCGGCGGCCACGGGCTGAGGCCGCTCCGCTACTCCGTGCCCTTCGCCGGCCTCTTGGCGAACGGCACCCGCACCACCCCGCGCCACCACCGGCCGAGCGCGGCCCGGCGCTCCGCGGCCGCCCAGGTCACCCGTACGGCCGAGCGGGGCAGCAGCAGTGCCCGCAGCCGCAGCCGCCGGGAGGCCCCGGAGCGCAGCGCGTCCCGTACCCGCAGTACGTCCGCCGCCAGGCCGGGTACCGGCTCGGGCGCCGGAGCGTAGAGCACCTGTTCGAGGGCGCGGGCGACCCGGTGTGCCGACTCGGCGGCCTCCTCCGGCAGCCCTCCCTCGCGGGCGAGCCGCTCCGCCGCCTTGCGCGGGGTCGCCGCCTCGTCCGGCGCGATGCCGTAGTCCCAGCCGCAGTCCAGGAGTTCGCGCCACGCCTCCAGCGGGCCGGCCCCGCGGGCCAGCCGTCTGGAGCGGGCCCGCACCCGCCACAGCAGGGGAAGGATCGGCAGGCCGAGCAGCAGCACGGCCGCTCCGGCCCCCAGCACCGTCATGCGCAGCGGGAACCCGCCGCCGGAGGAGCCGCTGTCCGGCAGCGCGGCTGCCTGGCCGCACTGCGGGTCGGCCCGCTTCTCCGCGGCGGTGCACTCCTCGGACTGGCTTGGCTCCGGGGCCGGCTGCGGCGACAGCTCCGGCCGCTCGGGGAGCTGGTCCTCCCGGTCCGCGTCGACCTCCGGCGCGTCCGGGATGGCGTAGGGCGGCGCCGTACCTCGGGTGGGGGTCGGCTCGAACCGCGTCCAGCCGACGCCCTCGAAGTACAGCTCCGGCCACGCGTGCGCGTCCTGGAGGCCCACCGCCATCGTGCCGTCACCCTGCGAGGTGCCCGGCGTGAAGCCGACGGCGACGCGCGCCGGGATGCCCAGCGTCCGCGCCATGGCGGCCATCGAGAACGCGAAGTGAATGCAGAAGCCCTCCTTCTGCTTCAGGAAGTTGACGATCGCCGCCGAGCCGGTGCCCGCCCGCACCTCGGTGTCGTAGGTGAAGCCGCCGTCCTCCCCGAACCACTGCTGGAGCTTCATGGCGCGCTCGTAGTTGTTGGCCGCGCCGCGGGTGACGTCCTGCGCCTGCTCGGCCACCACCTCGGGCAGCGAGTCGGGGACCTGTGTGTACTCCTCCGCCAGGGACTGCGGCGGGGCGCCCGCCTGCGCCAGCTGCTCGGGGGTGGGCTGCACCGACAGGCTCTCCACCCGGTAGTTCACCCCGCGGGTGGTCTGCCCCCGGTCGCCCACCAGCGTCCGGCCCTCCGGTTCGAAGCGCCAGCGGCCGTCGACCGACACCCGGCTGGCCGGGTAGGGCATCGGCAGCCAGTTCTGCGCGTACCAGTCGGCCGCCTTGACGGTGGTGGTGACCGGTTTCGTCTCCACCTCGGGGCTCAGCCCGCGCGGCGTCGGCAGCGGGTCGGGCAGCGAGCGGATGCGCCGCTCGGAGGGCTTCCACGCGGAGCCGTCGAACTGGTCCAGCGCGACGATCCGCAGGTACTTCTCGCGGTTCGGCGCGCCCTTGCTCCGGTAGGTCAGCACCGTGCGGTTCTCCGGCTGGTTGAGGCTGTCCTGGAGCGCCACGAGCGGATTCACCGCCGAGACCGCACCATCGCCGCCCCGCCCGCCGCCCGTGGTGCCCACCGAGTCGAGCAGCCCGCCGCTGAGCGAGGGCAGCAGAGCCGGCACCAGCAGCGCGATGCTCAGGGACACCGCGCCGATCCGCCGCCCCGTGCGCACCGGCGCGCGCACCGGTGCACCCACGCTGCCCGGCTGGTACGGGGGCGCGCCGGGGCGCGTCCGGTCGGTGAACAGCCGCCCCCACTGGGACAGCCGCTCCCGGCCCTCGGCCAGCAGGAGGAGCAGGTAGCCGCCCGCCGCGCACAGGAACCACAGCCAGCGCGCGCCGTCCTCGGACAGCCCGGCCGCCACCGAGTAGAGCGCCAGCAGCGGCAGTCCGGCGGGCGCGGCGCTGCGGAAGGTCACCGCGAGGGCGTCCACGAGCAGCGCGATCGACAGCACGCCGCCGATCAGCATCAGTCGTATGCCGTCGGTGACCGGGGCCGGCACGGCGTACTCGCTCACGTCCTGCGATCCGTCGGTCAGCAGCTGACCGAACTCCCGGAAGACCTCCGGCGACGGCAGCACGCCGCCGATCGCCTGGTCACCGGCGAAGAGCACGGTCAGCAGCAGCAGCGAGACGAGCGCCTGCGCCAGGATGATCAGCGGACGGGCCAGCGGCACCCTTCTGCCCACGACGCCCACCCCGGTCTGCACGCAGATCAGCATCGAGACCTGGAGCAGCCAGGTCGCCGGGCTCACCAGCGGCAGCAGCGCGCAGGCCGCCGCGATCGTCGCCACGGCCGCGCACAGCGCGAGCCTGCCCCGCCCACTCATCGCTCCAGCCCCTTCACCGTCGCACTGTCCGCGTCCCGCCACAGGGCGTCGAGCGGTACTCCCGGCCCGGCGGCCAGCACCGTCCAGCCCGCCTCCCGCAGCACCCGGGTGCCGGGGTCGGGCTCGTGTTCCTGCGGCTGCCCGGCAGGTCCGCCGGGCTGTCCCGTGAACGGCCCGACGAGCGGCGCGACGGGCTGCGTCAGGAAGGCCACAGCCCGGTTCGTACGCTGCCGCATCCGCCCGACCAGCTCCGCCTGCTCCTCGTCCAGCGTCCCGAGGAAGGCGATCAGCAGCCCCTCGCGGCCCGTGGTGTGGCCGCGCAGCACGTCGTGGGCGGCGGCCATGCCGTACTCGGCCGAGTGCTCGACCACGGCCAGGGTGTCCAGCAGCAGCCCCGCCGTGTCCGAGGAGTCGCCGCCGAAGCCACCGCCGTCCGGGCCGGGGGTCATCGCCCCGGTGTCGGTCAGCAGCCGCACCGCGTAGCCGCGCTCCAGCAGGTGGAGGCTGACCGAGGCCGCGCCCGCGACCGCCCATTCGAAGGGCGAACCGGGGCCGGAACCGGCGTACGCCGCGCGCCGGGTGTCCAGCAGGACGGTGCAGCGCGCCTTCTGCGGCTGCTCCTCGCGGCGCACCATCAGCTCGCCGTACCTGGCGGTGGACCGCCAGTGGACGCGGCGCAAGTCGTCACCGTGCCGGTAGGTGCGGGGGATCACGTCGTCGTCGCCGGCCAGCGCGAGCGCGCGCTGGCGGCCCTCGCCGTAGCCGCTGGTCTCCCCGGCCAGCCGCACCGGGGACAGCGGCTGCACCTGCGGGACGACGGTGAGCGTGTCGTAGGCGCTGAAGGAGCGGGTCAGCTCGCACATGCCGAACGGGTCGGACAGCCGCAGCTGGAGCGGTCCCAGCGGGTAGCGCCCGCGCAGGTCGGACCGGACCCGGTAGGAGACCTCGCGCCCTCCGCCGGGCTCCACCCGGTCCAGGACGAAGCGGGGGCGCGGCCCCAGCACGTACGGCACCCGGTCCTGCAGCATCAGCAGTCCGGTGGGCAGCCGGGAGACGTTGTCGACCCGCAGATGGACGCGCGACTCGCTGCCCGCGGGCACCCGGGCCGGGGCCAGCCGCCGCGAACCGGTCACCCGGTGCCGGGTGCGGTGCAGCACCAGCACGCACACCAGCGGCAGCGCGGCCAGGAGTATCCCTACCCGCAGCAGGTCGGACTGGCCCAGCACGTACGCGCATATCCCCGCCGCCACGCCGGCGGCCAGGAAGGAGCGCCCGCGGGTGGTGAGGCCGCCGAAGGCGCTGCGCAGCGAGCCCCTCGGCTGCTCCCTGTCGGCTTCGGGGCCCCAGGCCATCAGTAACCCCGGGGCTGCTGGCCGTACGGCGGCGGGACGGGCGGGGGCGGCGCCTGCGCGGCGGGCGGCGCGCCCGGGTGAAGCCCGCCCGGGTGCGGCGCGCCCGCGGGCGGTGCCGGAGTGCCGGGCGCCGGGTGCGGCGGCACGGCCGTGGGCACCGGGGTGCGCTGGAGGATCTCGGCCACCACCTGCTCGGCGGTACGCCGGTTCAGCTGGGCCTGCGCGGTGGGCAGCAGCCGGTGCGCCAGCACCGGCACGGCCAGCGCCTGCACGTCGTCGGGCAGGGTGAACTCACGGCCGCTCAGCGCCGCCGCCGCCTTCGCGGCCCGCACCAGGTGCAGCGTCGCCCGCGGCGAGGCGCCCAGCCGCAGGTCGGGGTGGTTGCGGGTGGCGGCGACCAGCTCCACCGCGTAACGGCGTACGGCGTCCGCGACGTGCACGCCGCGCACCGCCTCGACCAGCTTCACGATCTCGCTGGCGTGTGCCACCGGCTGGAGGTCGTCCAGCGGGGACGCGCCGCCGTGCACGTCGAGCATCTCCAGCTCGGCGGCCGGACTGGGGTAGCCGATGGACAGCCGGGCCATGAAGCGGTCGCGCTGGGCCTCGGGGAGGGGGTAGGTGCCCTCCATCTCGACCGGGTTCTGGGTGGCGACGACCATGAAGGGGTCGGGCAGGGTGTACGTCTGCCCGTCGATGGTCACCTGCCGCTCCGCCATCGACTCCAGCAGCGCCGACTGGGTCTTGGGCGAGGCGCGGTTGATCTCGTCGCCGATGACGATCTGGGCGAAGATCGCGCCGGGCTTGAACTCGAAGTCCTTCCGCTGCTGGTCGTAGACGCTCACGCCCGTGATGTCGGACGGCAGCAGGTCCGGGGTGAACTGGATACGTGCCACCGAGCAGTCGATCGACCTGGCGAGCGCCTTGGCGAGCATCGTCTTGCCGACGCCCGGCACATCCTCGATCAGGAGGTGTCCCTCGGCGAGCAGCACGGTCAGCGAGAGCCGCACCGCTTCCGGCTTGCCCTCGATCACGCGCTCCACCGAGCGGCGTACCTCGTCCGCGGTGGTCGTCAGATCGCTGAGGCTCACGTGTTCGTCATACGTTGTCACTTGGCCCATTCTTCACGTCGAGAAGCGGTTACGTCACTGTTCCTGGGCGATCTCCGAGGCGATCTCCCGCAGCAGGCCCGTCCGCACGTCGAAGACAAACCCGCGCACATCGTCGCGGTACGGGAGGAACGGCGAGGTGCGCACCCGCTGCATCGACTGCTGGACAGCGCTGTCCAGGTCGCGGAACGCCTCGACCGCCCAGGCAGGGCGCTGGCCGACCTCGGCCGCCAGCTCGTACCGGAAGTCCTCGGTGAGGTCGAGCAGGCCGCAGCCGGTGTGGTGGATGAGGGCGACCGAGCGGGTGCCCAGCGCGCGCTGGCTGATCGTCAGCGAGCGGATGATGTCGTCGGTGACCACGCCGCCCGCGTTGCGGATGGTGTGGCAGTCGCCCAGTTCGAGGCCGAGGGCCTCGTGGAGGTCGAGGCGTGCGTCCATGCAGGCGACGATGGCGACTTTCCGGACGGGGCGGGCGTCCATCCCGGGATCGGTGAAACCGGCGGCGTAGCGCTCGTTGGCGGCTACCAGTTCGTCGGTGACCGTGGCGTGGTGTTCGGAAGGCGGCATGTGTACGACGTTAAACCGTCCGGTGCCTGGCGACAGGCAAGGAGGCGGGGCAAAGCTGGTCAACAGAGCGTCCTGTGAGGTACCCCACAGGTGGTACTGGCTCGTTCGGGTGGTGTGACCCGTCCGGATGCGCCTTGCGGGCGCGCCTGACGGTTGGTTGACCGGGGGGAAGAGTGGACTAAAGTGACGCGAAGCGGGAACCGCGGCACACCGTGCGGCTCCCGAATCCCCCGTGTGCGCGGGGCGCGCGTGCGGCTCGGCCTCCTCCCGCTCCGGGCCCGCCGCCGTTCCTTCCCCGCGTCGGCCGACCGCGCCGCCGCGGTGCGGACGGAGACCAGGGAGCATGTGCGTGAGGGCACGAACGGCCGGAGGGGCCCGGATCGCCCGCCGGAGCTGAGAGGGCACATGAGTACGAACGAGCGCCACGTCCCCGTCATGCTGCGACGCTGCCTGGAGCTGCTGGCCCCCGCCCTCGCCGAGCCCGGCGCCACGGTCGTCGACTGCACGCTCGGTCTCGGCGGCCACGCGGAGGCCCTGCTCAGCACCTTCCCCGGCGTCCGGCTGATCGGCCTCGACCGGGACCCGGCGGCGCTGAGGCTGGCCGGTGAGCGGCTGGCCCCGTACGGCGGACGGGCGACGCTCGTGCACGCCGTCTACGACGAACTCCCCGCAGTCCTCAGCCGCCTCGGCACCCCGCGCGTCCAGGGCGTCCTGTTCGACCTCGGCGTCTCCTCCATGCAGCTGGACGAGGCCGAGCGCGGCTTCGCGTACGCCCAGGACGCCCCGCTGGACATGCGGATGGACCAGAGCACCGGCATCGGCGCCGCCGAGGTGCTCAACACCTACCCGCCCGGTGAACTGGTGCGCATCCTGCGCGCGTACGGCGAGGAGAAGCAGGCCAGACGCATCGTCGGCGCCGTGGTCCGCGAGCGTGAGCGGGAGCCCTTCGCCAGCAGTGCCCGGCTGGTCGAGGTGATCCGGGACGCGCTGCCGCAGGCCGCGAAGCGCACGGGAGGCAACCCCGCCAAGCGCACCTTCCAGGCCCTGCGCATCGAGGTCAACGGCGAGCTCGCGGTGCTGGAGCGCGCCGTGCCCGACGCCGTGGACGCGCTGGCCGTCGGCGGCCGGATCGCCGTCCTCTCGTACCACTCGCTGGAGGACCGGCTGGTCAAACGGGTCCTGACGGCCGGGGCGGGCAGCACCGCACCCGCCGGGCTGCCCGTCGTCCCGGAGCGCTACCAGCCGCGGCTGCGGCTGCTGACCAGGGGAGCCGAACTGCCTGCCGAGGACGAGATCGCCGAGAACCGCCGTGCCGCCCCCGCCCGGCTGCGCGGCGCCGAGCGGGTACGGGAGGTGCTGCCGTGACCGCCCAGCAGCGGCTGGCCCGGCTGCGCACCCTGGTGCCCGCGGGCGGCTCGCGGGCCGCCCGCGCCCCGTTCGTGCTGCTGGTCGTGGTGCTGCTCGGGTCCGGCCTGCTGGCGCTGCTGCTGCTCAACGCCTCGCTCAACAACGGCTCGTTCGAACTGGAGGAGCTGGAGCGGAAGAACAAGGAGCTGAGCGACGAGCAGCAGGCGCTGGAGCAGGAGGTGGGCTCCTACTCCGCCCCCGAGGCGCTGGAGCAGCGGGCCCGTGAGCTGGGCATGGTGCCCGGCGGTGTGCCCGCCTTCCTGACCCCCGAGGGCAAGGTGCGCGGCGAGGCGGAGCCCGCGCCGTCGCCCACCTCGGCGCCGCCGGACTCGCCGGGCGCGGCCGAGGCCGGTGCCGCGGAGCCCGGCGCGGCCGAGGAGAGTGCCGCGGAGCCGGGTGCCGAGCCGTCCGCGCCGGTCCCCGCACCCGCCTCCCAGATCCCCGCCGCCCCGCAGGACGCCGTGGCCGACCCCGCGGCACCCGGCCCGGGAGAGGGGGAGGGGTGAGCGAGCGCTCTCGCGGGGAACGCCGCGTGCCCCGGCCCGCGCGGGGCCGCGACGGGCAGGACCCCGGCCGCCCCCGCCCCCGGCCGGCCCCCGCCCGCGGCAGCGGCCGCGAGCGCCCCCGGGAGCGCGAGCGCGAGAAGGCGCGCGACAAGGACCGCGAGCGCGCGCGCCCCCGCCCCCGGAACGCCGGGCGCCCCCGTGGCACCGCCGGTGCGCTCCGGCTCGCGCGCCCCCGCCCCCGGCTGCGCCTCGTCGGGGTCACCGTCACCCTGGTCGTGCTCGTCTTCACCGCCCGCCTGCTCCAGGTGCAGGCGGTGGACGCCGGCGCGTTCGCCGACAAGGCGGCCGTCAACCGCCACATCACCGTCACGCTCGCCGCCGACCGGGGCACCATGACCGCACGCGACGGCACGCCGCTGGCCACCACCGTCGACGCCTACGACATCACCGCCGACCCCTACCTCCTCACCCCCGAGCAGGCCGGCGTCCGCGACGCGCCCGCCCGCGCCGCCGCGCTGCTCGCCCCGATCGTCGGCGAGGACCCCGCGGAGCTGACCGCGAAGCTGTCGCGGGACACCCGCTACGTCGTCCTGGCCCGCCAGCAGACCCCGCAGGCATGGCGGCAGATCCGGGACCTCAAGAGCGCGCTCGCCGACAAGGCCGCCGCCCGGACGGGGGCCAACGTGCTGGCCGGCGTCTACTCCGAGGAGCACGCGAAGCGCGTCTACCCCAACGACAAGCTCGCCGCGAGTGTCCTGGGCTTCGTCAACGCCGAGGGCAAGGGCGGCGGCGGCCTGGAGGCGCAGCTCAACGACGAGCTGGAGGGCGAGAACGGCAAGATCACCTACGCCCAGTCCGGCGGACGTCAGGTCCCCACCGCCGGGGTCGAGGAGCAGGCGGCCGTACCGGGCTCCGACGTCGAGCTGACCCTGGACCGCGACATCCAGTGGGCCGCGCAGCGCGCCATCACCGAGCAGGTCACCAAGTCCAAGGCGGACAGCGGCTACGTCGTCGTGCAGGACACCACCACCGGCGAGATCCTCGGCATGGCCAACGCGCCCACCTTCGACCCGAACCGCATCGGCGAGGCCGACGCCTCGACCCTGGGCAACGCCGCCCTCCAGGACACCTTCGAGCCCGGTTCCACCTCCAAGGTGATGTCGATGGCGGCCGTACTCGAAGAGGGCGCGGCCACCCCGCGTACCCACGTGACCGTGCCCAACCGGCTGCCCCGCGCCGACCGCTCCTTCGCGGACGACATGGACCATCCCACCTGGCAGCTCACCCTCAACGGCGTGCTGGCCAAGTCCAGCAACATCGGCACCATCCTGGCGGCCGAACAGCTGGGCGACACCCAGCGGGAGGCCAACAAGGTACTCCACTCCTACCTGCGGAAGTTCGGCCTGGGCCGGCAGACCGGCCTCGGCTTCCCCGGTGAGACCCCCGGCATCCTGGCCAAGCCGCAGGACTGGTCCGCCTCGCAGCAGTACACGATCCCCTTCGGCCAGGGGCTCTCGCTCAACGCCGTGCAGGCCGCCTCGATCTACTCGACCATCGCCAACGGCGGCGTACGGCAGGAGCCCACCCTCGTACGCGGCACCACCGGCCCCGACGGCCGCTTCTCCGCCGCCCCCAAGCCCGAGGAGCGCCGGGTCGTCAGCGAGAAGACCGCGGGCACCCTGGGCCGGATGATGGAATCCGTGGTCTCCAGCGACGAGGGCACCGGCACCGTCGCCCGCATCCCCGGCTACCAGGTCGCGGGCAAGACCGGCACGGCCAACCGGGTGGACCCCGAGACCGGCCGCTACCGGGGCTACACCTCCTCCTTCGCGGGCTTCGCCCCCGCCGACAAACCCAGGGTCACCGTCTACTGCGCCGTACAGAACCCGCGCAAGGGCAGCTACCACGGCAGTGACGTGTGCGGCCCGGTCTTCAAGCAGGTCATGGAGTTCTCCCTGAAGACACTCCAGGTCCCCCCGACCGGTGCCGAACCAGAGGCCCTGCCCGTCTTCCACAAGCAGGACGAACGACACGGAGCGGCACGTGAGAACGATCACTGACGGTGCACGGAACCGCGGGAAACCCCCGTTCTCCGCACGCCCCTCGCTTCGCGAGGGTGACGGTCTGCCCGGTACGCTCACCGCCGTGCCACACGCTGATCAGAATCCCACCGCGCCCCCACGCCCGGAACAGCTCCGCCCCGCACCCCTGTCGGTGCTCGCCGAAGCGCTGGGCATCGCCGCCCCCGCCGAGGACGCGGCGGCCACCGGCATCACCCATGACTCGCGCGCGGTGCGCCCCGGCGACATCTACGCCGCCCTCCCCGGCGCCCGGTTCCACGGCGCCGACTTCGCCACCCAGGCCGCCAGCCTCGGCGCCGTCGCGGTGCTCACCGACCCGACGGGTACCGAACGCGCCGCCGCCACCGGGCTGCCCGTGCTCACGGTCCAGGAGCCGCGCCGCCGGATGGGCGCCCTCGCCGCGCGGATCTACGGCGAGCCGGGCCAGGACCTGCTCCAGATCGGCATCACCGGCACCTCCGGCAAGACCACCACCGCCTACCTCATCGAGGGCGGGCTGCGTCGGGCTGCCGAGAAGGACGGCGCCCTGACGGGGCTGATCGGCACCGTCGAGTCCCGCATCGGCGACGAGCGCCTCAAGTCCGAGCGCACCACCCCGGAGGCGACGGAGCTGCAGGCGCTCTTCGCCGTGATGCGCGAACGCGGCGTCACCGCGGTGGCCATGGAGGTCTCCAGCCACGCGCTGGTGCTGGGCCGCGTCGACGGCTGCGTCTTCGACGTCGCCGTCTTCAACAACCTCAGCCCGGAGCACCTGGACTTCCATCCCGACATGGAGGACTACTTCCAGGCCAAGCGCCAGCTGTTCACCAAGGCCCGCTCCCGCGCCGCGGTCGTCAACTTCGACGACGAGTACGGCTTCCGGCTCATCCGCGAGTCCGAGGTCCCCGTCACCACCTTCTCCGCGGAGGGCCACCCGGACGCCGACTGGCGCGCCGAGGGCGTCGAGCTGGGCACGCTGGGCTCCACCTTCACCGCGGTGGGCCCGGAGGGCGTACGGGTGGACGCCGTCGCTCCGCTGCCCGGCCCGTTCAACGTCGCCAACGCGCTCGCCGCGCTCGCCGCCCTGGTCGCCGCCGGCATCGACCCGCACACCGCCGCCGAGGGCATCGGCGCGGTGCCCGGGGTCCCCGGGCGGCTGGAGCGGGTCGACGCGGGCCAGCCCTACCTGGCCGTCGTGGACTACGCGCACAAGCCCGACGCGGTCGAGTCCGTCCTCTACGCGATCCGCAAGGTCACCGAGGGCCGGGTGCACACCGTCCTCGGCTGCGGCGGCGACCGTGACCCGCACAAGCGCACCGCGATGGGAGCGGCGCTCGCCCGCCTCTCCGACACCGCCGTGCTCACCTCCGACAACCCCCGCACCGAGGACCCCCTGGCGATCCTGGCCACCATGCTCGCGGGCGCCGCCGAGGTGCCCGCCTACGAGCGCGGCACCGTCCTGGTCGAGGAGGACCGGGCCGCGGCCATCGAGGCGGCCGTGGCCCGCGCCGAGCCCGGGGACTCCGTGCTGGTGCTGGGCAAGGGCCACGAACTGGGCCAGGACATCGCCGGAGTGGTACGCCCCTTCGACGACCGGCAGGTGCTGCGCACGGTCATCGAAGCGGCCGCCGCCCCCGCCCCGCCGCCCGCACCTTCCGTCCCCACCGCCACGTCCATGTCCACTTCTATGTCCACTTCTACGTCTACGCCCGAAGCCGCCACCACCTCCAGGACAGACGACCAGAAACGATGATCCCCCTCTCCCTCGCCGAGATCGCCGCCACCGTCTCCGGGCAGTTGCGCGACATACCGGACCCGGACGTCCGGGTCACCGGCCCCGTCGTGATCGACTCACGGAAGGTCGGGCCGGGCGGCCTGTTCGCCGCGTTCGACGGTGAGCGCGTGGACGGCCACGACTTCGCCCGCCAGGCCGTCGCCGACGGCGCGGTCGCCGTCCTCGCCACCCGCCCCGTCGGTGTCCCCGCCGTCGTCGTCGACGACGTCACCGCCGCGCTCGGCGCGCTGGCCCGCCGTACGGTCGAAGGGCTGGGCACCCAGGTCGTCGCGCTCACCGGCTCGGCGGGCAAGACCAGCACCAAGGACCTCCTCGCCCAGCTGCTGGAGCGGCTCGGTCCCACCGTGTGGCCCGCCGGGTCGCTCAACAACGAGATCGGCCTGCCGGTCACCGCGCTGCGGGCCGACGCGGAAACCCGCTACCTCGTGCTGGAGATGGGAGCGCGCGGGATCGGCCACATCCGCTACCTCACCGAGCTGGTCCCGCCGAAGATCGGCGTGGTCCTCAACATCGGGGCCGCGCACATCGGCGAGTTCGGCAGCCGGGACGGCACCGCACGGGCCAAGGGCGAGCTGGTGGAGGCGCTGCCGCCGGCGGCGGAAGGCGGCGTCGCGGTGCTCAACGCCGACGATCCGCTCGTACGGGCGATGGCGGCCCGTACGGACGCCCGGGTCGTCCTCTTCGGCGAGGCGCCGGACGCGGAGGTGCGCGCCGGGAATGTCCGGCTCACCGACCAGGGACGGCCGACCTTCACCCTCCACACACCCACCGGGTACAGCGAGGTGACACTGCGCCTGTACGGTGAGCACCACGTGTCGAACGCGCTTGCCGCGGCGGCCGTCGCCTGCCAGTTGGGCATGCCCGTCGAAGAGATCGCAGCGGCGCTCTCCACCGCGGACACGCTCTCCCGCTGGCGCATGGAGGTCAGCGAGCGCGCCGACGGCGTCACGGTCGTCAACGACGCCTACAACGCCAATCCCGACTCGATGCGCGCCGCACTCCGTGCGCTCGCGGCCATGGGCAGGGGACGGCGGACGTGGGCGGTGCTCGGCGAGATGGCCGAGCTCGGCGACGAATCGCTCGTCGAGCACGACGCGGTCGGACGGCTCGCCGTCCGGCTCAACGTCCAGAAGCTCGTGGCGGTGGGCGGCCGGGAGGCCGCCTGGCTCGACATGGGCGCCAAGAACGAGGGTTCGTGGGGTGAGGAGTCGGTGCACGTGTCCGACGCTCAGGCGGCGGTCGACCTACTGCGCAGGGAACTGCGCACGGGGGATGTCGTACTGGTGAAGGCTTCCCGTTCGGTCGGTCTGGAGCGCGTCGCGCTCGACCTGCTCGAGGGCGAGGTCTCCGCCGGATGAGGCAGATCCTCTTCTCCGGAGTCATCGGACTCTTCCTGTCGCTGGTCGGCACCCCGCTGCTGATCAAGCTGCTCGCCCGCAAGGGCTACGGCCAGTTCATCCGGGACGACGGGCCGCGGAACCACCACAGCAAGCGCGGCACGCCCACGATGGGCGGCATCGCCTTCATCCTGGCGACGCTGATCGCGTACGCGCTCACCAAGCTGATCACCGGCAGCCAGCCGACCTTCTCCGGCATCCTCGTGCTCTTCCTCTTCGCGGGCATGGGCGTGGTCGGCTTCCTGGACGACTACATCAAGATCGTCAAGCAGCGCAGCCTCGGCCTCCGGGCCAAGGCCAAGATGGCCGGACAGCTGATCGTCGGTGTCGGCTTCGCGATCCTCTCGCTCAACTTCGCGGACGCCCGCAACCTCACCCCGGCCTCCACCAAGCTCTCCTTCACCCAGGACTTCGGCTGGTCCATCGGACCGGTGCTCTTCGTCCTGTGGGCGCTGTTCATGATCCTGGCCATGTCGAACGGCGTGAACCTCACCGACGGCCTCGACGGCCTCGCCACCGGCGCCTCGGTGATGGTCTTCGGCGCCTACACCTTCATCGGCATCTGGGAGCACCAGGAGTCCTGCGCCAACCCGCTCAGCGCGGGCCCCGGCTGCTACGAGGTACGAGATCCGCTCGACCTCGCCGTCGTCTCGGCGGCCCTGATGGGCGCCTGCTTCGGCTTCCTGTGGTGGAACACCTCGCCCGCAAAGATCTTCATGGGGGACACCGGCTCGCTCGCCCTCGGCGGCGCGCTCGCCGGCCTGGCGATCTGCTCCCGCACCGAGCTGCTCCTGGCCATCCTCGGCGGCCTCTTCGTCCTGATCACCATGTCCGTGGTCATCCAGGTCGGCTCCTTCCGGCTCACCGGAAAACGCGTCTTCAAGATGGCGCCGCTCCAGCACCACTTCGAACTCAAGGGGTGGTCCGAAGTCCTTGTCGTGGTCCGCTTCTGGATCATCCAGGGCATGTGCGCCATCGTCGGCATCGGCATCTTCTACGCGGGCTGGGCGGCGGCGAAGTGAGCAGCCCGGACTCCATCGGCTTCACGGGCCGCCGCGTCACCGTCGCCGGGCTGGGCGTGAGCGGCGCCAGCGCCGCCCGCGCGCTGGCCCGGTACGGGGCGGCCGTCACCGTCGTGGACGGCGGCGACAGCGAGCGGCACCGCGCCGACGCGGCGGCGCTGGCGGCCGACGGGGTGCACGTCCGGCTCGGCGACGGCGCAGGGCTGCCCGAGGGCACGGACCTCGTCGTCACCTCGCCCGGCTGGAAGCCGGACAGCCCGCTCTTCGCGGCGGCCGAGGCGGCCGGGGTGCCCGTATGGGGCGATGTGGAGCTGGCCTGGCGCCTGCGGGGACCGGAGGCGGCACCCTGGCTGGCCGTCACCGGCACCAACGGCAAGACCACCACGGTGCGGATGCTCGCCTCCATCCTCTCGGCGGCCGGGTTGCGCACCGCCGCGGTCGGCAACATCGGCACCCCGCTGGTCGACGTGGTCCTCGGCGCCGATGGGCAGGAGCCGTACGACGTGCTGGCGGTGGAGCTGTCCAGCTACCAGCTGCACTACGCGCCGAGCCTGCGGGCGCACTCCGCCGCCGTCCTCAACCTGGCCCCCGACCATCTCGACTGGCACGGTTCGATGGCGGCGTACGCGGCCGACAAGGGCCGCATCTACGAGGGCAACGAGGTCGCCTGTGTCTACAACGTGGCGGACCCGGCCACGGCCGCGCTGGTACGGGAGGCCGACGTCGTCGAGGGCTGCCGCGCCATCGGCTTCACGCCGGGCACCCCCGGGCCCTCCGAACTCGGCGTCGTGGACGGCCTGCTGGTCGACCGCGCCTTCACCGAGAACCGTCAGCAGCAGGCCCAGGAGCTGGCCGAGGTCTCCGACATCACCCCGGCGGCCCCGCACAACGTCGCCAACGCGCTGGCCGCCGCCGCCCTCGCCCGCGCCTACGGCGTCCCCGCGGCGGCCGTACGGGACGGCCTGCGCGCCTTCCGGCCGGACGCCCACCGCATCGAGCACGTCGCCGAGGTCGACGGCGTCGGCTACGTGGACGACTCCAAGGCCACCAACACGCACGCCACGGCCGCCTCCCTGGCCGCCTACGACCCCATCGTCTGGATCGCCGGCGGCCTCGCCAAGGGCGCCACCTTCGACGAACTGGTCACCGCGGCGGCCGGACGGCTGCGCGGCGCCGTCCTCATCGGCGCCGACCGGCACCTCATCCGCGAAGCGCTGGCGCGACACGCACCCGATGTTCCGGTGGTCGACCTGGAGCGGACGGACACTGGGGCGATGGCCGCGGCGGTCCAGGCGGCCGCCGGGCTGGCCCGCTCCGGCGACACGGTCCTGCTGGCCCCGGCGTGCGCGTCCATGGACATGTTCACGAACTACAACAGGCGCGGCGAGGCCTTCGCCGTCGCGGTCCACGCGCTGTCCTCCGGGCGGACCACCGCCGGAAAGTAGCCCACCGGTGCCGGCACCCGGTCCGGTTCCGGGCCGTCGGCGCGGGCGGCCGGGAGGAGAGACGGATATGAGAGCCGACCGGGCCGCCCCGCACGACGCCGCTGCGTCCTGCGCCCCGGCGGGGGCCCGCGCCGCCCTTCCGGACGCGGCGGGTCCCGGGGCTGACGGTGGTTCCGGGGCGGTGGCCGCCTCGGGCGGTGGCGCCCCCGCCGGTGCCGGGTTCGCTGCCGCGGGTGCCGCGTCACCCCCCGCCGTGCCCGCGGGTGTTGCGGGCGCGTGCTCCGGGAGCCCCGTGGCGGTGGCCGCCGCTCCGCCCGGCACCGGCCCGTTTGGACCCGCCGCCCCTCCGTCCGTCGCCGACGGCCCGGCTCCAGGCGCTGCGGCCTGCGAGGTCGCCCCCTCGGCTGAGAGGGGCTCAGCGCCCGTTGTGGCGCCCGTCCTGCCCGCCCCCGTCGTTGGACGTGCCGCTGACGGGGGCTCAGCGCCCCCCGCCCCGCCGGGCTCCGGTGCCCGGCGGAGGCCCGGAGCGCTGCCCGGCCGCCGCGGTACCGCCTCGTACGGCGGCCCGGGGGCGTACGGTCGCGGCATGCGTACGCTCCTGCGGGGCGCCCGGCTCGGCGCCACCGCGAAGGCCACCACCGCGAAGGCCGCCGCGACGGCGATCGCCGCGACCGCCGCCGTCGCGCGGTGCGCGGGCGCCCTGTCGGGCGGCCCGGTGCCCGCCGCCGCCGGGCTCCCCGGCGGCGCCGTCGCCCGCACCCGTGACGACGGCGACCGCCCCGCCCCCCGCGCCTCCCGGCGCCCGCGCCCGGAGCGCGCCCGGCCCGCTTCCCGCCCCGGCGCGGAGCCTGCCGCGGTACGCGCCCCCCGTGCGCGTACGAGCCGCCCCGCCGCCTCTCCCGCGCCCGCGCCCAGGCGCCCGCCCCGGCGCCCGGCGCGCCCGGAACGCGCCGGGGGCCCCTTCGGCCGGGCCCTGGACCGGGCACGGCGCGCCTGGGACCGCCCGCTGACGGCCTACTACGTGATCCTCGGCGGCAGCCTCCTGCTCACCGCGCTCGGCCTGGTGATGGTCTTCTCGGCCTCCCAGATCCAGGCCCTCCAGTCGGGACTCTCCTCCACCTACTTCTTCCAGAAGCAACTGGTCGCCGCCGTGCTGGGGGCCGTGCTGCTGCTGCTGGCCTCCCGGATGCCGGTCAAGCTGCACCGGGCGTGCGCGTATCCGCTGCTGGCCGGGTCGGTCTTCCTGCTCTGCCTGGTGCAGGTCCCAGGCATAGGGCGGGCGGTGAACGGCAACCAGAACTGGATTCACCTCGGCGGCCCCTTCCAGCTCCAGCCCAGCGAGTTCGCGAAGCTGGCGCTGGTGCTCTGGGGCGCCGACCTGCTGGCCCGCAAGGGCGACAAGCGGCTGCTGAGCCAGTGGAAGCACATGCTGGTGCCGCTGGTGCCCGTGGCGTTCCTGCTGCTCGGGCTCATCATGCTGGGCGGCGACATGGGCACCGCCATCATCCTCACCGCGATCCTGTTCGGCCTGCTGTGGCTGCTCGGCGCCCCCACCCGGCTGTTCGCGGGGGTGCTGGCGGTGGCCGTCGCCCTCGGCGCCCTGCTGGTCACCAGCAGCCCGAACAGGATGGCGCGGCTGGGCTGCCTGGGCGCGACCGATCCGGGGCCGGACGACCAGTGCTGGCAGGCCGTGCACGGCATCTACGCGCTGGCCTCCGGCGGCTGGTTCGGCTCCGGACTCGGGGCCAGTGTGGAGAAATGGGGTCAACTCCCCGAGCCGCACACCGACTTCATCTTCGCCGTCACGGGCGAGGAGCTGGGTCTGGCGGGGACGCTGTCGGTACTCGCCCTCTTCGCGGCTCTAGGCTATGCGGGTATCCGCGTGGCCGGACGCACGGAGGACCCCTTCGTCAGGTATGCCGCGGGAGGCGTGACGACCTGGATCACGGCACAGGCCGCGATCAACATCGGTGCGGTGCTCGGCCTGCTGCCGATCGCCGGAGTCCCGCTCCCGCTGTTCTCCTACGGAGGTTCCGCCCTGCTGCCGACGATGTTCGCCATCGGGTTGCTGATCGCCTTCGCGCGCAGCGACCCCGCTGCCCGAGCGGCACTGGCCAGGCGGCAGCCCGTACTCTTCGGCAAGTCCGGCGGAGGCCGGGCTGGGGTGAGAAGGATGACGATGAGACGGCGCGCCGGTCGGCGCCCGTCCGGAGAGCGGTGAATTTCGGTGCATGTCGTACTCGCCGGCGGGGGGACCGCCGGCCACATCGAGCCCGCGCTTGCCCTCGCGGACGCCCTGCGCAGGCAGGACCCGACCGTGGGTATCACGGCCCTGGGGACCGAGCGCGGGCTCGAGACCAGACTCGTCCCCGAGCGGGGCTACGAGCTGGGGCTCATTCCGGCCGTGCCGCTGCCGCGCAAACCCACCCCGGAGCTGATCACCGTCCCGGGACGGCTGCGCGGCACCATCAAGGCCGCCGAGCAGATCCTGGAGCGCACCAAGGCGGACTGCGTGGTGGGCTTCGGCGGTTACGTGTCGCTGCCCGGCTATCTCGCCGCCAAGCGGCTCGGTGTGCCGATCGTCGTGCACGAGGCCAACGCGCGCCCCGGCCTGGCCAACAAGATCGGCTCGCGCTACACCCGGCTCGTCGCCGTCTCCACCCCGGACAGCAAGCTGCGGCACGCCCGCTACATCGGCATCCCGCTGCGCCGCGCCATCGCGGTCCTGGACCGGGCGGCGGTGCGCGCCGAGGGGCGGGCGGCGTTCGGGCTCGACCTCAACCTGCCGACGCTGCTGGTCACCGGCGGCTCGCAGGGCGCACGCAGGCTGAACGAGGTCGTGCAGAGCGTCGTACCGCAGCTCCAGCGCTCCGGTATCCAGGTGCTGCACGCGGTGGGCCCGAAGAACGAACTGCCGCACCTCGACCATATGCCGGGAATGCCGCCGTACGTGCCGGTACCGTACGTGGACCGGATGGACCTCGCGTACGCCGCGGCCGACATGATGCTCTGCCGCGCGGGCGCGATGACCGTCGCGGAGCTGTCCGCCGTCGGGCTGCCCGCCGCCTACGTCCCGCTGCCGATCGGCAACGGCGAGCAGCGGCTCAACGCCCAGCCGGTCGTCAAGGCGGGCGGCGGGCTGCTCGTCGACGACGCGGAGCTGACGCCGGAGTGGATCAGGGGCAACGTGCTCCCGGTGCTCTCCGATCCGCACCGGCTGCACGACATGGCGCGGGCCGCCGCCGAGTTCGGCCGCCGGGACGCCGATGAACTGCTTGTCGGAATGGTGTACGAGGCGATCGCGGCACGCCGGCAGGGCTGACCGGCAGCCGCCGGGGAAAGAGGGCAGGCGAGCGTGGCCGGACCGACGAGGACCGCTGACCGGCCAGAACGCGCCGGCGGCCGGTCGGCGCGCCCGTCGGGCGGCGAGCCCGGCGGCGCCGCCTCCCCGGCGCGTAAGGCCAGGCTCCGCTTCCGGTTGCCGGGCCGCCGGGCGCTGCTGCTCGGGCTCGTCCTGGCGCTGCTGCTGGGCGGGTTCGGGGCCTGGGCGCTGTACGGCTCCGGCTGGCTGCGGGTCGAACGGGTCACCGTCAGCGGCGCCCGGGTGCTGACGGAGGACCAGATCCGGGACACCGCGGCCGTACCGCTGGAGATCCCGCTCGCCTCCGTCGACACGGACGCCGCCGCGCGCAGGCTGCGCGCGGGGCTGCCGCGGATCGGCGCGGTGCGGGTCGTACGCTCCTGGCCGCACACCGTGAAGCTGGAGGTGACGGAGCGGAAGACGGCGGCGGTAGAGGCGAAGGCGGGGGCGTACGTCGAAGTGGACCCGGGCGGGGTGCGCTTCGCCACCGTCGACGAGCGGCCGCGTGGCGTTCCGCTTCTCGCCGTGACGGCCGGTCCGGCGGCCGGCCGGAGCCACTTCGACGCGGCCCGGTTGCGCCGGGCGGCGGTCCGGGTGGCCGCATCCGTGCCAGAATCCGTAGCGCGGGACCTGAGGACCATCCGGGTTCGCTCCTACGACTCCATCACCCTGGAGTTGACGGAGGGCCGTACTGTGCGGTGGGGGAGCAGCGCGCGGGGCGCGGCGAAGGCGAAGTCGCTGACCGCGCTGATGAAAGCGGCCGGGGACGCCGGTCACTTCGATGTCAGTGTGCCCAGCGCCCCTGCGGCGGACGGGAGTTGACGGGCATACCCGCAGGCCAGCACCCTGGATGGCTACTGCCCGGTCTGATCACATAGGGTGAAAAGAAAAACGGGAGGTTCGGCGTGTTCGTTGAACACCCAGCACTTGTCGACTTAGTGTCCGTTGCGAAGACTCCAAGAAGTCCAGGCACTGGTAACCCTAAACTTCACCGTTAGGGTTCGGGTCGGCATACGGACCGCCCCACAGGGATACGTAACTCGAGGCGAGAGGCCTTCGACGTGGCAGCACCGCAGAACTACCTCGCAGTCATCAAGGTCGTCGGTATCGGCGGCGGTGGCGTGAATGCCATCAACCGGATGATCGAGGTCGGTCTCAAGGGCGTCGAGTTCATCGCGATCAACACCGATGCGCAGGCCCTGTTGATGAGCGACGCCGATGTCAAGCTCGACGTGGGCCGCGAGCTGACTCGCGGTCTCGGCGCGGGCGCCAACCCCGATGTCGGCCGCAAGGCCGCCGAAGACCACCGCGAGGAGATCGAGGAGGTCCTCAAGGGGGCCGACATGGTCTTCGTCACGGCGGGCGAGGGCGGCGGCACCGGCACCGGCGGCGCACCCGTCGTCGCGAACATCGCACGCTCGCTCGGCGCGCTGACGATCGGCGTCGTCACCCGGCCCTTCACCTTCGAGGGCCGGCGCCGTGCGAACCAGGCGGAGGACGGCATCGCCGGCCTGCGCGACGAGGTCGACACCCTCATCGTCATCCCCAACGACCGGCTGCTCTCCATCTCGGACCGCCAGGTGAGCGTGCTCGACGCGTTCAAGTCGGCGGATCAGGTGCTGCTCTCCGGCGTGCAGGGGATCACCGATCTCATCACCACCCCCGGCCTGATCAACCTCGACTTCGCGGACGTCAAGTCCGTGATGTCCGAGGCGGGCTCCGCGCTCATGGGCATCGGCTCCGCGCGCGGCGACGACCGGGCGGTGGCCGCGGCCGAGATGGCGATCTCCTCGCCGCTCCTGGAAGCGTCCATCGACGGCGCCAGAGGGGTGCTGCTGTCCATCTCGGGCGGTTCGGATCTCGGGCTCTTCGAGATCAACGAGGCCGCCCAGCTGGTCAGCGAGGCGGCCCACCCGGAGGCGAACATCATCTTCGGAGCCGTCATCGACGACGCCCTGGGGGACGAGGTCCGGGTCACCGTCATCGCGGCGGGCTTCGACGGCGGCCAGCCGCCGTCCAAGAACCGCGACAAGGTCCTCGGCGCGTACTCGAGCAAGGACGAGGGCGCCGCCGCTCCGGCCCGTCCCGCGCCCGACGCCGACCGCGAACGCGAGCGGCCCACCCTGGGCGTGCTCAGCCCGCGCGAGGACGAGGCCGTCCCGGCGCCCGAGCCCTCCCCGGTCAGCGGCGAGACCGGGCCGCCCCCGGCGCCGCCGCAGGTGCCGCCGGCCCGTCCGTACCAGGACAGCCAGGCGGAGGAGCTGGACGTACCGGACTTCCTGAAGTAGTCCGGACTTCACGTGATAGCACGGCACGACACAGCGAGCGGCGCGCACTTCGCCTTCACCGACCGGTGGGGCGGGGTGAGCGCCGCTCCTCGTGCGACCCTCAACCTCGGCGGCGCGGTCGGCGACGACCCGGCGGCCGTACGGGAGAACCGCGCGCGGGCGGCCGGGGCGCTGGGCCTCGATCCGGCCGGGGTGGTCTGGATGAACCAGGTGCACGGGCGGGAGGTGGCCGTCGTGCGGGAGCCGTGGAGCGGACCGGACACACCGGCCAGTTGCGTCGACGGAGTGGTCACCGAGCGGCGCGGCCTCGCGCTGGCGGTGCTCACGGCCGACTGCACGCCGGTGCTGCTGGCCGACCCGGCGGCCGGGGTGGTGGGCGCCGCGCACGCGGGCCGGCCCGGGCTGGCGGCCGGAGTGGTGCCGGAGACGCTCCGGGCGATGGTGGCGCTCGGTGCCGATCCGGCGCGCGTCGAGGCGCGCACCGGCCCCGCGGTCTGCGGGCGGTGCTACGAGGTGCCGGCCGCCTTGCGCGAAGAGGTCGCCGCCCTGGTGCCGGAGGCGTACGCCACCACGAGTTGGGGCACTCCGGCGCTCGACATCGCGGCGGGCGTGCGCGCCCAGCTCGCGGCGTGCGGTGTCACAACCCTGGAACAGTCCGGAGTCTGCACCCTGGAGTCGGCCGACCACTTCTCGTACCGCCGCGAGCGGGACACCGGGCGGCTCGCGAGTTATGTCTGGCTCGGCTCGCCCCCCGGCTCCGCACCCGCCGGCTCCGCGGTCCCCGGCCAGGCCGCCGACGACAGCGAAGAGGATGCCCCGTGACGGATCGAAAGGCCGAGCTGGCCGCCAACCTCGCCCGGGTGGAGGAGCGCATCGCCCGCGCGTGCAGCACGGTGGGGCGCAGACCCGAGGACGTCACACTGATCGTGGTCACCAAGACGTATCCGGCGAGCGATGTGCGGCTGCTCGCCGAACTGGGCGTCCGGCACGTCGCGGAGAACCGCGACCAGGACGCGGCGCCCAAGGCGGCTGCCTGCGCGGACCTGTCGTTGGACTGGCACTTCGTGGGCCAGTTGCAGAGCAACAAGGTCCGTTCGGTGACCGGTTACGCCAGTTTCGTGCACTCCGTCGACCGGCCCCGGCTGGTCACCGCTCTTTCGGGGGCGGCCGTCCGCGCAGGGCGTGAAATCGCATGTCTGATCCAGGTGTCCCTTGACGGGGAGTCAGGTGAGGCCGGTGTGCGGGGCGGTGCGCCACCCGGGCGGGTGGCCGCGCTGGCGGACGCGCTGGACTCCGCCGAAGGGCTGCGGCCGGCGGGCGTGATGACCGTCGCGCCGCTGGCCGGGCCGTACGAGGGGCAGCCGGAGAAGGCGTTCGGGGCGCTGTGGGAAATCTCAACCCGCCTGCGTGCGGACCATCCTGCTGCGAACATGGTCTCGGCAGGGATGAGCGCGGATCTCGAGGAGGCGGTGGCGGCGGGTGCGACACATGTACGCGTCGGCAGCGCGGTACTCGGAGTCCGACCGAGGCTCGGGTAACGTCGCCAAGCAAGTCGGACCACAGCAGAATATATGGTCATTCCCGTCAAATTGGACAGATGGGAAGATCATGTGGATCGATGGCCCCCGGTGACGGGGCCTGGGGTCTCTCCGTCGCAGAGGCAGGGGACCCACCACAGAGCGGAGGACGCAGAGAATGGCCGGCGCGATGCGCAAGATGGCGGTCTACCTCGGCCTCGTGGAGGACGATGGTTACGACGGCCGGGGGTTCGACCCCGACGACGAGTTCGAGCCCGAACCAGAGCCCGAGCGCGAGCGTCGGAGGCATCACCAGCCCCAGTCCCACCACTCCTTGGAGAAGCCCGAACCCGAGGAGCAGGTACGGGTGATGCATCCGCCGGCCCAACGGGAGCGTGAACCCTCCCCGGCGCCGGCCGCTGTTGCAGAAAGCGGACGAGTGGGGAGAATTGCCCCCGTGTCATCCATCACACCTGAACGTCAGAACCTGGAGAAGAGCGCGCCGGTGATCATGCCCAAGGTGGTGTCCGAGCGGGAGCCGTATCGGATCACCACACTGCACCCCCGGACCTACAACGAGGCCCGTACCATCGGGGAACACTTCCGCGAGGGCACCCCGGTGATCATGAACTTGACCGAGATGGATGACACGGATGCGAAGCGACTTGTCGACTTTGCGGCTGGTCTCGTGTTTGGTTTGCACGGAAGTATTGAACGGGTGACACAGAAGGTCTTCCTGCTGTCTCCTGCTAACGTCGACGTCACGGCGGAGGACAAGGCCCGCATCGCAGAGGGCGGGTTCTTCAACCAGAGCTGAGACGCAGGATCAGGGAAGCGGGCCGCAAGGCCACATGAGCCAGGGGAGAGGCACACCGGGATGGAGACCGCGCTACAGGTGATCCAGATCGTGTTGTACTGCTTCCTACTCGTGTTGATCTTCCGGCTGGTGATGGACTACGTCTTCCAGTTCGCCCGCTCATGGCAGCCCGGCAAGGCGATGGTGGTCGTTCTGGAGGCCACCTACACTGTCACCGATCCGCCCCTCAAGCTGCTCCGGCGGTTCATTCCGCCGCTGCGCTTCGGGGGCGTGGCGCTCGATCTGTCCTTCTTCGTGCTCATGATCATCGTCTACATCCTGATCAGCGTCGTGGCCAGGCTGTGAACGAGCGAGACGGTCTTGCCGATATGCCGACGACATACGTTGAGGTGAAGAGATGCCACTGACTCCCGAGGACGTGCGGAACAAACAGTTCACGACCGTCCGGCTCCGAGAAGGCTACGACGAGGACGAGGTCGATGCCTTCCTCGACGAGGTCGAGGGTGAGTTGACCCGGCTGCTCAGGGAGAACGAGGACCTGCGCGCCAAGCTGGCGGCGGCGACTCGTGCTGCTGCCCAGAACCAGCAGCAGGGCGGCATGCGCAAGCCCGAGCCGCAGGACCGCCCTGGCGGTCCCCCCGTACCCGCCGCCATATCAGGTCCGCAGCCGGTGCCGCCGCAGCAGCACCCGGGGCAGCAGCATCCGGGTCAGCAGCACCCGGGACAGCAGGGGATGGGTGGACCTCCCCAGCTTCCCGGCGGCCAGCCGCAGCTGCCCCCAGGTCCCGGTGGCCCGCAGGGCGGTCCGGGAGGACCCGGCGGACCGCAGGGCGGTCCGATGGGCGGACCGGGTGGTCCCGGTGTGCCGCAGCAGATGCAGGGCGGCCAGATGCAGGGCCAGATGCCCGGTCAGCAGATGCAGCCTCAGATGGGCGGGCAGATGCCCGGTCAGCAGATGCAGCAGCAGGGCGGTCAGAACAACGACAGCGCCGCGCGGGTACTCTCGCTGGCCCAGCAGACCGCCGACCAGGCGATCGCGGAGGCCCGTTCGGAGGCCAACAAGATCGTCGGTGAGGCGCGCAGCCGTGCCGAGGGCCTGGAGCGGGACGCCCGTGCCAAGGCGGACGCCCTGGAGCGGGACGCGCAGGAGAAGCACCGCGTCGCGATGGGCTCGCTGGAGTCCGCCCGCGCCACGCTGGAGCGCAAGGTCGAGGACCTGCGCGGCTTCGAGCGCGAGTACCGTACGCGCCTGAAGTCGTACCTGGAGAGCCAGCTGCGTCAGCTGGAGAACCAGGCGGACGACTCGCTGGCCCCGCCGCGGACCCCGGCGACGGCATCGCTGCCGCCGTCCCCGTCGATGGCCACGGCGGGTGCTCCCGCCGGTGGCGCCTCGATGGGCGGTCACCAGTCGATGGGTGGCAACCAGTCCATGGGCGGCAACCAGTCGATGGGCGGCCACGGCGGTCCCGGTGGCGGCCACGGCGGCCACCAGCAGGGCGGCGGGCAGACCTACGGCGGCGGGCAGCAGCAGATGTCGCCCGCGATGACCCAGCCGATGGCCCCGGTGCGACCGCAGGGCGGTCCGCAGCCGGTCCAGCAGGCACCGTCACCGATGCGGGGCTTCCTGATCGACGAGGACGACAACTGATCGGCAACTGAGTCGTCGGCACCCACGGGCGGGCCGGGTACCGGAGCACATGCTCCGGCCCGGCCCGCCGTGCGTTGTGCGGACCGCCACCGCGACCTGAGCGGCCGTCAAGCGGGCCCGCACCCCGCCGCGTCGTCGCCCCCGAGCGCGCTCCCGCGCGGGCGGCCCCGCGGCAGACCGGGCCGCGGCCCGGTGCTCGCCCGGGACGGGGGGAGGAGCGCACCGCCCGGAACGACCGCCGGCCGGGGGACCGGTGCCCGCGCGGGGCACCGGCCCCCCGGCCGGGTACGGGGTGCTGCTGCCGGGGTTACGCCTTGCGCAGCCGGAAGCCGAGGTCCAGCGACTCGTCCGTGAACGCGGCACCGTAGGAGTCGTCCGCCTCCCCCTCCGCGAAGTCCGTCGCCAGGACCTCCTCCGCGATCAGCGCCGCGTGGTCCGCGAGCGCCTGGACGACCTCCGGGTCGGCCGACGTCCAGCGCAGCGCGATCCGGTCCGCGACGTCCAGGCCGGAGTTCTTCCGGGCCTCCTGGACGAGCCGGATCGCGTCCCGCGCAAGCCCGGCCCGGCGCAGCTCCGGGCTGATCTCCAGGTCCAGGGCGACCGTGGCGCCGGAGTCGGAGGCCACCGACCAGCCCTCGCGCGGGGTCTCGGTGATGATGACCTCCTCGGGCACCAGCGCTACCTGCTCGCCGTCGACGGTCACCGCCGCGCGGCCCTCCCGCAGCGCCAGCGCGAGCGCGGCGGCGTCCGCGTCCGCGATCGCCTTCGCCACCGCCTGGGTGCCCTTGCCGAAACGGCGGCCCAGCGCCCGGAAGTTCGCCTTCGCGGAGGTGTCGACCAGCGAGCCGCCGACGTCCGAGAGAGAGGCGAGCTCGCTGACGTTCAGCTCCTCGGCGACCTGGCGGCGCAGGTCGGGGGAGAGGGTCGGGAAGCCTTGCGCGGCCACGAGCGCGCGGGAGAGCGGCTGGCGGGTCTTGACCCCGGACTCGGCGCGGGTGGCCCGGCCCAGCTCCACCAGCCGCCGGACCAGCAGCATGTCCCCGGACAGCTCCGGGTCGACGGCCTCCAGGTCCGGCACCGGCCAGCTCGAGAGGTGGACCGACTCGGGGGCGTCGGGGGTCACCGGCACCACCAGGTCCTGCCAGACCCGCTCGGAGATGAACGGCACCAGCGGCGCCATCAGTTGGGTGACCGTCCGGATCGTGTCGTGCAGCGTGCGCAGCGCGGCCGGGTCGCCCTGCCAGAAGCGGCGCCGCGAGCGGCGGACGTACCAGTTGGACAGGTCGTCCACGAAGGTGGACAGCAGCTTGCCCGCCCGCTGCGTGTCGTAGTTCTCCATCGCCACGGTGACCAGGTCGGTCAGCGCGTGCAGTTCGCTCAGCAGCCAGCGGTCCAGCAGCGGGCGCTCGCGCGGCGCCGGGTCCGACCCGGTGGGCGCCCACCCGGACGTACGGGCGTACAGCGCCTGGAACGCCACGGTGTTCCAGTACGTCAGCAGGGTCTTGCGGACGACCTCCTGGATCGTGCCGTGCCCCACCCGGCGCGCCGCCCAGGGCGAGCCGCCCGCGGCCATGAACCAGCGCACCGCGTCCGCGCCGTGCTGGTCCATCAGCGGGATGGGGTCCAGGGTGTTGCCCAGGTGCTTGGACATCTTGCGTCCGTCCTCGGCCAGGATGTGGCCCAGACAGACGACGTTCTCGTAGCTCGACCTGTCGAAGACCAGCGTCCCGATGGCCATCAGGGTGTAGAACCAGCCGCGCGTCTGGTCGATGGCCTCGGAGATGAACTGCGCCGGATACCGCTTCTCGAACAGCTCCTTGTTGCGGTGGGGGTATCCCCACTGGGCGAAGGGCATCGACCCCGAGTCGTACCAGGCGTCGATCACCTCCGGGACGCGCGTCGCCGTGCCGCCGCAGGTGGGGCAGGGGAAGGTGACCGCGTCGAGGTAGGGCCGGTGCGGGTCGAGCCCGGACTGGTCCGTGCCGGTCAGCTCGGTCAGCTCGGCCAGCGAGCCCACGCAGGTCAGGTGCTCCTCGGCGCAGCGCCAGATGGGCAGCGGGGTGCCCCAGTAGCGGTTGCGGGAGAGCGCCCAGTCGATGTTGTTCTCCAGCCAGTCGCCGTAGCGGCCGTGCTTGACGGACTCCGGGTACCAGTTGGTGCGCTCGTTCTCCCGGAGCAGGGCGTCCTTGACCTGGGTGGTGCGGATGTACCAGGAGGGCTGCGCGTAGTAGAGCAGCGCGGTGTGGCAGCGCCAGCAGTGCGGGTAGCTGTGCTCGTAGGCGATGTGGCGGAAGAGCAGGCCGCGCTCCTGGAGGTCCGCGACGAGCAGCTCGTCGGCCTTCTTGAAGAACTGGCCGCCGACCAGCTCCAGTTCCGGGTCGAAGGTGCCGTCCGGGCGCACCGGGTTCACCACCGGCAGGCCGTACGCCCGGCACGTGCGCAGGTCGTCCTCGCCGAAGGCGGGGGCCTGGTGCACCAGGCCGGTGCCGTCCTCGGTGGTGACGTACTCGGCGTTGACGACGAAGTTGGCGCCTTCCAGCTCCAGCAGGGTGAAGGGGCGCCGGTAGGCCCAGCGCTCCATCTCGGCGCCGGTGAAGGACTGCCCGGTGGCCGTCCAGCCCTCGCCGAGTGCCTTCTCCAGCAGCGGTTCGGCGACGACCAGGCGCTCCTGCCCGTCGGTGGCGACCACGTAGGTGACCTCGGGGTGGGCGGCGACCGCGGTGTTGGAGACCAGCGTCCACGGCGTCGTCGTCCAGACCAGCAGCGCGGCCTCGCCCGCGAGGGGCCCGGAGGTCAGCGGGAGGCGGACGAACACCGACGGGTCGACGACCGTCTCGTAGCCCTGCGCCAGCTCGTGGTCGGACAGGCCGGTGCCGCAGCGGGGGCACCAGGGGGCGACCCGGTGGTCCTGGACGAGGAGGCCCTTGCCGAAGATCTCCTTCAGCGACCACCACACGGACTCGACGTACTCCGGGTCCATGGTGCGGTAGGCGTCCTCCATGTCGACCCAGTAGCCCATGCGGGTGGTGAGCTGGGTGAAGGCGTCGGTGTGCCGGGTCACGGACTCGCGGCAGCGGGCGTTGAACTCGGCGATGCCGTAGTTCTCGATGTCCTGCTTGCCGTTGAAGCCCAGTTCCTTCTCGACGGCCAGCTCGACCGGCAGGCCGTGGCAGTCCCAGCCCGCCTTGCGGGCGACGTGGTACCCGCGCATGGTGCGGAAGCGAGGGAAGACGTCCTTGAAGACGCGGGCCTCGATGTGGTGTGCGCCGGGCATGCCGTTGGCGGTGGGCGGCCCCTCGTAGAACACCCACTCAGGGCGGCCCTCGGACTGCTCCAGGCTGCGGGCGAAGATCTTCTGCTCCTGCCAGAACTCGAGCACGGCGTGCTCGAGCGCGGGCAGGTCGATCTGCGGGGGCACCTGGCGGTACTGCGGCTGCGAACTCATCGGGGCGTCTTCCTCCGGCGGACATGTGCACTTCCGTCGGAGGGACGAGGCCACCCGCCGCTCCCGGCGCGTATCCCCGCGGTACCACCCTCCTTGGCGGCGGTCTCCCGTCGCCCCCTCATTGGGGCAGCGCTGCCGGGTCTACTCGCTCCGGGGAGCTTTCTTCCGGCGGCTCCGGGGTGATCTTCACGTCGCGCCGGCCCCCGGGCTCACACCGTCCCCGGGTCGCTCTGGGCTGCGCACTGACGCTACTCGTCCCCATCCTCACCTGTCGCTGCGACCAGTGTACGGGCCGCCACCGGCCGGAAGGAACGGTTTTCGGACCGCCGGGCTGGGCACAACGCTTTCGCGAGGAGTGCGGCGTGGTCAGGGGGAGGAGTGCGCCAGGGGCGAGCGGGCGGGGGTGTGCGGGGCTCCGGGCCGCCCGCGTGCGCCGCGAAGATCGCAATTGATTCGGCGTGCCCCGTTGCCGTGCGCGCGAAGTCGATTTATCGTTCCGGTCACGATTCGCGAGCAAGATCACAAAATGTGAAGGGGTCGCGGCATGGTGGCGAGACGAAGTGCCGCGCGGAAGCCGGCGGAGCAGGAGGCCGCTGGGGACGAGGCCCCCGGGCACGAGGGCGCCGCCGCGGGGACGGCTGCCGAGAAGGCGGTGAAGAAGACCGCGAAGAAGGCGGCTGCCAAGAAGACCGTCGCGAAGAAGGCGGCAGCCAAGAAGGCGGTGCCCGAGAAGACCGCCGCGAAGAAGACCGCCGGCAAGAAGAGCGCCGTGAAGGGGACGGCGAAGGAGACTCCTGCGGCCAAGGCCGCCGACGACAGCACCACCGTGCACGAGGCGCCCCCCGGCAGGAAGAGCGCCGCCAAGAAATCCGCCGCGAAGAAGACTGTCGCGAAGAAGACGGGAGCCCAGAGGGTGGCTGCGAAGAAGACTCCGGCGGCGAAGGCCGCGGCGGTGCCCACCGCCCGTGCGGCTCAGAAGCCCGCCGCGACACCCGGCGAACTCGCGGTCCGGCCCGGCGAGGACCCGTGGACGCCGCAGGAGGTGGCGGACGCGCGGACCGAGCTGGAGAGCGAGGCGGCCAGGCTGCACGCGGAGATCCGGGCCTCGGAGGAGGCGCTGGTCGGGCTGATGCGGGATTCGGGGGACGGCGCGGGTGACGACGACGCCGACACCGGCACCAAGAACATCACGCGGGAACACGAGATGGCGCTCGCGGCCAACGCCCGCGAGATGGTCTACCAGACCGAGCGCGCGCTCGAACGGCTGGAGGCCGGGACGTACGGGCTGTGCGAGAACTGCGGCAATCCGATCGGCAAGGCCCGCATGCAGGCGTTCCCGCGCGCGACGCTGTGTGTGGAGTGCAAGCAGAAGCAGGAGCGCCGTTGAGGGGGGCGCACCTGGCGTGTCGTACGCTGCACATGTGACAGAGGCGGAGCGGGCGATCGAAACCCCGGACGAACAAGCCCCGGACGAGCACCAGGCCCCGGAGGGTCAGGCTGCGGATGACCGAGCTGCGGACGACCCGAACGCGGACGAGCAGGAGTCCGCGGGCCGGGGCGATGGGGCCCGTGCGGACCGCGGCCGTCGGCGGATTCCGCTTCTCCTGGGTGTCGCGGCTTTCGCCTACGCGCTGGATCTGATCACCAAGCTGATCGTCGTCGCCGAACTGGAGCCCGACCACACCGTGATCGAGGTGTTCGGCACGGTGCTCCAGTTCGAGGTCGTCCGGAACAAGGGCGCGGCCTTCGGCATGGGCGAGGCGCTCACCATCCTGCTCACCGCGATCGCCACCTTGGTGATCGCGGTGATCGCCCGGCTGGCGCGGAAGCTCTACAGCACGCCCTGGGCGATCGCGCTCGGGCTGGTGCTGGGCGGCGCCTTCGGCAACCTCACGGACCGGATCTTCCGCTCGCCCGGCGTCTTCGAGGGCGCGGTGGTGGACTTCATCGCGCCGACCTACTTCGCGGTCTTCAACCTCGCGGACTCGGCGATCGTGTGCGGCGGCGTCCTGATCGTGGTGCTCTCCTTCCGCGGCCTCGACCCGGACGGCACGGTCCACCGCGACTGAGGGCCGCCCCGGCCGCCCCGCCTCGAGGCGGCCGGCCGCTCAGGGCCGGCTGATCCGTACCGCGTAACCGCCCTCGTCCCGGCGCTCGTCGACCGCCACGCGCACTCCGTCCGCGAAGGTGTGGGCGCCGCCGGCGGAGAACGGCGCGTCGCCCAGTTCGGCGAGCGCCTCCGGCGAGCGGTCCGCGCAGGCCCGGCCGCCGTCGCTGTCCGGCCGGGCGTCCACGACCCGCACCGGGCCGCGTCCGGTCTCCACGCCGGAGTCGACGGTGTACAGCAGCACCCCCTCGCCGCAGATCCCGCTGTCCAGCCCCGTCCTGGTCCGCGCCTCGGCGACGACGGCGGTGTCGGCGCCCGTCTTTACCACCGCGATGTTCGCCCCGTCCGGCGAACCGATGGGCTTGAGCGTGTGGGTGCTGGTGCCCGGGTCCTGGACGCAGGCCACCTGCCCGTCCCCCAGCCAGCCGAACTTCCACTTGTGCCAGCCGATCAGGTCCGAGATCCCGGCCATGCTCATGGTGTCCCAGCCGCCCGCGAACTCCACCGAGGCGCCGTTCTCCACGTTGTAGAGGTCCGGCAGGCCGTAGAGGTGGTTCGCCTCGTGGACGAAGTTGCCGCGCTGCCAGGTGGGGGAGTCGGCCCGGCGGCCGAAGACGAGCGCCGCGCCGCGTATCGGCCGGTCGCCCGCGCGGAGCGTGTCGAGGATGTTGGCCTGCGACACGGTGGGCTGTGCGGGCACGTTGTCGTCGGCGACGACGTAAACGAAGTCCGTGCCGCCGAAGTCGGTCCCCTCCGCCCGCGCCGCGTCGATGGCGTCCTGGACGTACGCCTGCATGACCTCGGACCTGTTGCCGCGCGCGATGCCGTACGAGGACCAGGCGGCGGGCATCCGGACCCAGCTGGAGGTGGGCTCCAGGGCGAGCCGGTAGCCGCCGTACGAGGCGCGGTCCAGGTAGTCGCGGCCGTAGTCGGCGAAGAAGGCGGAGCGGTCGCCGACGGGGCTGGCGGCCGGGATGTCCGGGAAGTCGACCATGATCATGATCGCCTTCCTGCGGCCCTCCGGGCGGATGTACTCGGGACTCGTCGGCCCTTCACCGAACCCCGGCGTCCGGGTGAGCGCGCAGGCGCCCGAGACGTCCAGGGCGGTGGCGGTGGCGTCGGCGGCGGGGTCCGGCGCCAGCGCCATGCCCAGGGTGGACAGCGCGGTCGCGAGGGCGACCGCGAGGAGGCGACGGCCGGGTATCAGGCGGCGGGCGTGCGCTGCGGACATGCGAGGCTCCCTCCGAACGGGCTCGGACCGTAGTCACACGGTCACGGCGCGCGGAGGCCCGCGCATGCGGGGCTGCGCCGCGCGGGTGAGACTCCCGGCGCGCCTTCCGGCCGCCCGGCACCCGGTGTGCCGGTGGTGCGCCGCCTCCGGTGGCGCGGGCGGTGCTACGGGCGGTCGTGCGGCCGGCGCTGCGGCCGGTGCGGGGCGGACGGTGTGGCGGGTGGCGCGGCGCTGGTCCGGCATACTCGACAGGTGAGCACCCTTCCCGAAGTCCGAACCCTGCACGTGCCCGACGGCCTGGAGGGTGAGCGCGTCGACGCCGCCCTCGCCCGGCTGTTCGGCTTCTCCCGTACGAAGGCGGCCGAGCTGGCCGCGGGCGGGAAGGTCCGGCTGGACGGGGCGGAGGCGGGGAAGTCCGACCGGGTGCACGGTGGCGCCTGGATCGAGGTGGAGATGCCCGAGCCCCCGGCGCCGGTGCGGGTGGTCGCCGAGCCCGTGGAGGGCATGGAGATCGTGCACGACGACCCGGACCTCGTGGTCGTCGTCAAGCCCGTCGGCGTGGCCGCGCACCCCAGCCCCGGCTGGAGCGGCACGACCGTGATCGGCGGCCTGGCCGCGGCCGGGTTCACGATCACCACCTCGGGCGCGGCCGAGCGCAAGGGCATCGTCCACCGGCTCGACGTGGGCACCTCCGGGCTGATGGTCGTCGCCAAGTCGGAGCGCGCCTACACGCTGCTCAAGCAGCAGTTCCGGGAGCGTACGGTCGACAAGCGCTACCACGCGCTCGTGCAGGGCCACCCGGACCCGCTCAGCGGCACCATCGACGCACCGGTCGGGCGCCACCCGCAGCACGACTACAAGTGGGCCGTCACCGCCGAGGGCAAGCCCTCGGTCACCCACTACGACCTCATCGAGGCGTTCCGCGCCGCGAGTCTGCTGGACATCAAGCTGGAGACCGGGCGCACCCACCAGATCCGGGTGCACATGTCCGCACACCGCCACCCGTGCGTCGGCGACCTCACCTACGGGGCCGACCCGACCCTCGCCAAGCGGCTCAAGCTGGAGCGGCAGTGGCTGCACGCGGTGCGCCTGGGCTTCACGCATCCGGCGGACGGCAGCTGGGTGGAGTACGAGAGCGGGTACCCCGACGACCTGCGGCGGGCGTTGGACACGGTGCGTACCGAGAGCGGCTGAGCGTGGATCAGCTCGCCCTGCTGTTCGCGCTGTTGCTCGCCGCGGTGGTGATGGTGCCGCTGGGCGAACGGCTCGGACTGCCCTCCCCGGTGCTGATGACGCTCTTCGGCGGGGTCCTCGCACTGCTGCCGATGGTGCCGAACGTGCAGGTGCCGCCCGACCTGATCCTGCCGCTCGTGCTGCCGCCCCTGCTGTACGCGGCCGTGCAGCGCACCTCTTGGCGGCAGTTCACGGCGAACAAACGGCCGATCTTCCTGCTCGCGGTCGCCCTGGTCTTCGTGACCACCGCGGTGGTCGCCTTCGCCGCCTCCGCGGCCGTGCCCGGCATGCCGCTCGCCGCGGCGGTGGCGCTCGGCGCGCTGGTCGCGCCGCCCGACCCCGTCGCGGCGACCCAGGTGGCGGCCCGGCTGGGACTGCCCAGGCGGCTCGTCTCCATCCTGGAGGGGGAGGGGCTGTTCAACGACGTCACGGCGATCACGCTGTACCACGTCGCGATCGCCGCAACGGTCACCGGCAGTTTCTCCTGGCCGCACGCGGCCGGCGAGCTGGTGCTGGCAGCCGTCGTCGCCGTCGCCGTCGGACTGGTCCTGGGCTGGGCCACCAACAAGCTGATGACCTTCCTGGGCGACGCCACCCTCCAGACCGGACTCAGCCTCCTGGTGCCCTTCGTGGCGTACGTGCTGGCCGAGGAGCTGCGCGGCTCGGGAGTCCTGGCGGTCCTGGTCACGGCCCTCTACCTGGCCTCCGGGCGCGCGGTGGACGCCGACGACGTCAGCGGGCGGCTGGCCGGGCAGACCTTCTGGTCCATCATCGACACGCTGGTCACCGGCGTCGCCTTCGGCCTGATCGGCCTCGAGCTGCAGCCGGTGCTGAGCGCGGTCGGCGGGCGCTGGGACGAGCTGCTCCCGGCCGCCGCCCTGGTGGTCACCGCCGTGGTGGTCGTACGGCTGCTGTGGCTGCTGCCCGCGGCCTGGCTCGCGCGGCGGCTGCACCAGCGCAAGGACCTGGACGAGGACATCCCGCTCAGCTGGCGGGAGACCACGGTCGTGTGGTGGGCCGGGATGCGCGGCGTCGCCTCCGTCGCGCTGGCCCTGGCGGTGCCGCTCACCGTGGACGGCGGCGGCGACTTCCCGGAGCGGGACGCGATCCTCTTCCTCGCCTTCGCGGTGGTCCTGGTCACCCTCGTCCTCCAGGGCCTCACCCTGCCCTGGCTGGTGCGCAAGCTGCACGTACGGGCGGACACCGCGGCCGAACGCGACCTCGAACGCCGGCTCGCCCTCCGCTGCGCCAAGGCGGCCAAGCGGCGGCTGCGCGAGATCGAGCAGGAGGAGGACCTGCCGGAGGAGGTCTTCGAGGCGCTGGCCAAACGCGCCTACGAGGTGGGTGTCCGCATCTCGCCGGACATCGTCGACGACGAACGGCGGGAGGCGCACGTACGGCGAATCCGGCGGCTGAAGAAGATCCACCGGCTCCAGGGCGAACTGCTCTCGGCTGCCCGGCACGAGGTCCTCTCGGCGCGGAGCGAGCCGGGGGTCGACCCGGAGGTCGTGGACCGCGTCCTGCACCAGCTGGACGTCCGCAGCTTCCGCGGGCACTGACGCCCGCGGCGCGTTCCCGACCCGGCCGAGGGCGGCGGCTAGGAGCCGCCCGGGCCCTCCGCGGGGGTCTCGCCCGGCCGCGGGGCCGGCAGGCCCTCCACCGGCTCCCGGGGCGGCGGCACCGCGGCCGGCCCCGTGGCGACCCGCGGCAGCGCGTACGGGTGCTCGCGCTGGAGCCAGGTGATCAGCTCCTCGCGCACCGCGCACTGGAGGGTCCACCAGTCGTCCGTGTCCTTGGCGGACATCGCCGCGCGCACCTGGATCGTCGTCGGCGTGGTGTCCGTGACGACCAGGTTCCAGCTGCGCCGGTCCCAGTCCTCCCGGGTCTCCAGCACGGTGTGCAGCTGCTCGCGCAGGGCCTGTACGGGGGTGGAGTGGTCGAGGTGGAGATAGACGGTGCCGGTGATCTGGGGGCCGCCGCGGGACCAGTTCTCGTAGGGCTTGCTGTTGAAGTACGAGACCGGCATCGTCAGCCGCCGGTCGTCCCAGATGCGTACGGTCAAGAAGGCCAGGGACATCTCCTCGACGGTGCCCCACTCCCCGTCGACCACCACGGTGTCGCCTATCCGGACGGAGTCGCCGAAGGCGATCTGCATCCCGGCGAACAGGTTGCCCAGCATGGACTGGGCCGCCACACCGGCGACGATGCCGATCACGCCCGCCGAGGCGAGCAGCGAGGCCCCCAGCGTCCGCAGGCCGGGGAAGAGCAGCAGCATGGCCAGCGCGGCGGCGATCGTCGCCAGCACGAAGGTGACCACCCGCTGAAGCATGGTCAGCTGGGTGCGGAAGCGGCGGACCCGTGCCGGGTCGCGGGTCCGGGATGCGAACCGGGCCAGCGACGTCTCGGCCACGGCGGTGGCGCCGCGTACGGCCAGCCAGACCAGGGCCCCGACGGTCACCAGGGCCAGCAGGTTGGTGATCAGCTTGTCGTTCGAGGTGTCGATGCCCGTCCAGCCGTAGGACGCCTGGAGCGCCGCGGAGGCGAGCACCACTTGCAGGGGAAGCTGGCAGTTCCGCAGCAGGCCCCACAGCGGGGTCTCCGGATGCTTGCGGTCGGCCGCGCTGAGCAGCCGGTCGGCCAGCCAGCCGACGACGACGGTGAGCGCGATCGTGCCGCCGATCACCACGAGCGGGCGCAGTACCTGCTCCATCGGGTCTCAGCTCCTCTCGCCGGGCGGTCATGTGCGGTTCTGGGGCGCGGGTCCCGGTGCCCCGGGACCGTACGGCCGTCGGAAACGCTAACTGGCAGGATGGGCAGGTACGAAATCACGTCCTTGTGGGAAGAGACACCAACGTGGCCACTGTCGTGCTGTTCCACTCCGCCTACGGCCTCCGCCCCGCCGTGCACAGCGGCGCCGAAAGGCTGCGGGCCGCGGGCCACGAGGTGCTCGTGCCCGACCTCTACGAGGGGCGGCGGGCGGGCACCGTCGAGGAGGGCAGGGAGATCAAGGACGACATCGGCCGGGACGAACTGCTGCGCCGCGCGATCGCGGCCACCGCCTCCCGCTCGGCGGACGGCCTCGTCTACGCCGGGTTCTCGCTCGGCGGTTCTATCGCGCAGAACCTGGCGCTGGGCGACGAGAAGGCCCGCGCGCTGCTGCTCCTGCACGGCACCTCGGACATCGCGGACGACGCGGCCGTGGACGACCTGCCCGTCCAGCTCCACGTCGCCGACCCGGACCCGTTCGAGCCGCACGACTGGCTGAACGCCTGGTACCTGCGGATGGGCCGGGCGGGCGCGGACGTGGAGGTCTACCGTTACCCGGGAGCCGGGCACCTCTACACCGACCCCGAGCTGCCCGACCACGACGAGGCGGCGGCGGCGCAGACCTGGCGGACGGCGCTGGGCTTCCTCGCGGAGCTGTAGCGGGGTTTCCGGGGTTTCCGGGGTTTTGGGTTTCCGGGCAGGAGCCGGAGGTCCGGTCCGGCGTGCGGCGGTGGGCCGGTCAGGGCCGGGTGCAGCGGCCGGTGCCGTTGCTCCTGTCCGCCGAGCAGAGGTACACGTGATCCGAGCCGTCGTCGCTCAGGTAGCGGCCGAAGCACTGGTTCGCCGAGGCCATGCCCTGCTCCGTGCACCAGGCGGCCACCTCGTTGCCGTCCTGGAAGCGCCCGCCGCCGTCCGCGTCCGGTCCGGCCACGTAGAACATCCAGTAGCCCGCCCGCAGCGAGGCGTGCGTGTCGCTGTCGACGTAGCGCACCCCCGGCAGCTTGCGGCTGAGCGTCCCCCGCCGCTGCTCCGCGTCGGCGGCGGCCCCGTCCCTCTTGGGTACGGAGGAGACCTGGGCGACCCAGCCCTCGGCCCCCGACACGCCGGGCACCGGCAGCTCGGGCGGGCTCACGGTGGGCGAGCCGGGGCCGGAGGCCGGCGGCGACTCCAGCGGTGTCGTCGGCGGTCCGGAGGCGTCGGGGGAGTCCGAGGCGCGCGGGTCCTTCGGGGACGGGTCGGCGGCGGCCGTCCGTCCGGTGTCGCCGCCGCCCTTGCCGCTGTCCGCGCTCTCGCCGCCCCGCGAGAGCATGAACACGCTTCCGGCGACGAGCGCCGCCACCACGACCGCCGCGCCCGCGATCACCGCCCCCCGGCCCCGACGGCGCCCCCGCGCCCGCGCCCGCCGCGCGGGCGAGGCGTGGGCGGCGGGCGGACGGGCCGACCGCAGCGTCCCGCTCTGCGGTCCCGCCCCGGTGCCCCCCGCGGGTACGGGCGGTGGCGGTGCGGGGCTCGCGGACCAGCCCGCCGGGTACGGCGCGGCCGTACGCCCGGCCGCCACGTCGGCCAGCATGTCCGCCAGCCGCGCGGCGTCCGGTCGCGCGGCGGCGTCCCGTACGAGCAGCGCGTCGAGCACCGGTGCCAGTCCCCCGCTGCGCGCCGGCGGCGGCACGGGTTCGTCCAGTACGGCCGCCAGCGTGGCCAGGCTGTTGGCCCGGCGCAGCGGGCTGTGCCCCTCGGTGCAGACGTAGAGCGTCATCCCGAGCGACCACAGGTCGCTGGCCGGGTCGTCGTCCGCGCCGCGGATGCGCTCGGGGGCGATGTACTCGGGGGAGCCGACGAGTTCGCCCGTGACGGTGAGCGAGGAGGAGCCCTGGAGCGCGGCTATCCCGAAGTCCGTGAGGACGGCGCTGCCGTCCGCGCGGAAGAGGACGTTCGCCGGTTTGACGTCCCGGTGCTGGATTCCCGCGGTGTGCGCGGCGCGCAGCGCGCCCAGCACCTGGAGGCCGACGGCCGCCGCCTCGGCCGGCTCCAGCGGCCCCTGCGCCAGCCGGTCGTGCAGGCCGGTGCCCGGCAGCAGCTCCATCACGATCCACGGGTACGGCCCCTGGTCCACGATGTGATGGACCGTCACCACATGCCGGTGGCTGAGCCGGGCCAGCGCCTGCGCCTCGCGCAGCACTCGCTCGCGCAGCATCCGCGACGCCTCCGAGCCCTCCGGCATCATGGCCGGGTCGGTGGGCCGCACCTCCTTGAGCGCCACCTCACGGTGCAGCGCGGTGTCCCGGGCCCGCCACACCGTCCCCATGCCGCCGCTGCCCAGCTGCTCCAGCAGCTCGAAGCGGCCGTCGATGATCTGTCCCCGTGTTCCCCCAGCCATGGGGGTCAGCGTACGGGCTGCCCCGTCCGCGCGGCGCCACGGCCCCGAACTGGCGCACACCGCAAGGGAGATCGGCGACCGGGGAGGCAAACGCGGGGGCGGGCGGCGGGAGAACGCGAGGACGGGCGGGCGCGCCCCCGCCAGGGGTGCGCCCGCCCGTCACCGGGTGGCCGGACGGAGCAGCTAGTCCTTCGCGCCGCCCTTGGCGATCTCCTGGTCCACCAGGGTGTTCAGCTGCTCAGGCGTCATGGGCGGGCTGCCCTCGGCGTTGGCCTTCAGGTGCGTCCCGTCCAGCTTGACCGTCGGGGTGCCGCTGACCCCTGACTTGTCGAACTTCTTGGACATCTTCAGCGCCCACGCGTCGTACGTGCCGTCGGTGACGGCCTTCTTGAACTTCGCGTTGCCCTTCAGCTCCTTGACCTCCTGCGCCAGCTCGACCAGGTGCTCGTCGTCGGCGAAGGCGTCGTCCGTCTCCGCGGGGTGCTTGTCCTTGGAGTACAGCAGTTCCTTGTACTCCAGGAACGCCTCCGGGCTCACGTTGAGCGCGGCGCCGAGCGCGCTCAGCGCGTTCTTGGAGCCGGTGCCCTCGCCCGCCGGGTTGTTGTCGAGGAAGGTGCCGAAGGTGAAGTCGGCCTTGTACTTGCCCTTGTCGATGTCCTCCAGGATCACCTTGCCGTTGGCCTGCTCGAAGCTGGAGCAGATCGGGCAGCGCATGTCCTCGTAGACACCGAGCGTGTGCTTGGCCTTCTTGTCACCGATGATGATGCTGGTGCCGTGCTTGCCGGAGGCGTTGGCCGGGATGGCGTACTCCTGGGGCTTGCCGTCGATCTGGACGCTGCCGCCCTCGCCCTTGGCGGCGAGCTTCTTGGCCGCGCCCCAGTCGCTGTTGTCGCCCTCGCCGCCGTTGCCGCCCATGCTGGAGACGGCCACGCCGATGCCGGCGGCGATGGCGAGGACACCGACGATCGAACCGGCGACCACCAGCTGGCGGCGCACCTTCTCCTTCTTCGCCTGCTGCTCGCGCTCGATCCGCAGCCGCTCGCGGGCGGCGCGCTTGGCTTCCTGGCTGTTCCGCTTGCTCATTCTGGTCTTCTCCGTGTGTACGTATGCGGGGACGTGGGGTGGTGCCGGGGTCTGGGCGGGCGGCCCTCGGGGGAGGGTGCCAGGCGCGCGGGCCCGGGAAGGAGGCCCCGGACAGACCCGGTCTGCCTGCGGCCCCGTCTGCGGACGTGTCTCAGACGGCGGCCGGGGCGGCGGGCGGCCCGCGGCGCAGCACCGAGTGATCGAGCGGAGCGTGCGAGCGTGCGGTCAGCACGGGCAGCGTGCGCGCCGTACCGGCGGGCGGTCCGGCGACGGGGCGGCAGCCCGCCACGGCCAGCAGCAGCGGCCGGAAGGCGGTCGCGCCCGCGGCGCGCAGCAGCCGGGCGACCGCGGCCTCGCCCCGGCGCAGCCACGCCGCGGCGACCAGGCCCACCGCGAGGTGGGCGGTCAGCAGCAGCCACGGCGAGCCGGACTGGGTGGTGGCGGGCAGCGCGGACCCGCCGTGCGCCATCTGGGCCAGCGGGGTGCCGACCTCGCCCCCGGTGCACAGGAAGTCGATGCCGACCGAACGCAGTGGCCCGGTCACCGGACCGCCCGCCTGCCCGTAACAGGTGTGCTGCCCGCTGGTGAAGACGGTGTCGGCGAACAGCTCCAGCGGAATCAGCAGGGCCGCGATCCGGCCGTAACCGCGCTCGCGGTCGGCGAGCGCGAAGGCGATCAGGAAGACGGCGAGGCTGACGACGGCCAGGGTGACCGGCGGCACGGGGGCGCCGGAGAGCAGTACGTGGGCGCCTGCGGACAGCACGACGCACAGCGCGGTGAACACACCCGCCCGCGCTGCCCGGATACCTGCCGCTGCCATGCCCATCGACGCCCGAGTGTGCCACGTGAGGGGTTAAGGGAGGACTAAAGGAGCCGGAACCCGGGGCAGCCCGGTATCCGAATGTTACGTACGGGGCCCCGGGGTGGCCGTGCGTGCACGCGTGTGCGCTGCGGGGCGCCGCGCGAAAGGTCGGGGCGGCGAGGGACAGGGCGGTGAGGGACAGGGCAGCGAGAGGCGGCGGGGCGGGGCCGGGCCCCGCCCCGGTCAGCGGACGGCGGCGCGGCGGTAGGCCCAGGTCGCCGCGGCGAGCGAGAGCACGCCGACGGCCGCGCACACACCCAGGTCGAGGACCACGTGTCCCCAGTCGGGGCCCGTCTCGAACGTACGGGCCAGCGCCTCGACGCCGTACGTCGAGGGCAGCAGGTCGCGCAGCCACTGCACCGGCTCGGGCAGCCGGCTCCCCGGCAGGACGCCCAGCAGCAGCGCGGCCGACATGCCCAGCTGCCCGCACAGCGTGGCCAGCTCCGCGCGCGGCGCGAGCAGCCCGAGCGCGGCGCCCAGGCCCGCCAGCGCGGCCCCGGCCAGCGGAATGACCGCCACCAGCACCCACAGGCCGCCCAGGGGCAGCGAGAAGAGCACGCTTCCGGCCACCGCCGTGAAGACGACGCCGGGCACGGTGAAGGAGGCGTACGCCCCCGCCGCGCCCAGCACCACCGCCGCGGCGGGGACCGGGAGCGTGGCGTAGTGGTCGAGTCCGCCGCTCGCCCGGAGCTGCCCGAAGTACTGCGCCAGCAGGTTCAGCGCGACGAAGGCGACCACGAGCACGCTGGAACCGGCGACGACCGCGCGCGCCTCCGCCCCGCCGTCGACCACACCGCGCATCAGGACCATGATCCCGAGCGACTGGAAGGTGGCCACGAACAGCAGCGGAATCCGGGCCACGCGGGCGCGGGAGAGCTGGGCGCGGTAGACCGCGCCCAGCGCCGGCCACAGCCGGGCGCGCACGGCCAGCGGTGCGGGGGCCTCGGCGGCGCGCGGGGCCGTACCGGCGGCGGTGTCCGGGGTGTCGGGAATATCCGGGGTGCCCGGGAATCTGCCGCGTCCGCCGTCCGCCGAGGCGACGGCCGGAGCGCGGCCCCGGGCCGCGGCGGTGCTCACCGCACCCCGCTTCCGCACCGGGCGCGCGCGGCGTGCCCGCCCGCGCTGCCCGGGCGCCGCGCACGGGCGTGCGACAGGCCGGGGTTCTCCGTACGGGCGTTCCGCGCACGGGGGTGCCGCGCCGCCGGGATCTTCCACGACGGTCGGAGGGCAAACGTACTCACGCCTTCACCAAGCCTTCCGTACGTCCCCCGAGTGCCAGATAGACATCTTCCAGGCTCGGCGTGGCGAGCGTGAAATCGTCGAGCGCCGCGAACGCGGGGCCGCCGGTCACCGCCGTGACCGCCGCGCGGGCGGCGTCCGGGGTGAGGCGCAGCGTCCAGCGGCGGCCCGAGACGGCCGCCTCGGCGGCCAGCGCGGCGACCTCCGGGACCTCCAGGGGCGCGCGCTCGCGCCACACCAGGTCCAGCCGCACGTCCTCGCCGACCAGCGCCTTCAGACCGCCCGGCGTGTCACAGGCGATCACCCGGCCGCGGTCCAGCACCGCCACCCGGTCCAGCACGGTCTCGGCCTCGATGACGTTGTGCGTGACCAGCACCACGCTCGCGCCCCGCTCCGCGCGCCGCCGGTCCACCGCCGCCCAGACCGCCCGCCGGGCGAGCGGGTCCATGCCGGTGGTCGGCTCGTCCAGGACGAGCAGCGGGCGCTCGCCCACCAGGGCGGTGGCCACGCAGGCGAGGCGCCGCTGTCCGCCGGAGAGCTTCTTGAGCGGCCGTCCGGCGATCGCGCCCAGGTCCAGTTCGTCGAGCACGGCGTCGCGCTCGCGCCGCGCGCCGCGCAGTTCCAGGCCGCGCAGCCGGGCCGTGGTCTCCACGGCCAGCGACACGGTCAGCTCGTCCAGGGCGGTGGACTCCTGCCCCAGGTAGGCCAGCAGCCGGGCGGCCCGGTCGGGGTGGCGTACGACGTCGTGACCGAGCACCTCGACGCCGCCGGAGTCGGGCCGCAGCAGGCCGGTGAGCTGGCGTACGAGGGTGGACTTGCCGGCGCCGTTCGGGCCGAGCAGACCGAAGATCTCGCCGTGCCGGACGGTGAGGCTGATCCCGTCGCTGGCGCGTACGGCGGGGGCCGCCGGCGCACCGCGCCGCGTCCTGCCCGCCGGATAGGTCTTGACCAGATCGACTGTCCGCACGACGGCTCGTGTCGGCCGCTCCACGCTCCCCACCGCCTGCCCCGTGCCCGTACCCACGAGCTACGAGGGTACGCGGCCCGTCGGCGTCTCCGCCGCAGGGGGCGGGCGAAGGGGCTCGGGAGGTGTCCGCACCGCGGCGCCGTCCGCCCGCCGGAGGTGCGGCGCCGTGGTGCGGACACCTCCTACTCCTGTGCCGCGGCCCGCTCGGTGTTGGTCAGGGCGTCGACCTCGCGCCAGAAGCCCGCCCGGATCGCGTAGCGGTCGTGCTCGTCGATCTGGTCGTCCTTGTGCGCCAGCAGGCCGAACCGGGCGGCGTAGCGCAGCAGTTCGCCGTCGATCCGGTGCGGGATGCGCGGGTACTCGCCGGAGAGGTGCTGGAGGTGGGCGGGCGTGGCCAGCCGGTCGATCCAGCGGCGGGCGAAGACCTGGCCGACCTCGAACGGGTCGCCGCTGACGGCGGTGATGTCCTCCTCGCGGTCCGCCCAGCGCTGCTCCGCCGTGGTCAGCTGCGCCAGCATCGGCAGCGCGGCGATCTCCGGCGACTCGCCGGTGGACCCGGCCCGCTCCACCCAGCCCCGGTCGGAGGACCAGCGCAGCGTGGCCGCGGGCTGCGGGGCGGGGGTCGGTGAGGCGGCCGGGCGGCCGAGCCCGGCGAGGTCCTTCGGGGTGGGCACCGCCGCCAGGCCTTCACCTCGCCCGGGCTGCGACTGCCCGGAGGCGGCCTCGCCGGGCTCGGTGCCGGCCGCCGGGCCGCCGTCGCGCTCGCGGTCGTGCTCGTCCTCGGCGGTGTGCTCACCCTGCGCCCCGGTGCCGGAGGCGGGCGGCCCGGCGCCGTTCTTGGCGGCCTCCGGCAGCGGTGCGGAGAGGATCGCCGCGATCTCCGGCCGGGGCGCGGGCTGCGGGGCGCACTGCCCGCCCGGCTCCTTCGCGCGTACGGCGCGGGTGATCCACGCGCGGTCGAGCACCCGCCGCTCGTCCGCCTCGGCGACCAGGTCCTCGGACTGGTTGTAGTCGCCGTCGGCGGCCTGCACCGCCCACAGGTGGACCGCGACGCCGTGCTCCTTGGCGGACATCAGCCCCGGCAGCAGGTCCCCGTCGCCGGTGACGAGCACGATGTCCGAACAGGCGCGGTTGCGGGCCAGCTCGGTCAGCTCCGCGTGCATCGCGGCGTCGACGCCCTTCTGCGCCCAGCGGCCCTCGCTGCGGGTGAGGGCGCCCAGGCGTACGGTGACCCGCGGCATGACGCGCAGCCTGCGGTGCTCCGGCTGCGGCACGCGGTCCGGGGCGCCGTCGAACCAGTAGATGCGCAGCAGCGCGCACTCCGTGTCGCCTTCGGCGCGCTCGCGCAGCGCCTGGATCAGCGCCGCGTGATCCACGCTGATCCGGGAACGCGTCGGCTCCCCGGCCAGCAGACTCGCAGCGGCGCCCAGTAGATATCCGGCGTCCACCAGGACGACGCAGCGGTCCACGTTCCACCTTCTCTCGCAGGACGTTTCCCGAGAGTCTGCCCGACCGTACGAGTGTTAACTGTGCGGACTCGATCATCGGCGTGGCGGGCTCGGGAGAATGCTCTTACTCATGGTAATTGCCCGACATGCGCTGTTTATCCCCTTGTGCAAGGCTGAATTCGGCCTCACCGTTCACAGCCCCCGCAGGAGGATGACCATGGCCAAGAACAAGAACCGCGAACGCAAACCGCACCAGCGCTCCTCGGCCGAGCGCGACGCGCAGCAGTCCCGGAGCGCGGCCGCCGAAGGCCAGACCGAGGAGATGAAGTCGGAGGTCGGCCCGTCGAGCGTGGCGCACAAGGGCAAGAAGAAGAGCTTCGGTCACAACTGACCGCCGCCCGCCCCCGTGCCCCTCGCCGGTACCCGTCGGCCGCGCGGGGGCGGAGCGGGTCGGTTCACCCGCCAACACCCGCGCCCAGCGGCTAAGTTGGGGCTCCGTCCGGACAATCGAGCCTCAGGGACCGCCCGATGAGCGACGACGCTCCGCACCTCCAGACGCCGAGCCACGACACCGCCGAGCGGCTGGGCAGACGGATCGACACCAGCAGACCCCACCCGGCCCGGGTCTACGACGTCTTCCTCGGCGGCAAGGACCACTATCCGGCCGACGCCGAGGCAGCCAGGGCCGGGCTCGCCCTGAACCCGCGCGGCTACCTGGACATCCGGCACAACCGCGCCTTCCTGCGCCGGGCCGTGGCCTACCTGGCCAAGGAGGCGGGCCTCCGGCAGTTCCTCGACATCGGCACCGGTCTGCCCACCCAGGAGAACGTGCACCAGATCGCGCAGCGGATCGCACCCGAGGCGCGCATCGTCTACGTCGACAACGACCCGGTGGTCCTCACCCACGCACGCGTCCTGCTCGCCGGTGACCCCGCGGGCCGGACCGACTACATCGAGGCCGACCTGCGCGACCCGGCCACCATCCTGCGCGAGGCGGCACGGACGCTGGACTTCGACCGGCCGGTGGGACTGGTGATGGCCGCGATCCTGCACTTCGTCGAGGACGAGGTGGCGTACGACGTGGTGGCCGAGCTGCTGGCCGCCCTGCCGTCCGGGAGCCACCTGGTGCTGAGCCACCTCACGGCCGACCTGAACCCCGAGGGCATCACCCGGATGGGGAAGTCGATGCGCGAGCGCGGGCTCGTCTTCGTCTTCCGCCCGGCCGCCAGGGTCGTGGAGTTCCACGCGGCCAACGGCATGGAGCTGATCGAGCCCGGCCTCGTCCCGGTGCACCTGTGGCGGCCCGACCACTCCGCGGACACGGAGCGGCGGATCGCCGCGGGGGGCGGCATCGACGCGGCGGCCCTCGCCCGTATGGACGACCTCGACCGGACCCGCTACCAGGACATCCACGACGTCACGGACGCCGACATCAGCATCTACGCGAGCGTCTCGCGCAAGCCGTGACCCGGGCGCGTCAGTGCGCCACGAGGGTGAGGAAGGCGAAGCCGAACAGGCCGCGGCAGCCCAGCGCGACGGCCCGGTGCGCGTCCACCTCGGCCCGTACGGCGTCCGCCTCCGGATGGTCCCGGTGCGCGGCGAGCCACTCCTCGCGGGCGGCGAGGTAGCCGGACTCGAACCGTTCCCACTCGTCGAGACCGGCCGTCTCGATCCACAGCGGCCGGAAGCCCGCGGCGCCGGCGCGCTCGACCAGGCCGGTCAGCCCGGTGAACTCGTCGGCGGTCGTGCCCGGCCACATCGCCGCGAGATCGGCCGGGGTGGGCGGGCGCTGCCAGATGCCGTCGCCGAAGAGCACCCGGCCGCCGGTGGGCACCAGCTCGCGCAGGGTGTGCAGCGCCACGGCCGTCTGCTCGGCGGGCGCGGCGTCCCCGAAGACGTGGCTCGACCCCACGCAGAGAGCGAGATCGGCGGGGCCGCGCGCCACGTCGGCGACCCGCCCCTGGACGAAGTCGGCCCGGTCGGCGAGGCCGCGCGCAGCGGCGTTGCCCCGCGCGCGGGCGAGGTGGTCCGCGTCCGCCTCGATGCCGGTGCCCCTGGCCCGGGGGAGTGCGGCCAGCACGCGCAGCAGCAGCTCACCCCAGCCGCAGCCGAGATCGAGCACGGTGGCGGGCGAGGCGCGGGCGAGCCGCGCGACGATGCTGTCCGCCCGGGCGTCGGAGAGCGGTGAGTTGAAGTCGAGCCAGGAGTAGCGGTACGGCAGGGGCGTGGTCATGGCCGGGAGGCTATGCGGCGCGGCCCGGCCGGCGACACCGGATTACCGCCGTGCCGTGCCGTGCCGCCGTGCCGCCGTACCCGCCGTGCCGCCGCAGTCCGGCGCCGGGCTCAGCCGGTGAGGCAGGCCGGGCCGAGCAGCTGCTTCAGGTCGCCGAAGAGCGCGGGGTCGACGGTCACCCGGTGCCGGTCCAGCCGCAGCAATGTGGTGCTGCGGCTGCCCTGGAGGCGCACCCGGACCTCGGTGGCCCCCCGGTGGTGGGTGAGCACCTCGCCCAGCTTCTCCACCAGGGGCGGGGTGACCTTCACCGTCGGGATGGTGATCGTCACCGGGGCGTTGGCCGAGGCCTCGCTCAGGTCGGGGACCATGAGTTCCATGGCGACGAGGCGGGGGATGTCCTCGCGTTTGTCGAGGCGTCCCTTGACGAAGACGACGGTGTCCTCGACGAGCTGGGTGGAGACGAGCTGGTAGGTGGCGGGGAAGAACATGCAGTCGATGGACCCGGCGAGGTCCTCGACGGTGGCGATGGCCCAGGCGTTGCCCTGTTTGGTCATCTTGCGCTGGAGACCGGAGATGATGCCGCCGATGGTGACGATCGAGCCGTCGGAGTAGTCGCCCCCGGTCAGCGCCGAGATCGCCGCGTCCGCCTTGTCGTTGAGCACGTGCTCCAGGCCGAAGAGCGGGTGGTCGGAGACGTAGAGGCCGAGCATCTCCCGCTCCTGCGCGAGCAGGTAGGTCTTCTCCCACTCGATGTCGGAGAACTCGACGTCCAGTCCGAAGGCGGGCTTGTCCTCCTCGGTCTCGTCGCCCATGCCGCCGAAGAGGTCGAACTGGCCCTCGGCCTCCTTGCGCTTGACCGCGACGACGTTGTCGATCATCGGCTCGAAGTGCGCGGTGAGCCCCTTGCGGGTGTGCCCCAGTTCGTCGAAGGCGCCGGCCTTGATGAGGGACTCCACCGTGCGCTTGTTGCACACGACGGCCTCGACCTTGTCGAGGAAGTCGGGGAAGGAGGCGTACGCGCCCTTGGCCTTGCGGGACCGCACGATCGAGTCCACGACGTTCTGCCCGACGTTGCGCACGGCGGTGAGGCCGAAGACGATGGTGTCGTCACCGCGCGGCGTGAAGTTGGCGTCGGACTCGTTGACGTCCGGCGGCAGCACCTTGATGCCCATCTTGCGGCACTCGTTGAGGTAGACCGCCGACTTGTCCTTGTCGTCCCGCACGGAGGTCAGCAGGGCGGCCATGTACTCGGCCGGGTAGTTCGCCTTGAGGTAGGCCGTCCAGTAGGTGACCAGCCCGTACGCCGAGGAGTGCGCCTTGTTGAACGCGTACCCGGCGAACGGCACCAGCACGTCCCAGACCGCCTGGATCGCCTCGTCCGAGTAGCTCTTGTCGCGGGCGCCCTTCTGGAAGTTGACGAACTCCGCGTCCAGGACTTCTTTCTTCTTCTTGCCCATCGCCCGCCGCAGCAGGTCGGCCTGGCCCAGCGTGTACCCGGCGAGCACCTGGGCGGCCTTCTGCACCTGCTCCTGGTACACGATCAGGCCGTAGGTGATCCCCAGAACCTCCTTGAGCGGCTCCTCCAGCTCCGGGTGGATCGGGGTGATCTCCTGCTGGCCGTTCTTGCGGAGCGCGTAGTTGATGTGCGAGTTCATGCCCATCGGGCCCGGCCGGTAGAGGGCCGAGACGGCGGAGATGTCCTCGAAGTTGTCCGGCTTCATCAGGCGCAGCAGGGAGCGCATCGGGCCGCCGTCGAACTGGAAGACGCCCAGCGTGTCGCCCCGGCACAGCAGCTCGAAGGTCTTCGGGTCGTCCAGCGTGAGGTCCAGGAGGGTCAGCTCCACGCCCTTGTTCTTCTTGATGAGCTTGACCGCGTCATCCATGATCGTGAGGTTGCGCAGACCCAGGAAGTCCATCTTCAGCAGGCCGAGCGCCTCACAGCTCGGGTAGTCCCACTGGGTGACGACGACGCCGTCGTTCTTCGGGGAGAAGACGGGCACGTGGTCGATCAGCTTCTCGCTGGACATGATCACGCCTGCCGCGTGCACGCCCATCTGCCGCACCAGGCCCTCGATGCCCATGGCGGCGTCGATCACCTTGGTGACGTCCGGCTCGTTCTCGTACATCCCCCGGACCTCGCCCGCCTCGCTGTAGCGCGGGTGGTTCTTGTCGGTGATGCCGGAGAGCGGGATGCCCTTGCCCAGGACGTCGGCGGGCATCGCCTTGGTGATCCGGTCGCCCATCGCGTACGGGTAACCCAGTACCCGGGAGGCGTCCTTGATGGCGTTCTTGGCCTTGATGGTGCCGTAGGTGCCGATCATGGCGACCTTGTCGGCGCCGTACTTCTCGGTGACGTAGCGGATGACGTCGCCGCGCCTGCGCTCGTCGAAGTCGATGTCGACATCGGGCATCGAGACGCGCTCGGGATTGAGGAACCGCTCGAAGATCAGTCCGTGGACGATCGGGTCGAGGTCGGTGATGCCCATCGCGTACGACACGATGGAGCCCGCCGCCGAACCGCGCCCCGGGCCGACCGCGATGCCGTTGTTCTTCGCCCACATGATGAAGTCGGCGACCACCAGGAAGTACCCGGGGAACCCCATCTCGACGATGATGTCCATCTCGTAGTCCGCCTGCCGCTGGCGGTCCTCGGGGATGCCCGAGGGATAGCGGCGGGCCATGCCGCGCGCGACCTCCTCCTTGAACCAGGTCACCTCCGTGTACCCCTCGGGCACCTCGAAGCGCGGCATCAGGTTCCGGGTCTCGAACATGCCCGCCGTGTCGACCCGCTCGGCGATCAGCAGCTGGGTGTTGCGGCAGCCCTGCTGCCAGGCCTCCGAGGAGTCGATCGCGTACATCTCGGCGGCCGACTTGAGGTAGTAGCCCGCGCCGTCGAACTTGAAGCGGTCCGGGTTGGAGAGGTTGTTGCCGGTCTGGATGCACAGCAGCGTGTCGTGCGCGGAGGCTTCGCTCTCGTAGGTGTAGTGCGAGTCGTTGGTGACCACGAAAGGCGCGTCCAGCTTCCGGGCGATCTCCTCCAGACCGTCCCGCGCGCGCTTGTCGATGTCGATGCCGTGGTCCATCAGCTCGACGAAGAAGTTCTCCTTGCCGAAGATGTCCTGATACTCACCGGCGGCCCGCAGCGCCTCGTCCATCTGCCCGAGCCGGATGCGGGTGCTCACCTCGCCGGACGGGCAGCCGGTGGTGGCCATCAGCCCCTCGGCACACTCGGCCAGCAGCTCCTTGTCCATTCGCGGTTTGCGGAAGAAACCCTCCAGGCTGGCGCGCGACTGGGCGCGGAAGAGGTTGTGCAGGCCGGTGCTGTTCCGGGCCCACATCGTCATGTGCGTGTACGCGCCGTTACCCGAGACGTCGTCCCGCTTCTGGTGCGGGGTGCCCCACTTCACCGGCCGGGTGTTCCGGCGCGAGTCGGGCGCCAGGTACGCCTCGATGCCCATCACCGGAGTGACTCCGGCGCGCTGCGCCTGGTGGAAGAAGTCGTACGCCCCGTGCAGGTTGCCGTGGTCGGTCATCGCGATGTGCGACATGCCCATCTCGCCACAGGCCTCGAACATGTCCTTCAGGCGTGCCGCACCGTCCAGCAGCGAATACTGAGTGTGCACATGCAGATGAGTGAACGGCTGCTCGGTCACGGGGCGGGCCACCTCCGGCGCGGGACTTCTGGGGCGAGTGGGAAGTCTAAGCTTTTTTGCTGCGCTCGGTTCGCCGCCCGGCGGCGAACCGAGCGCAGGCAAAAGGGCACGCAGGCGTACGCTCGCGCGTTGGAGAGTTGCGACGGACAGCAGAAGGGGAACTTCATGGCAATGGAGCAGGGCGGCTCGGCCGAAGCGCGTGGTGAGCGGATTCTGGAGGTGTTCGGGACCGCGTTCGGAGAGCTGCTGGCCGCCGATCCGGCCGCGTTCCAGGTGAAGTTCCGGAAGATGGCCGCGTCCGCGTTCGCCTTCTACCGCGGTACGGCCTGCCTCTTCTACGCCGACCTCGACGCCGAGAAGCACGGCGGTCCCTTCCTGGACGACCGGACCGGCCGGGTGTGGATTCACGGCGATCTGCACGCCGAGAACTTCGGCACGTACATGGACGCGAACGGCCGCCTCACCTTCAACGTGAACGACTTCGACGAGGCCTTCGTCGGCCCCTTCACCTGGGATCTGAAGCGGTTCGCCGCCTCCGTCGCGCTGCTGGGGTACACCAAGGCGCTCAGCGACCAGCAGATCAGCGGCCTGGTGCGGACGTACGCCACCGCCTACCGGGAGCGTGTCCACGCGCTGGCCACCGGCGCCAAGGACGACGAGGCGCCCTCGCTCACCCTCGACACCGCGGAGGGCCCGGTGCTCGCCGCGCTGCGTGCGGCCCGTGCCAACACCCGCTTCGGGCTGCTGGACGGCATGACGGAGATCCGGGACTGGGAGCGCCGCTTCGCGCCCGGCAGCGGGACCATCGATCTGGACGCCGCCACCCGCTACAAGGTGCTGGACGCCTTCGACGGCTATCTCGACACCCTCCCCGGCGCGACCCACATCCGGCCGGACGCCTACCGGGTCAAGGACGTGGTGGGCCGCCGCGGCATCGGCATCGGCAGCGCGGGGCTCCCGTCGTACAACATCCTGCTGGAGGGGCACAGCGACGCCCTGGAGAACGACCTCGTCATCTACATGAAGCAGGGGCAGACCTCCGCCGTCTCCCGGCACATCACCGACCCCGCCATCCGGGACTACTTCCGGCACGGCGGCCACCGCACGGTGATCTCGCAGCGCGCCCTCCAGGCGCACGCGGACCCGTGGCTGGGCTGGACGGAGCTGGACGGCGCGGGCCAGCTGGTCGCCGAGGTCTCGCCGTACGCGGTGGACCTGGACTGGTCCGACCTGGACAGCCCCGAGGAGATCGCGCAGGTCGTCGCGGACCTGGGCCGGGCGACGGCGACGATGCACTCGGCGGCCGACGACGAGAGCGGCCACTCGCTGGTCCCCTTCTCCACCGAGCGCGCCATCGACGCCGTCATCGCGGGGGACGAGGACTCCTTCCCGGAGCTGCTGGTCGACTTCGCGCACACCTACGGCGCCTGTGCGCGCCGCGACCACCAGATCTTTGTCGACCTTTTCCGCAACGGCCGTATCCCCGGCCTGTAGCCCTGACCGGCCCGCCCCCGGGGTGCGGCGGCGTGCCCCGGCGCCGTCCCGTCCCGCGCACCCGTCCGCGCCTGGCACGATGTCGGGGTGACCGCACCGACACCCCCGTCACCTGACAGTGACCAGCCGCAGCAGCAGGACCCCTGGGCGCACCGCCCGCCGACCGCTCCGGTGGCCCCGGGCGGCGCCGGGCCCGTGCCCTACGGCCCGAAGTACGGCGGCGGTGCCGTCGGCCCTCCGCCGCTCTACACCGTCGAGCCGCAGGAGGAGCTGCGCGACGCTGCGCTGGCCGTGCTCGTGCTGACCGTGCTGGGCGCGGTGCTCGGCCTCCTGTGGCTCTGGCTGGCGCCCCGGGTGCCGCTGATCTCGAACGGCAGCGCCGTCTTCCTCCAGAACCCGGAGGGGGAGGAGGCCATCGGCGCCGAGGGCACCTTCGTGCTGCTGTCCCTGGCCCTGGGCGCGCTCGCGGGCGCGGGCGTGTTCTGGCTGCGGCGCCGGGGCGGGGTCGGCCTGGTGGTCGGCATCGCGCTCGGCGGTTTCCTGGGCGCGCTGCTGGCCTGGCGCTTCGGCGTCTGGTTCGGCCCGACCGGCGACCTGGTGGCGCACGCCAGGGAGGCGGGGAAGGGCGAGGTCTTCGACGCGCCGCTGAAGCTGGAGGCCAAGGGGGTGCTGTGCGTCTTCCCGTTCGCCGCGCTGCTGGTGCACCTGCTGGTCATGGCGATCTTCGGCGAGTCCGACCCGGAGCCGCCCCCGCAGCCCGTGCTGCCCCCGCCTCCGGCGGGCTGGTAGGCCGCACCGGTCCGTACGGTGCGGCCCGTACCTTCTCCGTAGCCGCACACACGTGCTGTACGGGACGTGGGCGTTCAGCGCCGGGCGATCGGCGCGCTTTTCGCGTCCGTGAGCGCGACCAGGTCCACCGGGGCGAGTTCGATCTCCAGGCCCCGGCGCCCCGCCGAGACGCAGACCGTGGCGTGGCCGGCGGCGGACGCGTCCAGCACGGTGGGCAGCCGCTTGCGCTGCCCCAGCGGGGAGATGCCCCCGCGTACGTAGCCCGTGGTGCGCTCGGCGGCGGCGGGGTCGGCCATCACCGCCCGTTTGCCGCCGAGCGCCGTGGCGAGCGCCTTGAGGTCGAGCGAGGCGGAGACCGGTACCACGGCCACGGCCAGGCCCCCGTCCACTTCGGCCACCAGGGTCTTGAACACCTGGTCGGGGGAGACCCCCAGCGCCTCGGCGGCCTCCTCGCCGTACGAGGCGGCGGCCGGGTCATGGGTGTACTGGTGGGTGGTGAAATCCACCCCGGCCTCTGCGGCGGCGACCGTCGCCGGTGTCGCCGCCGACTGCTGCCGCCGTCCCTGCTTCTTCTTCGCCATCGCACCTCGGCCAGGTCGGTGCCCCGTATCAGTTGGGGCTGGTCGGCCCGCGGGTCAACTCGGCCGCGGGCAGCGACGGGAGCTTACCGATGACCGCGGCCTCCCGGCGAAGGACTTTCAGCTCCTCCGCGAGCCGCGTCGCGGTGTCCGGCGCCTGGAGCAGCCGCTGCTTGGCCGGGGTGTCCAGCACCGTCGCGGCGGCCACCAGGTAGGAGACCACGGACGGGTCGTCCGGCAGCTCCTGCCCGGCCGCCAGCGTCCGCTCGCGCGCGCTCGCCAGCCGCTTCTGGTACGAGCGGAAGGCCCGCAGCACGCCGGAGGCCAGCGCCCCCGCGCCCTCGCCCCGCTCCTCGGGCAGCTCCTCCACCTCGCCGATCAGGTACGGGCCGCTCGCGTCCACGGACAGCAGCCGGAAGCGGGTGGTGCCGGTGGCCAGCACCTCGTATCCGGCGCTGTCGTCGGTGTCCGCGCCGCCCTCCGGATCGCCGAACCCCTCGGCCTGGCCGCCGGTGCCTCCGCGCCCGCCCGGCTCCGGCTCGTCGTCGCCCGCCGAACCGCCCGGGCGCGGGCGGATGGTGGAGGCATCCGCGACACAGCCCACCGTGTAGAAGGACTTGATCGGGTCGCTGCCGAAGCCCGCCGTGGGGTCGGCACCGGCCGGGGGCGCCGCCTCGGGCAGCCCGGCGCCCGTGGGGGCCACCTCCCGCCCGTCGCGGATGGCCACCACGCCGAACCGGCGCGGGGCGTCCTCGGGCAGGGCGAGCAGGTCGCGCATGAGCGCGCGGTACCGCTGCTCGAAGATGTTCAGCGGCAGCACGAGGCCCGGGAACAGCACCGAGTTGAGCGGGAAGAGCGGAAGCGCGGTGGTCACAACCGGTAAGCCTAAAGCCTCAAGGCCCGCATCCGGCGCCGCCCGCCGACCACCGGTGCCCGCAGCGCGTCCCGGCGGCGCGGGGCGCGCCGCGCGGCGGCCGTGTCACTGGCGCCGCAGCAGCCGCGTGGCACCCGCCGCGACCGTCGTCGCCAGGACCCAGCCCAGCAGGATCATCACGGCCGCCACCCACTGGTTCCAGCCGCGCGGGCTCCAGGCCGCGTCGTGGCCGAAGCTGATCACGGGCAGCAGCAGATCGAGCGCGTACAGCGATGCGTTCCACTGCGGCGCCTCGTCCTCCTTGAGCGGGGGCGGCGGCTGCTCGGTGAAGAAGAGCGCGCCGGAGGCCCAGATGAGCGCCATCCACAGCGCCGCCCGGCCGGGCCGGTAGCCGTAGGCGACCGTCCAGTCCTGGAGGTAGCCCCACAGCTTGCCCGCCAGCGGCAGCGTCTCGCGGCGCCTGCGGTGCTTCTCCAGCAGGACGGCACGCGCGTCCGCGTCCTCGCCGCTGTTGCGGTAGACGGCGGACAGCTGCTCGTACGGCCCGGGGGAGTACTCGGGGGTGGCGGTGGCCAGCCACTGCAGCCGCTGCTGGAGCGAGAAATGGCCGCGGTGGATCAGCTGTTGGTAGCTGAAGCCCGCCATCCACAGCCGCTCGTCCCGGGGCCAGCTGCCCACCTTGTCCACCAGGTTCTCCACCGTCGCGCCCGAGAGCACCACGACGCCCCGCTCGGGCGCCTGCGAGGTGAAGCACAGCTCCGGGGTGGTGATACGGCGCAGCGACAGCTCCTGGTCGCGCTCCAGGCGGAAGCGCGCGTTGTCCAGCACGAGCGCGCCGCCGAACCTGCCGTCGTCCAGCTTGACGCCGCCCGTGCACTCGAAGCGCTTGGTGCGGTGCCGCGAGACACCGGACGGGGAGAACGGGTTCTGGGTGCCGGTGGGCGGGGTGGTGCCCTGGATGAGGCGGGCCCGGTCCGGCTCGGCGTCGGCGAAGTGCGCGGACTGGTCGACGGTCAGCTGCGGGGCGTGCAGCGCGTACCGGCCGTGGGGGTTGCGCAGCACGCTGCCGTACATGAACAGCGAGCCGCCCACCGTCGCCCCGCGCAGGCTCACCTCGCCGTCCGTCACCAGCAGGCTGGCCTGGAGCTCCTGCGAGACCTGGAGGCCGTCGGCGGCGATGGCGCGGATACGGCGCCCGCTGCCGACGGTCGCCTCGTTGAGGAGCAGGTCGGTGCCGATGGAGGCGTCGGTGAGCCGGATGCCGTCCGGGATGCTGCACCGGGCCAGGTGCAGATCGCCCTCGGTGTGCACCCGCGCGGCCTCCAGCCGGGGCAGATAGCAGTTGATCATCCGGGCGGTGGTCAGATGCGCCTCCGGCATCAGCATCTCGTGCTCGAAGCGGCAGTGCCGCAGCTCGAAGTAGGGCTCGATGGCCCCGCCGGAGAGGTTCAGCTTGCCGGTGATGTACGCCCCGGTCAGGTGCAGCGCGGCGACCCGGCCCAGCAGGGGCGGCGGCCCGTGCAGCAGCAGCAGGGCGATGACCCGGGCGCGCACCGAGCGCTGCGGCCCCCAGGCGTGCTCGCCGTTCGGATCGTCCAGCTCCGCCTCGCCGCTGCGCAGGTCGTGCGCGCTGCCGTTGCGGAACGCCTGCCACATGCCCCACTCCGCGGTGGTCAGCCGCAGGCCTGCGGGCGGTTCGCCGGATTCGGGCTCGCTCATCGTCTTCCTCCCCCCATTCCGTAGGGCCGCCAGTCCCCGGCCCCACGGTCCCTTACCCCTCCGTGACGGGTTGAACGCCAGTGGCGACGGTCCCGGTACGGACGTGTATCACCCAGTGATACGGACGGCGGCCCGTCCCGCCCGGTCTGCGAGAATGGACCGCGTGATCTCCCGAATCGATCTGCGGGGTTCTGTCCCCTCCGGTGCGCCAGGCGCGCCCGGAGCCGGCGGCGGAATCGACCGCGACCTGCTGCCGCGTGCCGAGTTCGACGTCGAAGCCGCCCTGGAGAAGGTGCGGCCCATCTGCGACGACGTGCGCCATCGCGGCACGGCGGCACTGATCGAGTACGCCGAGCGCTTCGACGGCTGCGTGCTGGAGCGGGTCCGGGTCCCCGCCGAGGCGCTGAGCCGCGCGCTGGCCGAGCTGGCGCCCGAGGTGCGCGCCGCGCTGGAGGAGTCCGTGCGGCGGGCCCGTATCGTGCACCGCGAGCAGCGGCGTACGGACGCCCAGGTGCGCGTCGTGCCCGGCGGTACGGTCACCGAGCGGTGGGTGCCCGTCGAGCGCGTGGGGCTGTACGTGCCCGGCGGCCAGGCCGTCTACCCGTCCTCCGTCGTGATGAACGTCGTGCCCGCGCAGGAGGCCGGCGTCCCGTCGCTGGCGGTCTCCTCGCCGCCGCAGCGGGCGGCCGAGGGTTCGTACTGGGCGGGCCTGCCCAACCCCACGATCCTGGCCGCCTGCGAGCTGCTCGGCGTGCGCGAGGTGTACGCGGCGGGCGGCGCGCAGGCCGTCGCCATGTTCGCGTACGGCACCGAGGAGTGCGCCCCCGTCCAGCTGGTCACCGGCCCGGGGAACGTCTACGTGACGGCGGCCAAGCGACTGCTCAAGGGCCGCATCGGCATCGACGCCGAGGCCGGTCCGACCGAGATCGCCATCCTGGCCGACGACACGGCGGACCCGGTGCACGTCGCGGCCGACCTGATCAGCCAGGCCGAGCACGACACGCTCGCCGCCGCCGTCCTGGTGACCCCCTCGGAGGCGCTCGCGGACGCGGTCGAGGGCCAGCTGAAGATCCAGGTGGCCGCCACCCGGCACCGGGAGCGGATCACCGAGGCGCTGGCCGGGCGGCAGTCCGGCATCGTCCTGGTCGAGGACGTGGAGCAGGGTCTCGCGGTGGTCGACGCGTACGCGGCCGAGCACCTGGAGATCCAGACGGCGGACGCGGCGGCGGTGGCCGCCCGGGTGCGCAACGCGGGCGCGGTGTTCGTGGGCGCCTTCGCGCCGGTCTCGCTGGGCGACTACTGCGCCGGGTCCAACCACGTGCTGCCCACCGGCGGCTGCGCCTGCCACTCCGGCGGGCTGTCCGTCCAGTCCTTCCTGCGCGGCATCCACGTCGTGGACTACTCGCGGGAGGCGCTCGCCGAGGTCACCCACCACGTGGTGGCGCTGGCCGAGGCGGAGGACCTGCCCGCGCACGGGGCGGCCCTGACCGCCAGGTTCGACGGGAAGGTACCGCGCTAAGTGACCGGCGAACTCCGTGCCCAGAGCACCGCGCGCGACGACCTGCCCGTACGGGAGGAGCTGCGCGGCAAGTCCCCCTACGGCGCGCCCCAGCTGGACGTCCCCGTCCGCCTCAACACCAACGAGAACCCGTACCCGCTGCCCGAGCCGCTGGTGGCCCGCATCGCCGAGCGCGTGGCCGAGGCCGCCCGTACGCTCAACCGCTACCCGGACCGGGACGCCGTCGAGCTGCGCACCGAGCTGGCGCGCTACCTCAGCCGTACGGCGGGCCTGGCGGTGGAGCCGTGCCAGGTCTGGGCGGCCAACGGCTCCAACGAGGTGCTCCAGCAGCTGCTCCAGGCGTTCGGCGGCCCCGGCCGCACCGCGCTGGGCTTCGAGCCGTCGTACTCCATGCACGCGCTCATCGCGCGCGGCACCGGCACGGGCTGGATCTCCGGGCCGCGGCGTGAGGACTTCACCGTCGACGTCGAGGCGGCCGAGCGCCTGATCGCCGAGCGCCGGCCCGACGTGGTCTTCGTCTGCTCGCCCAACAACCCCACCGGCACCGCCGTGGACGCCGGGACGGTCCGCGCGCTGTACGCGGCGGCGCAGGCGGCGAAGCCGTCGATGGTGGTGATCGACGAGGCGTACGGCGAGTTCAGCCACGGCCCCTCGCTGCTGCCGCTGATCGAGGGCCGCCCCCGCCTGGTGCTCTCGCGCACGATGTCCAAGGCGTTCGGCGCGGCCGGGCTGCGGCTGGGCTACCTCGCCGCCGACCCGGCCGTGGTCGACGCCGTCCAGCTGGTGCGGCTGCCGTACCACCTCTCGGCGGTCACCCAGGCCACCGCGCTGGCCGCGCTGGAGTACACCGATACGCTGCTCGCCTATGTCGAACAGCTCAAGTCCGAACGCGACCGCCTGGTTGCGGAGTTGCGCGCGGCGGGCTGCGAGGTGACCGCCTCGGACGCCAACTTCGTCCAGTTCGGCCGCTTCCAGGACGCGCACGCCGCCTGGCAGTTCCTGCTCGACCAGGGCGTGCTGGTCCGGGACAACGGCGTGCCCGGCCGGCTCCGCGTCTCCGCGGGCACCCCGGCGGAGAACGACGCGTTCCTGGACGCGGTACGCAAGCTCATGAAGCTGCCGACAGCTTCCACGAAGGAGACCGCAGCATGACCCGCACAGGCCGCGCCGAGCGCACCACGAAGGAGACCTCGGTCGTCGTCGAGATCAACCTCGACGGCACCGGGAAGGTCGACGTCTCGACAGGGGTCGGCTTCTTCGACCACATGCTCGACCAGCTCGGGCGGCACGGGCTCTTCGACCTCAGCGTCAAGACCGACGGCGACCTGCACATCGACAGCCACCACACGATCGAGGACACCGCGCTCGCGCTGGGCGCCGCCTTCCGGCAGGCGCTCGGGGACAAGCGCGGCATCGTCCGCTTCGCGGACGCCTCGGTGCCGCTGGACGAGTCCCTCGCCCAGGTGACCGTCGACCTCTCCGGCCGCCCCTACCTCGTACACAGCGAGCCGGACGGCATGGCCCCGATGATCGGACCGGAGTACGACACGACGATGACCCGGCACATCCTGGAGTCCTTCGTCGCCCAGGCCCAGATCGCGCTGCACGTCCACGTGCCGTACGGGCGCAACGCGCACCACATCGTCGAGTGCCAGTTCAAGGCCCTCGCCCGCGCGCTGCGGTACGCCTCGCAGATCGACCCGCGCCAGACGGGCATCCCGTCGACGAAGGGCGCGCTGTGACCGGGCTGACGACACTCCTGATCTTCGTCGGGCTGTTCTTCCTCGGCGGGGCCATCTCCTTCTGGAAGCAGCAGCTGCCCAAGGGCGTCGTCGTACTGCTCGGCTTCGCCTCCTTCATGGCGCTGCTGGGCGGCGTCATGCGCCTCTCGGTCTGGACGTGACGGCCGTGACCGCGGCCGGCGGCCGGCGTACCAGGCGCGTCGTCGTCCTCGACTACGGCTTCGGCAACGTCCGTTCGGCCGAACGCGCCCTCGCCCGCGCGGGCGCCGAGGTCGAGATCACCCGCGACTACGACCGGGCGATGGCGGCGGACGGACTGCTCGTCCCCGGCGTCGGCGCCTTCGCCGCCTGCATGGCGGGCCTGCGCGAGGTGCGCGGCGAGTGGATCGTCGAGCGCCGCCTCGCGGGCGGGCGCCCGGTGCTGGGCATCTGCGTCGGCATGCAGATCCTCTTCGCCCGCGGCGTCGAGCACGGGGCGGAGACCGAGGGCCTGGCCGAGTGGCCGGGCACGGTGGGCCCGCTGCGGGCGGACGCCGAGCACGCCGTCCCGCACATGGGCTGGAACACCGTGGCGGCGCCCGAGGGCTCCCGGCTCTTCGCGGGCCTGCCCGTCGACAGCCGCTACTACTTCGTGCACTCCTACGCGGTCCACGACTGGGAGCTGGAGGCCACCCACGCCGCGATGGCCGCGCCCGTCGTCAGCTGGACCACGCACGGCGGCCCGTTCGTCGCCGCCGTGGAGAACGGGCCGCTGTGGGCCACCCAGTTCCACCCCGAGAAGTCCGGCGACGCCGGAGCGCAGCTGCTGACCAACTGGATCGAGACTCTCTGATGCCCCACGCCCCCCTCGAACTGCTCCCCGCCGTCGACGTCCGCGACGGCCAGGCCGTCCGGCTCGTGCACGGCGAGTCCGGTTCCGAGACCTCCTACGGTGACCCGCTCCAGGCAGCCCTGGGCTGGCAGCGCTCGGGCGCCGAGTGGCTGCATCTGGTCGACCTCGACGCGGCGTTCGGCACCGGCGACAACCGGAAGGCGATCGCGGAGGTGACCGCCGCGATGGACATCAAGGTGGAGCTGTCCGGCGGCATTCGGGACGACGCCTCCCTGGCCGCCGCCCTGGCCACCGGATGCACCCGGGTCAACCTGGGCACCGCCGCGCTGGAGAGCCCCGAGTGGGTCGCCAAGATCATCGCGGAGCACGGCGACCGCATCGCCGTCGGGCTGGACGTACGCGGCACCACGCTGCGCGGCCGCGGCTGGACCCGCGACGGCGGCGACCTCTACGAGACCCTGGCGCGCCTGGACACCGAGGGCTGCGCGCGCTACGTCGTCACCGACATCCAGAAGGACGGCACCCTCCAGGGCCCGAACCTGGAGCTGCTGCGGAACGTCTGCGCGGCCACCGACCGTCCCGTGGTCGCCTCCGGCGGCGTCTCCTCCCTTGACGATCTGCGGGCGATCGCCACCCTGGTACCGGAGGGCGTCGAGGGCGCGATCGTCGGCAAGGCCCTCTACGCCCGTGCGTTCACCCTGGAAGAGGCTTTGGAGGCCGTTGCCCCATGACCAGCACTCCTGGTACCCCTGTCACGCGCGTGCAGTCGGAGAGCCCCTGGGAGGACACCCTCGGCTGCGCCCACGCGGTCGCCGCCGGGGACCGCGTGCTGGTCTCCGGTGCCACCCCGCTCAGCGGCGGCGCCCCGCAGGGCGAGGGCACCCCCTACGACCAGGCGAAGGCCGCCTTCGCCAACGCCCTCCAGGCGCTGGGTGAGTTCGGGCTCGGCGCCGACGCGGTGATCCGCACCCGGATGTACCTCACGCACGCCCGCGACGTGGACGACGTGGCGCGGGCGCACAAGGAGCTGTTCGACTCCGTGCGTCCGGCGGCCACGGTGGTCGTCGTCTCCGGGTTCGTGGACTCCCGCATCGTGGTCGAAGTAGAAGTAGAAGCGTACCGAGGAGCCTGACGCGCATGTCCCTGGCCGTACGAGTCATCCCCTGCCTGGACGTGGACGGCGGCCGGGTCGTCAAGGGCGTCAACTTCCAGAACCTGCGCGACGCGGGCGACCCGGTCGAGATGGCCAGGGTGTACGACGCGGAGGGCGCGGACGAGCTGACCTTCCTCGACATCACCGCCTCCTCCGCCGACCGCAGCACCACCTACGACGTGGTGCGCCGTACCGCCGAGCAGGTCTTCATCCCGCTGACTGTCGGCGGCGGGGTGCGCAGCCCCGGCGACGTCGACAAGCTGCTGCGCGCGGGCGCGGACAAGGTCGGCGTCAACACCGCCGCCCTCGCCCGCCCCGAGCTGATCCGGGAGATCGCGCAGCGGTTCGGCAGCCAGGTGCTGGTGCTCTCGGTGGACGCCCGGCGCAGCGCGGACGGCGCCCCGGCCACCCCCTCCGGCTTCGAGGTCACCACGCACGGCGGGCGGCGCGGCACCGGCGTCGACGCCGTCGAGTGGGCGCTGCGCGCCGCCGAGCTGGGCGCGGGCGAGATCCTGCTCAACTCGATGGACGCGGACGGCACCAAGGCGGGGTACGACACCGAGATGATTGCCGCCGTCCGCAAGCACGTCACCGTTCCGGTGATCGCCTCCGGCGGCGCGGGGCGGCTGTCCGACTTCCCGCCGGCCGTCGAGGCGGGCGCGGACGCCGTACTGGCCGCGTCCGTCTTCCACTTCGGGGACCTGCGCATCCCCGAGGTCAAGGACACCCTGCGCGCGGCGGGCCACCCGGTCCGCTGAGCGTGCGGCCGGGCCGGGTACCCGGCCGCCGGTGCCGCGTGGCTCAGCGGCGGCCCTTGCGGACCGCGCGCAGGTACTCGCTGTTCATCGCCGCGATCGACGGCAGCGGGATGCCCTTGGGGCAGGCCACCGCGCACTCGCCGGTGTTGGTGCAGCCGCCGAAGCCCTCGGCGTCCATCTGCCCGACCATCGAGAGCACCCGGTCCTCCCGCTCCGGCGCGCCCTGCGGCAGCGAGCCCAGGTGGACGACCTTGGCGGAGGTGAAGAGCATCGCCGACCCGTTGGGGCAGGCCGCCACGCACGCCCCGCAGCCGATGCACTCGGCGTGCTCGAACGCCCGGTCGGCGTCGGCCTTGGGCACCGGCGTGGCGTGCGCCTCCGGGGCGCTGCCGGTCGGCACGCTCACGTACCCGCCGGAGCCGATGATCCGGTCGAACGCCGAACGGTCCACCACCAGGTCCCGCACCACCGGGAAGGCCGCCGCCCGCCAGGGCTCGACGTCGATCGTGTCGCCGTCGGCGAAGTGCCGCATGTGCAGCTGGCAGGCGGTGGTCCGCTCCGGGCCGTGCGCCTGCCCGTTGATGACCATGCCGCAGGCCCCGCAGATGCCCTCGCGGCAGTCGTGGTCGAAGGCGACCGGCTCCTCGCCGCGCTCGGCCAGCTCCTCGTTGAGGGTGTCGAGCATCTCCAGGAACGACATGTCCGGGCTGATGCCCTCGATGTCGTACGAGGCCATCGCGCCGTCGTCGTCGGGCCCGGCCTGGCGCCAGACGCGCAGGTGAAGGTTCACGTGTAGCTCCGCTGGGTGGGGTGTACGTACTCGAAGGTGAGCTGTTCGCGGTGCAGGACGGGCGCGGTGCCGGTGCCGGTGAACTCCCAGGCGGCGACGTAGGAGAACTCCTCGTCCCGGCGCTCCGCCTCGCCGCCCTGGGTGCGGCTCTCCTCGCGGAAGTGTCCGCCGCAGGACTCGGTGCGGTGCAGCGCGTCCAGGCACATCAGCTCGGCCAGCTCCAGGTGGTCCGCGACCCGGTTGGCCTTCTCCAGCGACTGGTTGAGCTGCTCGCCGCCGCCGGGCACCCGTACGCGCCGCCAGAACTCCTCGCGCAGCTCCGGGATGCGCGCCAGCGCCTTGCGCAGCCCCGCCTCGTTGCGGGCCATGCCGCACTCGTCCCACAGGAGTTCGCCCAGCTCGCGGTGGAAGGAGTCGGGCGTGCGGTCGCCCTGGTTGGACAGCAGCTGGTAGAGCCGGTCGGTGACGGCGTGCACCGTCTCCTGCACCGCCGGATGGTCGGCGGGCACGGGCTCGTGCGGGTGCCGGGCCAGGTAGTCGTTGAGGGTGGCGGGGAGGACGAAGTAGCCGTCCGCCAGGCCCTGCATCAGGGCGGAGGCGCCGAGGCGGTTGGCGCCGTGGTCGGAGAAGTTGGCCTCGCCGACGGCGAAGAGGCCGGGCACGGTGGTCTGGAGGTCGTAGTCCACCCACAGGCCGCCCATCGTGTAGTGGATGGCCGGATAGATCCGCATCGGGACCTCGTACGGGTTCTCGGCGGTGATCCGCTCGTACATCTCGAAGAGGTTGCCGTACTTGGCCTCCACAGCGGCCCGGCCCAGCCGCGCGAGGGCGTCGGCGAAGTCGAGATAGACGCCCTGCCCGCCGGGGCCGACGCCGCGCCCCTGGTCGCAGACGTTCTTCGCGGCGCGGGAGGCGATGTCGCGCGGGACGAGGTTGCCGAAGGCCGGGTACTGCCGCTCCAGGTAGTAGTCCCGCTCCTCCTCCGGGATCTCGGACGGCTTCCGGGCGTCGCCCGCCGCCTTGGGCACCCAGATCCGCCCGTCGTTGCGCAGGGACTCGCTCATCAGCGTCAGTTTCGACTGGTGGTCCCCGGCACGCGGGATGCAGGTGGGGTGGATCTGGGTGAAGCAGGGGTTGGCGAAGTGCGCCCCGCGCCGGTGGGCCCGCCAGACGGCGCTGGCGTTGGAGTTCTTGGCGTTGGTGGACAGGTAGAAGACGTTGCCGTAGCCGCCGGTGGCCAGTACCACCGCGTCGGCCAGATAGGTGTCCACCCGGCCGGTGACCAGGTCGCGGGCGACGATGCCGCGCGCCCGCCCGTCGACGACGAGCAGGTCGAGCATCTCGGTGCGCGGGTGCATCTCCACGCTCCCGGCGGCGATCTGCCGCGACAGCGCCTGGTAGGCGCCCAGCAGCAGCTGCTGCCCGGTCTGGCCGCGCGCGTAGAAGGTGCGGGAGACCTGCACGCCGCCGAAGGAGCGGGTGTCCAGCAGCCCGCCGTACTCGCGGGCGAACGGCACGCCCTGGGCCACGCACTGGTCGATGATCTCCACCGACACCTCGGCGAGCCGGTGCACGTTCGACTCGCGGGAGCGGAAGTCGCCGCCCTTGACGGTGTCGTAGAAGAGGCGGTGCACGGAGTCGCCGTCGTTGCGGTAGTTCTTCGCCGCGTTGATGCCGCCCTGCGCGGCGATGGAGTGGGCCCGGCGCGGCGAGTCCTGGTAGCAGAACTGCACGACGTGGTAGCCCTGTTCGGCCAGCGAGGCGCCCGCCGCGCCGCCCGCCAGGCCGGTGCCCACCACGATCACGGTGTGCTTGCGGCGGTTGGCCGGGTTGACCAGCTTCGCCTCGAAGCGGCGGCGCTTCCAGCGCTCGGCCACGGGCCCGTCGGGCGCCTTGGTGTCCACGAGCGGCTCGCCCACGCGGTAGTCGGCGTAGTCCGTGCGTTCCGTGTGCCCGGTGGGTTCCGTGTGCCCGGTGTCCTGCACGTGCTCGGTCTCGGCGGCCATCTCAGCTCACGACTCCTGTCATCACGCCGATCGGTATGGAGAGGAACCCGGCGGTGAGCACCAGCGCGAGACCGTTGGCGGTCGCCTTGAGCACCCGGTCGCGCCCCGCGCGGTTCGCCCCTAGCGTCTGGGCCGCGCTCCAGAAGCCGTGCCGCACGTGCAGCCCGACCGCGAGCACCGCCACGATGTAGATGACGTTCCCGTACCAGGTGCTGAAGGTGGCCACGATGTTCTCGTACGGGTGCCCCGCCTGGCCGCGCGGATTGACCGTGCCGGTCGTCAGGTCCAGCAGGTGCCACACGACGAACAGCGCGAGGATCACCCCGCCCCACCGCATGGTGCGCGTCGCGTAGCTGGCCCGCCGCCGCTGGTGCGCGTACTTGACCGGGCGCGCGGCCAGGTCGCGGCGGCTGAGCTGGTACGCGGAGACGCCGTGCGCCACGACGGCGGCGATCAGCCCGAAGCGGACGAGCCACACGAACCAGCCGTGCTTGAGGAAGGGTTCGCCGATGGTGCGCAGCCAGTGCGCGTAGCCGTTCATGTCGTCCGGGCCGAAGAAGACCTTGAGGTTCCCCAGCAGGTGGCCGACCAGGTACAGCAGCATGACCAGCCCGCTGACGGCCATCACCGCCTTCTTGCCCACCGTGGAGCGCCACGCGATCGTCACGAGTGACGGCCGCCGGTCCGTCCGAGTCGCCAGTGCCATGCGGCAGACGTTAGGGACCCGGCCGTGCATCAGTCCAAGACATAGAACAGCTGATTTCGATAGCTGCTGCCTATTCTGATCTATCCTGGCCGGTATGCAGCTGCACCAGCTCCGCTACTTCACGGCCGTCGCGGACACCCGCCACTTCACCCGCGCCGCGCAGCGCGAGCACGTCGCGCAGCCCTCGCTCTCCCAGCAGATCCGGGCCCTGGAGCGGGAGCTGGGCGCCGAGCTGTTCCACCGGGCGCGCGGCCACATCTCGCTGACCGACGCGGGCGAGGCCCTGCTCCCACTGGCCCGCCGCATCCTCGCCGACACCGAGACCGCCCGCCGCGAGGTGCAGGAGGTCGCGCAGCTGCGCCGGGGCCGGGTGCGGCTGGGGGCGCCGCCCAGCCTGTGCGCCAGCATGGTGCCGGACGTGCTGCGCGCCTTCCGCGACAGCTATCCGGGCGTCGACCTGGCCGTCCACGAGGACGGGTCGCAGGACCTGGTGCGGGTGCTGGCGGCGGGCGAGCTGGACCTCGCGCTGATCATCACCCCACTGGTGGCCCAGGCCCCCGCGCTGACCACCTTCGAGCTGCTGCGGGAGGAGCTGGTCGTGGTCTCCTCCCCGAACGCGCCGCCGCCGGTGCGGCGGGCGCGCCTGCGCATCGCGGACCTGCGGGGCCGTCCGCTGGCGATGTTCCGGCACGGCTACGACCTGCGGGACCTCATCTTCGCGGAGTGCCGCGCCGCCGGGTTCGAGCCGCTGCTCGGGGTGGAGGGCGGCGAGATGGACGCGGTGCTCGGCTTCGTACGCGCGGGCCTGGGTGTGGCGGTGGTCCCCGGCATGGTCGCCGCCCGCTCCGGCCTGCGGACGACGCCCTTCACCGCGCCCGGCCTGCACCGTACGATCTCGGTGGCCCACCGTGGCGACGTCTCCCCGCCCCGCGCGGCCCGTGAGCTGCAGCGCATCCTGACGGAGCGGATGGGCGGCGCCTGACGCGCGTTCCCTGGAGAACGTGTGCGCACGCGGCCACCGGGTGGCCGTACCGGCGCACGATCGGCTCCCCGTACCGGCGTGCTCGCCGGGGAGTTCTGAGGTCAGGACGGGACGGACGCCAGGAAGTCGCGGAGGAGGCCGCTGATCGTCTCCGGCTGCTCCAGCGTGCTGCTGTGCCCGCAGTCCGGCACCGTCTCCAGCCGTGCTCCGGCGATCCCGGCCGCGATCCGCTCGGCCCGTGCCGGCGGCGTGGCCGCGTCGTCCGCGCCGACGATCACCAGGGTCGGCACCGCGATCCGCGCCAGCTCCGCGTGGACGGGTGTCCGGTCCGCTACGCCCCGCACGGCCCGGCGGATGCCCGGCCGGGCGGAGCGCCGGAGCCGGTCGATCCACTCCGCGCGCAGGGCCGCGTGCCCCGGCGCGGACAGGGACGCCGGGCTGAACATCAGCGGCAGCGTCCGGTCCATCACCGGGCCGACGGGGCCCAGGAGCCGGTAGACCGCCGCCAGCACCTTGTACTCGCGGGAGCGTCCGGGCTCCTCGCCGTCGGCGCTGGTGCCCAGCAGGGTCAGTGAGCGCAGCAGCCCGCCCTGCCGGGCGGCGATCCGCTGCCCGACGAAGCCGCCCATCGACAGTCCGACGAAGTGCACCGGCGCGACGCCCAGCTTCCCGATGAGCGCCACGGCGTCACCTGTGAGGGTGTCCATGTCGTACCCGTCGGCCGGCGCGGGTGTCTCGCCCTGGCCGCGCCAGTCCACCGTCACGCACCGGTACTCCGCACGCAGCGCGGCGACCTGCGCGCGGAACATCCAGCCGCCGAACAGCAGGCCGTGCCCGAACACGACGGTGGCCGCGTCCGGCCGTCCGGGCGGGGGGCCGGTGTCCGCGTAGGCCACCGTCGTGCCGTTGATCCGGGCCGTCGGCATCGGCTCTCCCCCCTCACGCGGCGTGCACGCACAGCTACGCGACGAAGATAGCGCCTCACCGCCGGGTGGTCACCGCTCCCCGGAGTCCCCGTTCGACTGCCGGAGCACCTCGACGACCGCCATGTAGTTGTTCTCGCCGTACCCCGCCGCGATCGCCCGCTCGACCAACTCCTTCATCTGGCGCGGATGTTCGGTGTCCACGCCCTGTTCGCGGCTGGTGTGCAGGACGTGCTCGATCGCGGTCAGGTTCATTGCCATGGGGCCCAGGTCGCCGGGGTAGTCCCGCTGGTCGATCCCGCGTGCGAGCGTGTCGAGGTCGCTGATCACCACGGACGGCAGGAACCACTCGGCCGCCAGCTTCGCGAACTGCTCGGCCGGGACGCCGGTCGTGCCGACCAGTGCGGCGGCGTGCAGGAAGCCGTTGAGCGTCGAGTACATCAGGCCGAGCAGCGCCGTGTTGTAGACCACCGCCAGGCTCGGCTCGGCACCGAGGTAGGTGGGCTTGCCCAGCGTGGCGAGCGTGGCCTGGTGGGTGTCGAAGACGTCCTGCGAGCCGCTGTAGAAGAACACGGAGTCGGGGTGTCCGACGGCCGGGGGCGGGACCATGACCACGCCGCCCAGGTAGTCGACACCGTGCTCGGTGGCCCAGGCCGCAGCCTCGTGCGTGTGCTGGGGCGTGCCCGAACTGAGGTTCACCACGGTCTTTCCGGACAGGCCGGACGAGTCCGCACCGAAGATCGCGTACATCGCGTCGTAGTCCTTGACGCAGACGACCAGCAGCGGGCTGGCCGACACCGCCTCGGCCACACTCGCGGCGCGGGTGGCGCCCTTGGCGACGAGCGGGTCGGCCTTGCCGGGGGAGCGGTTCCAGACCGTGGTGGGGTGGCCCTGGCTCAGATACGCCTGGGCGAGCGCCAAGCCCATGGGGCCGAGGCCGATGACGCTGACGGGTGCGGGGGTGGATGCGGATGAGCGCTTCTGAGCTGCGGTTTCTTGAGTAGTCATACGCGAAAGGTAGACTTTCACATCGATGTGAGAGTCAACGGAATGTGGTGGTCGTCACATGCGGATAGGTGAGTTCTCCCGGCGTACCGGCGTGAGCGAGCGGCTGCTGCGCTACTACGAGGAACAGGGCCTGCTGCATCCGTCGCGGCGCTCCAGTGGGTACCGCGAGTACGCGGAGGAGGACGTGGAGACCGTCCGGGGCATCCGCATCCTGCTCGCCGTCGGGCTCAGCACCACCAGGATCGCCGAGCTGCTGCCCTGCATGGCCGACGAGGGGGCGGGTCTGGCGCCGCTCTGCACCGGCATGCTTCCCGATCTGTACGAGGAGCGCGAGCGGATCACCACCGCCGTCGCCGACCTGCTGGTCGCCCGCGACCGGCTGGAGGAGATCATCGCGGCCACGGCGCCGGACGAGGCCCCGGGTGTGACGGAGGGCGCCCCGGTCGCCGTTTCCGCCTCTCCCGCTGAGTGACCTCCTGGCACGGTCAGTTGAAGGAGTCCGGGTCCGGCCCGGTGCGCAGATCGCGGTCGAGGGCTGCGGTAGCCGGCCGCCAGGGCCTCGGCGACGGCGGTGGTGGTCTCCTCCTCGGGGATCTGGAAGACGCCGTAGCCGAGCTGCGGCATGGTGACACCGTTGTTCAGGGTGAGGCCCGGGACGGAGTTCATGGGATTCTGTACCTTTCACGTGGTCTGTCTTGTATGTGTGGTGATGCCTTGGATTCTGCCTCCGTCCGGCGCGGAGTTCGCGTCGGACGGTGGTGCTCGCTCAGTGCGCTGAGCGGGTGGTGGCGCGCGGGGCGGTGATCACGGGGGAGGGGCGGCGGCTGCCTCGTTCCAGTGCGCCGGAGACGAGTGCGAGCAGGAGAGCCGAGGTGGCGAGGAGCGCGCCGACCCAGTGGGGTGCGGTGTAGCCGAAGCCCGCCGCGATGACGAGCCCGCCGAGCCAGGCGGCGAGCGCGTTGCCCAGGTTGAAGGCGCCGATGTTGACGGCCGAGGCGAGGGTCGGGGCGCCCGAGGCGTGGTCCAGTACGCGCTTCTGGAGCGGCGGGACGGTCGCGAAGCCGAGCGCGCCGACCAGGAAGAGGGTGACCGCCGCAGCCGACTTGTCGTGCGCTGTCAGCGGGAAGAGTGCCAGCACCAGGGCCAGCGCGCCGAGCGCGGCGTAGAGCATCGGCATGAGCCTGCGGTCCGCGAGCTTCCCGCCGATCAGGTTGCCGCCCACCATGCCGAGGCCGAAGAGCACCAGCAGCCAGCTGACCGAGGACTCGGCGAAGCCGGTGGTGCGGGTCATCATCGGGGCGATGTAGGTGATCGCGGCGAACACTCCGCCGAAGCCCAGCACGGTCATGGCCATGGCCAGCAGTACCTGCACGTTGCGCAGGGCCGCCACCTCGTGCCGCAGCCGTACGCCCTCGGGCTTGGGGGCGTCCGGTACGAGCCGGGCGATGCCGGCCAGGCCGAGCACCCCGAGGGCGGCCACCAGGAAGAAGGTCGTCCGCCAGCCCGCGGTCTGGCCGACGAAGGTGCCCAGCGGGACGCCGACGACGTTCGCCACGGTGAGCCCGGTGAACATCATCGAGAGGGCTCCGGCCTTCTTCTCCGGTGCGACCAGGCTGGTGGCGACCACGGCGCCGATGCCGAAGAAGGCACCGTGCGCCAGTGAGGCGATCACGCGGCCGGTCAGCAGGAGGCCGAAGGAGGGGGCGAGCGCGGAGACGAGGTTGCCGAGGACGAAGAGGCCCATCAGCAGCGTCAGCATGCGGGTGCGGGAGACCCGGGTGCCCAGCGCGGTCAGCAGCGGTGCGCCGAGTACGACGCCGAGGGCGTAGCCGGTGACGAGGAAGCCCGCGGTGGGCACCGAGACGCCGAAGTCCGCGGCGACCTCGGGCAGCAGGCCCATGATCACGAACTCGGTGGTGCCGATGCCGAAGGCCCCGAGGGCGAGGGCCAGGAGCGCGAGAGGCATGAGGGGGGCTCTCCCTGGAGCGGAGGAGGTGGATGAATAGCAGGCGTGAGCGTTTTGCAGTCGCCAACAATAATTGCATACGCGGGTTAATTGCAAGCGCGCTATAGTGGTGCGTGCGTCACGCCGGGCGGTGACCGCCGCCGCTCGCTCGCCGTGTCCGCCGGGTGCGCCGCACCCGTCGTATCCGCCGCAGGAGGTGTCCGATGACCGCCACAGATCCGGCCATGACCGCTCTGGCCCAGGGCTGGTGCGCCCTGTCGCTGCTCCATGGGCGGATCGAGTCCCGCGTCGAGCGGGCCCTCCAGGACCGGCACGGCCTGAGTGTGCGCGAGTACTCACTGCTGGACGTGCTCAGCCGCCAGCACGACGGCGAGGGCGGCCACCTCCAGATGCGGCAGGTCGCTGCGGCCGTGGTGCTGAGTCAGAGCGCCACGACCCGGCTCGTCACCCGCCTCGAGGAGCGCGGCCTGCTGTCGCGCTACCTGTGCCCCACCGACCGGCGCGGCATCTACACCGACGTCAGCCCCGCCGGGTCGCGGCTGCTGGCGGAAGCCCGTCCGACGAACAACGCGGTGCTGCGCGAGGCCCTGGACGAGGCGGCGCGGGACCCGGAGCTGGCGCCGCTGGTGAAGGCCGTCGAGACCCTGGGCCCGGTGGCGGCGCCCCTCGGTTGAGGTGGCGGGCAAGTGCATTAGGGTCGACGGCACAGTTTATGGAAGTGAACCGTCCGCGAAGCCGACCCCTGGGGGAGAACCGTGCACGCCGAGAACAAGAGGTGGCTGGATTCGGCCACCGTCGACCCCGCCGTCCGTGAGCTGCGCCCGGATTACCGCGCGCTGCTCGTCGTCGCCGACGGCCTGCGGCCCGGACCAGGTGACGAGACCAGCGAGCGGCTGCTCGCGGACGCCGAACGGCAGGCGCGCGAGCGGTTCGCGGACACCGACCCGGCGGCCCACCCGCACGTCGCGGCCTGGCGCGAGGCGTTCCGCGCCTTCGGCGCGAAGCCCCAGCGCACCCGGCCCAGCGTGGAGGCGCTGCTGCGGCGGCTGGACGCGGGGCTGCCCCGGATCGACCGGCTGACCGACCTCTACAACGCGGTCTCCGTCGCCCACGTCCTGCCGCTGGGCGGTGAGGACCTGGACCACTACGCGGGCCCGGCGCGCCTGGTCCGCGCGGACGGCATGGAGCCCTTCGAGGTCACCGCGGGCGGCGAGGCGGCGGTGGAGAACCCGCGGCCTGGCGAGGTCGTCTGGCGGGACGACGCGGGCGTCACCTGCCGCCGCTGGAACTGGCGCCAGTGCGTCCGTACGCGCCTCACGCACGGGACGACCCGCGCGGTGTTCATCCTCGACGCGCTGGCCCCGATGACCGACGACGCGCTCGCCACCGCGGGCGAGGCGCTGACCGCCGCACTCGCGGAGTCCAGCCCGGGCACCCGTACGGCCTCCCGCGTCGTCACCGCCTGAGGGACCGCTGCCCCGCGTCCGTACGGGAAGAGGTCCGGGTCGGCGCGGCCTCGGCCGTCCGGGGTGTCGAGCGGGACTTCGCCGCCTGCGGCGCGCTGAGACTGGTCTCGGGGATGGCCGTCAGGTGCCTCCGCGTCAAGGCCGTGCCGCCTGACGCGTCCGCCCTGCGGGTGATACGGCCGCCGCGTGCGGAGCGGGCGGCTACAGGCCCAGAGCCGCCTCGCTCACCCGGGTCACGGCCTCCTTCTCGCCCTCCAGTTCCAGCCGCGCCGCGTCTTGGCGGCCGGAGACGAACAGGAGCAGCTCGGCGGGCTCGCCGGTGGCCGTCACGACCGGGGTGCCCTTGCGGGCGACGACCGTCTGGCCGTTGGGGCGGCGCAGCACCAGGCCCACCGGGGACTTGCGGCCGAAGAGGCGCGCGGTGGTCTCCAGCCGCTGCCAGAGGACGTCGGAGAAGACCGGGTCCAGCTCACGCGGTGTCCAGTCGGGCTGGGCTCGGCGGACGTCCTCCGCGTGCACGAAGAACTCGACGGTGTTCGCCGCCTCGTCCACCTGCTTGAGGGCGAACGGGGAGAGCCGGGGCGGGCCGGTGCGGATGAGCTGGATCAGCTCGTCGTACGGCTTCGCGGTGAACTCGCCGCGCACCCGCTCCAGCCGCGCGGCGAGCGGCTTGACCAGAGTGCCCGCCGCCGCGTCACCGCGTCGCTCCCGCACCACGACGTGGGCGGCGAGATCCCGGGCCCGCCAGCCCTCGCACAGGGTCGGAGCTTCCGGGCCCGCCGCCTCCAGCAGATCCGCGAGGAGCAGGCGTTCGCGCTTGGCATGGGTCGACATACCGCCAGCCTACGTCGGCCGCCCGCGCTCGCAGCGGAACTCAGCCCGGGAGCGGCTTGTCCAGCTTGGTGCCGTCGAGCGAGTTGCTGAGGGTGAGGGAGCAGGAGATGGTGTCCTTGCCCCGGATGCGGTAGGTGTCCAGCGAGGGGTAGATCGCGTAGAAGTAGTAGTTCTTGCCGTCCTGCGGGATGGTCTTCAGCCGCTCCGTGGCGTCCGCTTTGCACAGCTCCAGCACCTTGGCCTGGAGCTGCTGGTCGGTGGAGAAGGAGCCGGTCAGCTTGTCGTTCGCGATGACCTCGCCGTTGTGCGGACCGTCGCAGGAGCGCTTGGTGACGACGCTGACGCCGCTGTCGAGGGCGGGGTGGTCGAAGCACTCGCCCGGGTCGAGCACGACGAAGGGGACCAGGTCGCTGGCGCTGGCGTCCGGCGTCGGCTCGTCGTCCGGTGCCTCGGTCTCCAGCTCGGTGTCACGGCCGGTGCTCTCGTCCGGGTCCGGTGTCTCGCTTTCGCCGTCCGCGTCGTCGCTCGGCTTCGCCGAGGCGCTCGGGGTGCTCTTCGACTTCGAGTCCGACGCGCTGTCGTCACCGTCGTCGTTGCCCATGAGGACGACGCCGCCGACGATCAGGCCCAGCACCAGCACCACGCCGACGACGATCGCCGCCACCTTGCCGCCGTTGTTCCCGCCGCCGGGAGGCTGGCCGGGACCGCCGTAGGGCGGCTGGCCCGGACCTCCGGGGCCGGGGGGCTGACCGAAGCCGCCGGGCTGGCCCTGGCCTCCGCCCGGATATCCGTATCCCTGCGACGGTCCCGGCTGCTCGGGCGGGCCGTATCCCTGCGGCGGACCGAAGCCGCCGCCTGAGCCGGCAGCGCCGGAGCCGTGCGGGTCTTGCGGCGGCGGAGGAAAGCTCATGAGCGAAAGAATGCACCATCGCACTGACTTACGGGGAGCGCGGGGTCGTGAAATCCGCTTGTGCGACGAGCCTGTTACCCACGACGTACCAAGTGTCCGGTTCATGCGCCTGTCCAGGCTGCTTCCCTGGTGGTGGCCTCCCTCCTCCGGTCCCTTCCCGAACTCGCGGTGACACGTTCCGCTTGGACCCGTCACGTTCCCCTCAGACGCCTGACGGGCTGGGCGGCCGGCTTGCAGGGGCACCTGGCAGGCGTCCCCTCGGGGCCGGGAAGCCGGATTTCGCCCCGACGCCCCCGCGGCGGCAGAATGTCACCATGCCCAGCGCCTCCTCCCCGCTCGCGCCCGAACTGGCCGCCCGCCTCAAGCGCAACGCCGACGGCCTGTTCACCGCCATCGCCCAGCAGCACGACACGGGGGAGGTGCTGATGCTCGGGTGGATGGACGACGAGGCACTGCACCGCACCCTCACCACCGGCCGGGCCACCTACTGGTCCCGCAGCCGCCGGGAGTACTGGGCCAAGGGCGACACCTCCGGCCACGTCCAGCACGTGAAGTCGGTCGCGCTCGACTGCGACGGCGACACCGTGCTCGTACGGGTCGACCAGGTCGGCGCCGCCTGCCACACCGGCGACCGCACCTGCTTCGACTCCGGCGAGCTGCCGCTCTCCGGCGGCCGGTAGGAACCGTCCCGCGGAACGGCGAAACCGGCGCCCGCGCCGTGCCGGGCACCCCACTTTTCCGGCGGCCCCGGAAGCCGCTCGCGGCGGGCTGCCCGGACTCTTCGCCGGGTGAACCTTGCCCGGCGCGGTACTAGGGTCTCCGATCATGACGACACCGGACCTCGACACCTTCCGTGCGCTGGCGAAGGACCGCCGGGTCATCCCGGTCACCCGTCGGCTGCTGGCCGACGGCGACACCCCGATCGCGCTCTACCGCCGGCTGGCCGCCGAGCGCCCCGGCACCTTCCTGCTGGAGTCCGCCGAGAACGGGCGCACCTGGTCGCGCTACTCCTTCGTCGGCGTCCGCAGCTCCGCCGCCCTCACCGTCCGCGACGGGCAGGCGCACTGGCTGGGCACGCCGCCGGTCGGCGTCCCGCTCGACGGCGACCCGCTGCGCGCGCTGCGGGAGACCGTAGAGGCCCTGCACACCCCGCGCGACCTGCACGAGAGCGGCGAGCTGCCCCCGTTCACCGGGGGCATGGTCGGCTACCTCGGCTACGACGTCGTACGCCGGCTGGAGCGGATCGGCGACAGCACCACGGACGACCTGCGGGTCCCCGAGCTGACCATGCTGCTCGCCTCCGACCTGGCCGTGCTCGACCACCGCGACGGCACCGTGCTGCTGATCGCCAACGCCATCAACCACAACGACCTGGAGACCGGCGTCGAGGACGCCTACCGCGACGCGGTCGCCCGTCTCGACGCCATGACCGCCGACCTGGACCGGCCCGCGCCCGCCAGCGCCGTCGCGCTCCCGGCCTCCGAGCTGCCCGAGCACACCGCCCGCTCGGGCGGCGAGACCTTCCGGGCCGTCGTGGAGGACATCAAGGAGCGCATCCGCGCGGGCGAGGCGTTCCAGGTGGTGCCCTCGCAACGGTTCGAGACCCCGTGCGCCGCGAGCGCCCTGGACGTCTACCGGGCGCTGCGGGCCACCAACCCCAGCCCGTACATGTACCTCTTCCGCTTCGAGGACGAGGACGGCGGCTTCGACGTCGTCGGCTCCAGCCCCGAGGCCCTGACCAAGGTCGAGGACGGGCGCGCCCTGCTCCACCCCATCGCGGGCACCCGGCCGCGCGGCGCCACCCCGCAGGAGGACACCGCGCTGGCCGAGGAACTGCTCGCCGACGCGAAGGAGCGCGCCGAGCACCTGATGCTCGTCGACCTGGGCCGCAACGACCTGGGGCGGGTGTGCGAGCCGGGCAGCGTGGAGGTCGTCGACTTCATGTCCGTGGAGCGCTACAGCCACGTCATGCACATCGTCTCGACGGTCACCGGGCGGCTCGCGGCCGGTCGTACGGCGTTCGACGCGCTCACCGCCTGCTTCCCCGCGGGCACCCTCTCCGGTGCGCCCAAGCCCCGCGCCCTCCAGATCATCGAGGAGCTGGAGCCCACCCGGCGCGGCATCTACGGCGGCTGCGTGGGCTACCTCGATTTCGCGGGCGACTCCGACACCGCCATCGCCATCCGGACGGCGCTGCTCCGCGACGGCACGGCCTACGTCCAGGCCGGGGCCGGGATCGTCGCCGACTCCGATCCCGCGGCCGAGGACGCCGAGTGCCGGAACAAGGCGGCGGCCGTACTGAGGGCGGTCCGTACCGCCGAAGGGCTCGGCGGTAGCGTGGAGGGGTGACTTCCCCCTCACCCGCCCGTACTTCACGGGCCCCCCGGCGGGCGCTCGCGCTCGCGCTCCTGTCCGGTGCGCTGGGCGCGGCCGTCGTTCTTGTGGCCGCAGGACAAGTGTGGGGCGAGAGCACCGCCTCCTTCGCCCAGGGCACGCTGCCGGTGGAGGCCGAGGGCGGCGACATCGGCGGCCTGCCCAGCGCACTCGCGCTGGTCGGACTGGCCACGCTGGTCGCCGTCTTCGCGGTGCGCCGAGCGGCTCGACTGGCCGTCGCCGGGCTGCTCGTCCTCAGCGGCGCCGGGACGCTGACGGCCGCGCTGCTCGGCGCGGGCGACACGGCCGCGCTGGAGGAGAAGGCGGCGCAGGCGAGCGCGCTCGCGGGCAGCGACATCGGCTCCGTCGACGTCACCGTCTGGCCCTACCTCTCCGCGCTCGGCGGCGCGCTGCTGCTGCTCGCCGGGGTGCTGGCGCTGCGGTACGGGCGTGCCTGGCCGTCGATGGCGGGCAGCGGCCGGTACGAGCGGGGCTCCCGCTCGGCGCGGAAGGCGGCCGTTGCCGCGGTCGACCCGGACCGCCCGGAGGACCTGTGGAAGGCGCTCGACCGGGGCGAGGACCCGACGCGGGGCACGGCCTGAGCCGTCCGGCGAGGCGCCCCGGCGCCGACCCCGGTCCACCCGGCAGACCCTCAGCACCCCCTGGGTCCGGGGGCGATCGGGCCCGGTGGAGAATAGCGGGGCGGGCGCCGTACGCCCACGAAGTTGATCAACGAGGAGCAGTCAATGGCGGGCAACAGTCACGGACACACGCTGGCAGCGTGGACCGGTGTCATCATCGCCTTCATCGGCTTCACCGTCGCCGGGATGTTCACGGTGATGGCGGAGCCGCTCGGCGTCGCGGCGGGCGGAGCCGTCGTCGTGATCGGCGGGCTGGTCGGGCTCGCCATGCGCGCGGCGGGCATGGGGCAGCCGAAGGGGCACAACCAGGGCCGCCAGGCGCACCAGCTCCAGGGCTCCCAGGCCCAGACGCAGGCGGCGCAGAGCCAGTCCTGAACGGATGGACGGCTCGCCGCGCCACCGGTTGGCGGCCGGGCCGCAGAGCGGGGAGGCTGAGAGCGTGACGGACGCGGACGACATCCCGCCCCGCGGCGCCCGGCCCCGCCCCGCCGGCCCCGCCGGCCCCGGGCTGTTCGTCCGGCTGGCCGCTCCGGCGGGTGCGCTGGCGGGGGTCGGCGCGGCCTTCGCCGTCGTGGGCACCCTGGACCCGAACGAGCCGGGCCACTACCCGACGTGCCCGCTGCTCTATCTGACCGGAATCGACTGCCCGGGTTGCGGCGGGCTGCGCGCCGCGCACGCCGTCGCGCACGGTGATCTGGCCACCGCGCTGGGCGCGAACGTCCTGGCCGTCGCGGCGTTCGCGGTCTTCGCCGTCTGGTGGGCGGTGTGGGCCGTGCGGGCCCTGCGGCACCGTCCGGCCCCCTCCCTGGTGCTGCGGGCGCCGCAGTGGTGGGTGATCGGCCCGCTCGTCGCCATCTTCACGGTTGTCCGGAACCTGCCTTTCGGAGCGGCGCTCGCACCCTGATCACATCTGGCGGACTGTCCGTATTGTGGGCATTCAGGTATCCGGATGCGGGCGCTCCGCCCCCGTCCGGATACCATCGAAGTGCTTGACCACACCATTCCCTGCCAAGAAGGGGGCCGCTCGCGTGAGTGTGCTCGACGAGATCATCGAAGGCGTCCGCGAAGACCTCGCCGAGCGGCAGGCGCGCGTCAGCCTCGACGAGCTCAAGCAGCGCGCCGGGGCCGCTCCGCAGGCGAAGGACGGTGTCGCGGCCCTGAAGGGCGACAGCGTCAAGGTCATCTGCGAGGTGAAGCGCTCCAGCCCCTCCAAGGGCGCCCTCGCCGCCATCGCCGACCCGGCCGGGCTCGCCGCCGACTACGAGGCGGGCGGCGCCGCCGTCATCTCCGTGCTCACCGAGCAGCGCCGCTTCGGCGGCTCCCTCGCGGACCTGGAGGCGGTGCGCGCCAAGGTCGACATCCCGGTGCTGCGCAAGGACTTCATCGTCACCGCCTACCAGCTCTGGGAGGCGCGGGCGTACGGTGCCGACCTCGCCCTGCTGATCGTCGCCGCGCTCGAGCAGGAGGCGCTCGTCTCGCTCATCGAGCGTGCTGAATCGATCGGCCTGACGCCGCTGGTCGAGGCGCACGACGAGGACGAGGCGCAGCGCGCGGTGGACGCCGGGGCGAAGATCATCGGGGTGAACGCGCGCAACCTCAAGACCCTGGAGGTCGACCGGGGCAACTTCGAGCGCATCGCGCCGGAGATCCCGGACCACATCGTCAAGATCGCCGAATCGGGTGTGCGCGGCCCGCACGACCTCATCGCCTACGCGAACGACGGCGCGGACGCCGTCCTGGTCGGCGAGTCCCTGGTCACCGGCAAGGACCCGCGGGCGGCCGTCGCCGACCTGGTCGCGGCGGGGGCGCACCCGGCGCTCCGCCACGGGAGGGGCTGACACCCCGGTGACACGAGACGGCCACCATGCCTGCCCCGTGACGCGCGCGCCCCGCGCGGCCGTGCCGGACCCCGGTCCGTGCGCGGCGCTGCGGCGCGGCTGCCGGCCGCGCGGGTGCCGGGCACCCGCGCGGCGGGTGCGGGGGCGGAGGGTGCGCTACCACATCGGCTGTGAGCCGGGGCAGATCAACGGGTGCCGATGGCCGGAGGCCGCCGCGGCCTGACCGGCCCGCGGGCGCCGCCCGTACCCGGCCCGTTCCGTCTGGCCACCTCCGCACGCCGTGCGCCGTTCAGTCGTGCGCCGTTACGCGGTGCGCCGTTCGGCCGTGCCGTGCTCCGGCGGTCGGCGCGGCACGGCCGCGGGCCGCAGCGCGGCGGAGCCCCGCGCGCGGCAGGCGCGTCCACCCCCTTCACTCACCACACCCCTTTTCTTTCGAGGAGTACGTCGGATGTCCGACTTCTTCATCCCCGACCCCGAAGGCCGGGTTCCCACGGCCGAGGGCTACTTCGGGATCTTCGGCGGCAAGTTCATCCCGGAGGCGCTCGTCGCCGCCGTGGACGAGGTCGCGGTCGAGTACGCCAAGGCGAAGGCGGACCCCGCGTTCGCCGCCGAGCTGGAAGACCTGCTCGTCCACTACACCGGCCGCCCCAGCGCCCTCACCGAGGTGCCGCGCTTCGCCGGACACGCGGGCGGCGCGCGGATCTTCCTCAAGCGGGAGGACCTCAACCACACCGGCTCACACAAGATCAACAACGTGCTGGGCCAGGCGCTGCTCACCAAGCGGATGGGCAAGAGCCGGGTCATCGCCGAGACCGGTGCGGGGCAGCACGGTGTCGCCACGGCCACCGCCTGCGCGCTCTTCGGCCTCGACTGCACGATCTACATGGGCGAGATCGACACGGAGCGGCAGGCCCTGAACGTCGCCCGGATGCGCATGCTGGGCGCCGAGGTGATCCCGGTGGCCTCCGGCAGCCGCACCCTCAAGGACGCCATCAACGAGGCGTTCCGCGACTGGGTCGCCAACGTCGACCGTACGCACTACCTCTTCGGTACGGTCGCCGGCCCGCACCCCTTCCCCGCCATGGTCCGCGACTTCCACCGGGTCATCGGCGTGGAGGCGCGCCGCCAGGTGCTGGAGCGGGCCGGACGCCTGCCGGACGCGGTCGCCGCGTGCGTGGGCGGCGGGTCCAACGCCATCGGCCTCTTCCACGCCTTCATCCCGGACGCGGACGTGCGCCTGATCGGCTTCGAGGCCGCGGGCCACGGCGTGGAGTCCGGCGAGCACGCCGCGACGCTGACGGCCGGCGAGCCCGGCATCCTGCACGGCTCCCGCAGCTACGTGCTCCAGGACGACGAGGGGCAGATCACCGAGCCGTACTCGATCTCGGCCGGGCTGGACTATCCCGGCATCGGGCCCGAGCACTCCTACCTCAAGGACTCCGGCCGGGGCGAGTACCGGCCGGTCACCGACGACGAGGCCATGCGCGCACTGCGCCTGCTCTCCCGTACGGAGGGCATCATCCCGGCCATCGAGAGCGCCCACGCGCTGGCGGGCGCGCTGGAGATCGGCCGGGAGCTGGGCGGCGAGGGTCTGATTCTGGTCAATCTCTCCGGCCGCGGCGACAAGGACATGGACACGGCGGCCCGCTACTTCGGGCTCTACGACGAGGGGGCGGACACGTGAGCGGGAACGTCGAGCTGCTGAACTCCACACTGGCCAGGGCCAAGGGCGAGGACCGGGCCGCGCTGATCGGCTACCTCCCGGCGGGGTTCCCCACCGTCGAGGGCGGCATCCTGGCCTGCACCGCGCTGCTGGAGGGCGGCTGCGACATCGTCGAGGTCGGCCTTCCGCACAGCGATCCCGTGCTGGACGGGCCGGTCATCCAGACCGCCGACGACATCGCGCTGCGCGGCGGCCTCCGGATCGCCGACGTCCTCCGCACGGTGCGCGAGGTGTACGCGGCGACCGGCGCGCCGGTGCTGTGCATGACGTACTGGAACCCGGTCGACCGCTACGGCGCCGAGCGCTTCGCCGCCGAACTCGCCGAGGCGGGCGGGGCGGGCTGCATCCTGCCGGACCTGCCGGTCGAGGAGTCCGAGGGCTGGCGCAAGGCGGCCGAGCAGCACGGGCTCGGCACCGTCTTCGTGGTCGCCCCCTCCAGCCGCGACGAGCGGCTGGCGAAGATCACCGAGGCGGGCAGGGGGTTCGTCTACGCGGCGTCGCTGATGGGCGTCACCGGCACCCGCGAGTCCGTGGGCCGGGAGGCGCGCGACCTGGTGGAGCGCACCCGTCGGACCACCGAGCTGCCCGTCTGCGTCGGCCTGGGCGTCTCCACGCCGGAGCAGGCCGCGGAGGTGGCCGCGTTCGCGGACGGGGTGATCGTCGGCTCGGCCTTCGTCAAGCACCTGCTGGCCACGCCGGACGATCCGGACGCGGGTCTCGCCGAGGTGCGGGCGCTCGCGGGCCGGCTGGCGCGCGGCGTACGGCGCTCCGGCTGATCCGGGGCCCCGCCGTCCCCTGAGGGGGCCCCGCCGTCCCCTGAGGGGGCGCCGGAGTCCTCCTTTCGGGGGAAAGCACGGCCGGGGGCGCACGCAGGTGCGTCCCCGGTTCGTTTGCGCAGGATGTGATGAACCAGACGAACCATGACGCAAGGCGCACCGCCCGTGAGCGGCTGCGGGAGCAGCGGGAGCGGGACAAGACCGCGGACAAGCGCATCAGGGCGCTGAAGGTGACGGGAGTGATGGTCGCCGTACTGGCGGTCGCGGGCGGGGTGGGGGCGGTCGTCGCCAACCAGAGCGGCGGGGGCGGGGGAGGCGGCGACGCGCCCGCCGCCGCGCCGATCACCCAGGGCAAGGGCAAGGCGCCCGCGACCCTGACCGTCTACGAGGACTTCCGCTGCCCGGCGTGCGCGCAGTTCGAGAAGTCCTTCCGGAGCACGATCCACGACCTCCAGAAGGCCGGAAAGCTCAAGACCGAGTACCACATCGTCACGATCATCGACGGCAACATGGGCGGCGAGGGCTCCACCCAGGCGGCGAACGCCTCCGCGTGCGCCCGCGACCAGGGCGAGTTCGGGCCGTACCACGACGTGCTCTTCAGCAACCAGCCCCCGGAGCAGGACGACGCCTTCGGTGACCCGAAGCGGCTGGTGGAGCTGGCCGGGAAGGTCAAGGGCCTGGACAACGCCACGTTCCGCAAGTGCGTCGAGGACGGCGAGCACACCGGCTGGGTGGAGCGGTCCAACAAGGGGTTCCTGGAGTCCGGGCACGACTCGACACCCACCGTCCTCCTCGACGGGAAGAACATCTACGCCGATGCGACGAATCCGCTGACACCGGAGAAGCTGCGGGAGATGGTCGAGAAGCGGGCCTGACGCACCGGCCGGATCGCGGCGCGCGGTCTCGTTTTGGAGGCGTTGTGCCGTGCTGAGTGCCGCAGCGTGCGCCGGGCACGGTAGCGTCGGCTGGGCTATGAACACCCTTGCCTTCATTCCCAGCCCCTCGGCCGGCGAGATCGATCTCGGACCGGTGCCGCTGCGTGGCTACGCGCTCTGCATCATCATCGGCGTCTTCTTCGCCGTCTGGCTCGGCGGCAGACGGTGGGTCGCCCGCGGCGGCCGGGCCGGCACGGTCGCCGACATCGCCGTGTGGGCGGTGCCCTTCGGGCTGATCGGCGGTCGCCTCTACCACGTCATCACCGACTACCAGCTGTACTTCGGTGACGGGCGGAACTGGGTCGACGCGTTCCGCGTGTGGGACGGCGGCCTCGGCATCTGGGGCGCCGTCGCCCTCGGCGCCGTCGGCGCCTGGATCGGCTGCCGCCGCCGGGGCATCCCGCTCCCGGCCTGGGCGGACGCCCTGGCACCGGGCCTGGCCGCCGCGCAGGCGATCGGCCGCTGGGGCAACTGGTTCAACCAGGAGCTGTACGGCCGGGCGACCGACCTGCCGTGGGCCGTGAAGATCGACCCGGAGAACCGCCCCGTCGACACGCCCGACCTGGCCACCTACCACCCGACCTTCCTGTACGAGTCCCTGTGGTGCATCGGTGCCGCCCTGCTGATCATCTGGGCGGACCGCCGGTTCCGGATGGGCCACGGCCGGGTGTTCGCGCTGTACGTGGCGATCTACACGGCGGGCCGGTTCTGGATCGAATACATGCGGGTCGACGACGCGCACGAGATGTGGGGCCTGCGGCTCAACAACTGGACGTCGATCGTGGTCTTCGTCGCGGCGGTCGCCTACATCGTGATCTCCCGGAAGAAGCGGCCGGGACGCGAGGAGGTCGTCGAGCCCCGGGCGGAGGACGACGGGCCCGCGGGCGCGGCCGTGCCGGCCAAGGGCGCGGGCACGGTGAAGGGGCTCGCCGCGGGCGGGGACTCGGCCAAGGCCAAGGATTCGGCAACGGCGGAGGACCCGGACGAGGGCGAGGACGCGGCTTCGGGCAAGGATGCGGCGTCGGGCAAGGGCGCCGCGAAGGGCCGGAGCGCGGCCGATGGTGACGCGGCCGAGCCGAAGGACGGCGGCGAGGCGGCGGACGAGGCCAAGGGCTCCGGGCTCGCCGCCTCGCCGGGCACCTCCCCCTTCTTCACCAAGAAGAAGGACTCTCCCGACGAGGAGAAGAACGACGGAGCCGAAGGCTCCGGTGCCACGGACGAGGCGGAGGCCCCCGCGGCCTCCGGCGGTGCCCGGCAGGACTCCGGGAAGAAGACCTGACCCGCACCCGCGAGGCCTCGGCCACAGCACCAGCCGCGCCTGCGTCCCGCTGACGCCCACCCGCCGCGCGGGTGGGCGTCAGCGTGTGCCCGGGTGGCTCAGGCACGCGGCGCCCGGTGGGCGAGCGCCAGTGTGCGCCGCGCGCCGGCGACCACCGCCGCGTCCACGAACCGCCCGTCAGGCAGTGCTGAGGCTCCCGCGTCGGCGGCCCCCGCCCGTACGACCTCCTCCGCCGCCTCGATCTCCGCGGCGGTGGGCAGATAGGCCCGCTCGATGACGGGCAGTTGACGCGGGTGGATCGCCGTCCGGCCGAGGAAGCCCAGCGCCCGGCCCCGGGCACAGGAGCGGGCCAGCCCTTCGGCGTCGCGCACATCCGGGTAGACGGACTGCGCGGGCGGCGCCAGGCCCGCCGCGCGGGCCGCGACGACGGCACGGCTGCGCGGCCACGCCAGCCCGGCCTCGCCGGACACTCCCAGGACGGCCCGCAGATCGGCCTCGCCCAGGGCGAGGCCGCGCACGGCGGGGTGGGCGGTGGCGATCGAGAAGGCGTTCTCGATACCGAGGGCGGACTCCAGCAGCGCGTAGAGCGGCGGGACCCCGCCGATGGCCCCGGCGGAGCTGGAGGCGTCGGCGGCCCACTCGGTACTCCGCAGCACCCCCTCCGCCGCGTCGACCTTCGGCAGCCGCAGCCCGGCCAGACCCGGCAGTGCCGCGAGCGCCCGGGTGTCGGCCGCCGCGAGCGGGGTGTCCAGCGCGTTGATCCGCACGTGCACGGGGACGGGCCCCGGCGCGCGCTCGGTGAGCAGCTCCGCCGTCGCGGCACGGGCGTACGCCTTGCGGCCGGGCGCGACGCCGTCCTCCAGGTCGACGACGACGATGTCCGCGCCCGAGCCGAGCGCCTTGGCGACCCTCTCCGGCCGGTCCCCGGGGACGTAAAGCCAGGTCAGCGGGAGCGCCTCGGGCGCGGCCCGCGGGGCTGCCGCCCCTGCCGCGGTGCCGGTGCGGCCGGGGGCGTGGTCGTGCGGGGTGGCGGCTGCCCCGGCGCCGCTCACAGCGCGCCTCGTTCCCGCAGGGCGTCGATCTGCGCGCGGGTGAGGCCGAGTTCGGTAAGGACCGCCTCCGTGTCCGCCCCGTGCCGCCGCCCCGCCCACCTGATGGCACCGGGAGTCTCGGAAAGGCGGAAGAGGACGTTCTGCATCCGCAGGGTGCCCAGCTCCTCGTCCTCGACCTCGGTGATCGTGCCCAGCGCCGCGTACTGCTCGTCGGCCATGACGTCCCGGATGTCCTGCACGGGGGCGACCGCCGCCTCCGCCCGTTCGAAGGCGGCGATCACCTCGGCACTGCCGTGTGCCGCGATCCAGCCGCCCACCGCCTCGTCCAGCTCGTCGGCGTGCCGGGCGCGCCCGGCGCCCGTCGCGAACCACGGCTCGTCGATGAACTCGGGCCGCCCCACCAGCCGCAGCACCCGCTCCGCTATGGACTGCGCGGAGGTGGAGACGGCCAGCCACCTGCCGTCGGCTGCGCGGTAGGTGTTGCGCGGCGCGTTGTTGGTGGAGCGGTTCCCCGTGCGGGGCTGTACGTAGCCGAGCTGGTCGTACCAGAGGGACTGCGGCCCCAGCACCGCCAGCATGGGCTCGATGATCGCCATGTCGACGACCTGGCCCCGGCCCGTCGCCTCCCGGCCGCGCAGCGCGGTCAGTACGGCGAAGGCCGTGGACAGCGCCGCGATCGAGTCGGCCAGCCCGAAGGGCGGCAGCGTCGGCGGCCCGTCCGGCTCGCCGGTGACCGCGGCGAAGCCGCTCATCGCCTCGGCCAGGGTGCCGAAGCCGGGGCGGCGCGCGTACGGGCCGAACTGCCCGAAGCCGGTGACCCGGGCCAGCACGAGGCGGGGGTTGGCGGCGGAGAGGCGGTCCCAGCCCAGATCCCACTTCTCCAGGGTGCCCGGGCGGAAGTTCTCGATGACGACGTCGGACTCGGCGGCCAGCCGCAGGAGCACCTCCCGGCCGCCGGGGGTGGACAGGTCCAGGGTCATCGTGCGCTTGTTCCGCCCCAGCAGCTTCCACCACAGGCCGACGCCGTCCTTCGCCGGGCCGTGGCCGCGGGAGGGGTCGGGCTTGTGGGGATGCTCGACCTTGATCACCTCGGCGCCGAAGTCGCCGAGCATGGTGGCGGCCAGAGGTCCGGCGAAGAGCGTGGCGAGGTCGAGCACGCGCAGCCCTTCGAGGGAGCCGGGGACCGGCGCGGGCGAGGCAGGCGTGGAGGAAACGGGTGTGGCGGGTGTGGGGCTGTGCGGGTCAGGCATCGGAGCACCGGGCTTTCCTGGTTCAACTTCCCTTGTCAGTCTTCCTGGCCGGACCGCGCCATGGCGTCGATCTCGGCGCGGTACGGCATCGACGCGGAGGCTCCCGCGCGCTGGACGGAGAGTGCGGACGCCGCCGAGGCCCAGGCCATCGCCTCGGGCATGGCGCGCCCCTCAACGGAGGCCACCGCCAGGGCGCCGACGAAGGTGTCGCCCGCGGCCGTGGTGTCCTGGGCGCGCACCGGGCAGGCGGGCACGGTGACGGGCTGCGCGCCGCGCGCGGCGTACAGGCTGCCCGACGCGCCCAGCGTGACCACCACTTCGGGGACGAGGCCGAGCAGCGCGGCCGCCGCCTCGTACGGATCGGCGCGGCCGGTCAGGGCGGCGGCCTCGTGTTCGTTGGGGACCAGCAGGTCGGTGACGGTGAGGAGCTCGGTCGGCAGGGGCTGCGCGGGGGCCGGGGTCAGGACGACCCGCACCCCGTGCGCACGGGCCGCGCGCGCTCCTGCCAGCACGCCGGACAGGGGGATCTCCAGCTGGAGGAGCAGCGCGGAGGCCGCTGCGATCCGCTCCTCGTCGCCCTCGGCGAGGCCGCTCACCGCGCCGTTCGCGCCGGGGACGACGATGATCGAGTTGCCTCCCTCGTCGTCCACCACGATGTGCGCGATGCCGCTGGCGCCGGGCACCGAACGCAGGCCGTCCGTCCGCACGCCCGCCTCGCTCAGCGCGGCGCGCAGCCGCCCGCCGAAGTCGTCCTCGCCGACGGCGCCGATCATCGACACGGCGCCGCCCGCCCGCGCCGCCGCGACGGCCTGGTTGGCGCCCTTGCCGCCGGGCACCGTACGGAACGCGCTGCCCGTCACGGTCTCACCGAGGCGCGGCGCCCTCGGCACGTAGGCGACCAGGTCCATGTTGGTGCTGCCCAGCACGGCCAGGGCGGGGGGAGCGGTCATGGTGCGGGGTTCTCCTTTCCTTCGGCATACGGCTGAGGGGCGAGCGAGTGTGGGGGGTGGGGACGGGTCTCGGGCGGGGCAGCGGCGGGGGGCACCGCCAGCGCGAGGGTGCGGTCGGCGAGCGCGTCGAAGCCGACGCCGTCGAAGCCGCCGACGGCGCTGGCCAGCCGGTTCCGCAGCGGAGCGGTCCAGCGGTCGGGGAGCGCGCCGGGCGAGCCCGCGAGCAGGCCCGCGACCGAACCGGCGGTCGCGCCGTTGGAGTCGGTGTCCCAACCGCCGGAGACCGCGCGGCAGATGGAGCCGGTGAAGTCACCGTCCGCGTGGGTGAGCGCGGCGGCCAGCAGGGCGGCGTTCGGCAGGACGTGCACCCAGTGGTACGTCCCGTAGGCCGCGTGCAGGGCGTCCACGACGTCGGCGAACCCCGCCGCGCTGCCGGTGGGTTCCGCGAGCGCCGCCGCTCTGCCGAAGCGCACGGCCTGCGCGTAGCGGGAGTGCTCCGGCACGACGGCCAGGCCCGCCCGCAGACAGGCGTGCACGTCGGCGCCCCCGCGCGCGGCCTCGGCGACGACTGCCGCCACGAACATCGCGCCGTACACGCCGTTGCCCGTGTGGCTCAAGGTGGCGTCCCGCCAGGCTTGCGCGGCGGCGGTCGCCGGGTCACCGGGGTGCGTCCAGCCGAAGACGTCGGCGCGGATCTGCGCACCGATCCACTCCCGGAACGGGTTGTGGCGCACGGCTGTGAGCGGCGGCTCCAGCCCGTCGAGCAGGTTGCGGTAAGCGACGCGCTCGGCGGTGAACGTACGGCCCGCGGGCAGCTCGTCCAGCCACAGCCGGGCGACGTCGGCGGTACGGAAGCCGTGGCCGTGCCGCTCCAGCAGCAGCAGGGCGAGCAGGGGGTAGTTGAGGTCGTCGTCCTCGGGGGTGCCGTCGATGTTCTCGGCCAGCGAGGTGGGGCGGCTGCGGCGGTTCCACGGCCAGCGGCGGGCGACGTCGGCGGGGAGGCCCGCCTCGGTGAACCAGGTGTCCAGCGGCCAGTTGCCGGTGGCGCGGGCGATCTCCCGGATGCCGGGCAGCGGCAGCTTCTCGACCGGCTTCCCCAGCACGCATCCGGCGGCCCGCCCGAGCCACCCGGCCTCCAGCCGGGCCCGCAGGGCCGCGCGTTCCGCGCTGCGGGCAGGGACGGGCCGGTCCGGCGATCCGGCGCCTGCGGCCGGACCGCGCCCGGCGGCGGCTGTGGTGCCGCCGGGTTCCGTCGGCGCGCTTGTGCTTGAGCCCGCGTCTGTTCGCGGAGTGCGGGTCGGGGCAGGTGATCGGCGGGAGACGTCGGTGGCTGTGCCCGGGGTGCTGTTCGGGGTGCGGGTGGGCAGGTTTGTGCCCGCGTCCGTGTCCGGGGCGATGGCCGTGTCCGGCCTATGGGGGGTGTCCGTCGTCGCGTCAGCGGCCGGGGAAGGGGATCGGTGGCCGGGCATGCCCGTGCCCGGTGGCGCGTGGGCGGGGGAAGCGGCCAGCCCGTCGGCCGGTGGGGGGCCGGGCGTTGCGCGTGGGTCGGCCGCCGGTCCGGGCGACTCGGCGGGTGAGTGCGCGGGAGGCGCGGGAGCGAGAGAGCGGCCGGGTCGCTCCGAGCCCGGAGCACCCGGCGCTCCGGAGGGGGCGACCGGCCGAGCGGAGGCGGTCGGCGCCGTCGCCCGCCCCTCCGGCCACGCCGGGCAGGCCGCGCGCAGGGAGGCGAGGTCCGTCGGCTCGCGGGCGGCCAGCGGCGACCGAAGCAGCTCCAGCTCGTCCAGCAACCGCACCGCCAGGGCGCGCAGTTCCGGGTCGCACGGGCCCGGAGAGGCACCGGCCCGCTCCGGGGCCAAGGCGCCGCCCGAGGCGAGCCAGCGCCGCTGGATGGCCTCGGCGTCCCGTCCGTCCTCGGCTGCCTGCCGCAGCTCGTGGCCGACCAGGTCCTCGGGCTGCACCCAGGTCAGCCGCACTCCCGCCGCGCCGCTCGGCATCGGGGCACCACCGGGCGGCGGGGCGCCGGTACCGGTGCCGGTCATCGCGCCTCCCACAGGCTGTCCGCGCGCGCGGCGGCCGGGGCGGCGCACGCGGGGTCGTCCCACCCCGGCCGCTCATCCGGGACGGACCGTCGCACGGTGCTTACGCCGGTGAGGCCGCCCCGCATCACGCGCCCGCGATCGCGTCGAAGGCGTGCTCGTGCGCCCGGCGGCGCTGCGCGTCCAGGGTGAAGACCTCGCGGGTGACCGCGGCCAGGGCCGCCGCCGGAGCGTGCAGGTCGAGCCTGCTGGCGCGGGCCACCTCCGCGCTCCACTCCGCCGGGACGGCGTCCTCCCCGCGCAGCGCGCCCACGACGGCCCCGCTCATGGTGGCGATCGAGTCGCAGTCGCGGCCGTAGTTGACCGAACCCAGCACCGTGTGGCGGTAGTCGCCGTCACCGATGAGCAGCATGCCCAGGGCGATGGGCAGTTCCTCGATGGCGTGCAGCCGGGACGGCCGACGGGCACCGAGCGAGGGCTGCCGGTACTCCGGGCCGACGGTGTCGAACGGCGCCACCGCCGCACGCAGCGGCTTGAGTGCCGCCTCGAAGTCCGAGAACCCGGCCGCCGTCTCGCACACCGCCTCGATGGCGTCGCGCGTGCCGTCCTTGGCCAGCGACAGCGCCGTGTCCACCACGGAGCGCGGGGTCGCGTCCGGCAGGCAGGCCGCCGCGACGGCCGCCGCGAAGACTCCGGCCGCCTCGCGCCCGTAGGAGGACTGGTGGGCCCCGGCGACGTCCAGCGCCTCGGCGTACGCGGCGGCCGGGTTGCCCGCGTTGACGGCGCCCACCGGAGCCATGTACATCGCGGCACCGCAGTTGACGATGTTGCCCACGCCCGCCTCGCGCGGGTCGACATGGCCGTAGTGCAGCCGTGCCACGATCCACTTCTCCGCCAGGAAGAGCCGCTGCAAGGGCAGCGCCTCGGCCTCCAGCTCGGGAATCCAGCGCGGGTTGCCCATCAGGTCGGGGACCAGGTGGTCGGCCACGGAGTAGGCGTCGAGGTGGTCGCGCACGCGCTCGTACACGCGGATCAGGGCGTGGGTCATCAAGGTGTCGTCGGTGACGTGCCCGTCGCCCTTGTGGTACGGGGCGATGGGCCGCGCCGTGCGCCAGTCCTCGTAGAAGGGGCCGACGATGCCCCGCACCCGGCCGCCGTGCCGCTCGGCGATCCGCTCCGGTGTCCAGCCTTCGACCGGCCCGCCGAGCGCGTCGCCGACGGCGGCGCCGATCAGGCATCCGGCCGTACGGTCCTCCAGGGTGAGCGTCATGTGCGGGTCAGTCCTTCCGCCGAGGTGGTCCCGGATGTGAGGGGTGGTTCGAACGTGCCTTCGGGCGTGGTCAGTTCGGCATGCATCAGCCTGTCGGCCAGCTCGACCAGGTCGGTGCCGGCCAGCCGGGGCAGTGCGCAGCCGGAGAGGGAACGGCAGGCGTCCCGCCAGCTGTCGGGGAGATCGGCGGCGCCGCCGATCGCGCCGGTCAGCGCGCCGGCCAGGGCGGGCGCGCTGTCGGCCACCCGGGAGAGGCAGGCTGCCGAGGGCACCGCCTCCGCGATCCGGCCGCCGCCCGCGAGGGCGACGGCGAGCGCGACGGGCACGGTCTCGGCAGCCGCGATGCCGTAGCTGTAGATGTGGTCGACGATCTCGTGCTCCAGCACGGGCACCAGGGCGAAGGCGTTGCCGGGCTGGCCCGGACGGCCGTCGACGGCGGCCCGGGCGAGCCGCACGGCCTGCTGCGCGTTGCGGTGGATCTCGGTGTGCGCCGGGAGCTGGCCGAGGGCGGACTCCACACACTCCTCGACCCGGGCCCCGCCGAGCGCGGTGGAGACGGCGGCGGCCATCGCACGGGCGCCGTGCACGCCGTCGCCGTCCTGTGTGTAGTGCGCGTCGTACTCCGCCAGTTCGGCGGCGGCTGCCGGATCGCCCGGATACGCGGTGGCCAGCACCACCGCGCGTACGCACGCCGCGTCGTCGAAGAAGTGCGGGTTGTCGTGGCCGGTGGCGGGCGGGCGCAGACCGGCGGCGAGATTGCCCAGCCCGGCCCGTACGGAGATACGGGCGCGCAGCGGCAGCACCGCCGACTCGACCTCGGGGGCCCGCTGGGCGGCGGCGGCGACCTCGCTGGCCAGAGTGTTCCAGGCGAGGTCGATCGCGGCGCGCATGCGCCGGTCCCGGCCGAAGTCGCTGAGCAGGGCGCCGGCGGCGGTGAGCACCGACTCGGCGGTGAAGGCCGCCCATTCGGCGTCGTCGGAGGGGCCCAGGCGCAGGGGCTCGGGCGCCTGGTTCAGCGCGGTGGGCACGGGCAGCGTGGTCGTGGCGTTCTGCTCGGCGAAGGTGTCCAGCTCGCGGGTCAGCCGCCGGGTCCACTCCGGCATGCGGGAGGCGCGGTGCCGTGCGGCGGGCCAGCCTGCGGCGTCCCCGGCGGCGAGGCCGAGCAGCAGGCCCTCGATCCGGCGCGGATCGGCGGCGGCAGTGGCAGCAGTGGCAGTGGTCGCGGTGCGGGCGGTGGCCCCGGGAGGACGCGGCGCGGGGGTCATGAGGCCGCCGGTCCCGGCGAGGCGCCGCCCCAGGCCGCCGCGGGCGGCTGCTGCCCGCGCGCCGACTCCACCGGTGCGGGCGCGGAGGAGGTGAGGAGGTCGGCGATGTCCAGCACGTGGTAGCCCGCCATCGAGGGCAGGCAGCTGCCGCGCACCGGGCCGATCGCCGCGGCCCACTCGCCCGGCACGGCCTCCGCGCCGCCGAGCGCACCGGCCAGCGCGCCCGCGACGGCCGCCGTGGTGTCCGCGTCGCGGCCCATGTTGACGGCTGTCAGCACGGAGGCGGTGAAGTCGCCCCGGGCCGCGGCGAAGGCGCCGAAGGCGAGGCCGACGGCCTCCGGGGCCAGGTCGGTCCAGGGGTAGCCGCCGATGACCACCGCCGAGCGGACCGTACGCTCCGTGCTGAGCCGGGTCGCGTCCGGGTCCAGCAGGGAACGCTGGGCGGCGGAGACCGCCCGGCGCAGCGAGCGCGCCGTCCAGGAGTCCTCCGGCACGACGGACAGCGCCGCGGCGATCACCATGTCGGTGCCCCGGCCGACCATGGCCGCGGCGACCCCGGCCGCGACGGCCTGGCCGCCGTAGATGCCCTCGCCGTCGTGGCTGACGGTGCCGTCCACCGCGACAAGCCGGGCCGCCTCGGCGGGACGCCCCGCGCAGTAGACGCCGAACGGGGCGGCCCGCATGGCCAGTCCGTCGCTCCAGGCGTGCCGGTGCTGGGCGGAGATGGGTGCGGCCAGACCGCGCCGCAGGTTCTCCAGGGTGCCGCGCTCACTGAACCCGGCACCACGGAAGGGGCCTTCGTCGAGGTTGGCGATCCACTGGTGCCAGGCGGACTCGACATGTGCGACGGTGAGCGAGGAGCCGTGCTCGGCCAGCAGCAGCCCGGAGAAGATGGCGTACTCGGTGTCGTCCGTGCCTGCCGGGTCGTCGTCGACGAAGCCCTCGATACGGCCCCAGCGCTGGCGGATCTGCGACGGCTTGAGGTTCTCCGCGGGCGCGCCCAGCGCGTCGCCGACGGCCAGGCCGAGCATGCCGCCGCGGCCCCGGCCGCGCAACGCGCTCGTGCTCTTCGCCGACGGCGCCTGGGCCGGTGGCGGGACGGTACGGAGCCGGGCGCGCGGCTCCGGCGGTGGATGGGGGGAAGGGGATGCGTGCGCTGCGCTCAAGGTGCGTGCCGTTCTGTGCTGGTGGGGCGGCGTGCGGCGGCGTGCGTGGTACGGGCCGGCCGGTGCGGCGGGCGGGGGTGGGGGCGGCAGAGGGCCGTCAGCGCTGGTACCGCGCGAGTATGCGGTTGCCGTCGTCGACGAGCTTGTCGCGGAGGGCGCCCAGGCCGATGCCGCCGCTGTAGTACTCCTGGAAGGCGGGGGTGGCGATCTTGTCCTTCCACTCCGGGTAGCCGCGCACTCCCAGCACCGGGGAGGCGCGCAGGCCCTCGGAGACCTGCACGCCCGTGCGCCAGCCGAGCTTCGGGGTGTTCAGCGCCGGGTCGCGCAGGGCCTCCTCGCCCGTCGGCACCAGCCAGTCCGCCCGTGCGAGCCGGGCCATCCGGTCGGGTGCGGTGAGGAAGGCGACGAACGCCATGGCGGTCTCCTTGCGGGTGGTGTCCTGCGCGATGGAGAGGGTCTGCGGGCTGACTCCCTGGGCCCGGCCGCCGTCGGGTCCGCTTCCGACGGGCAGCGGCAGCGTCACCCAGTCGAAGCCCTTCGGCGCCTGCTGCTGGATCTGCTGCCGGTAGGAGAAGTTGAGCGGCACCATGGCGTAGCGGCCGCTGAAGAACCCGGGCAGGGTGTCGCCGCCGGCCATGCCGAGGCTGCCCGAGGGCGCCGTGCGGTCCTCGTTGACCTGCCGGTGGATGATCTGGGCGATCTGCGACTCGGCCTCGCCGAAGCGGATGACGTTCTTGCCGCCCTCGCGCTGGAAGACCGAACCGCCGGTGCTCATGGCGAGGTTGACCGACTGGTTGACCGGCTCCTTCATCGACCACGCCACACCGTAGTCCCGGCCTCGGGTCAGCTCCTTGGCGGCGTCCTCGAACTCCGCCCAGGTCCACGGGTCCTCGGCGGTCGGGACGCGCACCTGGGACCGCTCCAGGAGCGTGCGGTTGGCGATCAGTACGCGCGGGTCCTGGAGGAAGGGCACGCCGTAGACGCCGTCGGCCTGGCTGACCATGTCCCAGGTGCTCCGGGGGATCTGCCGCTTGAGCCCCCCGGGCAGCAGCCCGGTCAGATCGGCGAGGTAGCCGCCGTGCGCGAAGTCGGTGAGGTCGTTGGCCTCGTCGTGGATGATGTCGGGGGCCTCGCCGCCCTCGAAGGAGGTGAGCAGCTGGTCGTGGACGCTCTCCCAGCTGCCCTGTACGTAGCGCACGCGGGAGCGCGGATGCCGCTCGTTCCACGCGGCCACCAGCGCCTTGTTCGCCTTGATGGACTCCGCCTGCCACGCCAGGCTCAGGAAGTCGAGCGTGCCGTCGTCCGAGTCGTCCGCGCAGCCGCTGAGCACGGTGGCGGCGGGCACGGCGGCCACCGCGGCGGCGAGCAGGCTCCGGCGGCGCATCAGCCCTTCACCGCCCCGCTCATCATGCCGCTGACCAGCCGTCGCTGGAGCAGGGCGAAGAAGATCAGGCTGGGCAGCGTCGCCAGTACGGCCGCCGCGGCGAGCGGCCCCAGGTCGGCGGCGCCCTCGGCGCCGAGGAAGTGGGTCAGGATCACGGACATCGTCTGCTTCTCCGGGGACTTGAGCAGGACCAGGGCGAAGAAGAACTCGTTCCACGCGGTGACGAAGGAGAACATCACGGTGGCCACCAGCCCGGGAGTGAGCAGCGGGAAGACCACGCTCACCAGCGTCCGGAAGCGGCTGCACCCGTCGATCGCGGCGGCCTCCTCCAGCGAGGCGGGCACCGCCTTCACGTAGCTCCGGAGCATCCACAGCGCGAACGGGAGGTTCCACACGACGTAGACGAGGATGACTCCGAAGAGCGAGTTGACCAGCTGGAGGTTCTTCAGCACCAGGAAGAGCGGGATGATCACCAGTACGAACGGGAACATCTGGCTGACCAGAATCCAGCCCGTCGCCGCCTTGCTGACCACCGAGCGGTACCGCACCATCGCGTACGCGGCGGGCACCGCGATCACCACCGATATCCCGGCCGCGGACACCGCCACGATGAGGCTGTTGAGCGCCGAGCGGGCCAGCGGCTGCTGGTCGAAGGCGTCCCGGAAGTTGTCCAGGGTCGGATGCCGGGGGAGCCAGTCGGGGTCCACCGAGCCCAGCTCCTGCGGTGCCTTGAAGGCGATGGAGACCAGCCAGAACAGCGGGAAGGCCAGGAAGACCAGGTAGCAGGACAGCGCGAGGTACTGCCCGGCCCGGCCGAGCCGGTGCTTCCGCGACGGGCGTCCGTACCGTGGCGAGTGGGACGTCACTGGTCGTCCTCCTTCAGACGGTTGCGCAGGAAGATCGTCAGCAGCACGGCGACGACGGCGATCATCACCAGGCCCATCGCGGCGGCGTAGCCGAACTGCCCGTAGCGGAACGCCTCTTCGTAGGCGAAGAGGGACGGCAGCCGGGTCTCGCCGCCCGGTCCGCCCTGGGTCAGCACGTAGACCAGGCCGAAGGAGTTGAAGTTCCAGATGAAGTTGAGCGCGGTGATGGCCAGGACGACCGGTTTCAGCGCCGGCCAGGTCACCGTGCGGAAGCGGCGCCACAGGCCCGCGCCGTCCAGCGCGGCGGCCTCGTGCAGCTCGTGCGGCACGTTCTGGAGGCCGGCCAGCAGCACCACCGTCGTCTGCGGCATGCCGGCCCAGACGCCGACCGCGATCACGGCGGGCAGCGCCATGGAGAGGCTGGAGAGCCAGTTGACGTTCTCCGAGATCAGGTGCAGGTCCCTGAGCGTGGCGTTGAGGATGCCCGCGTCCTGGTGGTAGACGAGCCGCCACATGATGCCGATGACGACCTCGGGCATCGCCCAGGGCACCAGCGCGAGCGTGCGGGCCAGCCAGCGGAAGCGGAGGTTCTGGTTGAGCAGCAGGGCCAGGCCCAGCGCCAGTACGAACTGGATGGCCGTGACGCTGACCGCCCAGATGATGCCGATCCGGAAGGAGTCCCAGAAGAGCGAGTCGAAGCGCAGGTCGTCGAAGTTCCGCAGGCCGATCCACTGGGTGGGGTCGGTGCGGCCCGCCTGCGAGTCGGTGAAGGCCAGCGACAGCCCGTACAGCAGCGGGCCGACGCTGAGGACCAGGATCGGCAGCAGGGCGGGGAGCAGCAGGAACCAGGCGTCGCGGTCCAGACCGAGGGCGGCCTTGCGCGCCTTGGCGGTGCGCGGCGGCGGCGAACCCCGGCCGAACGGTTTGCGCGCACGGGGGCCGTCGGGGGAGTCCGCACCGGCGTCGGCACCGGCGCGGGGAGCCGTCCCGCTCATCGGACCACCTGCTTGCCGCGGGGCCCCGCCGGGGCGGACGAGGCGCGGACGACCAGCTCGGGCGTGACGGTCTCGGACCGGACCGGGGCGCGCGCCGGTCCGTCCCGGCCCGCGCTCTCCCGCGCCGCCTCGTCCCGCTCGGCGATGCGGGCCAGCAGCATCTCGGCGGCGATCCGGCCGCGCTCGGCGGAGCCGAGGTCGACGCTGGTCAGCGGCGGCCAACTGGCGCGGGCGAGCGAGGTGTCGTCCATGCCGACGACCGCGACGTCCTCCGGTATGCCCACCTGCCGGGTGTGCAGGGCCTGCGCGGCGCCCAGCGCGAGCTGGTCGTTGGCGCAGAAGACGGCGTCCACCCGCGGATCGGACTCCAGCAGTGTGTGCATGGCGCGCATCCCCGCCTCGATGGTGAACTCGGTCGTCGCCACCAGCCGCGGATCGGGCTGGAGGCCGCAGGCGGCCAGCCCGGCGCGGTAGCCGCGCAGGCGGTTGCGCCCCGGCACCGTGTCCGCCGGGCCGTTGACGAAGGCGATCCGGCGGCGCCCCGTCTCCACGAGGTGGCGCACCGCCTTCTCCGCGCCGGTCACGGAGTCGGCCCGCACGCTGTCGACCGGCGCGCCGGCCGGCAGCGAGCCGATGACCACGACGGGCTGGGCCGCCGTGCGCAGCGCGTCGAGGTGCTCCGGCGTGATCCGGATCGGGCAGATGACCAGCCCGTCGCTCGTACGGTCCGCGAGGCTGCGCAGCACCGCCAGCTCGTCCGCGACCACGGCGTCCGTGGAGTGCAGCAGCAGGCGGTAGCCGTGTGCCTTGGCGATGGTCTGGATCTGCCGGACCATCGAGACGTAGACCGGGTTGCCGATGTCCTGCATGGCGAAGGTCAGCTGCATGGACCGGCCGCCCTTGAGGGAGCGGGCCACGGCGTTGGGCACGTAACCCAGCTCGGCCGCCGCCCGCTCGACCCGGGTGACGGTGTCGGGGCGGCCACCGTGGCCGTTGAGCACTCGGGAGACCGAGGCGATCGAGACTCCGGCGCGCTCGGCGATCGTCTCGACGGTGGGAGGCCCGTCTGTCGTCACCACAATTGCCCCTCCGCTGACTCGGTGTGCTGGAAACGTTTACAGCGCGACTCGTCCCCGCACCGGCCGGATGCGGTGGGGATGAAGAGAATGTTGCGCGCATGCGTCACGGGCGTCAATGGCCGGTGATCGGCGAAATCCACGGAGTCCGCCGCCGGTTCCGCCGGGAGGGAGCCTCTCCCTCGTCCCCGCCGACTGCTGCGCGCGACCTGTCGGCAAGCCCTCACCGGGGGCGTCCGTGCAGGTGGAAGGCCGGATGGGGGACTGGGTAAGTACGGCCTTCCTTGCTGGCGCGGGACCGCGGAGCGTGCGTACTGTCGAGGTGTCAGGGCCGCAGGGCGGGTGGTGCCGGAGGCGGCAGGACGATCGAAATTGTCCGCTTCGGACCGGCATCGAGCGCCACCGGCCTCTGTTGATCCGGCGAGGGCCCGTGCCGACGAGGTGAGTGCGTGCGGAAGCAGCGAGACGCGATGAGGACGGGAGCGCGAAGCGGCATGACGACCCTCGCCAGGCCCGGGACCAGGCCCGGCGCCAAGCCCGAGGCCCAGCCCGCGGCCACGCCAGCCGTACGGGCCGGCACCGCCGCCGCGGCACGGCTCGAGGACCACCACCGCGACGTCAACGGCGGCTGGCTGCGGCCGGCCGTCTTCGGCGCCATGGACGGCCTCGTCTCCAACCTCGGACTGATGGCCGGCGTCGCGGGCAGCTCCGCCTCCTCGCAGACGATCGCCGTCGCGGGCCTGGCGGGGCTCGCGGCCGGAGCGTTCTCCATGGCCGCCGGCGAGTACACCTCCGTGGCCTCCCAGCGCGAGCTGGTACAGGCGGAGCTGGACGTGGAGCGGCGCGAGCTGCGCCGCGACCCCGGGGGGGAGCTGGCCGAGCTGGCGGGGCGCTACACCGCGCGCGGTGTGGAGCCCGCGCTCGCGCTGGAGGTCGCCCGCCAGCTCACCCGGGAGCCCGAGCAGGCGCTGGAGATCCACGCGCGCGAGGAACTGGGGGTCGATCCGTTCGACCTGCCCTCCCCGACGGTCGCCGCCGTCTCCTCCTTCGCGTCCTTCTCGCTGGGCGCGCTCCTGCCCGTGGCGCCGTACCTGCTCGGCGCGACGGCGCTGTGGCCCGCGCTGCTGTCGGCGCTGCTGGGGCTCTTCCTGTGCGGTGCGTTGGTGGCCCGGGTGACCGCGCGGACCTGGTGGTTCAGCGGGCTGCGGCAGCTGGCGCTGGGCGGGGCCGCCGCGGCCGTCACCTACGGGCTGGGCGCGGTCTTCGGCACCGCGGTGGGCTGAGAGCCGCGCACGGAACGCCTCCGCGGTCCCGCCGCCCCGGCGCGGGTACGCTGGGGCGGTCCCGCCAGGTGATGATCCACTGGTTACCGATCGGTTTCGCGCGCGTCACGGTGGGCAGAAGCCGGGAAGCCCACGCGCAACGAAGCCCGTGTCGGCAGACCGTTCCAGGCCGTGGAAGGCTGAGTTTCCCCGGTGTTCCCCGGTGTCCCCCCCGGCGCCCGCTCCCGCATGTGGCAGTCGTCCCCAACGTCCGCATGTTGATACGACTTATCCGCGTACTGGGAAGATGCGCCATCATGTAATCTGCACGAAAATTCGATTCTGAGGGCCGACGCCGTCCCTCGGTGAGTGCAACATGCCACCGACGACGACGGGAGAGCCGATGCGCGCAGCATCTCTGGCGGCCCACCCTGCCAAGCAGGGGATGTACGACCCCCGGTACGAGCACGATGCCTGCGGTGTCGGCTTTGTGGCCACTCTCACCGGCGTGCCGAGCCATGAGCTGGTGGAGCAGGCGCTGACCGTGCTGCGCAATCTGGAGCACCGCGGCGCGACGGGTTCCGACCCGGACACCGGTGACGGTGCGGGCATCCTGCTCCAGGTGCCGGACGCCTTCCTGCGCGAGAGCGTCTCCTTCGACCTGCCCGAGGCGGGCGCGTACGCCGTCGGCATCGCCTTCCTGCCGGTCGAGGAAGCGGAGTCCGCCGAGGCCGTCGCCCGCATCGAGGAGATCGCCGCCGAGGAGGGCCTCCGGGTGCTGGGCTGGCGTACGGTACCCGTCGCCCCGCAGCTGCTCGGCGCCGGCGCCCGGGCCACGATGCCCGCCTTCCGCCAGTTGTTCGTGGCCGACGCCGCCGCGGCGGACGCGGAGACCGCAGCCGCCGCCCCGCGCACCGGCCTGGCACTGGACCGGCCCGCCTTCGTGCTGCGCAAGCGCGCCGAACGCGAGGCGGGGACGTACTTCCCCTCGCTCTCCGCGCGCACCCTCGTCTACAAGGGCATGCTCACCACCGGCCAGCTGGAGCCGTTCTTCCCGGACCTGTCCGACCGCCGGTTCGCCTCCGCCGTCGCGCTGGTCCACTCCCGCTTCTCCACCAACACCTTCCCCAGCTGGCCGCTGGCCCACCCGTACCGCTTCGTGGCACACAACGGTGAGATCAACACCGTCCAGGGCAACCGCAACTGGATGCGCGCCCGCGAATCCCAGCTGGCGAGCGAACTCTTCGCCGACGGAAACCGGGACCTGGAGCGGATCTTCCCCGTCTGCACTCCGGACGCCTCCGACTCCGCCTCTTTCGACGAGGTGCTGGAGCTGCTCCACCTGGGTGGCCGCTCGCTGCCGCACTCGGTGCTGATGATGGTCCCCGAGGCCTGGGAGTCCGCCGAGTCCGCCGACTCGATGGACCCGGCCCGGCGCGCCTTCTACCGCTACCACTCCACGATGATGGAGCCCTGGGACGGCCCCGCCTGCGTCACCTTCACCGACGGCACCCAGGTCGGCGCCGTTCTCGACCGCAACGGGCTGCGCCCGGGCCGCTACTGGGTCACCGAGGACGGCCTGGTCGTCCTCGGCTCCGAGGTCGGCGTCCTGGACATCGACCCGGCCAAGGTGGTCCGCAAGGGCCGTCTCCAGCCGGGCCGGATGTTCCTGGTGGACACCGCCGAGCACCGCATCATCGAGGACGACGAGATCAAGGCGCGGCTCGCCGCCGAGCAGCCCTACGGGGAGTGGCTGGAGGCCGGGCTCATCGAGCTGGCCGACCTTCCCGAGCGCGAGCACATCGTGCACACCCACGCCTCGGTCACGCGGCGCCAGCAGACCTTCGGCTACACCGAGGAGGAGCTGCGCGTCCTGCTCGCTCCGATGGCCAAGGCAGGCGCCGAGCCGATCGGCTCGATGGGCACCGACTCGCCGATCGCCGCGCTCTCGGACCGCCCCCGGCTGATCTTCGACTACTTCACCCAGCTGTTCGCCCAGGTCACCAACCCGCCTCTGGACGCCATCCGCGAGGAACTGGTCACCTCGCTGCACTCCTCGCTCGGCCCGCAGGGCAACCTGCTGGACCCGAACGCGGCGTCCTGCCGCAGCGTCACGCTGCCCTTCCCGGTGATCGACAACGACGAGCTGGCCAAGCTCATCCACATCAACGCCGACGGCGACCTGCCCGGCTTCAAGGCCACCACTCTCTCCGGCCTCTACCGGGTGCACGACGGCGGCGCGGGCCTGGCCGAGCGGATCAAGGAGATCTGCGCCGAGGCGGACGCGGCCCTCGCCGCCGGTGCCCACCTGATCGTGCTCTCGGACCGCCACTCGGACGCCGAGCACGCGCCGATCCCGTCGCTGCTGCTGACCTCGGCCGTGCACCACCACCTCATCCGTACCAAGCAGCGCACCCGGGTGGGCCTGCTGGTCGAGGCGGGCGACGTGCGCGAGGTGCACCACGTCGCGCTGCTCATCGGCTACGGCGCCGCCGCCGTCAACCCCTACCTCGCCATGGAGTCCGTGGAGGACCTGGTGCGCGCGGGGACGTTCCTGCCGGACGCGGAGCCCGAGGCGGCGATCGGCAACCTCATCAAGGCGCTGGGCAAGGGCGTGCTGAAGGTGATGTCCAAGATGGGCATCTCGACCGTCGCCTCCTACCGCGGCGCCCAGGTCTTCGAGGCCGTCGGGCTGGACGAGAGCTTCGTGGAGACCTACTTCCACGGCACCGCGACGAAGATCGGCGGCGCCGGCCTGGACGTCGTCGCCAGGGAGGTCGCCGCCCGGCACGCCAAGGCGTACCCCGCCAGCGGCATCGCCCCGGCCCACCGCGGCCTGGAGATCGGCGGCGAGTACCAGTGGCGCCGCGAGGGCGAACCGCACCTCTTCGACCCGGACACCGTCTTCCGGCTCCAGCACTCCACGCGTGAGCGCCGCTACGACGTCTTCAAGCAGTACACCAGCAGGGTCGACGAGCAGTCAGAGCGGCTGATGACGCTGCGCGGCCTGTTCCGCTTCAAGGACGGCGAGAGCCCCGGGGGCCGCACCCCCGTGCCGCTGGAGGAGGTCGAGCCGGTCTCCGAGATCGTCAAGCGCTTCTCCACCGGCGCGATGTCCTACGGCTCCATCTCCATGGAGGCGCACGAGACGCTGGCCATCGCCATGAACCAGCTGGGCGGCAAGTCCAACACCGGCGAGGGCGGCGAGGACCCCGAGCGGCTCTACGACCCCGCGCGCCGCTCCAGCATCAAGCAGGTCGCCTCCGGCCGCTTCGGCGTCACCAGCGAGTACCTGGTCAACTCCGACGACATCCAGATCAAGATGGCCCAGGGCGCCAAGCCCGGCGAGGGCGGCCAGCTGCCCGGCCACAAGGTCTACCCCTGGGTGGCGAAGACCCGGCACTCCACGCCGGGCGTGGGCCTCATCTCGCCTCCGCCGCACCACGACATCTACTCCATCGAGGATCTCGCCCAGCTGATCCACGACCTGAAGAACGCCAACCCGAGGGCCCGCATCCACGTCAAGCTGGTCTCCGAGGTCGGCGTCGGCACCGTCGCCGCCGGCGTCTCCAAGGCGCACGCCGACGTCGTGCTCATCTCCGGCCACGACGGCGGCACCGGCGCCTCCCCGCTCACCTCGCTCAAGCACGCGGGCGGCCCGTGGGAGCTGGGGCTCGCCGAGACCCAGCAGACGCTGCTGCTCAACGGGCTGCGCGACCGGATCGTCGTGCAGACCGACGGGCAGCTCAAGACCGGCCGCGACGTGCTGATCGCCGCGCTGCTGGGCGCCGAGGAGTTCGGTTTCGCGACCGCGCCGCTGGTCGTCTCCGGCTGCGTCATGATGCGGGTCTGCCACCTGGACACCTGCCCGGTCGGCATCGCCACCCAGAACCCGGTGCTGCGCGAGCGCTTCTCCGGCAAGGCCGAGTTCGTGGTCAACTTCTTCGAGTTCATCGCCGAGGAGGTACGGGAGCTGCTCGCCGAGCTGGGCTTCCGCACCCTGGACGAGGCCATCGGGCACGCCGAACTGCTGGACACCAGCCGCGCCGTGGATCACTGGAAGTCGCAGGGCCTGGACCTGGCGCCGCTGCTGCACGTGCCCCAGCTGCCCGAGGGCGCCGTACGCCACCAGGCCGTCGAGCAGGACCACGGGCTGGCCAAGGCGCTCGACAACCAGCTGATCAAGCTGTCCGCCGACGCCCTCGCCGCCGATTCGCCCGAAGCCGCCCAGCCGGTCCGCGCCGCGCTCACGATCCGCAACATCAACCGGACCGTGGGCACCATGCTCGGGCACGAGGTGACCAAGAAGTTCGGCGGCGCGGGCCTGCCGGACGACACGATCGACCTCACCTTCACCGGCTCCGCCGGGCAGTCCTTCGGCGCCTTCCTGCCGCGCGGCGTCACGCTGCGCCTGGAGGGGGACGCCAACGACTACGTCGGCAAGGGCCTCTCCGGCGGCCGGATCGTCGTACGGCCCGACCGCGGCGCCGACCACCTCGCCGAGTACTCCACCATCGCGGGCAACACCCTCGCCTACGGCGCGACCGGCGGCGAACTGTTGCTGCGCGGCCGGGTGGGCGAGCGCTTCTGCGTACGCAACTCCGGTGCCACGGTGGTCTCCGAGGGCGTGGGCGACCACGGCTGCGAGTACATGACCGGCGGTCGGGCCGTCGTCCTGGGCACCACCGGCCGCAACTTCGGCGCGGGCATGTCCGGCGGCACCGCCTACGTCATCGACCTGGACATCCGGCACGTCAACATCGGCCTGCGCCCGGCGGTCGACGTGCTCGACGACGACGACAAGCGGTGGCTGCACGACGTCGTGCGCCGCCATCAGGAGGAGACCGGCTCGACCGTGGCCGCCGCGCTCCTCGCCGACTGGGATGCGGCAGCGACCCGCTTCAGCAAGGTCGTGCCGCCCACCTTCAAGGCCGTGCTCGCCGCCAAGGACGCCGCCGAGCGGGCCGGACTCCCCGAGTCCGAGACCCACGAGAAGATGATGGAGGCGGCGCTCAATGGCTGACCCCAAGGGCTTTCTGACCACCGGCCGCGAGGTCGCCGCCTCGCGCCCCGTCCAGGAGCGCGTCCGCGACTGGAACGAGGTCTACGTCCCCGGCTCGCTGCTGCCCGTCATCAGCAAGCAGGCCGGGCGCTGCATGGACTGCGGCATCCCCTTCTGCCACAACGGCTGTCCGCTGGGGAACCTGATCCCCGAGTGGAACGACTTCGCCTACCGCGAGGACTGGGCCGCCGCCAGCGAGCGGCTGCACGCGACGAACAACTTCCCGGAGTTCACCGGGCGGCTGTGCCCGGCGCCGTGCGAGTCGGCCTGCGTACTCGGCATCAACCAGCCCGCGGTGACCATCAAGAACGTCGAGGTCACCATCATCGACAAGGCGTGGGAGACCGGGGACGTCACCCCGCAGCCGCCCGACCGCCTCTCCGGCAAGACCGTCGCCGTCATCGGCTCCGGCCCGGCCGGGCTGGCCGCCGCCCAGCAGCTGACCCGGGCCGGCCACACCGTCGCCGTCTACGAGCGGGCCGACCGGCTCGGCGGCCTGCTGCGGTACGGCATCCCCGAGTTCAAGATGGAGAAGCGGCACATCAACCGGCGCATCGAGCAGATGCGGGCGGAGGGCACCAAGTTCCGTACCGAGGTCGAGATCGGCCGCGACCTGGACGCCGCCAAGCTGCGCAAGCGCCACGACGCCGTCGTCATCGCCGCCGGGGCCACCACCTCCCGCGACCTGCCGGTGCCCGGCCGCGAACTGGGCGGCATCCACCAGGCGATGGAGTACCTGCCGCTGGCCAACAAGGTGCAGGAGGGCGACCTGACCGTCTCCCCGATCTCCGCCGAGGGCAAGCACGTCGTGGTCATCGGCGGCGGCGACACCGGCGCCGACTGCGTGGGTACGGCGCACCGGCAGGGCGCGCTCTCCGTCACCCAGCTGGAGATCATGCCCCGGCCGGGCGAGGAGCGCGCGCCGGGCCAGCCGTGGCCGACCTACCCGATGCTCTACAAGGTCACTTCCGCGCACGAGGAGGGCGGCGAGCGGGTCTACTCCGTCTCCACCACCCACTTCGAGGGCGACGACGAGGGCAACGTGCAGTGGCTGCACATGGTCGAGGTCGAGTTCAGCGGCGGCAGGCCGGAGCCCAGGCCGGGCACCGAGCGGAAGATCCCCGCCCAGCTGGTCACCCTCGCCATGGGCTTCACCGGCACCGACCAGGCCAACGGGCTGGTCGAGCAGTTCGGCGTCGAACTGGACGCGCGCGGGAACGTCGCCCGCGACGCGGAGTACGCCACCTCCGTCGAGGGCGTCTTCGTGGCCGGCGACGCCGGGCGCGGCCAGTCGCTCATCGTCTGGGCCATCGCCGAGGGCCGCTCCGCCGCCCGCGGCGTGGACCGGTACCTGGCGGGCAGCAGCACGCTGCACGCCCCCGTGCGGCCGACGGACCGGGCGCTGACCGTGTGACGCCCGCCTGAGCCCCCCGGTGTCCCGTACGAGGACGTACGGGTCCGACGCGGCGCCTGCCACTCCCCGACCGGAGGCGGGCGCCGCGTCTTTTTCACGGGCTCAGCGGCCCCCCGCCCCCCGCCCACCGGCTGCCCACGCTCAGGGGCATGAGCCTTCCGTCGCGAGCGGGGTGGACGGCGCGGGCCGGATCGTGATCGCACCTACCCCGAGCGCGCCATGACCCGCAACGCGCGCCGCACGGCAGCCCCCGACAGGGGTAAGACAACAGCTTCTCAGCCTGATCGTCCGCCGCGACGAGTATCTGGCGGCGATGATCCGCCAGGGCAAGTCCCCCCCTGATCCGGGGCCGCCGAGAACAACAGCGGCCTCTCCGTCACCAGCATGAGCCTGGGCGGCGGCGCGCGAACTCTTTCTGGACGGGACCGTACGCGGTGCCGTCACCTGCGGCGGTGTGCAGTTCGGACTCGCTGGGGAACAACGGGGCCGACGCCTGCGACTACGGCCCCGCCCGCTGAGGGGCGCTCAGTCCCTGCCGCAGTCGACGCAGCCGCCGCGCCGCCGCAGGTAGTAGGAGTACGTCGCCGCCCCGAGGGCCACGCCCCAGGTGATCCAGAAGAGCATCGGGCCGCTCGCTCCCCACTCGTCCCGCTCGATGTGCCCGATGGTCATCACCCCGCCGGGGATCAGGGCCAGTGCCACCGCGGTCGCCGGGATGATCGCGGTCTTCGGGTTGACGGGTTTGCCCGCCTTGAACCACACCCAGCGCGGCCATACCTCGCCCCACTTGCTGATGAGTCCGTGCGCCAGCAGGCTGCCGAGCGTCGAGACGACACCGAGGGCGAGGCCGATCTCCAGCATGCCGCTGGTGTCCTGCATGTCCTTCAACAGCGCGTCCGTGATGCCCAGCGGATAGCCGAAGTACCAGGCGATGCGGGTGATGTCGTACGGGAGCGTCGAGAGCACCGCCACGTACACCGCCAGGCGTCCCCACCGAAGCGCCCGGCCGGGCGAGGTCCACGCTGCGGCGCCTGCTTCGCCGCGTCCGCAGCTCAGGCACTGCCGCGCGCTGCGCCGCTGGTAGGCGAGCGTGGCCAGGGCCCACAGCAGGCCGCCGACGAACACGAGGATCAGATGGTCCCGGTGCCAGTACAGGATGTCCTCGATGCCGCCCTGCGGACCGGGGATACCGGTGAAGGCGAACACCACCAGGACCGGGGAGAAGGCGACCACGGCGATCAGCGTGTAGTCGGGAATCACCAGGGCCAGCAGCCCGGCCGACACCCATCCGAAGACGAGCAGCGCCTTGCGGGACCGCCCCCCCTGCCGGTTCCTGATCATCATGACCCCGGCGACGACCGTGGCCGCGCAGAACACCGCGAGGATCGGTGCGACGATCTCCGCCCGGCTGGGCTCGAGGAGCGAGGCCGAGGCCCGGTCGTCATGGGTACGGGCGAACGGGTACGCGGCTCCGCCCAGCGCCCAGTAGACCGAGGCGGCCCCGTAGACCACCGACCACACGAGGGCCGCGTACGGCGACCACTCGGGCCACCGCGCCCACCAGCGGCGGTGCCCCGCCCGGCCGTGCTCCGGGGAGCCCCCGCGCGCCACCCGTTCCTTCACTGCCCCGGCCATGGCCGACCTCCTCCTGATAACCCGCTGTGCCGCCGCTGTGGTGACGAGGCAAGCTTGTGGCCGGGGTAGCCGGCCGCACCATCTGCCGATCGGCGGACCCGGAGCGCTCTGCCGATCGGCAGAGGAACGCTGCGCCCCGTACGGGAGCAGGGCGCTCCGACTGCCGCTCGGCCCCCGGACAGCGCGAGCGCGCCCCGCAGCCGCGCCGGGCCGGTCGACTTCCTTTCCGGCATGGCAGTACGGCCCAGTGCCGCCCGTGAGGGCGGTGCGGGATGGAGGCAGGTGCGTGCAGCTGCAAAGCGGATGAAGCCAGGGGGGAGTGCGCGTACCAGGCGTCGCGGGCCCGGGAGGATTTGCCGGACAGGCGCTACGTGTCGCAGTCCAGCACCGTGTGGCACAGGCCGCAGCGGGCCCGTACGCGGCCCCGCACGGGGACGCGGATGCGCTGGTGGCACGTCGGGCAGGGGAAGGAGACGCGCGCCGGGGCGTGGCCCTCGAAGGCGTACCCGGCACGGTCCGACGGCGGGGGAGGGGCGCCCGTCCCGGGCCCGGCCGGTGCCAGCGCCAGCCGCCGGTCCCGTGCGTACCGGCGCCGTCCGGCCCAGCCGGAGGAGGCCAGCGGCGGCTGCGCCTCGTCCCGCCGGGCCAGGGCGCGCCCGGCGGTGTACGCCTCGTACGCCTGCGGGCTGGTGAACCAGATCGCCGGGTCCTCGTCGAACAGCGCGGCCCGCTTGGCCAGTACGTACCCGAACTCCTCCGGGGTGAGGTAGCCGAACTTCTGCGAGGTGAGGGAGTCCTGCCGGAAGGCGTCCAGCAGCAGCCAGCCGGAGCCGAGGTAGGCGGCGGCCGTGTCGGTGAGGATCTCGTTGTCACGGGTGCCGGGGAAGGCGAGGCCGAGGCGGTGCAGGTAGACGTGCATCACCTCGTGGGCGAGCGCGGCACCGATGTCCCGGCGGTGGGTCTTGAAGCGGGAGTTCAGCTCGACGAAGTACTCCGGGCCCGCCTCCAGCTCGACGTGGGCCGCGTCCCGCATGTCGCGGAAGCTGACGATCACGCGCGCGTCGGGCAGCCGCAGGTGCGAGACCATCACCCGGGCCAGCCGCTGCACCCCGGCGTACAGCTCCTCGCCGTCGGAGAGGGCGACTTCGGCCGGAGTGACGCTGAGGTCGAAGGTGCGCACCGTGTCGCAGGACAGCCGCTTGTACAGGGCGGTCACCGCCGCGCGCACGGTCTCCAGGTGCGGGAAGCCCCGCTCGACCGGGTCGGCCGTGCCGCCGTGCCGCGCGACCATCCGCTCCACCCCGCCTCCGCCGGTCCGGGCCCGCCCGGCCGGTGACGCCGAAGGGCTCACTCCATCGTCGCACCCGCCCGCGGCTGTCCCGGAGGTCTGGACTTCGCGGTCACCGTGGGTGCCCGTACGGCAGCGGGCCGTGAATAATTCCGCCGCTGCTCCGAGGCGGCGATCGACGTCCCCGGCTTTGAGACGGACGTGCCGGCCGGGCCGCTGCGTGCGGCGGGGCGTACGCAGCGTCCGGCACGGGGCAGGCACCGCAGGCCAAGGAACGGTAAATTCCCGGGAGTTGGTCCAGTCCACCCCTGGTGTCACGAGCGGGCACGAGTGCTCCCGGCCCTGCGAATTGGTCTGGGCCAATCCTCGCCCCACGTGTTGACATGTACGCAAAGAGCGGCTGTTTTAGAGGTCTGTACCGCAGCGCAGCGCGTCCGACGTCCCGAGCGGCAGGACACGTTCACGCCTCCGCCGCCCCGCTTCGGCGATCGGCGGGCACGCGGACGCGGACGACCGCCTCGCCTTACACCCCCTCAAGGAGAGCCGTGTCCCCACGCAGATCCCTCCGCAGATCCCCACGCAGCCCCGCCGGCAGATCCGCCGGCACACCGCACCGCTTCTGGCGGAGCACGCGCAGCAGGCTGACCGCCGTCCTCACGGTGCTCGCGCTGGCGCTCGCCGGACTGACCGGGCTGGCCGGCCCGGCACACGCCGAGACCGGGCTCACCGCGACGTTCAGCAGCAGCGGCAGCGGCTCGTCCTGGACGGGCAAGTTCGTCGTCCGCAACAGCGCGGCCACCGCCGTGAACAACTGGTCGCTGGAGTTCGACCTGCCCGCCGGAGTCACCCTCAGCGGCCACACCCACGGGACCGCCCAGGTCAACGGCTCGCACGTCACCGTGACGCCCGCCTACTACAACGCCCGCGTCCCCGCCAACGGTTCCACCGAGCCGTACAGCTACACCTTCCAGGCGTCCAGCCCCATCACGGCTGCGGGCTGCCTGATCAACGGCGACAAGTGCGACGGCAGCGCCGCCGTACCGCCCGAGGCGCCCGGCGGCGTCACGGTGGCCGACACCACCGCCCGCACGGTGAGCCTGAAGTGGACGGCCGCGGTCAAGGGCGACTTCCCGGTGGCCTCCTACGAGGTGCTGCGCGGCAGCACGGTCGTCGGCGTCAGCGCCAAGGCCGAGGCCACCGTCCGCGACCTGACACCGGCCACCAGGTATGAGTTCACCGTCCGGGCCAAGGACACGCGCGGCAACCTGGGGCCCGCCAGTGCCCCGGTCGCGGCGACGACCGTCGACCCGGCGACCGATCCGGACCCGCCGACGGCACCTGGCGGACTGCGGGCCGGTGAGGTCACCTCCAGCACCGTGGTGCTGAACTGGAACGCCGCCACCGACAACAAGCGCGTCGCCGCGTACGACGTCTACCAGGGCGCCACGCTGGCGGCCAGCGTGCCCGCCGACACCCTCACCACCACCTTGACCGGCCTGGCGCCCGCCACCGGCTACCAGTTCACCGTCAAAGCCCGCGACGCGGCCGACAACTCCTCCCCGGCGAGCAACACCCTCACCGTCACCACCGACGAGGCCGTGGGCAACGGCGGCTACGCCAAGGTCGGCTACTTCGTGCAGTGGGGCATCTACGGCCGCCAGTACTTCGTCAAGAACCTCGACACCTCCGGGGCCGCCGCCAAGCTGGACGTGATCAACTACGCGTTCGGCAACATCGACCCGAAGAACCTCACCTGCCTCAACGGCGTCACCAAGGGCACCACCACCAACCCCCAGGACCCCAACCAGGGCGACGGGGCGGGCGACGCCGAGGCCGACTACGGCCGCGCCTTCTCCGCCGCGCAGTCCGTGGACGGCGTGGCCGACGACGGCTGGGGCAAGCTGCGCGGCAACTTCAACCAGCTCAAGAAGCTCAAGGCCAAGCACCCGCACCTGAAGGTCCTCATCTCCCTCGGCGGCTGGACCTACTCCAAGTACTTCTCGGACGCCGCCGCCACGGACGCCTCCCGGAAGAAGTTCGTGAAGTCCTGCATCGACATGTACATCAAGGGCAACCTGCCCGAGTACCTCGCCGCGGGAGGCGAGGGCGTCGCCGCCGGGATCTTCGACGGGATCGACCTCGACTGGGAGTGGCCCGGCTCGCCCGACGGCCACCCCGGCAACCACTGGAGCGCCCAGGACAAGGCCAACAACACCGCGCTGATCGCCGAGTTCCGCGACCAGCTCGACGCGCTGGGCGGCGAGCACAAGCTGCTCACCGCCTTCACCCCGGCCGACCCGAAGAAGATCGACGCGGGCTGGGACCTGCCCAAGATCTTCAAGGACCTGGACTACGCCAACATCCAGGGCTACGACTTCCACGGCTCCGGCAGCGACAACTCCTGGGAGCCCAACCGCTCGGGCCACCAGGCCAACCTCTACCCGGACCCGCAGTCGCCGTACGCCACCGACTTCAGCGTCGACGGTGCCGTGCAGACCTACCTCGACCAGGGAATCTCGCCACGCAAGCTCACCTTCGGCTTCGCCTTCTACGGCCGGGGCTGGCAACAGGTGGCGGACGGCGGGGTCCGCGGTGAGTACCAGAGCGCCAACGGGGCCGCGCCCGGCCAGTTCCAGGAGGAGGCCGGAATCCGGGGCTACCAGAACATGCTCACCAGCGTGCCCAACATGACCGTCCACCACGACGCCGAGTCCGTGTCCACCTACGGCTACACCGGTCCAGGCGGCCAGTGGTGGTCCTTCGACGACGCCTGGTCCATCGGGAAGAAGACGGCGTACATCAAGTCCAAGGGCCTGCTCGGCGGGATGGTCTGGGAGATGTCCGGCGACACGCCGAACGGCTCCCTGATGACCGCCTTGAACAGCGGCCTCAGATAGCGGCCCGGCCGCCGTCCCGATCCCCTGTTTCCCGTGTCCCCCGCGGTGCGGTACGTCCGCACCGCGGGGGACGTACCCGACAAGGAGGCGTCCACGATGCGGCCTGCCCGTGAAACCGCCCCCGTGCGCGGCATAGGCTTTGCCGACCTTGACATCCTCTCCTCCCTGGGGGGAGGAGGTTCCTACGGCTCGCGCCGTGGGGTTTTCTGCTTCGTTGCCGACTGCCCGCCCGGAGTACTCCGTTGAGGTCTTACGCCAGCTCCACAGACAGACACCGCCAGCCCGGCGGCCTTGAGATTCGTCGCCGCGTTCACGTCACGGTCGTGGGCCGTGCCGCAACTGCTGCACCTCCAGGTATGGACGCGGAGCGGCATCTTGCTGCGCAGGGCGCCGCAGACGGAGCACAGTTTGGACGAGGGGAACCACCGGTCGACGGCGACCACCTCCCGCCCGTACCAGCTTGCCTTGTACTCCAGCATCGAGCGAAACGTGCTCCAGCTCGCGTCCGAGATGGCGGGGGCGAGGGAGTGGTTCTTGACCATGTTGTGCACGGCCAGGTCCTCGATCACGAGCGTTTGGTTCTCACACACGAGCCGGGTGGTCAGCTTGTGCAGGTGGTCCCGGCGGCGGTCGGCGATGCGGGCATGGACCTTTGCGACCTTCCAGCGGGCCTTGTTCCGGTTGGTTCCCTCACCCTTGGCCTTGCGGGAGAGATTCCGCTGGGCCCTGGCGGGCCGGACGCGGTCCTTGCGCTCGAACTTCGGGTTGGTGACCTTCTCCCCGGTGGAGAGCGTCACCAAGCTGGTGATCCCGGCGTCGATACCCACAGCCGCGCTCACCGGCGCGGGCAAGGCGGGCCGGTCCTCGCACAGGATGGACGCGAACCAGCGCCCGGCCGCCTGCGCACCGGTCGGATAGAAGCGGTACTTGAACGCCCACTTCACCTGATTCCCGGCCATGCTCGTAAACTAGCGCATAAAGGTGACCTTCAAACCCGCCCGCTGGCTTCCTTCGCAGGCGCTTCGCTTCCTCCCCCGGCTGAAGCCAGGGGTATCCACGAAAGAATCCCGATGAATGAGATCGACGGTACCGACGAGTCCGTACAGGCACAGCTGGAAGAACTGCGCGACAGCATCGACAACATCGACGCGGCTGTGGTGCACATGCTCGCCGAACGCTTCAAGTGCACCCAGCGGGTCGGCAGACTCAAGGCGGACCACCGCCTGCCCACCGCCGACCCGTCCCGCGAGGCGCGTCAGATCAAGCGGCTGCGGGAGCTGGCCGGGAACGCCAAGCTGGACCCGGCGTTCGCGGAGAAGCTGTTGAACTTCGTCATCGCCGAGGTCATCCGGCACCACGAGACGATCGCCCGCTCCTGACCGGAGCGGCGGGTCAGCCGCGGGTGTCGTCCTCGCCGATGTGGTGCACGTGCACCAGGTTGGTCGTCCCGGGCACACCCGGCGGCGACCCGGCCGTGATCACCACGATGTCGCCCTTCTCGCAGCGCCCGATCTTCAGCAGCTGCTCGTCGACCTGGGCGATCATCTCGTCCGTGGTCTGCACCGTCGGACCCAGGAACGTCTCGACGCCCCAGGTCAGATTGAGCTGCGAACGCGTCGCCTCGTCGGGCGTGAAGGCGAGCACCGGGATCGGCGAGCGGTAGCGCGCCAGGCGCCGCACGGTGTCCCCGGACTGGGTGAAGGCGACCAGGAAGCGGGCGCCGAGGAAGTCGCCCATCTCGGCCGCCGCCCGCGCCACCGCGCCGCCCTGGGTCCGTGGCTTGCTCCGCTCGGTCAGCGGCGGCAGCCCCTTGGCGAGCATGTCCTCCTCGGCGGCGGCCACGATGCGGCTCATGGTGCGGACCGTCTCCACCGGGTAGTGGCCCACGCTGGTCTCGCCCGAGAGCATCACCGCGTCCGTGCCGTCCATCACGGCGTTCGCCACGTCCGAGGCCTCCGCGCGGGTCGGGCGGGAGGCGTCGATCATCGACTCCAGCATCTGCGTCGCCACGATCACCGGCTTGGCCATCCGCTTGGCCAGCTTGACCGCCCGCTTCTGGACCATCGGCACGGCCTCCAGCGGCATCTCCACGCCGAGATCGCCGCGCGCGACCATCAGACCGTCGAACGCGTCCACGATCGACTCGAGGTTCGCCACCGCCTGCGGCTTCTCGATCTTGGCGATGACCGGGACGCGCCGCCCCTCGTCCGCCATCACCCGGTGCACCTCCCGGATGTCGTCGCCGCTGCGCACGAACGAGAGGGCGATCAGATCGGCACCCATGCGCAGCGCCCAGCGCAGGTCCTCGACGTCCTTCCCGCTCAGTGCGGGCACCGAGACCGCGACACCGGGAAGGTTGAGGCCCTTGTGGTCCGAGACCATGCCGCCCTCGACCACCGTGGTACGCACCAGCGGCCCCTCGACCGCCGTCACCTGGAGGGTCACCCGGCCGTCGTCCACCAGAATCAGCTCACCTGCGGTGACGTCCGCGGCCAGACCGGCGTACGTGGTGCCGCAGCAGGTGCGGTCGCCCTCCCCTTCCTCGACGGTGATGCTGAACTCGTCACCGCGTTCAAGGAGTACCGGGCCCTCACGGAAACGCCCGAGACGAATCTTCGGACCTTGAAGGTCCGCCATGACACCCACGCTGCGGCCGGTCTCCTCGGACGCCCGGCGCACCCGCTCGTACCGCGCCTCGTGCTCGATGTGCGTGCCATGGCTGAAATTGAACCTGGCCACATCCATTCCCGCCTCGACAAGCGCTTTGATCTGCTCGTACGAGTCGGTGGCGGGACCCAGGGTGCTGACGATCTTCGCTCGGCGCATGTTTCGAGTTTAGGACTTACCAGTCAGTAGAGAGCTGTGGAAAGGTAACTGACCAACGTCCTTCTGATGAAAGGCCATTGACAACTAATAAACTGGGCGGGCACCCGCTCCGATGAGCGCCCGCCACGGCGCGGCGAGGGCGCTCAGAGCACCGGCGGGCTCATCGTGAAGCGCGCGTTCACGCGGGCGTACACCTGCTGCGCCGCAGGCTCCAGGTCGAGCGGCTCAGCCTCCTGCGCCCCGCCCCCGTACCCCGCCGCACGGACCAGACCTCCCGGCGCGACGGCCGCCAGCTCCGCCCCCGGCCCCTCCGCGCCCTCGTCCGCCAGCTCCAGCAGCGCCACCAACTCCGCACCCAGCGCGCCCGCGTACTCCCGCGCCCGCGTCACCGCCTCCCGCACCGCCTGCTGCCGCACCCGCCGGTGGACCGGCGAGTCGGGACGCAGCCCCCACCACGGTCCGTCCACCCGGGTCAGCTCCAGCTCCGCCAGCCGTGTGGTGAGTTCGCCGAGCACCGTGAAGTCGGCGACGGTCGCCGTCACCCGCACCTGGCCGTGGTACGTGCGCACCCGCTCGCGCCGCCCGCCGCCCGCCAGCTCCGGGGTAACCGTGAAGGAGCCCGTCTCGACCTTCTCCACCGCCTCGCCACACCCCTTGAGCAGCTCCAGCACCTGGGCGTTGCGCCGGGTCAGAACCGCCAGCGCGCCCCGCCGGTCGGTGCCGCGCGCCGCCGTGGTGACGCCGATCCGGGCCGTCTCCGGCTCGACCTCCAGACGGGCCTCGCCGCGCACGGCGACCCGTGGGGCGTCGAAGGTTGCGTGCGGCGGGCTGGGCTGGGCGGTCATGGCGGGCACCCTCTGCGGTCGCGGCGGCCGGCGGCTCTCGTCACCGGTACGGTACGCCCGTCACGCGCCCCCGTCCGCCCGCAGCCCGAAAGTGGTGAACGCGCTGCGCCGGGGCAGCGGAAAGTGCTCACCGCCCGTGACGGCGTGCAGAATCCGCGCACCGCGGTACGCCGTCAGCCCCAGGTCCGGCGCCCCGACGCCGTGCGTGTGCCGCTCCGCGTTCTGCACGTGTACCGCGCCGCGCACCGCCGGGTCCAGAACCAGCCGGAACTCCTGGTCGATCCGGGGCCGCCCCGCCGCGTCGCGCCGCACGAGCGGCCACAGCTCCGGCAGCAGGGCCTCGCAGGAGCGCTCCCGGTACCCCGTCGCGAGCACCACCGCGTCCGTCACCAGCCGTGAGCGCTCGCCCTGTTCCGCGTGTTCGAGATGCAGCTCCACCTGCGCCCGGCCGATCCGCCCCGCCGTGCGTACGCCCACTCCCGGGGTCAGCACCGCGTCCGGCCAGCCGCCGCGCAGCGTGCGCTGGTACAGCTCGTCGTGGATCGCGCCCAGCGTGCCGTGGTCCACCGCCTTGTGCAGCTGGCCCTGTCGGGCGAGCAGGCCGTCGCGCACCTGCTCGGGCAGGGCGTGGAAGTAGCGGGTGTAGTCGGGGGTGAAGTGCTCCAGCCCCAGCTTGCTGTACTCCATCGGCGCGAACGCCGGGCTGCGGGTGATCCAGTGCAGCCCCTCCAGCCCGGCCGGGCGCCGCCGCAGCAGGTCCAGGAAGACCTCGGCGCCCGACTGGCCCGAACCGACCACCGTCACGTGGCCCGCGGCCGACAGCCGCTCCCGGTGCGCCAGGTAGTCGGCCGAGTGCAGCACCGGCACACCCGGCGCCTCCAGCAGCGGGCGCAGCGGCTCGGGCACGTACGGCGCCGTGCCCACGCCCAGGCAGAGGTTGCGCGCGTAGGCGCGCCCGCGAGCCTGCGGGGCGCCCGAACCGGCGTGCAGCCGGGTGAAGTCCAGCTCGAAGACGGACCGCTCGGCGTGCCAGCGCACCGCCTCGACGCGGTGGCCGAAGTAGAGCCCCACCCCGCCGGGCCCCGCGCCGGGCCGCGCCTGCCGGGCCGTCAGCTCCGCGCACACCCAGCGGCAGTACGCCTCGTACTCCGCCCGCGTGACGTGGAAGCGCTCCGCGAAGTAGAAGGGGAACAGCCGCTCCTGCGCCCGGAGATAGCACAGGAACGACCACGGACTGGCCGGGTCGGCCATCGAGACGAGATCGGCCAGGAAGGGCACCTGGAGCGTGGCCCCCTCGATGAGCAGGCCCGGATGCCAGGAGAAGTCGGGCCGCTGCTCGAAGAAGACCGTACGCAGCCCGGCGATCCCGTGCGAGAGCGCGGCCAGCGACAGGTTGGCCGGGCCGATGCCGATCCCGGCGAGGTCGAGCGGCCTCGCCCGCGGCGCCTCGGCGGGGGGCGCTTCGGCGGGGGCCGATCCCGAGCCGGAGTCCGCGGCGGCGCCCCCGGACGGGTCGACGGGGGGTGTGGGCATGGCGGCTGGACCTTCCCTGTCGGGGACGGAGGGCAGCGCGGCACACCGCACGTCGCCGGAGGCCGTGCGCAGCTCGGGCACGCCCACGCTACGCACGCCACGCGCCGCCACCACCGATGTCGCGGTTCTTTCGCCCGAAGGTGGTAGCGGCGCACGGAGCGGAGGGCGCGCTCTGCCTGGGCGCGCCCCTTGCCTCAGCCCGGACCGCCCCCGCCCCGGCTGCCTCCCGCCCCGGCCGCCCGCGCCTCAGCCGCCCGCGCCGCGCACCGCCCGTACCCGCCGCAGATCGTCGAGCTGGTCCGCCAGTTGCCGGCGCAGCGCGGGCGTGGGCGCGTCCGAGGCCAGGCACTCCTCCCCGCGTCGCACCGCGTCCTCGTCGGCGACGAAGAACGGGAACGCCCAGTGCCCCGCCGACGCCGCGATGGAGTCCCCGCGCCGGGCGGCCAGTTCGACCGCCGCGTCGTAGTAGCGGGCGGCGTACTCCGTCACCAGCTCCGCTTGCTCGGGCTGCCAGAACCCCTGTGCCGTGGCCTTGAAGAGGTAGTTGGACAGCGCGTCCGCCGGGCCGAACAGCGCCTCCCAGGCCGCCGCCTTCGCCGCTGCGTCCGGCAGTGCCGCCCGGCAGCGGGCCGCGCCCTCCTGCCCGGTCGCGCTCGGGTCGCCCGCCAGCGCCTCCGCGATCTCCGGCTCGCCCACCGCGCCCAGCACCGACAGCCGCCGCAGCAGCCGCCAGGACAGCTCCGGGTCCAGCGCCGGGCCGCCGGGTACCGTACCCGCCGCGCGCCAGGCCAGCAGTTCGTCCGGCGCGGTCACGGTGTCGGCGAACACCCGCACCGCGGTCAGCCGGATGCCTGGCGCCGAGCCGTCGGCCGTACGCGCCAGCAGCGCGCGGCAGGTGTCCGCGAGCGCGTCCAGGCCCCGGGTGCGCGCGCTGCCGGTCAGGAAGCGGTCGGCGACCTGCGTACGGGCGAAGGACAGCACGCCCTGGACCACCGCGTCGTCCGTCTCCGCCGGAAGGTGGTCCCGCACGGCGGCCAGGTACTCGGCAGGGGCCAGCGCACCGTCCCGCACCAGGTCGCGCGCCGCGTTCCACACCAGCCCGCGGGAGAGCGGATCGGGCAGCCCGGAGAGGCAGTCCCGGACGGTCTGCCAGGACTCCGCGTCCAGGCGGATCTTGGCGTAGGTGAAGTCGCTGTCGTTGAGCAGCACCAGGTCGGGGCGCGGCCCGTCCGCGGTCAGCGCCGCTCCCGGGCCGTCCTCGGGCAGGTCCCGCTCCAGCCGCTCCCGCAGCACGAGGCGGCCGGGGTCGGCGGGTGCCCGGTCGTAGAGGCCGACCGCCAGCCGGTGCGGACGCCCGCCCGCATGGCCGATCTCCAGCGACCACTGCCGCCCGGAGCGGCCCGCGCCGTCCGGGGCGGCGGACTCGGTCACCTGGGGGGTGAGCGTGTCGACGCCGGTGGTGCGCAGCCAGCGGGCCGCCCAGGCGTGCACGTCGCGGTCGGTCGAGGCGCGGGCGAGGGAGTCGAGGAAGTCGTGCAGGGTGGCGTTGCCGAAGCGGTGCCGGGCGAAGTGGTCGTTGATGCCCGCCAGGAACGTCTTCTCGCCCAGCCAGGCCACCAGTTGGCGCAGTGCGCTGGCGCCCTTGGCGTAGGAGATCCCGTCGAAGTTGAGCCGGGCGGCGGCGGTGTCCGGTACGGCGTCGGGGTCGGGGGCCACCGGGTGGGTGGAGCCGCGCTGGTCGGCGTCGTACCCCCAGCCCTTGCGCGCGACGGTGAAGTCCGTCCAGACGCCGGTGAAGCGGGTGGCGTCGGCGAGGGTCTGGAAGCCCATGTACTCGGCGAACGACTCGTTCAGCCAGATGTCGTCCCACCAGCGCAGGGTGACCAGGTCGCCGAACCACATGTGCGCCATCTCGTGGGCGATCACCATGCCGCGCGTCTGCCGGTCGGTCTCGGTGACCGCGGAGCGGTGGATGAACTCGTCCCGGAAGGTGACCAGTCCCGGATTCTCCATCGCGCCGGAGTTGAACTCCGGCACGAACGCCTGGTCGTAGGAGTCGAACGGGTAGGGCTCGTCGAAGATCTCGTGGTAGCGGTCGAAGAGCCTGCGGGTGAGGTCGAACAGCTCGTCGGCGTCCGCGTCCAGGTACGCGCCCAGGGAGCGGCGCACGTGCAGGCCGAAGGGCAGCCCGGCGTGCTCGGTGCGCACCGAGTGGTACGGGCCGGCGGCGACCGCCATCAGGTAGGTGCTGATCGGCGGCGTGGGCGCGCACTCCCAGTGGCCCTCGGCGGTACGCCGGGCCACGCCGTTGCCCAGCACCGTCCACTCCGGCGGGGCGGTGACCGAGACCTGGAGCACGGCCTTGAGGTCGGGCTGGTCGAAGCAGGCGAAGACGAGCGGCGCGTCGTCCATGCAGCACTGCGTGTAGAGGTAGGTGAGCCCGTCGGCCGGGTCGGTGAAGCGGTGCATGCCCTCGCCCACACGGGAGTAGGGCATGTCCGCCTCGACGCGCAGTTCGTGCTCGCCCGCCGCCAGGCCGGTCAGCGGCAGGCGCCCACCCGCGAGGGTGGAGACCGCCAGCTCCGTCCCGTCGAGCGTGGCCCGGTGCAGCGTGTGCGGGCGCAACTGGACGAAGGTGTCCGCACCCGCCTCCCCCGCGGTGAAGCGGATCACGGTCGTGGAGCCGAAGACGTCGTCGCCCCGGGTCACGTCCAGGGCGATCTCATACCGCTGGACGGTGAGGAGGCTGGCTCGGGTCTGCGCTTCGTCGCGCGTCAGTACGGACATGCGCTCCATGCTGCCGTACGCTCCGCCCGCGGCGTAGGGGGTCTCCGAGCGGGAGATGTCAGTACTTCGGCCCGACGTGTGCGTCCATCAGCGCGACCGACGCACGACGGGCAACGGAGATGTGGAACGGGTCGCTGCCGCGATGAGTGATTCTCCAGGCAACGCCGACCTTGTCGAGGGTGTCGGCGCAGATGTGTAGGATGTCCGCGGATTTGTTGGTGAAGAGGTAGCGAGGATATTCGTAGCGCTTTCGCTCCCCGGCTACCGTCCTCGTCGTCCAGTTGGTGACGCGACAACCGTCGGAATGGATCAAGCCTCGGATGAGCGCCCAAGGGTTCCTGTCCACGATCTGCTGTTGCCACGGCAACAGCTCGATGGTCCGTTCATGCTTCCTGCCCTTGCCGTGCTGAGGGAACATGCACCACAGATGCCGGGAGTACATCTTCACGTTGCGGCAGCCGGCCCTGCGCACGCGGCAGACGGAATTCCACGGGAACACCGCCTGCATGGCAACCTCACACTCATCCATCAGCCCTGGCCAGGACTCTGCACAGGTGATCATGAGACTTGGGACGTGCTGTGCAGAATGCTGGGAGATGTGCCCATCCCCGAGGTACAGGCCGAGGAGGTACGCGTACATGGCTTCATCGAGTGCGCTGCTGCCGTCACACCGAGGGCAGTGCGGGGTTCGTCGAGGGGGGAGAGGGCCGTGACGACGAGCCCGGTCCGTATGCCGCCAGTAACTGATCGTTCCTGCGGGTATGTTGAGCTTCCTCGAAACCTCTGCGTTGGACATCCCCGCACGAGTCAGGGACACGGCCTGGGTGCGGATCGCGATGCTGTGCATCCCCTGATCTTGCTCGCTATAGCAGACATGGCAGGGGAGGGTGAAGGCAGCTTCCCTCGATCGGGTGAAGTCGAGCAATGTGGCTGCGATCTCGAAACCAAAGGGAGAGTGCCCCGAGTGGGATTCGAACCCACACTGTCGGTGGTTTGAGCACCGCTTCTCTAACCATTGGAATACCGGGGCCTGGGAACTGAAGGCTAGCGGAGACCCGCTGTCAGCACATCCTACAGGAACTGGGTAGGCTCGGGGCTCCCATCCTGTGTTGTGACGAGGAGCCCAGTGACCACCCCGGACGCCCCCGAGCCCATCCCGACCACGCCTGTCGAGGCGCACCCCGAGGCGGGCCCCGAAGGGAGCGGGTCCGAGGCCATGGAGGGGAGCGCGCACGTGCCGCCGGAGACGACGCGGGTCGTCATCGCGGAGGACGAGGCCCTCATCCGCATGGATCTCAAGGAGATGCTGGAGGAGGAGGGGTACACGGTCGTCGGCGAGGCCGGGGACGGGCAGACGGCCGTCGAGCTGGCCCGCGAGCACCGCCCCGACCTGTGCATCCTCGACGTGAAGATGCCGGTGCTGGACGGCATTTCGGCCGCGGAGCGGATCGCGGAGGAGGGCATCGCGCCGGTGCTGATGCTCACCGCCTTCTCCCAGCGTGAGCTGGTGGAGCGGGCGCGGGACGCGGGCGCGATGGCGTACCTGGTGAAGCCGTTCAGCAAGAGCGACATCGTTCCGGCCATCGAGATGGCCGTCTCGCGGTTCACCGAGTTGCGGTTGCTCACGCAGGAGGTGGCCGACCTCGCCGAGCGGCTGGAGACGCGGAAGCTGGTGGACCGCGCCAAGTCCGTGCTCCAGACGCAGTACGGGCTCTCCGAGCCGGCCGCGTTCCGCTGGATTCAGAAGACGTCGATGGACCGGCGGCTGTCCATGCGGCAGGTCGCGGAGGCCGTGATCGAGGACGGCGAGGAGAAGAAGGCGGCGTCGGAGGCGGACAAGAGGCAGAAGTAGCGGAATCACTCATTCCGCCCTGCCTCGGCCCAGCGGGCCATGGCTTCGAGGGCCGTCCCCTTGCCGGGCATGCCGGGCGAAACGGCAGGTCAGACCCTACATGTGAGGACTCCCTGCCCGCCCGCGCCAACAGCGGGTGATCTTCTGGATTCGTCCGGTGATCGGTCAGCAGTGTTCTGAATCCGGCACATGACACAGGTCACAGGGCGATCACATCTGTCACCCGCGGGTATCTGGGGCCGCGTGCCTGGCAATAGATTCCGGCGCACACCGCACGAGAGTGTGGTCCGTGGCCCCGTGATCACCCTGCGGGGGCCGCGATGATCCCGGCCGGCTTCAGGGGGTTCGACAGTGGTTCGTACGAAGATCGCCAGAATAGGCATACCTGTGGTGGCGGGAGCCCTCCTGCTCACCGCTTGCGGTGGTGACGACAGCGGAGACGGTGGTGGCGGCGTCACGATCGCCTATCAGGGCCCGCTCTCCGGTGACAACGTCCAGCTGGGCCTGAACATGGAGAACGGCGTCAAGCTCGCCATCAAGGAGGCCAACGCCTCCGGCGACCTGGACTTCAAGGTCGAGTACAAGGCTGTCGACGACCAGGGTCTGCCCGAGAAGGCGACCGCCTCCGCCCAGAAGGCCATCGACGACACGAACGTCGCCGCGGTCGTCGGTCCCGCCTTCTCCGGGCCGACCGACTCCGCCTCCCCGCTCTACACCCAGGCCGGCATGGCAACGGTGTCACCCTCGGCGACCCGCCCCGACCTGACGGAGAAGGGCTACAAGAGCCTGCTGCGCGCGGTGCCCAACGACAGTTCCCAGGGCGCCAGCATGGCCGCCTACCTCGACAAGAAGACCGACGTCAAGAAGGTCATGATCGTCGACGACAAGACCGACTACGGTGTCGGCCTCGGCGACGTCGCCGAGAAGGAGCTGAAGGCGGTCGGCATCTCGACCGTGCGCACCAGCGCGCAGCAGAAGACCCCGGACTACAGCGCGACCGCGAAGAAGGTCGTGAACTCCAAGGCGGACGGCCTCATCTACGCGGGTTACTACCAGGACGCCGGGCCCTTCGCGAAGAAGATCAAGGAAGCCGGTTTCGACGGCATCATGATGTCGGACGACGGCACCAAGGACGACCAGTTCCTGAAGCTGGCCGGGAAGTCCGCCGAGGGCTGGTTCCTGACCTGCCCGTGCACCGACCCCAACGTGGACGAGAAGACGAAGAAGTTCGCGGCCGACTACAAGAAGGAGTTCAAGGAAGCTCCGGGCACGTACTCGGCCGAGTCCTACGACGTCACCAACATGATCATCGAGCAGCTGAAGAAGCTCGGCGGTGACGTGGAGCGCCAGGCGCTGGCCGACGCGCTGGCCAAGGCCAGCTACAAGGGCCTGACCAAGACGTTCTCCTTCGACGACAAGGGGAACCTCAAGGAGCAGGCGATCTTCCTGTACCAGGTCAAGGGCGGAAAGATCGAGTACCAGGGCGCCGTCGAGGAACTGACGGGCAGCTGATCGCGGGGCCGGCCCCGGACGGCGTCCGACGCGCCGTCCGGCTGGCGTACCGGACCGCAGTAACGCCCGCTCGTCCCGGGCCCGGCCGCCCCGCTCCGCCGTGTGCGCCCGCCGGGCCCGGACACTTATCCCCAAGGAAGTCAGTTCGATGTCCCTCAGCGAATTCTGGGACTTTCTCGTCCTAGGGGTGGTGCTCGGCTCGCTCTACGCCGTCATCGCCATCGGCTACACCCTTGTCTACGGCGTACTCCAACTGCTGAACTTCGCGCACAGCGAGGTCTTCATGTTCGGCGGCTACGGCGGCCTCATCGCCCTCACCGCCTGGGCGCCCGTCACCAACCCCTCCGGTCTCCAGTCCGTCGCGTACGTGGCGCTGGGCATGTGCGCCGGCGCGGCGCTCGGCGGCGTGGCGGCCTACGGCCTGGAGAAAGTCGCCTACCGACCGCTGCGAAGGCGGCGCGCACCACGGCTGGTCTTCCTGATCACCGCCATCGGCGCCTCGTTCTTCCTCTACAACCTGGCCGGCAAGCTCTTCGGCCGCAACGCGGCACCGATGCCGCACATGTACGAGAACAAGAAGCTGTTCTCGCTCTTCGGCGCGGACATCAACATCACCCAGCTGCTCATCCTGGTCTCGGCCGTCGTGATGATGATCGGCCTCGACTACGTGGTGAACCGCACCAAGCTCGGCTCCGGCATCCGGGCGGTCGCCCAGGACCCCGAAGTCGCCTCGCTGATGGGCGTGGACATCGACAAGGTCGTCTCGCGCACCTTCGTCATCGGCGGACTGCTGGGCGGTGCGGCGGGCTTCCTCTTCGGCACCAACCAGCAGGTCGTCTACACCATGGGCTTCCTGCCCGGCATCACAGCCTTCGCCGCCGCGGTCCTGGGCGGCATCGGCAACGTCCGCGGCGCCATGGTCGGCGGCCTGCTGCTGGGCATCGTGGAGAACCTGACCGTCGGGTTCTGGGGTGACGGCTGGCGCTACGTCGGCGCCTTCGCCGTCCTGGTCCTGGTCCTGATGTTCCGGCCGACCGGCATTCTCGGCGAACGGGTGGGGAGGACGGCATGAGCGGCAGCACGCGGAATCCCGTGAAACAGCGGCCCGGTGGCGGCCCCGCCGCCACCGCCCGGCTGCGCGGCGCCGCCTGGTACCAGCATCCGCGCTGGTCGAGGCTGATGGCCATGGTGGCCGTCGCGATCGTCCTCACCCTGGTCACCGGCGAACAGGGCACCGACAACGACATCTTCTACGCGCTGAAGGAGGACTTCACCGGCGTCGGCCTCTGGATATGGCTGGGCCTGTGCCTCTTGGTCTGGGCGGTCCGCGAGTTCTGGAGCACGCCGCTGCGCAACGCTCGCCAGGCCTCCGCGGCCAAGGCGGTGGCACCGGCGGCCCGGGTGCGCGCGGTGTGGCAGGGGGACCGGCGGGTACGGCAGCTGGTGCTGGCCGCCGTGGTCGCCGTCGCCGCGTTCGCGCCGCTGGGCCTGGCGACCTACTGGCACCAGGTCCTGGTGGACCAGATCGCGATCTACGTGCTGCTCGCGATCGGGCTGAACGTGGTCATCGGCTGGGCCGGCATGCTCGACCTGGGCTTCGTCGCGTTCTTCGCCATCGGCGCGTACAGCGCGGCGTACTGGACCGGCGCGCTGCCGGTCGACCCGCCCTTCGAACTGAACAACTTCCTGGTAATCCCGGTCGCGGTGCTCACCTGCCTGATCGCCGGGGTGATCCTGGGCGCGCCCACGCTCCGGCTGCGCGGCGACTACCTGGCGATCGTGACGCTGGGGTTCCACGAGATCGTCTACATCACCTCCAAGAACGTCGAGGACTTCACCGGCGGCGCGCGGGGCGTCTCGGGAGTCGAGCACTTCTCGGTCGACCTGGGCTTCAGCTACGAGTGGAAGCTCGATCCGCTGCCGTACTACTGGCTGCTGCTCGCCTTCGTGGTGCTGCTGGTCTTCCTCTTCATGCGGCTGGAGCACTCGCGGGTGGGGCGCGCCTGGACCGCGATCCGGGAGGACCAGGTGGCCGCCGCCGCGACCGGGGTGAACACGGTGCGCTTCAAGCTGATGGCGTTCGCCATCGGCGCGTCCACCTCCGGCATCGCGGGGGTGGCGTACGCGAGCAAGGTGGGCTACTTCAACCCGGAGAACTTCCCGCTGCTGGCCTCCGTGCTGGTGCTGGCGTACGTGATCTTCGGCGGCATGGGCTCGATTCCCGGCGCGATCTTCGGCGCGGCGTTCCTGGTGTGGCTGCCGGAGGTGCTGCGCGACTACGTGGACCCGCGCGACCGCTACATGTACCTGGGCGCGCTGCTCGTCATCATGATGATCTACCGCCCCCAGGGTGTGTGGCCGTCCAAGCGGCGCCAGCGTGAATTGAAGATGGCCGCGGAGGGCACCGCCGACGGAGACGGTACGTCCGCGCCGGCGGGAGGCAAGGTGTCATGACGGCCCACGTGAGCAAGGAAGACCACCAGCCCGGCGGCGGGGCGGGGACGTCCCCCTCGGCCGGCGACCTGGTGCTGGAGACCGCGGGGGTGACACTGCGGTTCGGCGGGGTCACCAGCCTGGACTCCGTCGAGCTGCGGATGCGGCGCGGCGAGATCCTGGCGGTGATCGGGCCCAACGGGGCGGGCAAGACCTCCCTGTTCAACTCGCTCACCGGGGCCTACGTACCGCAGGAGGGGAAGATCACCTTCCGTTCCGGCGGGGGCGGCGAACACAGCCTGCTGGGCCGCAAGCCGCACGTGGTCAGCCTGCTGGGACTGGCCCGCACCTTCCAGAACATCCGGCTGTTCGGGGCGCTGACCGCGCTGGAGAACGTCAAGATCGCCGCGGAGACCCGGCTCAAGGCGGGCCCCGTCTCGATCATGCTCGGGCTGCCGAACGCGCGGCGCGCCGAGCGCGAGAGCGACCGCAAGGCGCACGAGATGCTGTCCTACGTCGGGCTCGACAGCAAGATGAACGAGCTGGGCGGCTCCCTCAGTTACGGCGACCAGCGGCGGCTGGAGATCGCCCGCGCGCTGGCCACCGGCCCCGAGGTACTGCTGCTGGACGAGCCCGCGGCGGGCACCAACCCGACCGAGAAGCTGGAGCTGGAGGACCTGATCCGCCGGATCAACAGGGAGCGCGGGGTCAGCGTGCTGCTCATCGAGCACGACATGCGGCTGGTGATGTCGGTCGCGGACCGGGTGATGGTGCTCAACTTCGGCAAGAAGATCGCGGAGGGGGCACCCGAGGAGGTGCAGCGCGACCCGGCGGTGATCGAGGCCTATCTCGGGGTGGCAGCAGAGGAGGACACGGCCGCGGTCGCGGACGTGGTCGCGGCGCGGGACGCGGAGGGACACGAGTGAGCGACATCAAGCTGGCGAAGGAGCCGGGGGGAACCGGCCCGCCGGCCGGCCCCCCGGCGCTGCTGGAACTCCGCGACCTGCGGGTCTTCTACGGTGCCATCGAGGCGCTCAAGGGCATCGACCTGAGCGTGCGGGAGGGGGAGGTGGTCGCCCTGCTCGGTGCCAACGGCGCCGGGAAGTCGACCACCTTGCGCACCGCGTCCGGCATGCTCGCCCCGCGCAGCGGGCAGGTCCTGCTGCGCGGCGAGCGCATCGACGGCATCAAGCCGCACGACCTGGTGCGCTTCGGCATCGGCCACGTGCCGGAGGGACGCCGGGTGTTCGCCCGGATGACCGTGCGGGAGAACCTGCAGATGGGGGCGTACCGCTTCAAGTCCCCCGACCAGCGGGAGATGGACCGCATCTTCGGTCTCTTCCCGCGCCTCGCCGAGCGGCGGAGCCAGCTGGGCGGCACGCTCTCCGGCGGCGAGCAGCAGATGCTCGCCATCGGCCGCGCGCTGATGGGAAAGCCGGAACTGCTGCTGCTGGACGAGCCGTCGATGGGGCTGGCACCGCTGGTGGTGCAGCAGATCTTCGAGATCCTCCGGGAGATCAACGAGCAGGGCACCACGGTACTCCTGGTCGAGCAGAACGCAGCGCAGGCGCTCCAGCTCGCCGACCGCGGCTACGTCCTGGAGACGGGCTCGGTGGCGATGCACGACGAGGCCTCTTCGCTGCTGGCGGACCCGCGGGTGCGCGCGGCGTACCTGGGCGAGAGCGTGGAGTAGGACGGCACCGTGTACGGGCCCGGGCGGCATACCGGATTGGTGTGCCGCCCGGGCCCGGTGCGCTGCGTGCGCTGCTTCGGCCGGTGGCCGCTCAGCCCGCGCTGTGCTGCCCGGGGCTCTCCCGCAGCATGCAGGTCAGCCGGGCGGTGCAGACGCGCTTGCCCGTCGCCTCCTCGGTGATCACGACCTCGTACGTCGCCGTGCTGCGCCCCCGGTGCACCGGCGTGGCGGTGCCCGTGATCAGGCCCGAGCTGACGCCCCGGTGATGGGTGCAGTTGAGGTCCACGCCCACGGCGAGCTTGTGGGGCCCGCCGTGCAGCATGGCGCCGACCGAGCCGAGGGTCTCGGCGAGCACGGCGGACGCACCGCCGTGCAGCAGCCCGTACGGCTGGGTGTTGCCCTCCACCGGCAGGGTGCCCGTCACGCGCTCCGGAGCGGCCTCCTGGACCAGCACCCCCATCCTCGCGCCCAGGGCGCCCGCCGAGAACAGCGCCGGCAGGTCGATGCCCAACCCGCCCCACTCGTCGAGGATCTCCTGCGGGAACCGGGTCGTGGTCTGCTCGCCCATGGGCTGAGTGCTCCGTTCACCTGCGTCGCTGACGTGTACCCCGCTTCCTATCAGAGCGACGCGGTGCCCGGGCGCGCGGGCTCTGCGGCCGTGACGAGGCGGATCACCAGCGACTTGCTGGCCGGAGTGTTGCTGGTGTCGGCGGTCGCGTCGAGCGGGACCAGGACGTTGGTCTCGGGGTAGTAGGCGGCGGCGCAGCCGCGCGCGGTCGGGTAGTGGACGACCCGGAAGCCGGGCGCGGTGCGCTCCGTGCCGTCCCGCCACTCGCTGACCAGGTCGGCGTAGTCGCCGTCCGCGAAGCCGAGCGCGGCGGCGTCCTCAGGGTGGACGAGGACGACCCGGCGGCCGTTCCTGATGCCCCGGTAGCGGTCGTCGAGCCCGTAGATGGTGGTGTTGTACTGGTCGTGCGAGCGCAGGGTCTGGAGCAGCAGACGGCCCGGGGGCACCTGGGGGTACTCGACGGGCGCGGCCGTGAAGTGGGCCTTTCCGCTGGCGGTGGGGAAGGTGCGCGAGTCGCGCGGCGCGTGCGGGAGGGTGAAGCCGCCGGGCTGGGCGGCGCGTCGGTTGAAGTCCTCGAAACCGGGGATGACGCGGGCGATGCGGTCGCGTACGAGCGCGTAGTCCGCCGCGAAGTCCTCCCACGGCGTGCGGGAGCCGGGCCCGAGCACCTGGCGCGCCAGTCGGCAGATGATCGCGGGCTCGGACAGCAGCTGACCGCCGGCCGGCCGCAGCCGCCCCCGCGAGGCGTGCACTATGCCCATCGAGTCCTCGACGGTCACGAACTGCTCGCCGCCGGCCTGCACATCGCGCTCGGTGCGGCCGAGGGTCGGCAGGATCAGCGCCCGCGCACCGGTGACGCAGTGCGAGCGGTTGAGCTTGGTGGAGACGTGCACGGTCAGCCGGGCCCGCCGCATGGCGTCCTCGGTCACGGCCGTGTCCGGCGAGGCGGCGACGAAGTTGCCGCCCATCGCGAAGAAGACCTTCGCCTTACCGTCGCGCAGGGCGCGGATGGCCCGTACGACGTCGAGCCCGTGCTCGCGGGGCGGGGCGAAGCCGAACTCCCGCTCCAGCGCGTCGAGGAAGGCGGCCGGAGGGCGCTCGAAGATGCCCATCGTGCGGTCGCCCTGCACGTTGCTGTGCCCGCGTACGGGGCACACCCCGGCGCCGGGGCGGCCGATGTCGCCGCGCAGCAGCAGCAGGTTGACGATCTCCTTGATGCTGGGCACCGCGTGCTTGTGCTGGGTCAGCCCCATCGCCCAGCACACCACCGTGCGACCGGAGGCCAGCACCAGGCGGGCCGCCTCCTCGATCTCGGCGCGGCGCAGCCCCGTCGCCCGCTCCGTCTCGGCCCAGTCCACCGCACCGGCCGCGGCGGCGTACTCGGCGAAGCCGCGCGTGTGGTCCCGGACGAAGGCCTCGTCCGCGCCGTCCGCGTCGAGGACGAGGCGGCCCAGCGCGCGGAAGAGGGCCTGGTCCCCGCCGATGCGGATCTGGAGGAAGAGGTCGGTCAGCGCGGTGCCGCCGCCGGCCAGGCCGCGTGCGGTCTGCGGGTTCTTGAAGCGCTCCAGCCCGGCCTCGGGGAGCGGGTTGACCGTGATGATCTTCGCGCCGCCCGCCTTCGCCTTCTCCAGCGCGCTGAGCATCCGGGGGTGGTTGGTGCCGGGGTTCTGCCCGGCCACGATGATCAGCTCCGCGCGGTGCAGGTCCTCCAGCAGCACGCTGCCCTTGCCCACGCCCAGCGTCTCGGTGAGCGCGGAGCCGGACGACTCGTGGCACATGTTGGAGCAGTCGGGCAGGTTGTTCGTTCCGAACTCGCGGGCGAAGAGCTGGTAGAGGAAGGCCGCCTCGTTGCTGGTGCGCCCGGAGGTGTAGAAGACGGCCTCGTCGGGCGAGCCGAGGGCACTCAGCTCCTCGGCGACGATCCCGAAGGCGCGCTCCCAGCTGACCGGGGTGTAGTGGGAGGCACCCTCCGCCAGGTACATCGGCCGGGTCAGCCGCCCCTGTCGGCCCAGCCAGTAGCCGGAGCGGGCGGCCAGCTCGGTGACCGGGTACCGGGCGAAGAAGCCGTCCGTCACCCGCTGCCGGGTGGCCTCCTCGGCCACCGCCTTGGCGCCGTTCTCGCAGAACTCCGCCGTGTGCCGCTCCTCCCCTTCGGGCCAGGCGCAGCCGGGGCAGTCGAAGCCGTCCTTCTGGTTGACCCGGAGGAGGGTGAGCGCCGCGCGCCGTACGCCCATCTCCTGCCCGGCCACGCGCAGCGAGTGCGCCACGGCGGCAGGCCCGGCCGCGGCGTGCGGCGGCTCCCGCACCTCGGGGGCGTCCTGGACCGGGTCGTGCGCGCGCGGCTTTCGGCTCATACCCCGATGCTCGCACGGGTCCCCGCCGGTGCGCTCGGGGGCACGGGCGGGGCCGGGGCGGATTGTCAGTGGTCCGTGGGAGTATTCGCAGCGTGGCAAAGACAGCAAAGACAGCATCGAAAGAGACCGCCCCGCGCCTGCTCCTCATGGACGGGCACTCCCTGGCCTATCGCGCGTTCTTCGCGCTGCCCGCGGAGAACTTCTCCACGACGACCGGCCAGCCGACGAACGCCATCTACGGCTTCACCTCGATGCTGTCGAACACCCTGCGTGACGAGGCGCCGACGCACTTCGCGGTCGCGTTCGACGTGTCCCGCAAGACCTGGCGCTCCGAGGAGTTCGCCGAGTACAAGGCGAACCGCTCCACCACCCCGGACGAGTTCAAGGGCCAGGTCGAGCTGCTCGGCGAGCTGCTGGACGCGATGCGGGTCAAGCGCTTCGCCGTGCCGGGCTTCGAGGCGGACGACGTCATCGCCACTCTGGCCACGCAGGCGGAGGCCGAGGGCTTCCAGGTCTCGATCGTGACGGGCGACCGCGACTGCTTCCAGCTGATCACCGACAACGTCACCGTGCTGTACCCGACCAAGGGCGTCTCCGAGCTGACCCGCTTCACCCCGGAGAAGGTGCGGGAGAAGTACGGCCTCTCGCCGGAGCAGTACCCGGACTTCGCGGCGCTGCGCGGCGATCCGTCCGACAACCTCCCCGGCATCCCCGGCGTGGGGGAGAAGACGGCCGCCAAGTGGATCAACCAGTTCGGCTCCTTCGCCGAGCTGGTCGAGCGGGTGGACGAGGTGAAGGGCAAGGCCGGGCAGAACCTCCGCGACCACCTGGACGCCGTCCGGCTCAACCGGCGGCTGACCGAGATGGTGCGCGACGTCGAGCTGCCGGAGCGGCCCGCCGACCTGGCCCGCGCGCCGTACGACCGGGAGGCGCTGGGCGTCATGCTGGACGCCCTGGAGTTCCGCCACCAGAACTTCCGCGACCGCCTCTTCTCCGTCGACCCGGGCACCGCGGCCGAGGAGCCGCCCGCCCCGGCCGGCGGCGTCGAGGTGGACGGCGCGATGCTGACCACCGGCGAGCTGGCGGGCTGGCTCGCCGAGCATGCCGCCGCCGGGCCGCTGGGCCTGGCCACCGTCGACGTCTGGAAGCTGGGCGGCGGCAGCGTCAGCCAGGTCGCGCTCGCCGCCGCGGACGGACCGGCCGCCTGGTTCGACCCCGCCCAGCTGGACGAGGCGGACGAGCGGGCCTTCGCCGCCTGGATCGCCGACGCCGTCCGGCCCAAGGTGCTGCACGACGCCAAGGGCGTCATCCGGGTCTTCGCCGAGCACGGCTGGCAGGTCGGCGGCGTCACCATGGACACCGCCCTCGCCGCGTACCTGGTCAAGCCCGGCCGCCGCTCCTTCGCGCTGGACGCCCTCTCGGTCGAGTACCTGGGCCGCGAGCTGGCCCCCGCCGTCGCCGAGGGCGACGGCCAGCTGGCCTTCGGCACCGGCGAGGAGGCGGCGGACCAGACCGAGGGGCAGGCCGAGGCCGACACCCTGATGGCGACGGCCCGTACCATCCTCGACCTGGGCGCCGAGTTCGAGGGCAGGCTCGAGGAGGTCGGCGCGGCCGGCCTGCTGCGCGATCTGGAGCTGCCCACCTCCGCGATGCTCGCCCGCCTGGAGCGTGCCGGGATCGCCGCGGACCGCGAGTGGCTGGCGGGTCTGGAGCAGCAGTTCGCGGACGCCGCCGGGCAGGCGGTGACCGAGGCGCACGCCGCGGTGGGCCACGAGTTCAACCTCGGCTCGCCCAAGCAGCTCCAGGAGGTGCTCTTCGGCGAGTTGGGCCTGCCGCGCACGAAGAAGACCAAGACGGGCTACACGACGGACGCGGACGCGCTGGCCTGGCTGGCGGGGCAGACGGAGCACGAGCTGCCGGTGCTGATGCTGCGCTACCGCGAGCAGCAGAAGCTGCGCACCACCGTCGAGGGGCTGATCAAGACCATCTCGCCCGACGGCCGCATCCACACCACCTTCCACCAGACGGTGGCGGCCACCGGCCGGCTGTCCTCGACGGACCCCAACCTCCAGAACATCCCGGTGCGCACCGACGAGGGCCGGGCCATCCGCCGCGGCTTCCGCGTCGGCGAGGGGTACGAGTCGCTGCTGACGGCCGACTACAGCCAGATCGAGCTGCGCGTCATGGCTCATCTGTCCGAGGACGAGGGGCTGTTGGAGGCCCTCACCTCCGGCGAGGACCTGCACGACACCGTCGCCTCCCAGGTCTTCGACGTCGAGCGCAGCGCGGTCGACCCGGAGATGCGCCGCAAGATCAAGGCCATGTCCTACGGCCTGGCGTACGGCCTCTCCGCGTTCGGCCTCTCCCAGCAGCTCTCCATCGCCCCCGACGAGGCGCGCAGGCTGATGGACAACTACTTCGAGCGTTTCGGCGGGGTGCGGGACTACCTGCACCGCGTGGTGGAGGAGGCACGGGCCACCGGCTACACCGAGACGATCATGGGGCGCCGCCGCTACCTCCCCGACCTGACCAGCGACAACCGGCAACGCCGTGAGATGGCCGAGCGGATGGCGCTGAACGCGCCCATCCAGGGCACCGCGGCCGACATCGTGAAGGTGGCCATGCTGCGGGTCGCGGAGGGCCTGGACGAGGAGAAGCTGTCCACCCGGATGCTGCTCCAGGTGCACGACGAGATCGTGCTGGAGGTCGCGCCGGGGGAGCGGGAGCGGGCCGAGGAGTTGGTGCGCAGCCGGATGGCCGGCGCGGTCCGGCTGCGGGCCCCGCTGGACGTCTCCGTCGGGTCGGGAGGGGACTGGGAGTCGGCCGCGCACTGAGCGCCCGCCGGGTGGTCCGGCGTTCTCCGAGTCGGGAGTTCCTCCTGACGTCGGGCCTGTGGTTGCCGTAGGGTCACCATGTGTGGTGCTCGCAGGGGAGAGGGCGGTCGGATTCATGACGCGATACCGCGGAAGGCACGCGGCGGCGAAGTTCACCGACTTCGGGGGCAGCAGACTGCGAAGAGGGGTGAGCACCGCCGCGGTCGCGGCGGCGGCGATGGCCGCGCTCACCGCCTCCCAGGCTCCCGGTCTCAACTCCGCCCAGGCGGGCGGCGGTGAGGACCGCGGGCAGCCCGACACCCCGCCGGAGGGACGCCCCGGCGACGACTCGTACCACACGGAGCTGCCGCCGCTGAAGTCTCCCGAGCCCGGTGAGCGCACCCCCGACGGCACGGGCCCGAACGAGTCGGGCATCCCGGTGACGGTCCTGGCGGCGTACAAGAAGGCCGAGGCGTCCGTCGCCGGTTCGGACCCCAGCTGCGCGCTGCCCTGGGAGTTGCTGGCGGCGATCGGCAAGGTCGAGTCCGGGCAGGCGCGCGGCGGCGCCGTCGACGACGACGGCACCACCCTCAAGCCCATCCTCGGCCCCGTCCTCAACGGCGGGGACTTCGCGGAGATCACCGACACCGACCGCGGCGTCTACGACGGCGACGCCACCTACGACCGCGCGGTCGGGCCGATGCAGTTCATACCCTCCACCTGGGCGACCTGGGGCGCCGACGGCAACGGGGACGGCCGCCGGGACCCGAACAACATCTTCGACGCGGCCCTCGCCGCCGGAGAGTACCTGTGCGCGGGCGAGCGGGACTTGTCGGTCAAGGGCGACCTGGACCGCGCAGTCCTCAGCTACAACCAGTCCCGCGAGTACCTGAACACCGTCCTGTCGTGGCTCGAGTTCTACCGCGAGGGCGTGCGGGAAGTGCCCGACGGCGAAGGCTCGCTGCCCGACTCGCCCGGCCCCGGCGGCCGGGACGATCCGGACCCGGCGGGCGACCGGCGCGGCGGGGACGGCCGCGGCGGGGACGGGCGCGGCGGGGACGGGCGCGGTGGCGACTCGCCCCGGCCGGGCACCCCGTCGGACAAGCCCAGCAAGCCCACAAAGCCCACCAAGCCCGGCGGCGACAAGCCGACGACGCCGCCCCCGACCAAACCCGCCCCCGAACCCGCCGCCCTGGAGCGCGTCAGCCCCGCCGAGATCACGGCCACGGCGGGCGGCGAGTTCACCGAGCGGCTGCGGGTGCGGGTCGCCGACTCGCGCGGCAAGCCGATGGACGCCGTCCAGGTGCGGTACGCGATCGTCGGAGCCGGCGACACCGACGCCCGCTTCACCGGCGGAGCGACCAGGTCCACCGTGACCTCCGGCGCCGACGGCACCGCCCGCGCGCCGAAGCTGCTCGCGGGTGAGCGCACCGGCGTCTTCGTCGTGCGCGCCACCGTCGTCGGGCAGGACGTGCCGGCCGCCGACTTCAGCGCCACCGTCAAGGCCCGGCCCGTCCCGCAGGCCGACGCGCTGAAGCGCACCTCGGACGCGGCGCTGGAGACCGTGGCGGGCGGCGTCTTCGCCCAGGGCGCGATCGAGGTGCGCGCCACCCGCGACGGCGACCCGGCCGCGAAGGTGCCGCTGACGGCGACGATGGTCACGAAGGAGGGCGCGCCCGCGACGACGGGCCCGTACTTCGTGGGCGCGGACGAGAAGCCGCTGCGCTCCCTGACCGGCCTGAAGACGGACGCCGAGGGGCTGCTCGTGCTCCCCGAGATCCGGACGGACAAGGCGGACGAGGGGACGTACACCCTGCGCGTCTCCACCGACGACGGCGTGGCGGTCGACATCACGCTCACGGTCAGCCCGCCGGAGGCCGCGTAGGCGCCGGCCCGGTTCCGGCCGGGCCGGCGGGCCGCCGCGCCGCGGGCGGCCTTCAGCCGCGCCGGGCGTTGACCCGGCGCGTCGGCTCGGCCGTGGCCGGGTCCTCCGGCCACGGGTGGCGCGGGTAGCGCCCGCGCAGTTCCGCCCGCACCGACCGGTAGCCCTCCCGCCAGAACGACGCCAGATCCGCGGTGACGGCGGCGGGCCGCCCCGCGGGCGAGAGCAGATGCACCAGCAGCGGCACCCGCCCGTCCGCGATCCGCGGGCTCCGGCTCCAGCCGAACAGCTCCTGGAGCTTGACCGCCAGCACCGGCTGCTCGCCGCCGTAGTCCACCCGCACCCGTGAGCCGGACGGCACCGCGACCCGCTCCGGTGCCAGCTCGTCCAGCCGGGCGGCCTCACCGCCCGCCCACGGCAGCAGCCCGCGCAGCAGCTGCCCGGCGTCGATCCGGGCCAGTCCGGCCCGGGACCGCGCCCGCCCCAGCACGTCCCCCACGTGCGCGAGCAGCGCCTCGTCGGACACTTCGGGCCACGGCTCGCCCAGCGTGCGGTGGAGGAAGCCCAGCCGCAGGCGCAGCGTGACGGCCTCCTCGGACCAGCGCAGCAGCCCGAGCCCCTCGCGCCGCAGTCCGTCCAGCACGGCCGCCCGCACCTGCCCGGCGTCGGGCGACCGCAGCGGCCGGGACCGCAGTTCGACGGCGCCCAGGGACTCCACCTCGCGGGCCACCACGTCGCCGCGCGCGCCGTCCCAGTGCACCTGCGCGCGTACGCCGTGCAGCGCGCCGGCGGCCGAGCGCGCCGTCTCCTCGTCCACCGCGGCGGCCAGCCGTACCCGCGCCGAGGGCGCGCCCGCCGGACGGTCCGCGACGGCGACGGCCAGCCACTCCGCCTCCCGCAGCGGTGAACTCCCGGCCAGCTCCGCACGCGTGCCCGAGACCATCAGGTACGACCCGCCGGAGCGTGCCCGCGCCACCCGCTCGGGGTATGCCAGCGCGGCGATGGTGCCCGCGACCCGTACATCGTCCCCGGCCGCCGGGTCCTCCCCGGCCGCCGCGCCCTCCCGGCGGCCCGCCTCGCCCCGGGCGCCTGTGCCGCCGCCGGACGCGGACCGCAGCCGCCGCACCTCGGCACGCCAGCGGGCCGCGTACGCGTCGCCGCCGCGCCGTGCCCTGCGCAGCGCCTCCGCGAGGTCGTCGCCGTACTCCCGGGGCGGCTCCTCGCTCAGCAGCGCCACCGCCTCCGCCGCCGCGCGGGAGCCGAGAAGCTCCGCACCGTCCAGCAGCGCCCGCGCCAGGCGCGGGTGCACCCCCACGCGGGCCAGCCGGCTGCCGCGCCGCGTCACCCGCCCCGCCGCGTCCACGGCCCCCACCGCCCGCAGCGTCTCGCGGGCCGCGGCCAGCGCTCCGGCGGGCGGCGGGTCGAGCAGCGCCAGCCCGGTGGCGTCCGGTTCGCCCCAGCAGGCGGCCTGGAGGGCGAAGGCCGTCAGGTCGGCCACGGCGATCTCGGGGGCCGGGAAGCGCGGCCGGGAGGCGTCCTCGCCCTCCGCCCAGCAGCGGAACACCGTGCCCGGCCCCTCCCGGGCCGCCCGCCCGAGCCGCTGCTCGGCGGCGGCCCGCGAGACCCGTACCGTCGCCAGCGAGCCGAGCCCGCGTGCGTGGTCCGTCCGGGGCTCGCGGGCGAGGCCGGAGTCGACGACGATCCGGACACCGGGCACCGTCAGGCTCGACTCGGCCACCGAGGTCGCGAGCACCACGCGGCGGCGCCCGTCGCCAGGAGCGCCGCCGTCCGTCCCGCGCAGCACGCTCTCCTGTACCGACGCGGCGGCCCGGCCGTGCAGTTGCAGCACCTCCGCGCCCGAACCGGCCAGCAGCGACGCCACCTTGGCGATCTCGCCGACGCCGGGCAGGAAGCACAGCACGTCCCCCGCCGGTACCTCCCGCAGCGCCTCCCGCACCGTCGCCGCCACGTGCCGCAGCAGCGCCGGATCGACCCGGGTGCCGTGCGTGGGGCGTACGCCCGGCGGCGGCGGAGCGTGGCGCACCGCGACCGGATGAGCAGCACCGCCGCCCCGTACGACCGGCGCCGGTCCCCGCTCACCGGGGGGCGCCAGCAGCCGCGCCCAGGCGTCGCTGTCCTGGGTGGCCGACGCGGCGACGACGCGCAGGTCGGGCCGGAGCGTGGCGCGTACGTCCAGCAGGAAGGCGAGCGAGGTGTCGGCGTCGAGGTGGCGCTCGTGGCACTCGTCCAGCAGCACCACGTCGACCCCGGACAGCTCCTGGTCCCGCTGCAGGCGCTGGAGCAGCACTCCAGTGGTGACGACCTCCACCCGCGTACGCGGGCCCACCAGGCGTTCGCCGCGCACCGTGAACCCGACCGAGCCGCCCGGCCGCTCGCCCAGCAGCCAGGCCATCCGCCGGGCCGCCGAACGGGCCGCCATCCGGCGCGGTTCGGCGACCAGCACCCGCCGCGGTGGCGGGGCGTCCCCGCCCGCCGCCGGGCCCGGCAGCAGCCCGGCCAGCTCCAGCGGCACCAGCGTCGTCTTGCCGGTGCCCGGAGGCGCGCACAGGACGGCGACGCCGTGGCGCTCCAGCGCGGCGCGCAGCGCGGGCACGGCCGCCGCCACGGGCAGCCCGGCCAGGACCCGGGCGCGCGCCGCCTCGCCCGGTACCTCACGCACGCGGTCGGCCTCGCGCGGTCCGTCACTCACGCGGCGCGTCAGCCGCGGGTGCAGACGAAGATCGCGGTGCCGGGGAAGAGGTTCCCCCGCAGCGGGGACCAGCCGCCCCACTCCTGCCGGTTCCACTCGGGCCACTCCGGCTCGACCAGGTCCGTCAGTCGCAGCCCGGCCGAGACCACGTCGCGTATCCGGTCGCCCAGCGTGCGGTGGTGCTCGACGTACACCGCCCGCCCCGCCGCGTCCTGCTCGACGTAGGGCGTCCGGTCGAAGTAGGAGGCCGAGACCGTCAGCCCCTCGGGGCCCGGCTCGTCCGGGAAGGCCCAGCGCATCGGGTGGGTGACGGAGAAGACGAACCGCCCGCCGGGGCGCAGCACCCGCCGCACCTCGCGCAGCACCCGCACCGGCTCGGCGACGAAGGGGAAGGCGCCGAACGCCGAGCAGGCCAGGTCGAAGGAGGCGTCCGCGAACGGCAGCGCGGCGGCGTCCGCCTCCACCAGCGGCACGGCCGTCCCGCCGGGGGAGGTGCTGATCCGGTGCGCGTGCTGGAGTTGGCGGTGCGAGAGGTCCAGCGCGACCGGCCGGGCGCCCTGCCCGGCCAGCCAGCGGGAGCACTGCGCCGCGCCGGCACCGATCTCGAGCACGGCGCGCCCGCGCAGTGCGGACGCGGGGCCCAGCAGCCGGGCGTCGGCCTCGTCGAGGCCCTCCGGGCCCCACACGAAGCGGCTGTCGCCGAGGAACGCGCCGTGCTCCCGCTGGTAGCCGTCGGCGTTCCGGTCCCACCAGCCCCGGTTGGCCCGTACGCTCTCCGCGTCGCCGGCGTCACGGCGCGTGGCCATCGGTTCGTCGTCCTGGGTCATGCCGTCCTGGATCATGGTGCCCGTCGTCGTGGTGTGGAAGCGGAATCGGCCCTGTGAGTTCCGGGAAAGCGGCTGGTCGTGGCGCGAATGGCCGGTCCCTCGTCGGCCGTCCGCGTGGTCCGGGCGGCGAATAGTGCCGGGATTGGGGCGTTGTGCCCCAGCTGTGCTTGTTCGCGCATTGACCGTGCCCGGCTGCCCCCGTATGCTACAAGTTGCGCTGCGGGCCTGCGCGCCTCAGACATAGCAGGTCGCGCTCGCATCTGTTGTTCGTCCCCTCGGGCAAGCGCCTTCCAGGCGTCCGGCTGACTTGCATGTGGTGCGATAGCGGGTTCTCGGCGTAGCAGCACCTACGACTCACTGTCCGTACCGGAGCCCTTTTCCACATGACGAGCAGCACCGAGACCACCGTGACCACTCCGCAGGTTGCGGTAAACGACATCGGTTCCGAGGAAGCCTTCCTCGCCGCGATCGACGAGACGATCAAGTACTTCAACGACGGCGACATCGTCGACGGCGTCATCGTGAAGGTCGACCGGGACGAGGTCCTGCTCGACATCGGCTACAAGACCGAGGGTGTCATCCCCTCTCGGGAGCTGTCGATCAAGCACGATGTCGACCCCAACGAGGTCGTCGCCGTCGGTGACGAGATCGAGGCCCTTGTTCTCCAGAAGGAGGACAAGGAAGGCCGCCTGATCCTCTCGAAGAAGCGCGCCCAGTACGAGCGGGCCTGGGGCACCATCGAGAAGATCAAGGAAGAGGACGGGATCGTCACCGGTACCGTCATCGAGGTCGTCAAGGGTGGTCTCATCCTCGACATCGGCCTCCGTGGCTTCCTCCCGGCCTCCCTGGTCGAGATGCGCCGCGTCCGCGACCTTCAGCCTTACGTGGGCAAGGAGCTCGAGGCCAAGATCATCGAGCTGGACAAGAACCGCAACAACGTGGTTCTGTCCCGCCGTGCCTGGCTGGAGCAGACCCAGAGCGAGGTCCGCCAGACCTTCCTCACCACCCTCCAGAAGGGTCAGGTGCGCTCCGGCGTCGTCTCCTCCATCGTCAACTTCGGTGCCTTCGTGGACCTGGGTGGCGTGGACGGCCTGGTGCACGTCTCCGAGCTGTCCTGGAAGCACATCGACCACCCCTCCGAGGTCGTCGAGGTCGGCCAGGAGGTCACGGTCGAGGTCCTGGACGTCGACATGGACCGCGAGCGCGTGTCCCTGTCGCTCAAGGCGACCCAGGAAGACCCGTGGCAGCAGTTCGCCCGTACGCACCAGATCGGCCAGGTCGTGCCCGGCAAGGTCACCAAGCTGGTGCCCTTCGGCGCGTTCGTCCGGGTCGACGAGGGCATCGAGGGCCTGGTCCACATCTCCGAGCTGGCCGAGCGCCACGTGGAGATCCCGGAGCAGGTCGTCCAGGTCAACGACGAGATCTTCGTCAAGGTCATCGACATCGACCTCGAGCGCCGTCGCATCAGCCTCTCGCTGAAGCAGGCCAACGAGGCGTTCGGTGCCGACCCGACGGCGGTCGAGTTCGACCCGACGCTGTACGGCATGGCCGCGTCCTACGACGACCAGGGCAACTACATCTACCCCGAGGGCTTCGACCCCGAGGCCAACGACTGGCTCGAGGGGTACGAGAAGCAGCGCGAGGAGTGGGAGCACCAGTACGCCGAGGCGCAGCAGCGCTTCGAGCAGCACCAGGCGCAGGTCGTCAAGTCCCGCGAGGCCGACGAGCAGGCGGCGGCCGAGGGTGCCACGGCAGGCGGCGCTCCGGCGCCGCAGGGCGGTGGCGGCGGCCAGACCGGTGGCGGCGGCAGCTCGTACTCCTCGGAGTCTCCGGACGACTCCGGCGCCCTGGCATCGGACGAAGCGCTGGCGGCGCTCCGCGAGAAGCTGGCCGGCGGCCAGAGCTGACCCCGCGCCGCTGAGGCGGCGAGCGGTCGACTGAACGGCGCGTGAGGCCCGTACCCGAAAGGGTGCGGGCCTCTCGTCGTGCGATGTGCGCCGCACGGGGAATTCCGTGCCGGGCCGGTGCGTTGGCGCTGAGGTAGACGAAGGAGCTGAGCGTGCTGGAACCGAAGGGTTTGTACGAGTGGGAGCCCGCCGGGCTCCGTGCCGTCGACGAGATCATCGGTGGTGACGACACCGCCGGGCTGGTGCTGCTCTACCACTTCGAGGGCTTCATGGACGCCGGCGAGACCGGTGCCCAGATCGTGGCGCGCGTGCTGGAGACCCAGTCTCCGGTGACCGTCGCCCGGTTCGATGTCGACCGGCTCATCGACTACCGGGCCCGTCGACCCGCCATGACCTTCCGCCGCAGCCAGTGGGTCGACTACGAGGCGCCGTCCCTGGAGCTGCGACTCGCCCGGGACGCGACGGGTGCGCCGTTCCTGCTGCTGTCCGGCCCGGAGCCGGACGTGGAGTGGGAGCGGTTCGCTGCGGCCGTCCGCGAGATCGTGGAGCGTACGGGAGTGCGGCTGGCCGTCACCTTCCACGGCATACCGATGGGGGTGCCGCACACCCGTCCGGTCGGGCTGACCCCGCACGGCAGCCGCGTGGACCTGGTGCCGGGCCACCAGCCGCTGTTCGACGAGGCGCAGGTGCCGGGGAGCGCCGCCGCGCTGACCGAGCTGCGGCTCACCCAGTCCGGGCACGACGTGCTGGGCGTCGCGGCGCACGTGCCGCACTACATCTCCCGTTCCACCTATCCCGACGCGGCGCTCGTCGTGCTCGAGTCGATCACTTCCGCGACGGGGCTGGTGCTGCCGGAGATCGCGCACGGGCTGCGCGGTGACGCGCTCCGGACGCAGAACGAGATCGAGCGGCAGCTGGCCGAGGGGGACGACGAGCTGGTCTCCGTGGTGCGCGGGCTGGAGCAGCAGTACGACGCGGTGGCGGGTGCCGAGACGCGCGGCAATCTGGTCGCCGAGCCGGTGGACCTGCCGTCGGCGGACGAACTGGGCGAGGTCTTCGAGCGGTTCCTCGCCGACCGCGAGCCCGACGGCGGCCCGGGGGAGCGCGGCGAGCACTGATGTGTCCGCCCCGGCCGGGGCGTGACCGGGCCGGGTGCCTGGTCGCGTTCCCGGCGGCGGGCACCGTATAGCGTGGCGCCCATGTACAAGGTGGGTCTGACGGGCGGTATCGGCGCGGGCAAGAGCGAGGTGTCGCGGCTCTTCGCCGAGTGGGGCGCCGTGCTCATCGACGCGGACCGGCTGGCCCGCGAGGTCGTGGAGCCCGGTACGCGCGGACTGCGCGCCGTGGTCGCCGAGTTCGGCGAGGAGATCCTCGCCCCCGACGGCACCCTGGACCGCGCGAAGCTCGGGGCGCTCGTCTTTGCCGACACGGAGCGGCTGGCCGCGCTCAACGCACTGGTGCACCCGTTGATCGCGGAGCGGTCCGCCGAACTGGAACGGGCGGCCGGGTCTGACGCGGTGGTCGTGCACGACGTCCCGCTGCTCGTCGAGAACGGCCTCGCGCCGCTCTACGACCGGGTGGTCGTCGTGGACGCCTCGCCCGCCACCCAGCTCGACCGGCTGACCCGGCTGCGCGGCATGACCGAGTCCGAGGCCCGCTCCCGGATGGCGGCGCAGGCGACGCGCGAGGAACGCCTCGCCGTGGCCGATGTGGTGATCGGCAACGACGGTCCGCTGGAGGCGCTGGAGCGGCGCGCCCGCAAGGTGTGGGCGCAGCTGTGCGCGGCGGCGTGACCCCTCGGCAGCGCGGGCGGGACGGAAGGGGCGGGAAGGGCGAAGGGTGCGAAAGGGGTGGACTCCACGCGGAATACGCGGGGTGGCCACGGGCGTTACCGCCCTCGTACGCACCAGCCGAGGAGGGATTCGTCGTGTCCCAGGTCACGCCCGCCACGCACGTCATCGGCTTCCGGGCCGCCGAGCAGCTGCTCGAAGCGCGCGATCCGCGCGGTGCAGTCAAGCTGCTGGACCCGGTCGTCGCCGCCCACCCGGAGAACACGGCGGTGCGGCTGCTGCGTGCTCGCGCGTTCTTCCTGGCCGCTCAACTGCGGGCGGCCGAGAGCGAGTTCCAGACCGTGCTGGAGCGCGAGCCGGACAACGCCTTCGCGCACTTCGCGCTGGGGCGCACGCTCCAGCGTGCGGACCGCGGTGACGAGGCGCGCCGCCACTTCCGGCTGGCCGCGGCGCTCGACCCGCGTCCCGACTTCGTGGAGGCGGCGGGCTTCGGCGACGGGAGCTGAGACGCGTCGCGCCGACCGTGCGTGTCCGGGGCGCCTGCCCGGTCCGCTGCGGTCGGCGGCTCGCCGTTCACGTCCCTGGGGTGTCCCGCGTGTCCGGCAGCTGCTCCCCGTCCGCCCCCGCCCCGGTCGCAGGGACGGGGGCGGCGCTGTTGCGCACCCGGGACGACGCCTCCGGCCGTCCGGTGACCACCTCGGCCCGTCCACGGGAGCGCGCACACCACCTGCCTGCGGCGCGGACGGCGGGAAGCCGTCCGTCTTCACCTTCGAAGCCGTCCCGTCCGCACTGTCCCGTCCGCCCGGCGCGAAGCCGCGCCGCGTGCGGGGGAACGGGACGGCACCGCCCAGCCCGCCGCGACCGGCCTGCGACCGCAGCCGACCCAGACCGCGAAGGGCGTACGGGACTTGCCGACGGCGCTCCGCATCCGCCCGGAGTGAGCGGGCGGCGCCCCCCGGCGGCTGGTGAATGGCGCGCGGTGGGCTACCGCCGTGCGCCGGGTGCGCCCACAATGCGGGAGCCGAACGGAAACCGAGATCCGGAGACCCCGGGAGGAAACCGTGAGACTCAGACGCATCGTGCCCGCCGTCATCGCGGCGGCGGTGGCGGCCCTGACCCTGACCGCCGCCCCCGCAGCCGCGTCCACCAGCGCACCGCCCGGCACCTCCCCGTCCGCGGCGCCCGCCGTCCGCGGCGGCGACGTGCTCTACGGAGAAGGCGGCGGCGCCTGCACCGTCGGATACAACGCCCGCAACACGAACACCTACTTCGGCATCATGGCCGGACACTGCGCCGGTACCAGCCAGACCTGGTACGCCGACCCCGGCCACACCGTCAAGGTCGGCGTCACGGCCGGGGTGAGCTTCCCCGGCGACGACTACGCGCTGGTCAGGTACACCAACCCGGACCTCTCCTACCCCGGGGAGATCAACCTCGGCGGCGGCCGGACGCTGGACATCACCGGCGCGGCCAACCCCGTGACCGGGCAGAGCGTCTGCCAGGCGAGCCAGGTGACGGGCGTGCACTGCGGCACCGTCCAGGCGGTGAACGTGACCGTCAACTACCCGTGGGGCACGGTGAACGGCCTCTTCCGCACCAACCTCTGCTCCGGCCCGCGCGAGGGCGGCGCACCCGTCTTCTCCGGCAGCACGGCGCTCGGGGTGGGCTCGGCCGCCTCCGGCAACTGCCAGTCCGGCGGGACGACCTTCCACCAGCCGGTCGTCGAGGTGCTCGCCGCGTACGGGCTCAGCATCTACTGACCACCGGCGGACACCCGGCACCACCCGCGGCCGGTGTCCTCACGGCCGCGGCGTCCGGCGGCCACCGCCGCGCCGCGGCCACCGGCCGAGCCCCGCTCAGCCGCAGCCGGGGTCCTCCGCGTCGACCGTGTCGGGGCTGCCCTTCGGGGTGAAGTACGTCGCGGAGAGCACCACGGGCTCGCGGCCCAGGTTGCGGCCGATGTGCGCGTGGTCGGCGCCCACCGGTTCGAGCACAGTGTCACCGGCGCGGGAGACCTCCACCGAGCAGTCGGCGAGCGTACGGGTCAGGGTGCCTGACTCGACGACGACGATCAGCCGCCCCGGGTGGTAGTGCCAGCCGGTGGAGCCGCCGGGCGCGATGGTGATGCGCCGGTGGCTCACCTCGGTGCCGCCCGCCGCCTCGCTCTTCACCCCGGTCTCCGCGTGGCCCTGCGCGAACGTCTCGCCGGACATCCTGTCGCCGGCGTGGCCGCCGCCGAGGGCGCCGCGAGACCCCCCGCCGTACACGCTGCCGAGCCCAGAGCCTGCCGTAGCCGTCTCCAGCGCAGAGAAGCCGTCATGACGCTCACGGTAGCGCCGCAGGCACGCAATGAACATGCCGTGCGCCGGGGCGCCGCCCCCCGGGGGGGGAGGGGAACCGGCGGCGCGCGGGGCACGTCTGCGGTACATGCGGCCACGGGGGAGCGGGACGAGGCGGGCGGGCACCTTACTGGCGCTGGCCCTGGCACTGAGCGGGTGTGCGGGCGTGACCGGCTTCGGCCGCGACAGCCCGGAGGACGACGGACCCGGCAGGCGTACGGACCTCGTACGCCTGGGCCCGCTGCGTACGGACGGCACGGGCGCGTTCGCCACGCGGGTGCGCCTCGGCCCCGGCGACGCGGGCGGACCTGGCGGCGCACTCCACGCCCAGCTGCGCGCGGCGGGTGCGCGGGAACTGCCGCGCGTTCGGGCCGCGTTGCACCGGGCGCCGCCCGGCGGACACGAACGTCTCGCGTTCGTGCTGCCCGGCTGCGCGCAGGACGGTGCGCGGCTGTCCGTGGACGGCGGCGCCGTCCGGGCCGAGCTGACCGGCGGCGAGAACATCGCCTGCGGCCAGGCCGTCCACTACCTGGCCGTCTTCGAGATCGCGGCGGAGGACCTGCCCGGGCACTGGTCCCTCGGCCGGTGACCCCGCCGTGCGGGCGCGGAGCCACCGCCGGGCGCCGAGCCTCGGGCCGACCCCGGGCACCTGGGACGGCCCGAGGCTCCCGCCCGGCGCCGCGACGGCGTCTCCCCCTGCCGAACGGGGGCGAGGCCGCTACCGTGGAAGGGTACGGAGGGAGGCCGCCATGCCCGCGCAGCCGCTCGACGAGGACGCGGTGCTCAGCCTGGTCGCCGACGCCGTCGCCGCGCCGTCCCTGCACAACGCGCAGCCGTGGCGGTTCCGCTTCCGACCGGAGAGCCGTACGTTCGAGCTGCGCGCGGACCTGCTGCGTGCCCTGGAGCACGCCGACCCCGACAGCCGCGGCATGTACCTGGGCTGCGGCGCGGCCCTCTTCAACCTGCGCGTCTCCGCCGCGCGTGCCGGCTGGCACCCGGAGGTGCGGCTGCTGCCGGAGGAGGACGCGGAGCATGCCATGTCCGCCGATCCGGACTCGCCCCTGCTCGCCACGCTGACACTGGCCGCACCCGGCGGTGCCGCCGACCACGCGGCCGAGGACCGCGAACTGGCCGCGCTGCACCCGGCCGTCGCGCGCCGGCGCACCAGCCGCGAGCCGTTCGAGGAGCGGGAGATCCCGGCCGCCGTGCGCGCCGCCCTGGCCGCCGCCGCCCGTCTGGAAGGCGCCCGGCTGGTCCTCCCCAGCCAGTGGCACGCGGACGCCCTGCTGGAGCTGGTGCGCGACGCGGCGGCCCGCGACCGGCAGGACCCGGCCCGTGCGGCGGAACTGGCCCGCTGGACGCGCCCCGGAGACGACGCGCTGGACCCGCCGTTCTCCGACGAGGGGGTCCCTGCCTCCGCGTTCGGCCCGCGGGTGGCCGGCGGCCACGCCCCCGTAAGGGACTTCGCCGCCCGGCGCACGGGGGCCGGGCGCAGGGCCGCGGTCTTCGAGGAACGGCCCCAGCTCGCGCTGCTGGGCACCGAGGGGGACGCCCCGCGGGACTGGCTGGGGGCGGGGCAGGCGATGGAGCGCGTCCTGCTGGTGGCCACCGGGCACGGCCTGGCGACCGCGCTCGACTCCCAGGCGCTGGAGTCTCCCGACCTGCGCAGCCTCGCGCGCGACCCGCAGTTCTCGATGGCCTTCGTGCAGATGGTGCTGCGTCTGGGGTACGGGCCGCCGGGCCCGGGAGCGCCGCGCCGCGCGGCCCGCGACGTCCTGGACAGGGACTGACGCGGGCGTTGTCAGTGGCGGAACGTAGGGTGCCGTGTACAAGGGGGCACGAGGCACCGGCGGATGCGGGGGCAGGCGCGGATGGACGCACGAGAGACCACGTTCGAGAAGCTGATCCAGGGCGACAACCAGTTCCAGATCCCGCTCTACCAGCGCACCTACAGCTGGCGGCGGACCAACCACGAGCGGCTCTGGGCGGATCTGACCGAGCAGGCGGCGCTGCTGGGCTCACCGGACTCCGCCGCCGGGGCGGACGATCCGGTGCGGCACTTCCTGGGTTCCGTGGTGCTCGCCCCGCAGCAGCCCTTCCCCGACTCGGTGCAGCGGTACGTCGTCATCGACGGCCAGCAGCGGCTGACCACGCTCATGCTGCTCGCCTGCGCCCTGCGGGACCACGTGCGCGCCGCCGATCCGGGCAAGGCCGAGATCGTGCACCGGCGCTACCTGGTCAACGAGGAGGACTACACCGGGCTCGACGCCTACCGGCTGCTGCCGACGCAGGCCGACCGGCCCGCCTTCCTCGCCTGTGTGGACGCAGAGCCGTCCGCGGGGGGCGAGGACAGCGTCGGGCGGGCGTACGGCTTCTTCCGCGCCGCGCTCGCCGAGCACGACCCGGCCGGCAGCTGGGAGGCGGTGCGCCGGCTGGACCAGGCGCTCCGGCACCGCATGTCGGTGGTGACCATCACCGCCGGGCCCCGGGACAACGTCTACCGGATCTTCGAGTCGCTGAACAACACGGGTGAGCCCCTGACCCAGGTCGACCTGCTGCGGAACTACGTCTTCATGCGCCTGCCCCACCTGGGCGAGCTGGTGTACGACAAGGTGTGGCTCCCCATGCAGGCCGACCTGGGCCCGGCCCGCCTGGTGACGCTGGCCTGGCTCGACCTCGTCCTGCGGGGGGAGACCAGGGCCAAGCAGGGCGAGGTCTACCACCGGCAGCAGCGGCGTCTGGCGGAGGTCGAGGCGGCGGGGGGAGAGGAGGGGCTGCGCGCCGACCTGGCCGGGCTCCGGCGGCTGGGCCATCTGCTCATGCTCCTGGTGGAGCCCGAGCGGGAGCCGGACGCCGCCCTGCGCGCGGCGCTGCGGAGGCTGGGGGAATGGGGCGGCGAGGTCCACTACCCCCTCGCGCTGCACATCCTGCGTGAGCGCGCGGAGGGCCGCGCGACGGCGGACGAGGCGTGTGCCGCGCTGGCGTGCGTGGAGAGCTTCCTCGTGCGGCGCATGATCTGCTACGTCCGGACGAACAACCTCAACCGCGTGCTGGCGGCGGCCCCCTCCGAGTTGGAGCGCGACCGCCCGCTGCCCGACGCCGTCCGCCGCTACCTCTCCGGGCCGCGCCGCTACTGGCCCGGAGACACCCAGCTGCGCGAGGCGATCCGCTCCCAGCCGTTCTACTGGCACGGCAAGTCGGCGCAGCGCGCCTGCGTGCTGCGCCGCCTGGAGGAGAGCTACGCGGCACCCGAACCGGTGGACCTCAGCCGGGCCTGGGCGACGGTCGAGCACGTGCTGCCGCAGACGCCGACGACCGAGTGGCTCGACATGCTCGCCCAGGACCTCGCGGCGGAGGAGGACGGCGCCGCCGCGGGCCCGGCCGCCGCCACGGCCCTGCACGAGGCGCTGGTGCACACCCTGGGCAACCTCACCCTCAGCGGGGAGAACGGCCGCCTCTCCAACCACCCCTACGAGCGCAAGCAGCAGATCCTCGACCAGAGTGCGCTGCGCATGAACCGCGAGATCGCGCGTGCCGAGCGCTGGGGCAGGCCGGAGATCCTGGCGCGGGCCGACCGCCTGGCGGAGCGCGCGGTGCGACTGTGGCCCGCGCCGCTGCCCGCCGGGGCGGGCGAGCTGCACGCGGCCGAGGAGCGCAGCGAGTGGTCCCTGCTCCGCGAGATCCTGGGCAGCATCCCCGCGGGCTGCTGGACGAGCTACGGGGACGTCGCCGCGGTCGTCGGCATGCACCCCCGGCCGGTGGGGACCTACCTGGGCACGCACCGCGTGCCGCACGCCCACCGGGTGCTGACCGGCGCCGGAGCACCGTCCCCCGACTTCAGCTGGCCGGACGGCCGTGGCGGGACGCAGCGTGAGGCGCTGGAGGCCGAGGGGGTCCGCTTCGGGCCCGCCTCCGCCGATCCGGAGCAGCGGCTGCGTCCGGCCGCGCTCGCGGAGCTGGCCGGGATGGAGCTCCCGGCGGCGGACGGGGCGGAAGGCGCCGACGGTGCGGGGGACCCGGGGGCTGCGGAGACGGGGCGGCCCTCCTCCGTGAGCGTCCCGGCGCCCGAACGGCGCGCGCGGTTCGAGGCTCTCCTGCGCCGCCACCAGCCGCGACTGGCGGAAGACCTGCTCGCCCTCCTGTCCAAGTGGGAGGCGGCGGGCGGACGGCTGGGCTTCGGCGCCGCCGACGAGACGAGCTGTACGCCCATGCTGCGCGGCGGTGAGGGTCCCCGGGGCGGGATCCGGCCGCTCGCGATCTATCCGCGTTCGGGCCGGGTGGAGGTGGTGCTGGAGTACCTGTCGCGCCGGGAGCCCTTCACCCGGCCGGTGCTCCTGCGGGAGTACCTCACGCGGATCAACGCGATACCGGGCCTGCGGCTCGACGTCGCCGACGGCGAACTCACCCGCCGCCGCCCGAGCTTTCCCCTGGAGCTGCTGGATGACGCCGGGCTGCGGGCGCTCCAGGAGGCCCTGGAGTGGTTCCGGCAGCAGGTCGGCTAGGGCGTTCCGTCAAAATGACGGCGCCCGCCCGGAGACCGGGCTGTACGGCGCCTGGCGCACGTCGCTCGCTTCGCCCCGTCTCCTTCTCCCGGCCCCCGTGAAGCGGAGCGCAGCCGCACGGCGGAGGTGCGGAAGCGGAGCAGCGCCGCCATGCCCGGCCCGTAGACTCGGCGGAGGCGCGAGCGGGGAGCCGTGGGCCGCGGGCCGGATTCCCTCGGCGGGGCCAGGGCGGGGCCCGCCCGCCGCCGCGCGAGCGCGGCGGCGGCAGTACGAGGGGAGCGGTGGGGACAGTGGCGGGGAGTGGGCTGCCCGAAGCAGCGGGCCTGCTGCGCTGCGCGGCCGTCTTCCTGCCCGGTGAGCCCGCGCGGGAGGGGCAGGTCGCCTTCTGGCGGTCGGACGGCGGGCCGCTCCCGCCGGCGGCCGGACCCTCCGCCCCGGTCACCTCCGCGCCCCTGACGGTCGCCCGGCGGCACGGCACCGGCGCGCGGGCGCGTACGGTCCCGGCGGTGCGCCTGTCCGTCGCCGACGCACTGCCGCTGCTGGTCCGCGCCCGGCACGAGCCCGGCGCGCACCCCGCCGCCGCCTGCTGGGGCGCCGCCGCGCTGCACGCCGTGCACCTGGCCGCGCGCGGGCTGCTGCTGCCGGGGCTGGCGGCCGACGACGTCGACGCGTGGCGCGCCGGGCCGCTGGACGCCCGCGACCGCACGCAGCTGCGGGCGATCGCCGCCGCCATGCCCGCCGAGGCGCACGCCGTACCGCTGCCCGCACCCGCTCCCCGCCCCGATTCCGCCGCCCGACCCGGCCCGTTGCGGCTCCCGGCGCCCGAGGCCCTGTTGCGCGCCTTCCTCGACGCCGTCGCCGACACGCTGCCCCGTACGCCGGCCGTGTCCGCCGCCGTGGGCCCCGCCTTCGCGGACCGGGCGGCGACGCGCCTGCCCGGCGCCCGCGACTGGGCTGCCGAGGTCGCCGTCGGCGCGGACGCGGGCGTACGGGTCTCGCTGCGGCTGGACCTGTCTGCGCACGATCTCTTCGACGCGGGCGCGGACGCGGATGCGGACAGGGGCGCGGACAGGCGTGCGGGCAAGGGCGCGGCCGCCAAGGCCAGTACGGCGGCGGCGCTCGTCCAGGTGCACAGCCTGGCCGATCCCGCCCTCGTCGCCGACGCCGCCGACCTGTGGGCCGCGGAACCGGCCGCCGAGCCCGGCCACTTCGGGCCGCGCGCCCGGATCGACACGCTGCTCGTCCTGCGCCGCGCCGCCCGCGTCTGGCCGCCGCTGGCCCGCCTGCTGGAGCGCCCCGTACCGGACGTCCTGCCCCTGACCGACGAGGAGTTGTACGAGCTGCTCGGCCGGGCGGCGCACCACCTCGCCGCCGTGGGCGTCACCCTGCACTGGCCCCGCCGCCTCGCTCGCGAGCTGACCGCCACCGCCGTCGTGCGCAGCCCCGCCCCGGGTTCGGCCGCCGACGGGCACGGCTTCTTCGAGGAGACCGGCCTGCTCCGCTTCCACTGGCAGCTGGCCCTTGGCGGCGAGCCGCTCACCGAGGCCGAGATGGACACGCTGGCCGAGGCGCATCGCCCGGTGGTCCGGCTGCGCGACGAGTGGGTGCTGGTCGATCCCGCACTCGTACGCAAGGCCCGCAGGCGGGACCTCGGCCTGCTGGACCCGGCGGACGCGCTGGCCGTGGCGCTGACCGGTGAGGCCGAGGTGGGCGGGGAGCGGGTGGCGGCGGTGCCGGTGGGCACGCTCGCCAAGCTGCGCGACCGCCTCACCGCCGAACCGGCCCCCGTCGCCCCGCCCGAGGGCCTGCGGGCGACGCTGCGCGACTACCAGCTGCGCGGCCTCGCCTGGCTGGACCTGATGACCTCGGCGGGGCTCGGCGGCTGCCTCGCCGACGACATGGGCCTGGGCAAGACCGTCACGCTCATCGCCCTGCACCTGCGCAGGGGCCTCGCGGCGCCCACGCTGGTCGTCTGCCCGGCGTCCCTGCTGGGCAACTGGCAGCGTGAGATCGAGCGCTTCGCGCCGGGCGTGCCGGTGCGCCGCTTCCATGGCGCGGAGCGCAGCCTCCCGCCCGAGCCGGCGGGCCCCCGCGCAGCGGGCGGCCAGGACGGCGGCTTCGTCCTCACCACCTACGCCACCATGCGCGGCAGCGCCCCCGAGCTGGCCGCGCGCCGCTGGGGGATGGTCGTCGCGGACGAGGCCCAGCACGTGAAGAACCCGCACTCCGCGACCGCCCGGGCCCTGCGCACCCTGCCGTCCTCCGCGCGCGTCGCCCTGACCGGTACCCCGGTGGAGAACAACCTCTCCGAGCTGTGGGCCCTGCTCGACTGGACCACGCCCGGCCTGCTCGGCCCCCTCCCGGCGTTCCGCTCCCGGCACGCCCGCGCCGTCGAGGGCGGCAGCGGCGCCCTGCGCGACACCGAGGCCACCGAGCGCCTCGCCCGGCTGATCGGCCCGTTCCTGCTGCGCCGCCGCAAGTCGGACCCGGGCATCGCGCCGGAGCTGCCGCCCAAGACCGAGACGGACCATCCGGTGCCGCTCGGCCGGGAGCAGGCCGCGCTCTACGAGGCCGCCGTCCGCGAGACGCTCGCCCGGATCGCGGCGGCCGAGGGCATGGCCCGGCGCGGCCTGGTGATGAAGCTGCTCACCGCGCTCAAGCAGATCTGCAACCACCCGGCGCAGTACCTGCGCGAGGCCGCGCCCGGGCTGACCGCCCGTTCCGGCAAGCTCGAACTCCTCGACGAGCTGCTCGACACGCTGCTGGCGGAGCGGGCGTCGGTGCTGGTCTTCACCCAGTACGTGCGGATGGCGCGGCTGATCGAACGGCACCTGGCGGAGCGCGGCATACCTTCCCAGCTGCTGCACGGCGGTACGCCCGTCGCGCGGCGCGAGGAGCTGGTCGACCGCTTCCAGTCGGGTGCGGCGCCCGTCTTCCTCCTCTCGCTGAAGGCGGCGGGCACCGGCCTCAACCTCACCCGCGCCTCCCACGTGATCCACTACGACCGCTGGTGGAACCCCGCCGTCGAGGACCAGGCCACCGACCGGGCCTACCGCATCGGCCAGACGCAGCCCGTGCAGGTGCACCGGCTCGTCACCGAGGGCACGGTCGAGGACCGCATCGCCCAACTTCTGGCGTCGAAGCGGGAGTTGGCGGACGCGGTGCTGGGGGGCGGGGGAGAGGCCGCGTTCAGCGAGCTGAGCGACGCGGACCTGGCGGACCTGGTCTCCCTGCGGCGGTCCCCGTGACCGGCCGGAGCGGCGGCCCCGCGCGCGAGGGGGGCCGTTCGCGCGGCGCGGGGGCGGCGGCCGGCCGGGCACCCGCCCGCTCGCGCACGCTGCCCCCACTGCCCCCACTGCCGCCCGCCGGCGGCTCCGGCCGCCGTTCCGGTTCCGGTTCCGGTGCGGCGAACGCCCCCTTTGCCGCGTCCTGGTGGGGTGCTGCCTGGGTCCGCGCCCTGGAGGGGTCCGCCCTCGACCCCGGCCGCCTCGCCCGTGGCCGTACGTACGCGCGCGCGGGACAGGTCGGCGCGATCACCGTGGCGCCCGGACGGATCACTGCCGCCGTCCACGGCGCCCGGGCCCGCCCGTACCGCACCGGCCTCCGGCTGCGCGTGTTCTCCGACGCGGAATGGGATGCCTTCCTCGGCGCGGTGGCCGCGCGACCCGCGCACATCGCGGCCCTGCTGGACGACGACATGCCGCACGCGCTGGTCGCGGCGGCGCAGAGCGCGGGCGTACGCCTGCTGCCCGCGCCCGGCGAACTCGTGCCGCACTGCTCCTGTCCGGACGACGGCTACCCGTGCAAGCACGCCGCCGCCCTCTGCTACCAGACGGCCCGCTTCCTGGACACCGACCCCTTCGTGCTGTTCCTGCTGCGCGGCCGGGACGACGGCGAACTGCTGGACGAACTCCGCCGCCGCAACGCCGTACTGGCGGCCGCCTCCGGTGGCTCCGGCTCCGACCCCGGCTCCGGCCCCGCCCCCGACCCGGCAGACCCCGCCGACCCGCCCGCAGGCGCCCGTGCCGCCCGGCGGCTGCCCGCCGTCAGCGCCCGCGCCGCGCTCGCCACCGCCGTACGCCCGCCGCTGCCCCCGCCGCTGCCGCCCCCCGACGCCCCGGGCGGGCCGCCCCTGCTGCCCGACGCGGACGTACTGGAGGCGGACGTGCCCGACGCCGCCGCGCTCGACTTCCTGATCACTGACACGGCCGCCCGCGCGCACGCGGCCCTCACCTCCGGCACGCCCGCTGACGCCTTCCCCCGGCTGACCGCCGGGCACGACGCCGTACGCCTGGCGGCCACCCACCCCCACCTCACCGGGCGCCGCACCTTCTCCCCGCTGTTCGCCCGCCTCGCGGAACGCACGGGCCGCGACGCCACCGCGCTCGCGCGCGCCGCCGCCGCGTGGCGCCAGGGGGGTGCGGCGGGCCTGGCCGTGCTGGAGGACTGCTGGGACCCGCCCGCCGGTGACTTCGACCGGGCGCGCGGTGCGCTGGCCGCCGCCGGGCTGCCGCGTATGTCGATCCACCGCAACCGGCTCACCGCGGGCGGCGTCCAGCTCCGCTACGGGCAGGACGGCCGCTGGTACCCGTACCGCGGTGATCCGGGGCGCGAGGACTGGTGGCCGGAGGGCTCGGCCGCCCCGGACCCGGTCGCCGCGCTGGCCGGGCTGACCGGACCGCCGGACGGTCCGTCGGCCTGAGCGGCGGGCGGCCCGTGGGCGGGGCCGTCAGGACCGCTCGTCGTGGTAGCCGTCGCCGTGCGAACTCCCCGTGTCCGGAAGGCCGTTGTCCGGCCCGCCGCCGGAGGCATCCGCGCCGCGCTCGTACGGCCCGTCCTCGCGCCGCGAAGCGGTGGGTTCGGCGGGGGCCGCGCCGGTTGGGCGGTTCCGCCGCGCCGTCCGCCCGCGGAGCACGGCGTCGCAGGGGTCAGGGCCGGGGCGCGCCGCTCGCCTCGGCGTCCAGCGCGGCGGCCCAGGGGCTCACCTCGAGCCTGCCCGTGTTGCCCAGGTCGATCAGGGCCGGGACGCGCTGCGACGGCTCGCCCGCCACCGGTGCGACGGACAGGTAGCGGCCCTCGGCGGCCGGTTCGGTGGAGAGCGTCACCGTGTTGCGCCACACCAGCTGGGCCATCGCCCGCTCGCCGCGCCGGAGGGTGACCGGCTGCGGGCCGTGTGCGAACCGGTCGTGCACGGCAGTGGAGTCCACTCCCTGCCGCACGTCGACGCCGAGGATCTCCCGCTGCGCGTCCAGCACCCGTACGGCCGGATAGCCGTTGACCGTGTACGCGTCCTCCGCGCCGCAGTTGACCAGCTCGACGGTCATCGCCCGCAGCCCCATGGCCGCGCTCACCTCACCCGCGCGCACCTGGACGCCCGACGCGGGGCAGGCCGTCTCGGACGGGGGCGGGCCGGACGGTCCGAGCGCGGACGGCGCCCCCGAGACCGGTACGGGCACGGTGGCGGGGTCCGCCCCCGACCTGCCGTCGGGCGCGGGGGTGCTCCCGCAGGCCGCGAGCAGTCCGGCCGCCAGGACCGCCAGCGCCCCCCGCCCGAGGCGGGCGGGCAGCCCGGTGCGTGCGGGCGGTGTCCGGGAACTCTCGGCCTGGGAGGGGTACATCGGACGATGATCCCATGCCCCGCCACGCACCGGCCGGGCATGTGGCGACGAGGTCCAGGGTGACGGGCCGTGCTCCGAGGAGTCGCGAGGGGCGGTGACTCGGCAGCCGGTGACACGGCTGACCACGCTGGGCGGCTGACGGGCCGAGGGCGCCCCGGCGCAGGACCGGACGGTCAACGGCGGGCTCCACATCGCCGCGCCCGCGCCCGTCCTCGATGCGCCGACCGTGCCGTCATGCCGGAGACTCCGGGGTGGCCAGCAAGACCCGGCGGTTGACAGCCAGCAGGTACTCCCTGCGGTCCAGCGGGTTGTGGTCCGTGCGCGCCCTGCCGGGGACGGCGCCCCGAACCGGCCGGTAGCGCGCGAACGCCGACTCGAGCACGCCCTCGCCCCGCGTCAGCGACGGCAGGAGCTGTCCCAGTTCGTGCACCCGCGCCGCCGGAATCTCCCCCTCCAGCACGTACGCCGCCCCCCGCGCCTCCGGCGCGCCGGGCACCGCGTCCAGCCGTGCCAGTACGGGCAGCAGCGCACCGAAGGTGTCGGCCGGCAGGTCGAGCTGGAAGCGGTGCACCGGCTCGTGCACCCGGGTGCCCGCCTCGCGCAGCGCGTCCATCAGGACCAGCGGGGTCAGGTTGCGGAAGTCCCCGGCCGTGCTCGACATGCTCTTGTCGAAGGTGCCGTGCGCGTGGCTCTGCCGGGGCCAGTAGCCCGAGTGCGTCATGGTGACCCGGCAGTCCGGGATCGGCCAGCCGTGGATTCCCTGGTGCAGGGTCTCCCGTACGGTCTCCTCGACGGCGTGGAAGAACGCGTACGGCATCGAGCCCAGCTCGACGTCGAGGCCGAACTCCACCCCGCTGCCCACCGGCGCCGGGGCGACGCGCAGCCCGACCGTGGCGAGAAAGGGATTCGGCTCTTTGTCGATGATCTCGAACGCCGAGCCGGTGCCCGCGACCCGCTCCGTGCACAGGGTGGTGGTCTCGCGGAACGCCACGTCGAGCCCGAACTCCTCCGCCAGCGTGGCCTGGATGACCTCCTTCTGCACCTCCCCGTAGAGCGAGACGGACACCTCGCGCCGCCGCTCGTCCTGCCGCAGGCCGATCAGCGGGTCCTGCTCGGCGAGCCGGGTCAGTGCCAGGTGCAGCGCGCCCCGGTCGATTGGCCGGCAGGGCAGGACGACGGTCTCCAGCGTCGGCGGCGCGAAGTGGTGCCGCGCGGCGCAGGGCCCGGTGGTACGCGGCTCGCCGACCGGGTCGCCCACGCGGACCGCGCCGAGCCCGGTGAGCCTGCCGATCCGCCCGGCGGAGACGGCCGTGTCCGGCACCGCCGCGCCCTCGCTGAAGACGCTGATGCCCGTCACCTTCGCCGCGTCGTCCGCGGGCAGCCGCACCCGGTCCCGGGTGCGCAGCGTGCCCGAGAACATCCGGACGTAGGCCAGCTTCTGCCCGGCCGGGCCGCGTTCGACCTTGAAGACGGTGCCCGAGACCGGGCCGTCGGCCGCGCCCTGCGCCGGGGGCAGCAGCTCCCGGACGCCCGCGGTCAGCGCGTCGGTGCCCGCGCCCGTGACGGCCGAGCCGAAGAAGACGGGGTGCACCAGGGCCTGCCCGGTCTGCGCGGCCAGCCCGGCCCGCAGCCGCGCGTACCCGATCGCCGTCTCGTCCTCGACGTAGGCGGCCAGCAGCGCGTCGTCGCGTTCCGCGAGCAGTTCGGCCAGGCGGGCGGTGAAGGCGGCGTCGCCCTCCCCGTACGGGGTGAAGCCGGCGCCGGGGGCGCCCTGTGTACTGACCGCGCCCATCGGCAGCACCGCGTCGGTCAGTTTCTCCGTGATGCCGCGCAGCACCCGCGCCGCGTCCGCGCCACGGCGGTCGATCTTGTTCACGAAGAGCAGCGTCGGGATGCGGAGCCGTTGGAGCGTCCGCATCAGCACCCGCGTCTGCGCCTGGACGCCCTCCACGGCGGAGACGACCAGCACCGCGCCGTCGAGCACGCTCAGCACCCGCTCGACCTCGGCGATGAAGTCCGGGTGGCCGGGGGTGTCGATCAGGTTGACGGTGGTGTCGCCGGCCGTGAAGGAGACCACGGCGGACTTGATGGTGATGCCGCGCCGGCGCTCCAGCGCGAGGGAGTCCGTCCGGGTGCTCCCGTCGTCGACGCGGCCCAATGCGTCGGTGATGCCGGCGGTGTGCAGCAGCCGCTCGGTCAGGCTCGTCTTACCGGCGTCTACGTGCGCCAGAATTCCCAGGTTCAGTACGGTCACCGCGGGTCATGTCCTTCGGGTAGATGTCGATTCCCTTCGTGATGGACATGAACGCTCGCCGCATGTGACTTTCCCTTGGTCGGCCGACTGGTGCCGAGAGTTCAGCAGAGGAGCCCCGGGCCCGCAACAGGTTTACGGCCGGGACGGCGGCGCCGCCGCGGAAGGCACCGGGACCGAGCGGTCCGGGTGGGCGGCCGTGGGGGATGATGGGGGAGACCGCTCCCTTGCCGCGACGAGAAGGACCTGGTCCGTGGTGGGTCGGAGCCTCCCCGGTGCGGGCACCGGGCGAGCGGATGGGGCCGTTCGGTCGCAGGGTCCCTACGAACTCGTATGAAGAGGTGCCGCTGATGACCCAGCCTCCCCACCCTCCCCAGCAGCCGCCGCAGGGCGGCTTCGGCGCGCCCCCGCCCCTGCCGCCCGGACCGCCCCCGCCGTCCGGCCAGCCGCCGCAGCCGGGCCCGCAGCCTGGTTACGGCTATCCGCAGGCGTCGGCGCAGCAGCCGTACGGCCAGCAGGGCCAGCAGCCGGGGCCGTACGGCCAGCAGGCGGGACCCTATGGTCAACAGCCCCCGTACGGCGGGTATCCGCCGCCCCCGCCGGGCGGCGGCGGGGGGATGAGCCCCCGGCGCAAGGTGACCGCGATCATCGCCGCCGCCGTCGTGGCGGTGCTGCTGACAGCGGGCGGGGTCTACCTCGCGGTCGGCGGTGACGACGGCGGCGAGAAGAAGCCCGCCGCCGACAGCAGCGCGAGCGCGAGTCCGTCGGAGGACGCCTCGCAGGAGCCGGACGACGAGCCCTCCGAGGAGCCGGAGGACCTCGACACGGCCGAACCGGAGATACCCGATATACCGGACGCCGCACCGTCGGACGACAGCTCGGGCGAGGACGGACCCCCGCCCGCAGCAGGCGACTTCGAGGGCTCCTGGCAGGACGCCGAGGCCAAGACGCTGACCATCGGCGCGGAGCACAGCAGCGGTGATGCCGCGGGCAAGAACTCCGTCTCCTGGATCGACTTCGGCGACCAGGGCCTGTGCATCGGCCTCGGGGAGAAGCGCGGCGCGTCCGAGTACCGGCTCGCCCTCAAGTGCGGCGAGGGCGAGGACGAGACGTACATCGCGGGCACCGGAAGGAAGACCGGCGACAACGACGCCATCACCATCGACTGGGACGAGGGCGGCTCCGACACCCTCGACTGGGCGGGGAACTGAGGGCCCGCACTCTCCTTGCGGCGCCCGCCCGCACACCTGGCCGGTTCCCTCCCGGCCGCCCCGCGCCCTGAACGCGCCTCGATGCGCCCTGTCGTGCTCCCCTCAAGTCGTGTAAAAGCTCCTTTGCGGAGCGCGATCCGCGGCCGTACCGCACCGCGGCGGTAGGGCGGACGAGGGGAATCCGAGCACTGTGAGCGAAGACCGGAGCGTGGAGGGCTGGCTCGGTGACCGCGTCCCCTATCTGGCCCGGGTGGACGAAGCCGCCCGGGCCAGCCTGCTCGCCGCGGGTACGGAACTGCGGTACCCGGCACGGGACGTCCTCATCCGGGAGAACGAACCCTCCACGCACGTCCTGCTGATCCGTGCGGGCTGGCTCAAGGTCACCTCGGCCGCGCCGAGCGGCCACGAGGCGCTGCTCGCCCTGCGCGGCCCCGGGGACATCGTGGGCGAGGGCGCCGCGCTGAGCGGCAAACCGCGTTCGGCCACCGTCTCGGCCCTGGAGCAGGGCCGCGCCGTCACCGTACGGGCGGACCGTTTCGCGGAGTTTCTCACCGAGCGCCCCCAGGCCGCGCTCTGCCTCACCTCGCTGATCGCGGACCGGCTCAGCGCCGGAGACCGCAAGCGCGTGGAGTACGGCGCGTGCGACGTACGGGAGCGGATCGCCCGGCTGCTGCTGGAGCTGGCGCACGAGCACGGTGAGGCCGTCGAGGGCGGCGTCGCCGTCCAGGTCCCGCTGACCCACTCCGAACTGGCCGGATCTGTCGGCTCCTCCCGCGAAGCCGTCACCCGGCAGCTGCGCGACTTCCGCGAGCGCCGGGTGGTGGTGCGCCGGGGACGCACGCTGGTGGTCCTGCGGCCCGACGTCCTGCGCCGCATCTGCGGCACAGGGTAGCCCGGCGGCGGGCGGTCGCCCGGTCGGGCGGCCGGGTAATCCGTCACATTCCGCGTGCGTCATCGTCCCTCCGCCGAGCCCGCCCCGTCGCGGAATGCTGAGCGCGGACGGCCCGCGGCAGCGCGGCGCCGTGCGGCGGGCCACCTGCCCCCTGCGGCACAGCCCTTGGTCCGAGACAACGGGAGCACCGATGCAAGACCCCCTCAACAGGACGATCCTGCTCATGGACATCGAAGCGTCCGGCGGCCGGCTCGACGTCGAACAGGGCATCATGCGCAGGCAGTTGTACGCCGCGCTCAAGGAGACGCTGCGCGCCGCGGCCGTGGAGGCGGACGAGTACCGCTGCGAGGACCGGGGTGACGGCGTCTTCGTCCTGCTCGACGCCGCCGTACCCAAACCCCGGCTGATCCGCGCGCTGCTGCACGAGACCCCGATGCGGCTGGACGCCAGCAACCGGCTCTCCAGCGCGGGTACCCAGGTGCGCCTGCGCCTCGTGCTGCACGCGGGCGAGGTGGCGCTCGACGAGCACGGAGCGGTCAGCGCCGACCTGGTGGCCGGGTTCCGGCTGCTGGACGCGGAGCCGCTGCGCGCGGCCCTGCGGGAGTCGGCGGAGCCGGCCGTGCTGTGCGTGTCCGACCTGATCTACCAGGGCGTGGTGCGCCACGCCCACCCCGGCATCCCCCCGGAGCACTTCCGGTCCTTCACCGCGCGCGGCAAGGAGGGCCCGTTCCAGGGCTGGCTGTACGACCGGTCCCCGGCCCCGGCCCCTGCGCCGCCCGTCGCCGAGCCGGACGGTCCGGCCGCCGCCGCGCCGCCGCCCCAGCACGGGCCGCCGCAGCCGGGCCACATCGGCTCCGGGAACTTCGTGTACGGCGGCTCCCCTCGGGTGCGCGGGGACATGGTCGGCGGGAACAAGATCGTGAACGTCACCCCCGAGCAGGGCGGCGGTGCTCCCCGATGAACGACCGCCCCCTGAAGGACCGCCCCGTGAACGGCCGGGCGGCGAACGGCGGGGCCGCCGGGGGAGCCGCCGCCGACGGTGCCGCGCCCGGCGCGGAAGGCGCGGCGAGCGCGCCGAGCCCCGGCAGCCCCGGCAGCGCCGACACCCCGGAGGGCCCGGACAGCGCCCCGGACGCGTGGGAGGCGTCCGAGCAGCTGCACCAGCTCGCCCGGCACCTCTTCGCCCGCAGCGGCAACCTGATGCGGGACGCCGACATCGCGGGCGACCTGGTCGGCGGCGACAAGACCGAGCACCGGGACGTGCACATCCACGGCGTGGACGCGCTCTCCCGCCCCCGCGCCTCGGGCCCGCTGCCGTCGGACGAACTGACCGCCGTGGCCGAGCAGTTCGTCCCCAGCGACTGCTTCGAGAAGGCGCTCGGCCAGTTGCGCGCCCAGCGCGTCCTGCTGCTGTACGGGCGCGGCGGCACCGGCCGCCGGATGGCCGCCGTACGCCTCCTCCAGCGCGTCACCGGGCCGGAGGCGAAGGTGATCGCGCTGGACCCGGGCACCGAACCGGCCGGGCTGCCCGCACAGGTGGAGGCGTCCTGCGGCCATCTCCTGGCCGATCCGGTCACCGGCCGGGACACCCCGCTGCGCTCCGCCGCGCTGCACGCCCTGCGCGAGCGGGTGCGGCAGCGGCAGGGCCATCTCGTGATCACCGTGGGCCCGGAGACCGTGCTGGAGGCGGGGGTGGGCACCTTCCGCTGGGAGCCGCCGGAGCCTGCCGCCGTGGTCCGGGCACAGCTGAGTCCGCTCCTCCCCGCAGGCGCGGACCCGGAGGCGGCCTGCCGTGAACTGCTCGCCCGGCCGGTGACCCGGGAGTTCCTCGGCAGCGGTCCCACGCCCCGGGAGGCGGCTGAGTTCACCCGGCTGCTCGCCGACCACGCGCACGGCCGGGTCTCCGCCGAGGAGTTGGCCGACCACGGGCGCGCGGCGGCCGAGACGCGGGTCGACGCCTGGTTCGACGACCCCGGACTGGGCCTGCGGGACAAGGCGTTCCTGATCTCCCTCGCGGTGTTCGACGGCGCCCCCTACCCGCTGGTGGCCGAGGCCTCCGACGCGCTCTTCCGCGAGTTCCGGGCGCTGGAGACACCCGGACGCGCGCCCGCCCTGCGGGTCTTCGCCGCCTCCCGCGAGGCGCGCCTCGTCCTCGCCCGCGCCGCCGAGTTCGACGGCACGCTCGACTCGCCCTGGGGCCCGCTGTCCCAGCGCCTGGTCGCCTACCAGGACGGCGGCCTGTGGGCGGTGCTGCTGGGCCGGGTCTGGACGGCCCACCCCACCGTGCGGGAACCCATGCTGCGCTGGCTCTCCGGGCTCGGCGGCGGGCAGCGCGCCATGGTCCGCATCCGTGCCGCCGTCTGCGCCGGGACCCTCGCCTGCCACGACTTCCCCTACGCCGCGAGCGGGCTGATCGCCCCGTGGGCGGCCTCGGACTCGCCGCGTGAGCGCCAACTCGCCGCGTGGGCATTGCTGGTGGCACACCGCTCGGGCCAGGAGGCGGTGGTACGCCGCCTGTTGCGCGAATGGAGCCGCAACGGCGGGGCCGGGCGCCGGTGGACGGCGGTGCGCGCGTACGCGGAGCTGGCTCCGGAGATGCTCCCCACCGCGCTGGCGGACCTCGCAGCCGTGGTGCGCGACTCCGCCGAGGGCGGGTCGGGCCCGAGCCTGCGCGCCGCCGTCACCCAGACGCTGGAGGCCCTGCTCGGCGGTGCGTCGGCGCCCGCCGTGCTGCTGGGGACGGAGGACTGGCACGAGGCCGGGCAGCCGCTGCGGCAGGTCCTCCTGAACGCCTTCCTGCTGGCCTCCGCGCATCCCTGCCCGCTGCTCGTCGACGGCAGTCGGCGGCAGGTGCCGCCCGCCGTGCGCTGGCTCCACGAGGAGGCGGGCTGGGCGCGGTACACGCAGACGTGGCGGCGGGTACTGGGCGAGCCCCGCCTGCGGCGTGCCGGGCTCGACCGGCTGGCCTCCTGGGTGGAGGCGGCCGAGCACGACGAGGAGCACGCCTCGGCCCTGGAACGGCTGTTGACCGGAATGGCGGTGACCGACAACGAGACCGACCGCCTCGACCACCTGCTGCGCAGGATGCGGCGCGCCCCGGAGGGCGGGCCGCGGACCGTGCCGGACCGCTTGCGGGACGCCCTGCTGCGCAAGGCGCTCGGCTGAGCGTCCCGGGGCACGGCACGCCACCGCACCGCACTACTCGCCGCAACCACTACCGCCGCACAGCACCGCTCTATCCGTAGCAGAGAGAACAAGAGAGAAGCGAGACCATGAACGAGACCGCCGAGCCGGTGGACGCCGAGCAGTACGCCCCGCCCGTGCCGCTGCCCGACCACCCGCAGATCGTCAACGACCCCGTCCACGACAAGGGAGAACTCGGCCGCTTCCAGTTCGTCCGGCACCGCCCCGCGGTCTCCGCCGACCGCGCGCTGGTGCTGATGACCGCCTCGGGCGAGACCGTCGCCTACCCGCCCGACCGGCAGCCGACCCGCGGCGAGCTGGTCAGCCGGAACTTCCGCAGGATGTACCAGGTGCTGATGGGCTACCACCACCAGTCCTTCGAGCACCGGCTGCCCAGCTCGGGCGACGCGTTCTTCTTCCACGCCGAGACCGACCTCACCTGGCAGGTCGAGGACCCCGCCGCCGTCGTCCGCAAGCGGGTGCGGGACATCCGGGCGCTGCTGGAGCCCCGGCTGCTGGCCCGCATGCGGCAGGCCACCCGCTCCTACGACATCGAGCGCAGCGCCGCGGCCGAGACCGCCGTGCACGACGCGCTCGCCGCCACCCCGCTCGCCGAGGCCGAGGGCCTCAGCGTGACCTGTACCGTGCGGCTGAGCCTGGACGAGGACGCCATCCGCCAGTACTCGGCCATCCGCGGTTTCGACTACGCCCGCGGCAAGGCCGAGAGCGAGCACCTGCTGGAGCGCCTGCGGACCAGCAACGAGCAGGAACTGACCGAGCAGCGCGCCGGGTTCTACGCCGACCTGCTGGACCGCGGCGACATGCACCGGTGGGCACTCCAGGTCGCGACCAACCCGAACGACCTGCCGCTGGCGCTGGAGGGCATCCGGGACGACGCCCGGGAGGCGATGACGAACCAGGTGGCCATCGTGGGCAAGCTCCTGGACGCCGGCGCCCTGGAGGAGCACCACCTGGAGGAGACCGCCCGGCTGGCCGTCGAGAGCCTCAAGGCCCCGCTGCGGGAGGCCGCGCAGGGCAGGACGCGCAAGCAGCCGCTCTACCGTGAGCTGCCCGGCCGGGACGACGCGCACGAGGACGGCGACGGCCACGGCGACGGGGCCGGCGCGGGGGCGCCGCGGTGAACGGCGCGGCCGACGCGGCTCCCGTACTGATCGCCTTCGCCGTCCTGGCCGTGGCGCTGTACGCCACGCTGCGCTGGGGCGCCGACCCGGCGGTGACGCACCTGGGGACTGGGGTGGCGTACGGCGTCGATCTGTGCGCCGCCGGACTGCTCTACCCCGAGTACCTGTGCACCCGGGTGGCCCGCCGCACCTCCGGACGGGCCGCCCCGTTCGCCTACGCCTACGGGGACACCGTCTGCGGCCTCGCCTGCGGGGCGCACCGGGTGCTCACGGCGGTGACCGCGCTGCTGCACGCCGCGATCCGGCACCTCGGCCACCGGGCGGCGCTGGTGCTCAGCGTGCTGCTGAGTCCCGCGCTGCTCTACGTGTTCCGGTGACTGGGCCGCCCCCGGTGACCCCGACGACCGCGTGACCCGTACGACCGCGTGACCAGACCCGTGCGACCCGACCCGTACCACCGTGTGCCCGACGGACAGGAGGCGATCCCCCGTGACCGGAGAACCGCGAAGGGGCGTGCGCGCCCCCGGTGTGCGTACGGGGGAGCGCCTGCTGGGCGAGGTCCGGGCCGAGATCGGCCGTGCGGACGCCAAGGCCGCCGTGCTGGTCGCGGCGCTCGGGGTGAGCACCGCGGCCTGGGCGGGCGCCGTGCTGGAGCCCGCGGCGCTGGCACCGGCGCGCCCGGACGGGACAGGGGGCCTGCTGTGGTGGTCCGGGGCCGTGGCGTGGGCCGCGGCCCTGGGCTGCCTGCTGGCCGCCGTCACCCCCCGGTACGGCAGGCCCGCCTGGCGCAGCGGGGAACCGCTGTCCTACTTCCACGACATCAGCGCCGCGGCCGACGCGGGCCGGCTGCGTGAGGCACTGCTGCGCACCGACGAGGCGCCGTTGGAGGGGGTGCTCGTGGCCCTCGCGGACACCAGCCGGATCGCCGCCGCCAAGCACCGCTGGATGCGGGCCGCCCTGGCCTGCATCGGCGCGGGCCTCGTCCTCCTCCCGGCCGGCACGCTGCTCGGCTGAACCGGACGGCGTACGGGCGCGGGAGGAGCCGGGGGTGACCGCGGTGGCGGTGCCGTCAGTTGGAGACGGCCTTGGCGGTGAGCTCGCTGGGACGGACGATCACGAAGCCCTCGCCCTCCAGCTTCAGCTGCACCGCCTCGCCGGAGCCGCCGCGGATCATCGACCCGAAGCTCTGCGAGCGGTTGAGGGAGGTGTGCAGCTGCGCGCTCCAGCCCACGACCGCGTCGGTGTCCACGAAGACGGGGGACTGCGGCGAGACGGGAATGACGATGGGGCTGCCCTCGCACATCACCGCGAGCCTGCCCTGCCCGTTGAAGAGGCAGTTGAACAGCCCGCCGCCCGTCATCCCGGCGCCTTTGACCATCTTGATCTCGTAGTTGAGGGTGGAGTCGAAGCACAGCACGTTGCGGCCGTTGACGGTGAGGCTGTCGCCCGCGGCGAAGTCGACGATGAAGCAGCTGTCCGCCTCGTGCGCGAACCACGCCTCGCCCTGGCCGCGCACGGCCATCAGCGCCAGACCCTCACCGGTGGCCGCCCGCTTGAGGAAGTTCCCCACGCCCTGGCCGTGCTTCTCGAACTGGAGATTGCCGCGGAAGGCGACCATCGCACCCTGGCGCGCGTAGCATTCGCCGTTCACGGCGTACTTGATCGACTTGGAGTTCTGCTGCGTCATGCCCGGTGCCGTCGCGGGCTGAGCCATGTTCTCGGAGGCGAAGATCTCACTCTGCATGCCCTGATCCTCCTCCGGAACCCTGCCGTCCGCCAAGCGGTCGGAGCATGCTTGCCAGGCGTGAGCGCGGGCTGCCGGAGTGTGGTGCCCCGTGCGGTGCGTGATCTTGCGGCAGTACGCCCCCAGCCGGGCGCGGACGAGCCGGGCACCGCCCGGGGCGGCCCGTCCGGCCCGAGACCCCGGAGGACCACACCATGGCGAAGCCACCCGAGACCGGCCGCCCCGCGCCCGGTTTCACGCTGCACGGAGTCCGGCCCGCCGGAGCGGGCGGCGGGAGCGCCGCTGAGCACGGGGACGGCGCGGCGGGGGAGGGCGGCCCGGTCCGGCTCGAGCGGGCCGAGTTCACCCTCGCCGCCGACCAGCCCCCCGGCCACCCGCTGCTGCTCGTCTTCTACCCGCGCGACGACACCTCGGTGTGCACCAAGCAGCTGTGCACGTACTCCTCGGGACTGGAGGGGTTCCGCGAACTGGACACGGAGGTCTGGGCGATCAGCCCGCAGGGCCTGGAGAGCCACGAGGCGTTCGCGCGCAAGCACGACCTGCACATTCCGCTGCTTGCCGACGAGGACCGGACGGTGGCCAGGGCGTACGGCATCGCCGCCCCCGGCATCGGGCTGCGCCGCGCGCTGTTCCTGATCGGTCCGGAGGGGACGCTGCGGTGGAAGCACGTCGCGCTGCTCGGGGCGACCTTCCAGCCCGTCGAGACCATCCGGGAGCAGCTCGTCGGGCTCCAGAGGGGCTGACCCCGCTGCCCTCACCTCCTAATGATGTTGTCAAGCCGCCACTGTGACCGGGAGTTCACGTTGGTAGCACCTTCCGTCACGGATCAGAGCCCACACAACGTTGACTCGTCGCCGGGCCAGCGCGAGGACGGCCTGGGTGTGCCGTTTACCTTCGGCGCGCTTGCGTTCGTAGTAGCGGCGGGACGCGTCGCAGTTTCGGATGCTGATGAGTGCGGAGGTGTAGAAGACGCGTTGCAGGCCGCGGTGGTAGCGCCGAGGGCGGTGCAGATTGCCGCTGACATTGCCGGAGTCCCGGGGCACCGGGGCGACTCCAGCGAGGCTGGCCAGGCGGTCGGCGCTGCCGAAGCGGCTCATGTCGCCGGCGGTGGCGGCGAGGAACTCGGCACCAAGCAGCGGCCCGATTCCGGGCATGCTGGAGATCACTTCGGCGAGTTCGTGCTCGCGAAACCGGGCCGCAAT